>NZ_KV786066.1:371-1136 GCF_001806805.1 Aerococcus sp. HMSC23C02 | reverse complement strand
GATCTTCTGGCTTAGGATCTTCTGGCTTCGGATCCTCTGACTTAGGTTGGCAACATGGAATTTCAAGGATTTCTTTTGTATTATCCGTAAACACAATCGTTAATCGACCATCTTTACTATAGATCTTCTTAATTCCTCTGCCATCTTTACCGTCTCTGATAAAGTGACGGCTCGATTCCTTACCTTCTGGATCTTTAACAATCACCCATAGACCACTGTCACCATCTGCATTCTTACCAGGAACTGTTTCAAGACTTGGCGAGTGACCATCTTGGCCATCCTTGCCGTCACGAACAAATTCGCGTGAAACTTCATTACCATCTCCATCGAAGATAATAATCCATTGGCCACTATCCCCATGTTCATTCTTACCAGGTTCTACTTTAGCAGAAGGGGTCTTACCATCTTGACCATCACGGATGAATTCACGAACGATTTCATTGCCATGACCGTCTTCGATAATCAACCATCTGCCCACATTGCCTTGGCTATCTTTGCCTTTTTCAGTACGGATTTGTGGGGTTTGACCATCTTGGCCATCCTTACCATCTCGACCGTGGTAGATGGTATGTGTTTCAGTCGAGCCATCTGGATGCGTTATCTTAATACTTAAGCCGATTTCTTTACCATCTGAATCAAGGATTTTTTCAGTACTTAGAAGCGGTGATTTTCCATCTTTTCCGTCCTGTCCATCCTTGCCATCACGCACAAATTGACGGTCTAATTCTTGACCCGTGTCACGGTCACGGATAATCAACCACATAC
>NZ_KV786066.1:0-351 GCF_001806805.1 Aerococcus sp. HMSC23C02 | reverse complement strand
CACGGATAATCAACCACATACCTGACTGTCCGTTAAAGGTACCAGGTTCAGTTGATGCGGTTATAGACTTGCCGTCTTTACCGTCACGGATGATGTGTGTATGGTTTGTTCCATTGGCATGGTGGATGGTGATTTCTAGACCTTCTGCAGTTTCTCGTGATGAGATATCAGCTGATTTACCATCTTGACCATCAGCAATAAATTCACGGTCAATTTCTTGAAGGGTCTCTCTATCGCGGATAATCAACCAAGCACCTGATTGTCCCTTATGGTCGCCACGTTCAGTAGTCGCAATAATGGATTTCCCATCGCGACCGTCTTTTCCATCCTTACCATCTTTCCCATGTTTAA
>NZ_KV786065.1:0-1163 GCF_001806805.1 Aerococcus sp. HMSC23C02 | reverse complement strand
TATACCCGTCCCGAAATGGCCCGAGTTTGGTCCGATGATAACCGCTACAAATGCTGGCTAGAAGTTGAAATCCTAGCAGCCGAAGCCTGGGCTGAGCTTGGCGAAATTCCCCAAGAGGATGTTAAAAAAATCCGTGCCAAGGCAAGCTTCGATGTCGACCGCATCCAAGAAATCGAAGCCCAAACCCGGCACGATGTGGTGGCCTTCACCCGCTGTGTGTCTGAATCCCTAGGCGAAGAGCGCAAGTGGGTCCACTATGGCCTCACTTCGACTGATGTGGTGGACACCGCTCAAGGCTACCAGCTCAAGCAGGCCAATGACATTATCCGTCAAGATTTGGTTTGGTTCCTTGAGATCCTGAAAAAGAAAGCCCAAAAATACAAGCACACCGTCTGCATGGGCCGGACCCATGGCGTTCATGCCGAACCGACGACCTTTGGCTTGAAGATGGCCCGCTATTATTCGGAAATCAAGCGCCAGATCGACCGCTTTGACCATGCGGCGAAGGGTGTTGAAGCCGGGAAGATTTCCGGAGCTGTGGGGACCTTCGCTAATGTGCCAACTGCCGTCGAAGCCTATGTCTGCGACCATTTAGGCATCCGCGCCCAGGAAATTTCTACCCAAGTTTTACCTCGCGACCTCCACGCCGAATATATTGCCTGTTTGGCTTTGATCGCCACTTCCATTGAAAACATGGCTACGGAAATCCGCCATCTCCAGAAGTCAGAAACCCGGGAAGTGGAAGAATACTTCGCCAAGGGTCAAAAAGGATCCAGCGCCATGCCCCATAAGCGTAACCCCATTTCCAGCGAAAACGTGACCGGTTTGGCTCGGGTCTGCCGGGGCCACGTGGTAACGGCTTACGAGAACGTTTCCCTCTGGCATGAACGGGACATCTCCCATTCCAGCGCGGAGCGGATTATTTTGTCGGATACGACGATCTTAGTTAACTACATGATCCGCCGCTTCGGGAAGATTGTGGAAGATTTAACGGTTTTCCCCGACAACATGCTGCGGAACATGCAGGCTACCCACGGTTTGATCTACAGCCAGCGCTTGCTTTTAAAGCTAGTCGACCAAGGCCTGTCCCGGGAAGCCGCTTATGACCTGGTCCAACCCCTGACTGCCCAGTCCTGGGACGACCAGCGCGACTTCCGCGAACT
>NZ_KV786064.1:476-1964 GCF_001806805.1 Aerococcus sp. HMSC23C02 | reverse complement strand
CGATTTCAACAACTCATAGTTCATCTGCCGCTTCTGGTCAGAATACGCCAGGGATCTTTGTTGAACGCCACCGCTATGAAACCGTTGATGAGAACGGCCGTGTCGTGAGTGTTGACGATACGATCACAGAAACTCCGCAATATGGAACTGTCAACGAGCAATACACAACAGGTGCGGAAAATCGTCCAGGTTATACCTTCGTTCGAACCGAAGCTCCAAGAAATAATCCGACTTATTCGCCAGATGGACGGACAACCAGTGGAAACTTTAAAGCAGGTATGACCCAAGAAATCACTTATGTTTACCAAAGAAGACAACAACAAGTTGAGACTGGCCCTGCTTATGAAATGACGGTTGAAGATTCTTCATATCCAACAGAATTCCGCTATGATCCTTCTCTTCCGGCAGGTCAGATTCGTGAAATTCGTCCAGGACAAGATGGCCGTGTACGAGTTCTTTATGAACATGTGAATCCAGAAAACGTTCCTGGCTTCAATCCTAATAACTTTAGATATATGCGGGGTCAATACTGGCGGGAAGTTTCTCGTGAAGTTGTTCAAGAGCCACAAAGTCAAATCTTTGGGTATAATTTTGAAGCAATTACTGAAACTAAGACCAATCCTGACGGCAGTGTCACCATTATCTACAACACTGGACGACGGGTGGAAATTCCAGCAGCTAAACCTAAGGAACCATTGCTACCAAGTAAACCGATTGTTGAAACGACACGGGTAACCGACCGACACCCAGAAACTGGTAAGCAAGTGAGAGGCTCTCGGGTTACGATTAAGATCTTCAACCCAAATACTAACCGCTTTGAAGATGAGAAGGTTATCTTTATCCCAGATGGGCAAGACGGAACTGATGGAAACAACGGTACCAATGGAACATCTATTACTGCTAAGACTGAACGTGGTAAAGAAAATCCAGCCGATCCTAATAGTCCAAGTGGGTCATGGATCCGTGTTTATAAAGTAAACCCAGACGGTAGCCAAGGTGACCTCATCTCTGAAACCTTCGTTAGAGATGGTGAAAAGGGTGACCCAGGTGAACAAGGTCCTCAAGGCCCACAAGGTGAGAAGGGTGAGCGTGGCGAACAAGGCCCTCAAGGTCCACAAGGCGAGAAGGGTGAACAAGGTGCCCCAGGTACCCCAGGCCAAGATGGTCAAGACGGCCGAGATGGAAAATCTGTTCTAGCTAAGACCGAACGCGGTACCAAAGCTGATGAGACAGGTAAAGATCGTCCAGGTACATGGGTAATCGTTCACGAAGACGCCAACAATAACGGTCAAGTTGATCCAGGCGAACGTGAAATCAGCCGTGAATTCATCTTCGATGGTACAAACGGTACCGACGGTAAGACGCCACTCGTTGAAAGTGAACGTGTAGAAAAAGATCCAAATAATCCAAACTCCGAATCCGGCGTGAAGATCATTGTAAGAGACCCTGAAAATAACGAAATCATCAAAGAAACCTTCGTCAAAGATG
>NZ_KV786064.1:0-456 GCF_001806805.1 Aerococcus sp. HMSC23C02 | reverse complement strand
AAGTTGACCCAGGTGAACGTGAAATCAGCCGTGAGTTCATCTTCGATGGAGTGAATGGAACTGACGGGAATAACGGTGCAGATGGAGCATCGATTACTGCTAAGACTGAACGTGGTAAAGAAAATCCAGCTGACCCTAACAGCCCAAGTGGTTCATGGATCCGTGTTTATAAAGTAAACCCAGACGGTAGCCAAGGTGACCTCATTTCTGAAACCTTCGTTAAAGATGGTGAGAAGGGTGAACAAGGTGCCCCAGGTCAAGATGGTACCGATGGTAAAGATGGAAAATCCGTCCTAGCTAAGACCGAACGCGGTACTAAAGCCGATGAAACAGGTAAAGATCGCCCAGGTACATGGGTAATCGTTCACGAAGACACCAACAATAATGGTCAAGTTGACCCAGGCGAACGTGAAATCAGCCGCGAATTTATCTTTGATGGAACTGATGGAAATAACG
>NZ_KV786063.1:0-704 GCF_001806805.1 Aerococcus sp. HMSC23C02 | reverse complement strand
TAGGCGATTGAGTAGCTAGCAAGGTATTTAGTCATTGGTACTATTGAAACTTATGTAGCTGAGTAACTAATAGCGTTTTGAGCGATAAAATGGATTCTAGGGCTGATGTATCTTAATTGTCTAAGTAAATAACTAAATCAATTGACATACGTATAAATAACACGTATAATAATAAGTGTAAGGAGGTTAGACATGTCTAAAACAAAACCTTACAGAAAAGTCGTTAAAGTGATGAAAAAAGCGGGTTGGCAACTTGACCATACAACAGGTTCTCATGAAATCTATGTTAAAGATGGCAAAACGTGCCCCGTGAAATGCACTAAGAAGGACATTCCTTCTGGCACTTTAACGAGTATTGAACGGATTACAGGGCTGAAGTTTTAGCCCTGAGTCCTTCTATAGAGGAGGCCCACCATGAAAAAAGTCATTTACCCTTGTATCATCACAGAAGAAGATAATGTTTATTATGCTGAATTCCCTGATTTTGAAGCTTGTTTTACTGATGGGGAAAGCTTTGAAGAGGCGGTTATTAATGCGAAGGATGTATTAGAAGGAACATTAACCGTCTATGCTAAAAAAGGAATCGATTTCCCAGAGGCAAATATGGATATTGTTGCCGAAAAAGGAAGAATCGTTTTTGTGGATGTGTGGCTAGCCCCAATCCTAGACCGTGCCAGCAATCAAGCCGTTAAGAAGACATTGAC
>NZ_KV786062.1:78428-106285 GCF_001806805.1 Aerococcus sp. HMSC23C02 | reverse complement strand
GGCTCGAGCCGATGCCATGGCTCTATAACGATCACTTTCAAGACGGAACGTAGGCTCACCAGCACAATTCAATTAAGAACTTGTTATTTTTAGCTCACTTATTCATCTGAATCCCATTCAGCTAGCAAGTCTTCCTCATAAAGCCCTGAAACTTTGCGGTACCACTTGAAGAAGTAGGTAAAGATCAGCTTGAGGATGGCATAACTTGGAATGATAATAATAATCCCAATAATGCCGAAGAGTTTCCCCCCAGCGATCAAGAGCAGCATAATGGTAACGGGATGGATGTCCAAGTTGGAACCCAAAATGTGGGGCGAAATGACCCGGCCTTCGATGGTCTGCTCGATCATGAAGACGACAAGGACCTTGACTACCATGATGGGCCCTTGGACGATAGCAATAATAACCGCGGGGATCATGGCTAAGAAAGAACCCAGGTAAGGAATCAAGTTTAGGAAGCCCGCCAAGACACCGAGAATAATCCCATACTGGAGGCCAATAATCGAATAGCCCAGCATAAACATAATAGCTACCGAGATGCCGACCATAATCTGGCCACGCACATAGGCAGAGACTTGTTGGTTCATCTCAAAAAGCAGCTGCATGGTCGACGAGCGGATCGGATTAGGCACCACCAAGGCCAGATTTTGTTTCAACTTGGGCCCGTCCTTTAACATATAGAAGAGAATAAAGGGCGCCGTTACAATGGCCAGGATGAAGTTAGACAGGACGCCCACAATAGAGCCGATCGAATCAATAGCCGAGTTAAAAATCGTCGACCAATTAATGGAATTGCCCTGGATGAAGTTGAGCCCCCAGTCGTTCAAGAGATTGACTCCCTCTTCAAACAAGGGATTGTGGTAGAAACGCTGCAGGGGCTTATCATAGCTTGAGATCAGCTCATCCCAGTTGGACACTAGAGACTGAGATTGGGCAAAGAAGACCGGCGTCAGATAGGTCAGGATCAAGACCGCTATCCCCATCAAGACCAGGACCAGGATAGCCCCCCACTGCCGCTTGACGCCCCGCTTTTCCAGGCGGTTGACGATGGGCACGGTGAGATAATAGAGGATTGCAGCCAAGATAATGGGCAAGGCAATCACGCTCACGAAATCCAAGACGGGGTGGAATAGGTGGGCAATCCGACTAAAGATCAATAGAAATAAGGCAATTAGGATGAGTACAAGCAACAATTGAAGCCAGCGATTGCTCAAGAAAGACCGGAAAGAATGGTAGTTAATCTTCTGCAATTGGTCGCTCCGGTCTTGCCAGTACTGGTTCATTTTGTCATTTGGGTTTCGCTTATCAGTCATCGAACTCCCCCTCTAGGAATAATTTACTTTTATTGCTTAAGTATACAATATATTTTGTTTTTGGCCTAACCCAGGTCGTGAACTTATAGTAAAATTAATATGAAAGGTGGATTAACCATGGATCAATTTTATCTCGGAGCCTATACCGACGGCTCCAATACGGGCATCCACAGCCTGAGCGTGGACCCTAACTTAGACCAGCCGCTTAAAGTCGATCGTCTCATAGAAGAGGCCGATCCCTGCTACTTCTGTCTGTCGGCCGACCAGAAGTCACTCTTCACTCTGTCCAATCCAGGGTCAGAGCCGGGTGTCAGCCACTACCGTTGGACGGGTGAGGACTTCCAGCTCGTGGACCGCTTAGCTTTTCTCGAAGAACCAGCCTGCTATGTGAGCCTGAGCGCAGATGAGCGTTACGTTCTCTGCGCCTCCTACCGGCAAGCTAGTCTTATCTTAATCAAAGTCCAGGCAAATGGCAAACTCGAGCTAGCGGACATTGTCCAGCGCACCGGCTCGGGGCCCCATCCCAACCAGGACCAACCCCACTGCCACTACTTCAAACAATACCGGGACAGCCCCTTCTTCCTGGCCTGCGACTTGGGGACGGATGAAGTCCTCAGCTACCGCATCCAAGAAGACAAGCTCCAGCTAGTCGATAGTCTGGCTATCCCAGCTGGCTCAGGCCCCCGCCACCTGGTCGCCCATCCCACGCTCCCCTATGTCTATGTTCTGAGCGAACTCTCTTATACGGTCGAAGTCGTTCAAGTCGACGACCTATCCGGCCACTTAGAGGCAGTCGGTCGCTACCAGACCCTGCCCCAAGCCCCCCAAGGCTTCAACTCCAGCGCCGCTATCCGTATCTCTTCGGATGGCCGCTTTCTTTACTGCTCCAACCGAGGAGAAAACACTTTGACAGTCTTTGCCCTGAGTAAAGATGGTCGACGCCTAGACCGCATCCAAATCATTGCCAGCCAGGGTGACTTTCCCCGGGACTTCAACCTATCCCCCGATGAATCCTATCTCCTCGTGGCCCACCAAAACGATGGACACTTGCGCCTCTTCGATCGCGATCCCGAAACTGGCCTTCTAACAGCTAAGGACTTCGACTACCAGCTCGACCAGGTCGTCTGTGTCCAAAGTATTTCTTAAATTTTCTTCAATTTTAGGTCAGAAGCCCGTGGTAAAGGCGAAACTTTGTTATATTGGAAGCTGCTTATTTAAGCGCTAAGAAGTAACTCACAGAAAGGAAAAGCTGTCTATGCTTGAACTCTTAAAAATTATCTTAATCGGCCTGATTGAGGGCATCACCGAATGGCTGCCCATTTCGAGTACCGGCCATATGATCCTCGTGGAGGAATTCGTCCAACTCCAAGTCCGCCCCGAATTCTGGGACATCTTCATCGTTGTCATCCAGCTCGGCGCTATCTTGGCAGTCATCTGGATTTACTTTAACCGACTCAACCCCTTCTCCCCGCAAAAGACCAAGGAAGAAAAACGGGAAACCTGGGAAACTTGGTTTAAGGTGGCAGTCGGCTGTATCCCTGCCGCGATTCTCGGTCTCTTGATCGATGACTGGATGGAAGCCCACCTGATGAACTGGTTAGTCGTGGCCCTGGCTCTAATTATCTACGGGATCGCTTTTATCTTGGTAGAAAATTACAACAAGACCCGGACCAGCCAAGTCAACAGCATGAGCGAACTCTCCTACCGGCGGGCCTTTACGATTGGCCTCTTCCAGTGCCTGTCCCTGGTGCCCGGCACATCCCGTTCCGGCTCTTCCATCCTCGGGGCCACCATCATGGGCACCTCCCGTCCCGTTGCCGCTGACTTCTCTTTCTTTATGAGTATCCCCATCATGTTCGGCGCCAGCTTCCTGAAACTGGTCAAAGGCTTCCTCGAAGGTTTCCGCTTCACCGGCTTAGAGCTCGGCTATCTCGCAGTCGGCATGGTCGTTGCCTTCCTGGTCTCCGTCATCACCATCAAGCTCCTCCTCCGCTACATCCAAAGCAACGACTTCAAGCCTTTCGGATGGTACCGGATTGCCCTGGGCTTAGTCGTTATCATCTACTTCGCTTGGATCCGATAAGCAGAGTTTGGGTTTCCTGAAACATAAGCAAAGTTATTTCATTCGATTGATCAAACGATCGAAATTAAATTTTCCCTTTAGAGTAAATATGCTACAAGCAGAATCTACTCTAAAGGGATATTTTTATAGATTTCAATGAATTTAAATAATACAAGCTACCATTCTTTTTAGTATTTGATAAGGAGTTTTGATTAATTATGAGCAGTAGTGGACTTTGAATTTGATCGTTAGCCATGAACAAGCAAGCGATGTGAATTACGTATAGTAGGCGTTAGCCGTACTAGACGTTTGAAGCTCGCTAGGTGAGGGACCTTGGCCCGAACCGGTGCCATGGCTCTATAACGATCAAATTCAAAAGCGCAACGGATGCTCATATGTACTATTAAGTTTAAATTAAAAAAGGGAAGTCTCAGCTTCCCTAGTTAATTCTTTATTTATTTATCAGATTCGAAAAATTCCTTATAGATAGCGGCAACAGCGCGTTCTTCTTCATTTTCGTTGATGCCAAACATAATGGAATTCTCGGATGAACCTTGGTTGATCATGTCGATATTCACCTGAGCTTCGCCTAGGGCCTTGGTTGCTCGAGCCATCAGTCCAATCTTATGTCGCATATTTTGCCCCACCAGCATAACTAAGCAAAGATTGTCCCGTTTTTCCACCACGTCGGCCGCCGTCTTGACCTTGATCTCTACTAAGAGGTCTTGGAATTGCTTAGCGGTAATCATTTCTTCCTTGAAGACAATATCAATGTCGTCAATCCCTGAAACAATGTGTTCCAAGCTGATATTATAGTCTTCCAAGACATCCAAGACCCGGTTAATGAAGCCAACTTCTCGGTTCATCATGTACTTGCTGATATAGATGGAAGCAAAGCCAGACTTACTAGCAACGCCAGCGAGGGGGTATTCAGATTCAGACCGCGTCCGGGTGATCTTAGTCCCTGGCGCTGTTGGATTATTCGTATTCTTTACCACAACGGGAATGCCTTCTGCAAAGGCAGGATAGAGGGCTTCATCATGGACGACGGAGAAACCAGAATAAGAGAGCTCCCGCATTTCGGTATAGGTTAAGTCTTCAATCGGCACTGGCTTCTCGATAATACTTGGGCTGGCTGAATAGATACAGTCCACATCGGTAAAGTTTTCATACAAGGTTGCCTTGACCCCATTAGCTAGAATAGCCCCGGTCACATCGCTGCCCCCGCGTGAGAAGGTCACCAGCTTACCGGTCTTGGTAAAGCCGAAGAAGCCTGGGAAGATAATAATCTCGTCATAGTCTCTCAAGGCAAAGAGATTCTGATAGGATTCGGGCAGGATTTGGGCATTGCCCGGCTCGTCGGATAAGTAGAGGCCCGCTTCCTTAGGGCTAATATAGCGGGCAGGAATGCCTTCTGAGCGCAGGTAGGCAGCAATGAGTTTGGCACTATTGTCTTCCCCACTGGCTTTCAGGGCATCCATAAAATAAGATTCTTCTGTCGTGTCCCCTTCGATCAGCTCTTGCAGGCTGTGGGAAATCTCACTCACGATGTCCTCATCAATGGCCAGGTCCGTCGCAATTTCTTTGTAACGGTTGACAATTTGATTAAAGACATGAGAGACGCCCTTATTCCCATTAAGCACCTGAGAAGCTAAGTCGATTAAGAGGTCGGTCACCTTGGTATCTTCTGGAAAACGTTTACCAGGAGCCGAAACGACCACGATACGTCGGTCAGCGTCACTTACAATGATATCTTTAATTTTTTTTATCTGCTCAGCACTAGCCACCGAGCTTCCACCAAATTTAATCACTTTCATCAGCATAACCTCATTCATGTTTAATTTTCTCATTTCTCTATAATATATCATACCTGTTCCTGCTAGACAAGAATCTTTCATTGGCTTTTTCAGGAAAGTATTGTTTTTCAACCTACTTTAGGCTATGGTAGAGGTATTATATTTTGAACGCTAGGAGAAAGGGAGACTAACAATGAACGGGGACTTAGAGGCTTTATTTAGGGCAGTGGATGTCATGGAGGAGGACCTGGTCCAGCTGAGGCGGGGCTTCCACCAGTATCCTGAGACAGCCTGGTTGGAATTTCGAACGACTTCACAAATCATCACTTACCTAGAAGAAGCCGGGATTCCAGTCCACTTCGGTCCTGACCTGGTCAATCGCGACTTTGCCTGGGGGCGCCCTGACTATGCCAGTCGCCAGGCAGCCATGGACCGCGCCATCGACCAAGGGGCTGATCCTCAGATTATCCGGCAGATGGCTGGCTTTCCTGGAGCAATCGCCCAAATTGATACGGGGCGGCCCGGTCCCCACCTGGCCTTCCGCTTCGATATCGATGCCAATGACCTCCATGAAACCCTGAAAGCCGACCACTTCCCTAACCAAGCCGGCTTCCGGTCAAAAAATCCGGACGCCATGCACGGCTGTGGTCATGACGGCCATACAGCTATCGGCCTCGTGCTCGCCAAACTGGTCCACCGCTACCAGGAAGATTTTTGCGGGAAAATTAGCTTTATCTTTCAAATTGCCGAAGAAGGCGTCCGCGGAGCCCGGGCCATGGTCGAGGCAGGCGTCTTAGAAGGTGTTGACTACCTCCTGGCCTGCCATATCCTGAAGAGCCCCGAGAATGAACTGGCCTTCTATAGCGACTGGTCCGGCCTCTACGCCACCAGTAAATTCAATGTCACTATCCACGGTCGGTCGGCCCATGCTGGCCTAGCCCCAGAATCTGGTCACAATGCCATTCTCGCAGCCACCTCAGCCATCGCCAATATGAACATGTTTTTCCAGGATTCCCATGGCAACGGCCGGCTCAATATCGGGACCATTAACGGTGGGACCGGGCGCAATGTCATTCCCGACTTCTGTTACTTTGAAGCCGAGACCCGGGGCCCAGCCGAGAAGTCAACCAGCACCTCTATGACAAGGCGGTGACCTCCATTCGAGCAGCCTGTGAGATCTATGACTGCCAGTATGAGCTGGAGATCGTCGGCGGCTCCATCAATGCCCAGGCCAGCCCCGAATTCGCCGAAAAGGTCTACCAGGCTAGCCAAGCAGTCCCCGACTTCGACCATTCCTACCGCCACTATGCCAACCGCGGAGCGACCGATGACTTCGCCTATATGATGCAAGCGGTCCAAGACCAGGGCGGCCAGGCCACATACGCTGTCCTCGCCTGCCCCCTAGCTGCCGGCAACCACAACGACGCCTTCGACTTCGACGAAGCCTGCCTCAAAGCCGGCGCCAAAGCCTTCCTCTCCACCCTCTACCAGACCAACCACCGTTAATCATCCAACACAAAGGCCCTGCCCCAGAACTTAACTGGGTGCAGGGCCTTTTATTCTAAGCTTCCAATAAGGATTGGTAGACTTGGATATAGTCTTCAGCCGGTCCTTGCCAGCTGAAATCGCGGCTCATGGCCTCTTGGATCAAACCTTGCCAGGCCTTCTTATCATGTTCATAAACATCAACCGCATAGTTAACAATCTTCAAGAAGTCGCGGCCATTGAATTGGTTGAAGCTAAAGCCCGTTCCCTCGCCTGTAAAGTGGTTGTAGGGTTCAACTGTATCGGCCAAGCCCCCCACTTCATGGACTAAGGGCAGGGTTCCATAGCGCATCGCAATCATCTGGGACAGGCCACAGGGTTCAAAGGCACTCGGCATCAAGAAGAGGTCAGACCCCGCATAGATCTCTTGGGCCAAGTGGACATCAAAGTCAATATAGGCGCAAAAGCGGCCTGGATACTTGTGCTCAAAGTAACGGAAGGAGTGTTCAAATTCATCGTCCCCCGTCCCCAAAACCAAAACCTGGACCCGGCGCGTATTCAAGAGCTCTTCCGCCTTCTCTTGGAGCAACTGCATGCCCTTCTGCGGCGTCAGCCGTGAAACCACGCCCAGTAGTGCTGCATCTGGATCTTTAACCAGTCCAACTCGCTCCTGGAGCTTGATCTTATTCTTAAGCTTAGCGGACTGGACAGTCTGAGCGTCATAGTTTACCGCTAAATTCGGGTCAGTTTTCGGATTATTTAAGTCATAGTCAATGCCGTTAATAATGCCGCGAATCTTAAAGTGGTTGTCACGCAAGCAGGCATCTAGTCCCTCACCGAATTCTGGCGTCTGGATCTCACCAGCATAACGGGGACTCACCGTTGTCACAATATCAGAGAAGTTAATGCCCCCTTTGAGATAGTTGACCGCTCCATAGTGCTCACAGCCCTTGTCATGGAAGGTGGCATCCGTTGTATTGAAATAAGAGTAGAGAGCTTCCTTGTCCGTCCAACCCTGGAATTGGATGTTGTGGATGGTCAGCACCTTACGGATATCGCGGTAAGCTTCCACCCAATGGTACTTGTCCACGAGGAGGGCAGGAATCATGGCCGTCTGCCAGTCATTGACATGGATGATGTTTGGAATAAAGTCTACTTTCTCCATCATTTCAATCACTGCCAAGTCAAAGAAGGCAAAGCGTTCACAATCATCCTCATAACCATACAAGGAAGGTCGATTGAAATAATCCAAATTATCCACAAAGTAATAGGTTAAATCGTCTAAGACCAGGCGTTTGATCCCTACATAAGCTTGCCGCTGGTAGCCCATCTCCACTTGGAAGTTCAAAAGGTCTTCACAGGCTTCCTTGTACTCCTCAGGCATGAGGGTGTAATAAGGAAGGACTACCCGGACATCAATGCCCTGGGCTTTTAGAGCCTTAGGCAGGACATAGGATACATCGCCCAAGCCCCCTGTTTTAAAAAAGGGGGCTGCTTCAGCTGAAGCAAATAAAATCTTCATTTTTGTCTCCTTTAAACTATTGCACTAGGCTTTAATCCGCGTATTCTTAGCAACCACTAGGGGTTCTTCGGCCGTTCCTTCGACCACTGCCCCGGCCTCAACATAGACCCGCTTATCCAGGATGGCATGTTTGACCCGGGCGCCCTCTTCAATGATACAACCTTGGAAGAGGATAGAATTCTCGACTTCTGCCCCCTCATGAACCTCAACCTTACGCGAAATTTGCGAGTGGGAAACCTTACCTTGCATATCCGTATGGGTCGCGATCTGGGCATTGTGGACTTCAGCTTTTTTACCATAATAAGTTGGTGCTCCATTGTGGGTCCGGGTAATAATTGGCAACTCGGTATGGAAGAGGCTGGGGAAGGCTTCCCCTTCGAGCATAGAGAGGCTGGTATCATAGTAGGCCTTGACAGAATCAATATTGGCTACGAAGCCCTTGTGTTCATAAGCTTGGACGGTATAGTCCAGGAGGTATTTCTCAATAATTTGGTCGAGGTTATCATTGAGGTTCTCCGCATTGGCCTTGTCAATAATTTCAAGCAAGATATTGGCAGGCATGATGGTCATGTTCATATCGAAGTTAACCACTTCGCCTTCAATAGGCGTAACGCCTTCCTTAGCCAAGTCAGTCACATAGCCCTTGTCATCGATGGTCAATAAATTCTCATCGGGGTGGTATTCAACGAAGCTTTTTTCCTTCTTAGCATACATCCGCATCACTTCGGCGCTTCCCGCTTCGAAGGTATCCAGCATGTCCACCAAGTTGACGCTAGCTAGGATCTTAGAACCTGAAATAAAGACATACTCGCTATTGGCCCGTTCGATAAAGATTTTGTGGTCTTCATAGAAGTCACCAATCCGGCTAGCCGCTTCATAGAGGGCCTTCTTGTGCTTCATCTGCGAATAGGTGAAGATCCCACCTGAATTCGTATCCAAGTCCCAGGCCTGGCCGCTGCGGATATGGTCGTAGACGGACCGGCCGGTTTCATTGATGAAGATAGCTGCTGAGCGCACATCGGCGTGTGATAAGCTCGACAGGGTAAAGTCTAAGAGCCGGTAGCGGCAGGCAAAAGGCAGGGCACCAATTGGCCGACTATCCGTCAATGGAGCTAGCTTGCTATCATCTTCGGTCATATTAATAATGGCACTTAATTTATTCTTCTTCATTGTCGCTACCTCCCACTACTTCTTCATAGCCGACGACTTTAATTTCTTCTGGGGTCCCAATCACTTGGGCATTGTCCGCAATCTGGGCGCCTTCCCCGAGAATAGCATACTTAATCACAGCCTTTTGCCCCACGCGCGCCCCAGTCATCAGGACTGATTTCTCCACTTGGCTGTCTTTGCCGATCTTCACGTCTTGTGAAATAACTGAGCGGTTGACCTGACCACGAATGAAGGCACCGTCGCAAACCATGGATTCCGTCACATTCGCCTCTTCCGTTAATAATTGAGGGGGTGACACGATGTTCTTACTATAGATGGGCCAGTCATTCGAGCGAATATTGAGAGGGTGGTCAGGATCCAGGAATTCCATATTGGCTTCCCAGAGACTTTCGATAGTCCCCACGTCCTTCCAATAGCCATCGAAGGAGTAGGCATAAAGAGCTTCGTCATTGGCCAGATAAGCTGGAATCACATCTTTCCCGAAGTCTTCCATTTTTTCAGGGTCTGAAGTGAGATAGCTCCGCAGCTTATCCCAAGTAAAGATATAGATCCCCATGGAAGCTAGGTTAGACTTAGGATGTTCAGGTTTCTCTTCAAACTCAACAATCTTATCATCGTCATCAGTATTCATAATCCCAAAGCGTGATGCCTCTTCCATAGGCACCGGGATTACCGCAACCGTACAGTCTGCTTCGTTGGCCACATGGTCTTCCAACATGCGTTCATAGTCCATCTTATAGATATGGTCACCTGACAGGACTAAGACATATTCCGGCTTCTGGCTATCGATAAAGCTAATGTTTTGGTAGATGGCATTGGCTGTCCCTTTAAACCATTTTTCCCCATCTTCCGTGGAAGAGTAAGGTTGGAGGACATAGGCGCCCCCTTCGTTAGAATCTAGGTCCCAAGGCACTCCTACCCCAATATGGTCATTGAGGACTAAGGGTTCATACTGGATCATGACGCCCACTTTTTTGATGCCGGAATTGGCACAGTTACTCAAAGGAAAATCAATAATACGGTATTTGCCTCCAAAAGGAACAGCTGGTTTGGCAATTTCTTTGGTTAATTTACCGAGGCGGGTCCCCTTACCCCCAGCAAGTATCATAGCTAATAATTGTTTTTTCATAATGATCGAGATTACTCTCTTTCCCCTCCTTCAACTAAATCTTCTTTCTTTAATAGTTCTGGCCTCTCCGTCAAAAGCTGATCGGGCTTCAATAGGAAGGTCGACAGGGAGGGCAATACGACAGATAGCGAATAATCAAAGCCTTGGTGGGGCACTTGCTCTGCCGTATAAGTTTCCTGCTGGTATTCCCAATTGCCTCCAAATTCCTGCATTTCACTGTTCAAGAGGACACGATAAGTTCCTGGATACGGTACCCCCAAGCGGTAATTGTGACGTTCCACGGGGGTAAAGTTATAAGCACACACAATAAAATCTTCTGGGTCCTGGCTCCTCCGAATAAAGGCCGCCGTGGTCTCTAAATCATCATCCGCTTCCAGGAAACGGATGCCTTCTGGGCTCAGGTCCAATTGGTGGAGGGCTGGTTGATCCTGGTAGAGCTGGTTCAAGCACTGGATGTAGTGCTGGTATTCCCGGTTATAGGGCCGGTCCAAGTCCTCCCATTCTAGCTGGCTGTAGAAGCGCCACTCTAAGAATTGGCCAATTTCGTTACCCATGAAGGATAATTTCTTACCTGGATAACACATCCGGTAACCCTCCAGTGTTCGCAAGTTCGAGAACTCATCATAACGCGTCTGTCCCGGCATCCGCCCTAAGAGGGACTCCTTGCCGTGGACCACTTCATCGTGGGAAAAGGGCAAGATAAAGTTCTCATGGAACATATACATGAAGGTAAAGTTCACCAGCTTATAGTGGTGGGACCGGTGGATAGGGTCCAAGCTAAAGAATTTCAGGGTATCGTTCATCCAACCCATGTTCCACTTGAAGTTAAAGCCCAAGCCCCCTTCGGAAGTGGGCCGTGTCACCCCATCCCAAGCTGTGGATTCTTCCGCAATCATGAGATAGGAATCATCCCGCAAGAAGATCTCCTGGTTTAAACGGCGGAGGAAGTCTACCCCCTCTAAGTTGACATTATTGCCATAGCGGTTAGGCTGCCAGTCCCCAATATCATAGTCCAAGTAGAGCATATTAGAGACGGCATCCACCCTCAAACCATCGACATGGAATTCCTCTAGCCAAAAGACAGCATTCGAAATCAAGAAGCTGTGGACTTGGCTCCTGCCTAGGTCAAAATTATAGGTCCCCCAACGGTTATTGACCGCACGCTGGGGATCTTGAAATTCAAAGCACGGGGTCCCGTCGTAATAGGCCAGAGCATCATCATTGCGGACAAAGTGGCCGGGCACCCAATCCACTAAGACCCCAATCTCCGCCTGGTGGCAGGCATCCACAAAACGCATAAATGGTTCAAAGTCGTGACCGAAGCGACCAGCAATCGAATAATAACCCGAAATCTGATAGCCCCAAGAAGCCTCCAAGGGGTGCTCCATCAAAGGCATAAATTCAATATGGGTATAGCCCATTTCTTTGACATAAGGGATGAGTTCCTTCCTCAAGTCATCGAAACTATAAGCCGACCCATCCGGATGACGGCGCCAGGAGGACATGTGGACCTCGTAGATGTTTAAAGGCCGGTCATAGCGTTTAGCTTTCCGACGTTCGGCCAGCCAATCGGCATCCTGCCAGTCATACTGGGGCAAGTTTTGGATCACCGAAGCCGTCTTGGGTGGGACCTCACTCGCAAAGGCGAAGGGGTCTTGCTTTTCCTTTTTTTGCCCTGCCTGGTCCGTGACCACAAATTTATAGAGGTCCCATTCCTTAGCCTCAGCCTTAAAGATGGTCCAAGCTCCGGTTTCCCCCACTGCTTCAAGGGCCTCTTCCTGCCACTGGTTAAAACTTCCAATAATAGCAACGGCCTTGGCCCGGGGTGCCCAGACTGTAAAACGATAACCCTCCTGACCCGCTTGATCTCGACAAGCTTTGGCACCCAGAAAATGATAAGCGGAAAAATGATTGCCTAAATTGAAGTAATACATTTCTGTTGCCAGTTGGTCTTTGGTCAATTGCGGCATATTCCCCCTCCTTCCTTTTTATAAAAACGCTTGCATTTCTTTCTAAAAAAAAGCGAGAACAAAGTTAATTGTTCTCGCTTTCTCCTAGACAAGGGATAAAGCCGTTCACAGCAACTTTATCCGAGCACCTACTTCCTGTAGTGTTGCTAAGCAACGTGTGCTCTCTATATTCTCAATACACAGTTAAGTGTACTCAGCTCATCGCGAGATAAGTATAGCACAGTTTCCACTAAAAAGGCAAGTTATTTCCAAGCCTCTTCGTCAATAACTTCAATCTTGTAGCCATCTGGGTCAGTCACAAAGTAGTAGAATGGCTCAGTCCCAGGTAAACCTACATAGTCTGTTACAGGATAACCAGCTTCCTTATGAGCTTGGTGGAGTCCTTCGGCATCTGCGGTTACAATCGCAATATGCCCATAACCATTTCCTAAATCATAGGCTTCATGGTCATAGTTATAAGTTAATTCTAATTTGTAGTCTTGGCCTGGTAAAGAAAGGTAGCAAAGCGTAAATTCATTATCTGGGAAATCCCGACGCTCCACCTCTTCAAAACCAAAGGCATCTTGGTAAAACGTAATGGACGCTTCTAAATTTTTAACGCGTACACATGTATGATCCACAACTGGCATTCAATCATCACCTTTCCTTATGTCTATTCTACCTAACTTTCATCCTTTTTTAAAGAAATATGATAAAAAAATGATAAGTTTATCAAAGAAAATCTTTAAAGCCCATAGCCTAGCACACTGATAGTTTTCTCTTCTTCAAAATGAAAAACTTATCCTAGCAAGCTTTCTTCCCTAAAACTCTACTCAAAACTTTCCTCAAAGTAAACAATAGCAGCCACAAAATGGCTAAGATCAGATTCGTTGTTAACATCATCACCAGGCCCTGACAGCCTGCCCCTCCTTTCATGATAGGTCATAAGTTCATTCTATCATGAAGCGGAGACTTTTGCCTGCCTGATTGTAAAAAAAGGACCTTCTTCGTGGCAAGCATTTTTAGACAAGCGCAAACGATTTCGGGTGCAAAATACGTGCAAAAATATTTTTAAATCTTTGCACTTCTCCTGCAAGCTCAAACTTTTAACAAAAAGAAAAAGGCTAGAAAGCATTGCTTCTACAATACTTTCTAGCCTTTTCGCACATTCAGTAAGCTTCTTGAGCTTTTTATGAATGCGGGTAACAGGACTTGAACCTGCACGGGAGTTACTCCCACTACCCCCTCAAGGTAGCGCGTCTGCCTATTCCGCCATACCCGCGTTGCTTAACACAAGATATATCTTACCGCATATCGGTTAAGCTGTCAACCATTTTTCCTAATTTTTTTAGAAAATAATGTTCACTAAGAAAATATTGAGCAAGACAAAGCAAGCAATAGCGATTAATGCTGCATAGTAGCGGTTGATCCAGGACACTCGCGACTCATAGAGGTAATAGAGGAGCGGGATCGAAATCAGGAAGACGATGAACTCCAAGAGCATTAAGAAGAGAACCAGGATGGAGAAGAGCAAGGGTGCAATCAAACTACAGAGCATGGCTAAAATAGCGAGGACCACAGTCAGGCTGTTCATCCCCATAAAGCGCGTCAACCATTCCAAGTTGCTCTGGTCCAGCTTAAAAATCAAGCGCATGGTGGCCTGGCTGATCGCGGCGATTAGCCAGAACATGACAAAGAAATAGACCAAGGCCTGGATAAAGAACAGCCAAGGATTAAAGTAGTAATCAATGTTGGGTAAGATCGAGATGCTGGATAGCCAGGCATAATTAGAGAAAGCAAAATTTGCCATGGCTGTTAAAGTCACCGTATTGGTCAGGGTGAGGATCACCAGCATAGCCACCCCATAGTAGGAATTGATATAACTAGGATTTTGGATATTCTTGATTGGATTCTTCAAAAAGGCCAAGAAACAACGGAAGAAGTCTTTGGCATAGGCGGTCCACTTTTCCTGGTCAGCCCGTTTTTTCCGGCTCATTTTTTTGGTCTTCTTATCTGTTTCTTCTTCAGTCTGACTGCCCGCTTCTTGCAAGTAAAAATCTTGCTCAGACTGGATAACCTGTCCACACTTAGGACAAACCAGGTCATCTTCTGCAAGTTGGCAATCACAATTTTGACATCTTTTAATCACAGCAGACTCCTTTCTATTAATGTAAGGGTGTGAGAGGATGCGGGAAAAAGGGACCTCTGGAGTAAAAGGCCAGAGAAGGCTGAAGGCCTTCGACGGACTTTTATGAAGAGGAGCCCTTTTTGCATCCTCGAACCCAACTAAGAGTGCGAGCAAAGGCGACCCCTTAACTCCCACCAAGGTCATCTTCAGGCCCCTCGACTTGTACTAAGACCCCCAAGCAATGGCCGCACATGGCGCGAGGGTTGATGCGGCGCTCGCGCTCATAAAGCTCATGGCAGCCTTGACAGCGGTAGTAATAGAGCTTCCGCTCGGAGGGATCAAGCAAGTCGGGCACATAGTCGATCCCCCCAACTGCTTCTAAAAGCTCCTTGAATTGCGAGTTGCCATGCCGGTAGCCGGAGCCTTGTCGGTAAAGGTGGTAGTGGCAAAGCTCATGGCGGATTACTTTAACGAGCAGGTCTTGGTCGTAGCGGTCAAGAATTCTAGGATTAAAATCCAATTTGCAGGACGGGGAATGGAAGCGCCCGCCGGTTGTCCGCAAGCGCCGATTCCATACCGCCTGGTGGCAAAAAGGTCGCCCGAAGTCTTCAAGAGACACCTTCTCCACTAGAGCCTGTAAGGCAGCATCTGAATAAGTCTTTTTAGTCTTCAATCATCGTCAGCCCAATTCGCCCTGTTTGGGTATCCACCGATTCCACCCACACATTAACAATTTCACCCACGGCCACGACATCACTCGGGTGTTTAACAAATTTCTTGCTGAGCTTGGAGATATGGACCAGGCCATCCTGCTTGACACCAACGTCGACAAAGGCCCCAAAATCGACCACATTGCGGACGGTTCCTTGTAAGGCCATGCCTTCTTTGAGGTCGCTCAGTTTCAAGACATCCGAGCGCAAGATCGGCGCATCCAAGTCATCCCGCGGGTCGCGTCCGGGTGCCAGGAGGGACTCTTGGATGTCCTTGAGGCTCTCTTCCCCGATCTGGTAAGCAGCTGCAAGACTTGGAATATTCCAGTCTTTAATCTGCTGACGGACGGCATCTTCATGGATGTCGGCCAGGTCAATACCCTGGTCAGCTAGAATTTTATTAGTGAGTTTATAACTTTCCGGGTGGATAGCCGTCGCATCGAGGACTTCTTCCCCGTTGAGGATACGCAAGAAGCCGGCACATTGTTCGAAGGCTTTAGGCCCTAAGCGGGAAACATCCTTGAGTTCTTGACGGTTCTTAAAGAGTCCATTGTCATTGCGGTAGGCTACAATATTCTTGGCCACCGACTTGTTGACACCTGACACATGGACCAGCAAGGAAGGACTGGCCGTATTCAAGTTCACCCCTACCCGGTTCACCACGGTTTCGACGGTAAAGTCAAGAGAGTCGGAGAGTTCTTTCTGGGAAACATCATGTTGATATTGGCCGACGCCAATGGATTTTGGATCAATCTTCACCAATTCTGCCAGCGGGTCTTGGAGGCGGCGGGCAATGCTGACGGCTGACCGTTCCTCGACATTAAAGTCTGGAAACTCTGCCCGGGCCACTTTGCTAGCGGAATAGACCGAGGCCCCACTCTCATTAACAATCATGTATTTGAGATTTGGAAACCGGTTTTGGATTTGGTCGGCCACGAATTGCTCCGATTCTCGGCTCGCGGTCCCATTCCCAATGGCCACCATTTCTACCCCATATTTTTCAACTAGTTGGCCGAAAATCTTAGCGGCTTCTTCGACTTTATTGACGGGGTGGGTTGGATAGATAATTGCCTTGTCGAGAAACTTCCCTGTTTCATCCACGACCGCTAACTTACAGCCGGTCCGGAAGGCAGGATCTAAGCCTAAAACAACCCGGCCCTTGAGCGGCGCCTGCATGAGCAAGTGGTAGAGGTTGTCAGAGAAGCTTTCAATGGCATGGGCTTCGGCCTCCTCGGTCAATTCGGAGCGGATTTCCCTTTCCACTGCCGGCAGGAGGAAGCGCTGCATGGCGTCCTGGATCGCTGCCTGGAGTTCCTTCAAGCTGACAGGGTGACCATCGATCACCTGGTTAACTAAGTACTCTAAGACTGGAAATTCATCAAATTCAAAGTTCAAGCGCAGGATTTTTTCTTTCTCGCCGCGGTTCAAGGCCAGGACTTGATAGGGTTTGAGCTTGCCGAGAGCTTGAGAGAAGTCATAGTAGACCTTGTAGACCTGCTTATTATCTTCCGCTCCCTTGGCCTTCTCACTCACTAGGCGCCCTTCTTCTTTGACATAGCGGCGCAGCCATTGCCGGTAGCGAGCCGTTTCGCTGATCCATTCACAGAGGATTTCATGGGCTCCAGCTAGGGCATCTTCTAGGCTAGGGGCTTCTTCAGTGACATACTTGGCCGCTTCCTCTTTGGGGTCCCCCGTTTTAGGACTGGCATAGAGCCATTCAGCCAAGCCTTCCAAGCCCTGGTCCTTAGCAATGGTCGCCTTGGTCCGACGCTTGGGTTTGTAGGGTTCATAGAGGTCTTCTAATTCTTGGAGCTTATACGCCTTCAGGATTTCTTTTTTCAGCTTGGGTTTTAGCTTACCTGCGGCTTCAATGGTGTCGAGGATCGTTTCCCGGCGTTTCTCCAGATTTTCAATATAATCATAAGATTTTTGGATCTTACGAATTTCCACTTCATCGAAGGATCCCGTCTGTTCCTTCCGGTAGCGGGCGATAAAAGGAACCGTATTGCCCTCCTCCAACAAGCTGAGGACACTTTGGATTTGTTTCTTCGAATAAGTCGGCATCTCTTGATGCACTAACTTCAAATAATCTTCATTCATGAATATTTGACACCTAACTTCCTTTAAAAATTCCCTTATAAGTTCTTATTATAGCATTCTTCTCCTACTTGCACACCTTAAAATAATTAGCAAGAATACGAGTTAAAAATTGCATTTTCGTCTTTTATCCTCTATACTAACTATACATATTAGTGTACAAATCATAAGGGAGTAACCTGCAGCATGTCTGCGGTAATATCAACAGGCGCAGTCAATTGTATTGCTGGTATTACCTTAATTTGGTGAGACTTATGCTACTGGGGGACGACAGTAGTATGAGTCTTTTTTTACACTATTATATAATAAACTGCTCAGTTGAGCGAAGAAGGAGTGTTTATAATTGGACCAACAAGAGTCAGGGAAGAAGTATTTCACCATGGATGTTCCCGCCGTTGAAAATGAATTCCAAACGTCAACGACAGGCTTGACCGATGCCCAAGCCAAAGAACGTCTGGACCAATACGGCCCCAACGAAATCCAAGAAGGTGAAAGTAAGTCTACTTTCCAAAAGTTTATTGATCAGTTCAAGGACCTCATGATCATTATCCTGCTTATTGCAGCCGTGCTTTCCGTTGTCCTGGAAGGCTATGAGGGGATGGTCGACGCGATCATTATTCTTGCCGTTGTTATTATTAATGCCATTCTTGGGGTTATCCAAGAGAACAAGGCTGAAGACGCTATTAATTCATTGAAGGAAATGTCTTCGCCCCAAGCCAATGTCCGCCGTGACGGTGAAATTCGCGCCATTGATTCGCGCGAAATTGTGCCTGGCGACGTTGTTTTACTAGAAGCAGGGAATGTCGTGCCAGCCGATATGCGCTTGATCGAAAGCAATTCCTTGCAGATTGAAGAAGCGGCCCTTACCGGGGAATCTGTACCTGTTACTAAGAACTTAGAATTGGTGGACGACACAGCAGCTATCGGGGACCGTAAAAATATGGCCTTCTCCTCCACTAACGTCACTTATGGTCGCGGCGCCGGGATCGTTACTGGAACCGGTATGAACACAGAAGTCGGCCATATCGCGACCATGCTAGATAATGCCGAAACTAAGAAGACGCCACTCCAGGAAGACCAAGATAAATTATCTAAATTCCTTACCGTGGCAATCATTGTTATCGCTGTTATTATCTTTGTGGTTGGTTTAGTCCAAGGCCGCTACTGGGTGGACATGCTCCTAACTGCGATTTCAATCGCCGTTGCTGCCCTTCCTGAAGGTCTGCCAGCCATCTCAACCATTATCCTCGCCCTGGGGACACAAAAGATGGCCGACCGCAATGCCCTAGTTCGTAAATTACCAGCCGTTGAAACCCTGGGTGGGACTGAAGTTATTTGTTCCGACAAGACCGGTACCCTCACCCAAAATAAGATGACCATTGAAAAGGTCTACTACAATGGCCAAATCCATGATGCTAGTGAAGATATTGACTTCGAAGAACCTGTCTTCAAGATCATGAACATGGCGAACGACACCACGGTTTCAGCTGACAAGAGCCTAGCTGGGGACCCAACCGAGACAGCCATGGTTCAATTCGGGATCGACAAGGGCTTCCAACTCGATGAAGCGCTCCAAGCCCAACCTCGGATTGGTGAAATCCCATTCGACTCTGAACGTAAGATGTCAACTACTGTTCATCCAAGCTCAGACAAGGCTCAAGGCCAATTCGTTGTCATGACCAAGGGTGCGCCTGACGTTATTATTGACAACTGTGACTACTACTATGAAAATGGTCAGATCCACGAAATGACCGAAGCCTACCGTGACAAGCTCTTAACTGCTAACCACGATATGGCTGTTGAAGCCCTGCGTGTCCTCGCTATGGCCTTCAAGTATATCGACCAAGAAGCCGACGAGTATACGAGTGAAGAACACGAACGTCATTTGGTATATGCTGGTATGGTCGGTGAAATCGACCCTGAACGTCCAGAAGCTAAGGACGCGATCGCTACCGCTAAGGCGGCTGGTATCCGGACCGTTATGATCACGGGTGACCACCAAACAACAGCTGCTGCCATTGCAGAACGTTTAGGTATCATTACTGAAGAACACGATGAATCTGCAGTAACCACTGGGGCCTACCTCGATACCATCGATGATAATCAATTAGAACAAGAAGTTGAACAATACTCTGTTTATGCTCGGGTTGCTCCTGAACATAAGGTAAGAATTGTTCGCGCTTGGCAATCTAAGACCCATAACAAGGTTGTTGCCATGACCGGTGACGGGGTCAACGATGCCCCATCCCTCAAACAAGCCGACATCGGGATTGGTATGGGGATCACTGGGACAGAAGTGTCTAAGGGTGCTTCCGACATGGTACTGGCTGACGACAACTTCGCCACCATTGTCCATGCGGTTGAAGAAGGACGTAAAGTCTTCGCTAACATCCAAAAGGCGGTTCAATACCTCTTATCAGCTAACCTGGGTGAAGTTATGACCCTCTTTATTGCAACCTTTGCTAACTGGACTATCCTGGAGCCGATCCACATTCTTTGGATTAACTTGGTAACCGACACCTTCCCAGCCATTGCACTTGGTCTGGAAGAAGCGGAACCTGACGTGATGGAACACAGACCGCGTGGCCGCCGAACCAACCTCCTATCAGGTGGGGTTCTGGAAGGGATCATCTACCAAGGGATCTACGAAGGTGGTATTACCCTCTTCGTTTACTGGTATGCTATCAACAAGATGCAAGTTGAACATGTCGATGCGGAAGCGATGGCCTTCCTAACCTTGGCCTTTATCCAGCTCGCCCACGCCTTCAACTGTAAGTCTGTTTACCGGTCACTCTTCTCAGGTAATCCATTTAACAACAAGGCCTTCAACTTGGCCATCCTGGTCTCTGCTGCCATGCTGATCATTACCGTCTTTGTGCCAGGCTTAAACGATGCCTTCGGTACCATCCACTTGGTTAATGATCCAAATGCCGGTCAAATGTGGACAGTTATCATTGTTGCTGCCCTGTCTATCATTCCTTACGTAGAGATTATCAAATTCTTCCTACGTCAATCCGGCTATGCAGCCAAGTCAGAAGATCATAAATAAGAAGCAAAGCCTTTGAATTGGCTTAAGCAAAAAACAGAGCCTCCTGTCCAAAAGACGGGAAGCTCTGTTTTTGTGTTGTAGAGATCAATTAAATAAAGAGATCCAAAATATCGGCCAGAGACTTTCCAAAGATGGTCTTCCCTTCCTCTGCTTCGGCCTGCTGAAGGGCCTCTTGGCGGTAGCCATTGCTATGGAAGTGGATGGTCTGGTCTTCATGAGTTCTCTCTTCTTCTTTCGCTGGCTGCTTATCTGCTGTCTCTGGCAATCTTTCTAAATAGGCATAGGAGAAACAATACTTAGCCGGAAGGACGGCTTGGGACTGACCATGGTTGTCATAGCAGCGAAATTCCAAGTCCCCCTGGTCATTATAGCGATAGGCGTAGGCCAGAAGCCAGTGGTTACCATAGGGAGACCCTAGGAGACCTGCTGTTCCCACAATAAAGGGTCCATAACCTGCAGCCATTAAGTCAGGGACTTTAACTTCTGAAAAGAGGCCGACCTTGACCCGGTAGCCCTGGGGTCCCAAGAGACTGTCTAAGCCCGAATAAATATTCCAAATAAAGGTGCCCTTGTGTAAGTGCTTGTCATCGACTAACTCTTGGCTGGCCCCGAGTAAGCGGCCAGGATCCAAGGCCCGTCCCGTATCAGCCAGGACACGGTCATGGACTAAGGCAGCAGTGACATAGGACCCACAGATTCCAGGCTCCTCGCGGTTAATCCAACTTCTATATTTTGCAAAGCGGTCTGCTGGCAGACCCTGCCATTGTTCAACCATTCATTTCCCTCCATATTGCGAATATCATATCCCTATTCTACCATTCTTACTTGCCTTTGTCAGAAGATGAGGATTGGAGGCTGGAACAAAATCTCCAGCCTCTTTTTAACCAACAAAACTTTTTCAAAAGTCAGGCCTGAATGACTTTTGTCACACTCGCTTGATTTTAGAAATTCTTTGTACTTCTCTAGCTATAACGTGGTATCATAATAACTAATGATAAGTTATAAAGGAGGAGGTGATTCGCATGAAGACCCTCTCAAGCGATCGTTTACCCTGGGACCTGCAAGCCCTGCTCTTAATGATCTTATTAATCAGCAACTTCTTCCCCTTCTATATTACGGTCACCGTGATGACGGTCATCTTTATTATTTTAGGGGTCTGCGGGCTTTTCCGCCCCAGCTTTACGGATAATAGTGGGGTGATGGCAGCCTTTTGGATATTTATCGCTTACAATATTAGCATTTCCCTCGTCTATCAAAACTGGTTGGGTGTCCTCATATCTTTTGGCTTCGCTATCTACTTAATCTTTTTCAAGTATTATTTTGATGCCATCAAGCCTTATTTTGTGGAAGACTTGATCAATATCAGCCTTATCGCTAGTTTTATTCTTTTTATTTTTGCCCTGCTCGAGCACTTTCAGTTCATCCAGGAATGGGACTATACCTTTATTTCCGAGGCTATGGGCAAGCAGCATGCAGACCGGGTCGAAGCGACTTTTTTTAATCCGAATTACTATGCTATGATGCTTGAATTCTTCATCATTATTGGCCTCTACAAGTTGACGCGGACCAAGAAATTGCGAAAGAAATTAGCCTTCGCCTTCATTACCCTCTGTAATCTGTCCGCTATCTTCTTTACTGGAGCTAGGACTAGCTTTATGGTCGTTATCGGATCAATCGTCGTCTTCTACTATGTTTACGGCTACCACAAACAGGCCCTGGTCAGCTTAGGGCTGATGGGGCTAGGCGTTCTCGGTCTAATGGTGACCGACCTCTTCCCCCGCATGGACTCCCTATCTTGGGCCTTGGGGGACCGGATCCATATCTGGCAGACAGCCTTGCGAGCGCTCCGCCACAACTATCTCTTTGGTCAGGGACCCTTGACCTACTTGCAGGTCTGGAACGAATATCCGGGGGGAAAATCAACCATCCATTCCCACAGCATCTACCTGGACCCCCTCCTCAGCTATGGGATTGTCGGCTGCAGCATCCTCTTTCTCCCCTTCTACCGCTTTGCTAGCTTGATTAATACCATGAGAAAGTATCCTGCTCTTCGCTTGCGCTTGGCCCTGATCTGTTCTTTTATTTCCATTGTCCTCCTCCACGGTCTCCTGGACCTGACGATCTTTTGGATCCAGACCAGCTTCCTCTTCCTTATCATTGTCCTACCGATTAAGAATATGATTCAAGAAGCCGAAGCCGGACTCTATCCCGAAAAATAAAAAAAGAAGCCTTGACCCTTTCAGTCCAACTGATTGGTCAAGGCTTCTTTTAATATGATCATTGATTGCTCAAGTTATTAGCCCTGTCCTACATTTCATGCGGTGCAGCGACACCGAGCAGGTTCAAGGCGGCTTCTAAAACAACCGTCGTTGCTTTAACGAGGGCTAAACGTGACTCTAAGCCTTCATCCTCTTCAAGGATACGGTTGTGGGCATAGTAGCGGTTAAAGTTCTGAGCGAGGTTGATCGCATACTTAGCAATCACGCTTGGCTCATAGTGACGGTAGGCCTTTTCAATGGTTTCTGGGAAGTCATTTAAGGCCTTGATAATGGTATAGGCTTCTGGGTCTTCCAAGCTATAGTCAGCCGCCAGGTCAAGCTCGCGACCTGACTTGCGCAAGATGGAATGCGCCCGAGCATTGGCGTATTGGACATAAGGCCCGGTCTCCCCTTCAAACTGGACAATTTCACTGAGTTTGAAGTCAAAGTTATTCATCCGGTCATTCTTCAGGTCGTGGAAGATGACAGCACCGACCCCAACTTGGTGGGCAACCTGGTCTTTATTGGCTAAGTCTGGATTCTTTTCTTCAATTTGTGCTTCCGCTAGGCGGATGGCTTCATTGAGGACCTCCTCGAGAAGGACAACTTTACCTTTACGGGTGGAGAGCTTCTTCCCATCCTTGGTCACCAGACCGAACGGAATATGGTGGATGTCATCGTACCAGTCGTAACCCATTTCTTTGAGGACCGCCTTCAATTGCTTGAAGTGGATGCTTTGCTCATTACCCACCACATAGAGGGACTGAGCAAAGTCATAGTGATCCTTGCGGTAGAGGGCAGCGGCCAGGTCGCGGGTCATATAGAGGGTCGCTCCATCTGACTTTTTGACTAAGGCAGGGATCAGGTCATACTTGTCTAAGTCAACAATCGTCGCCCCATTATCGACCTTGAGCAGGTCCTTTTCTTCCAAGAGGTCGATGACCCGGTCCATCTTGTCATTGTAGAAGGCTTCGCCCTTGTCGGAATCGAATTCAATGCCTAACATGGCATAGATGCGGTTGAATTCTTTGAGGGACTCGCTTCTAAACCAACGCCAGAGGGCTAATTCTTCTTCCGAACCTTCTTCCAAGGCCTTGAAAGCTTGGCGGCCCTTGTCGTTTAAGCTCTCATCTTTCTCGGCTTCTTCGTGGAACTTCACGTAGAGGCGTAAAAGTTCTTGGATTGGATTCGCCCGGACTTCTTCTTCTGTTCCCCATAAGCGATAGGCAACGATTAATTTCCCGAACTGCGTCCCCCAGTCGCCCAGGTGGTTGATCCGAATGGGGTTAAAGCCGACCTTGGCCAAAATATTCCCAATCGCATTCCCAATCACCGTAGAACGCAGGTGGCCCATGGACATGGGTTTTGCAATATTCGGGCTAGACATATCGATGGTGACATTGCCGCCGTGGCCTAAGTCCTGTTGGCCGTAATCTGACCCCTGGCTGAGAATTTCTTTTAAGACTTGCTTAGACACTTGGTCCGGCTTGAGGAAGAAATTCAAGTAAGGACCCACTGCTTCAACCTTGTCTAAAGCAGGATCATTTATCTCAGCTGCGAGTTCTTGAGCAATGGCTTGGGGTGCCTTGCGCAAGGCCTTGGCTAAGAGGAAGCAGGGAAAGGCAATATCGCCGTGGTCACTATGCTTAGGAGTTTCGAGGGCAGCTTCGATCTGATCCACATCCAAGTGGTCAGAAACTGACTCATAAATCACTTCGGCAACATGATGTTTTAAATCCATAACACAACTCCTTGTCTTTTTGGGTGCGGATTTGAGCACCTCTTTCATCTTAACTATTTTAGCATAGAATCTTCTATACTTATAGCACCTACCAAACCACCACACGATTTTCTTTAGCTAGGTACATGGGATCGCCCTCCTGGATGCCAAAGCAAGTATGGAAAGCGTCGATATTCTTGACTTGGACATTAGCTCTCAGTGGACTTGGGGCATGGACGTCCATATTGAGCAGCAATTGCTTGTATTGGTCCCGAGCTTTTTGGCACCAGATCCTTGCCCAATTAATGAAGAAGGCTTCTAAGTCATAATCTTTCTCGTGCTGGCAGGCCTCAAGAGCCGCTTGGAGACCGCCGGCATCGGCAATATTTTCAGAAACCGTCATCCGCCCATTCACTTGTCCTCCAGCAAAAGGCAAGCCGTCGAATTGGTCGACCATTTCTTCCGCTTTAGCAGAAAAGACCTCATAATCTTGCTCTTGCCACCAATTGGTCATATTCCCTTTTTCATCGAATTGGGCCCCATTGTTGTCGAAGGCGTGGGATATTTCATGGGCAATCACGGCTCCAATCCCCCCATAGTTCTGGCTCCGGCTCTGGTCAATGGCATAGAAGGGCGCCTGTAAGATAGCCGCAGGGAAGCAGATATGGTTGAAACTTGGATTGTAGTAGGCATTGACCGTCGCTGGTGACATCCCCCACTCGGTCCGGTCAACCTCTTGGCCATAACGTCCCAATCGGTCAGCAATCTTTATCCGGCTGAAGACTTGGAGGTTGCCGTAGAAGCTGAGCTCAGGGTCTACCTTGAATTTGCTGTAGATGTCAGGATAAGTATCCGGATAGCCGACCAAGATATCGATGGCGTCGAGCTTGACAATGGCCTTGTCAATGGTTTCAGGGCTCAACCAATCGTTAGCTTCTAAGCGTTTCTTGTAAACTTCAATCATTTCCACAACCATTTGGCGGACATCTTCACGGGCTTGGGAACCAAAATGCTTCTTCCCGTAATAGAGCCCGATGACTTGGTCAAACATGGCTGTACTTGCATAGAAGGCTTGTTTCTCCTTGGATAGGGTCTCAGGATTACCGGACAGGGCCAGGCTGTACTGGCTGCCGATCTGGCGCATTTCTTCACTGAGGCAATTCGACGCCGCATTGACCACTTGGACGAGCAGCCAAGCTTTCATTTGGTCGAAGGAATCGGCATTAACAAGCTCATCAAAATGCTCAAAGAAGACTGGCTGGGTCACAATCACCTGGTCCGGCACTTGACCTAAGAGGGCTTCAAAGTAAGCTTTAAAATCAAAGCTAGCCGAATAAGCTTGCACCTGGTCCATCGTTCGTGGGTTATAGAGCTTAGGATAGTCCGCTAATTCCTCATTGCTCTTCATATACTGGGCCAAGGAGCGGTCAAAGGCCAAGGCACGAGCGGTGACTTGGTCCGCTTGACCGATCCCACAATAGCTCAATAATTCCTCGGACTGCTTGGCATAGACAGCTAGTAAGCTTTGGCCCGCTTCGTTTCCTTCTTCATAATAGGTCGTGTCTGGCAAGACCAAGCCAGGAGTATCCAGGTAGAGGGTATAGTGGTCGGTATCCTTCATATCCGCTTCCACACTGATCGCAAAGGGCAGGTCATTATTCTTAAGGGTCCAGTCTTTTGCAAAGGTCTGTAAGTCAGCCAAGTTCTCCAAGGCTTTGACTTGGTCAATTTCTTCTTCTAAGGGCTGACTCCCTTGAGCTTCGCGCCCCTCGAAATCGAGGGCCTTATTGTAATAGGCCACGAATTCTTCCAATTCTGGCTGGTCCAAGGCTATCTTGCCCTCGCGCATGGCTTGGCTTTCTTCTAATAAGAGGTCTTCCATCCGGTCTCTTAAACTGGTAAAACCGCCTGTAGCTGGCTTATCAGCAGGAATCTCCGCTTGGGCTAGCCAGTCTCCATTAACTGCTAGGTAAAGGTCATCTTTAATCGAATCGTAATCGATAGTCATTATCGCTCTCCCTCTCCATATAGTCTGTACCCTCTATTTTAACATACGGACTCGGCCCCTGACCTTTTAAAGTTTACTAAAAAGCAGTTTTACTCACTTTTGCTAGCTAGTAACTAGTGCCTATGATAAAAATATTATCCACTTCAACCTGTGAATTTATTTACAAATACTTGTAAACGCATACATTTATAGGTACAATTAATAAAGGAAAGTCACTGTAGAGCTAGGAGGAAATTTACATGTCCAAAGAACTGATCACTTTCTTAGAATACGAGTACCGGGTCCAGCCCGGCCAATATTTCCAATTTGATTATTCCTTTACTGAGGATTATTTAATTCGCAATGTCATTATTGACCAGGATGATGTCTTCACTAAATTGTTAACCATCTATCCGATTAACGAGACCCGCGATTTCGTTATGTACATGGAGCAGAACCAAGAAGGCTCACTCTACCGAACCAATTATCCCCTCAAATTAAAGGAAAATTCAGACGTCTATGAAGCCATCCTGCCCAATTTTAATTAAGCAAAAAGCAGCAAAGTCTCCCACTAAACTTTGCTGCTTTTTTATTTGATTTCTAATTGGTCCGGATGAATATTTAAAACCTCTGCTATTTTTAATACATTAGCATAAGAGGCATGGTAGAGATTATTGGGGTCTTTCTCATAATTGGCAATGGTCCTGGTCGTAATATGCACAGCCTGAGCCAATTGTTCCTGGGTCATTCCCCTGCTCTTGCGCCAATCTCCTAAATATTTTCTTTTCATAGCAAGCCTCCTCATATGAATTATATAGTTAGGGTATATGTAAGTCAAATTTATATGCCTAAAATTCTAAAATATCGAATTATAATTCTAATAAGTAGAAACGAAATAAATTTCATGAATTTAGTTTCATTATTCATATGAACGTGCTATGATTAATATAAATACTAAGGAGGGTTGCCTGTGTTAGCAGAAAATTTAAAATTTTTGCGCGAAAAAAATAATTACTACCAAAAGGATATCGCCAAAAAGCTCAACCGTAAAACAAATTCAACAATTTCGGACTGGGAAAATGGTAAGTATACCCCATCCCTGGTCGAAGAATTAGCCGCCATATACCATGTCGGCATTGACGAGCTCTTGAAAGAAGATTTACGAGAAAAATACCAGAGTCCTAGCGACCAACTCATAGAAATTTATGAATCCCTAGATACCGATAAACAAGCTCAGCTGCTTCACTATGCCCAAGACTTAAAGGAATAAAAAAGAGAATCTACCCACTAGCAACTAGTGACGTGTAGATTCTCTTTTATTGTGTTCAATTTTATTAGGGGCGCAATAAGACTTCCAGGATGGCCTGCTAACTTGCTCTAATCATCCAAGCCTAACCGACAAGTCTCACACCCTATAGTCGGGTTCGGTCGCGCAGCTTCCTTGTCAGTTCACAAGTCTCCGCCGCAGTCTTGCAGACTGCT
>NZ_KV786062.1:77991-78408 GCF_001806805.1 Aerococcus sp. HMSC23C02 | reverse complement strand
TAGTCGGGTTCGAGCGCACAGAAGTGGCTTCTCTTCACAAAAGTCTTTCGAAGGCTTCCAGCCTTCTCTAGTCTTTTGCTCCAGAGGTCCACTTCTACCCGTGCGCTCTCACACCCTTGTCTAGTCGGGTTCAGGCTAGCAGAAATAGCTCCTCTTCATCAAAAGCCGCCGAAGTCTTTTAGACTTCTCTGGCTTTTGGTGAAGAGGTCTATTTCTCCCGCTAGCCTTCACACCCTGTGTAGTCGGGTTCGCAGTTGCAGACTTGCAGTGACTTCACCCAATCGGAACGATCGGCTAAAGCCGCTCTTTTCCGTTTGGGCTCCAGTCATTCAAGTCTGATCGCAACTGCTCACACCCTTATTTAGTCGGGTTCGGGCTGGCAACTTTCGTGTCACTTCACAAGTCTCCGCCGCAGTC
>NZ_KV786062.1:44387-77971 GCF_001806805.1 Aerococcus sp. HMSC23C02 | reverse complement strand
GCCGCAGTCTTACAGACTGCTCTGGTGACTTGCTTCAGTGAACGAAAGTTAACCGCCAGCCCTCTCACCCTTATTTATTAGAGAAGTTTTCCCAGTCTTTGAGGAAGCCTTCGATTCCGGAGTCGGTTAGGGGATGTTTCCATAATTTAGGGAATAATTTGCCTGGGATGGTAGCGATGTGAGCGCCGCGTCGAACGACTTCTTCAAAGTGAGGCAGGGTCCGGATGCTGGCGGCAATAATTTCCGTATCATAGCCATAGAAGTCCAGCATGTCTCGAATATCAGAAATCAGGGCATAAGCGTCTGTCCCTATATCTTCTAAACGACCGACAAAAGGACTCACATAGCTAGCTCCAGCCTTGGCAGCCATGACCGCTTGGCTGAGGGTAAAGACCAGGGTTACATTGGTCTTGATGCCTTCTCCTGCCAATTGGTGGACGGCAGCCAGGCCAGCTTCGGTCATGGGGATTTTAACGACTACATTATCTGCCCACTTAGCCAATTCACGTGCCTCTTTGACCATACCTTCTGTATCTAAACTCACCACTTCCGCGCTAACAGGCCCATCGACAACGGAACAAATTTCCTTAATCACTTCCTCAAAAGGCCGTCCCTCACGCGCGATGATGCTGGGATTAGTTGTTACCCCATCCACCAAGCCCAAAGCAGCGATGCGTTTAATTTCATCCACATTGGCTGTATCTAGGAAAAATTTCACCTGATCTCCCCCTTATAATCATTTTCTAATTTTATATCCTCATTCTACCACACCCTGCCAAGACCTAACAAGCCATATCCCAGTTAAAAAGTTTTAGGCAATTGAAATATAAATGTTGGCAGGGATTTCAAGTGTCTTCCTATAAAAGCTGAGCATAGTCGCAAGCTTGCTAGGTAGAATGAGAAAATAATAAGATAGTGATTGAGCAATAAATATACAAGAATTGATATATCTTTAGCTTCTTGCTTTTGCTTAAACCTTTACTCCAATATTTTAAAACTGAGTTTGCCTCTATTTTTACAAGATTTCTTTACATATCAACAGTTATTCCGTATAATTTTGCTTATGTAGAAAGTATTAATTTTTTCTATATGAACAATGATTAGCTGAATCTATATTTAGCAGTAAAGGAGACGGTTGCTATTCGATAAGGAGTGATTTTTGGGGTTCTTGAGATGTTGCGAGATATAAAGAAAAGTTAAGTTAAAGGAGTATTTTATGGCAAAAAAATATTACGATGAAAATGGAAATGAAGTGAAACGCGGTGGCTGTCTTAAATGGATTGGTATAGGTATAATAGTCATTATTGTTCTTATTATTCTTGGGGCTATTTTTAGCAATGGAGAAAATAATTTAGATATTGCAGATTCAGGAGACAATCAGACCTCTCAAAATCAATCAGTTAAAGAGGGGAAAAAATCATTAGCAGTTGGTGATAGCGCAGAAATTGATAATATTAAATTCACTGTTAATAGTGTTGAATTTACAGATGAACGAAATCAATTTGCAGAATCTAATCCTGAACGCGTCATCAAAATTAATTATACTCTTGAAAATGGTCAGGACGAGGATTACGCATTTGGTATCGATACCCAACTCTATGTTGATGGTAAAAAAGCGAATACCTACCCTCTAGGAGGCATAGATGGAGACATTGGTTTTGGGTCTGTATCAGCTGGACGAACTGTAGACAGTTCCGTTTACTATGGTGTAGATGGCCAAGATATCGAACTAGAATGGCAGCCGATGTTCAGCACGAAGGATAAAGCTATCTGGAAATTGAGCGAATAAATACAAACCCACTTCCTTATATGATTGGAAGTGGGTATTTTTTAATAAACAACAAACATTCAATATAGCTTATAGCTTTTCATTACTAGCTTCCTTTAGATTGACTATGTTAATATAAGTAGGAGTAGTAGCAATCATTCTGCAGCAAATGAGAAAATTTATTTTCTTTCTCTTTATTGTAGCAAAAGGAGACGATAGGCAATGGATATTCTATCCAAAGAACAACTTTATGAGCTCATCACTACTGAAAGCAGGTACCGTATGTCTAAAGAGCTAGGCATTAGTCAGAATACGCTGTCCAACTACGCCAATAAAGTGACTCCAATCGGGAAAATGTCTTTAGATAACGCTATTAAACTGACTGCCTATGCTAAGAAATTACAGAGCGAAGCTTAAGGAGGCAGAAGAATGTCTGAAGTAAAAAACGAAAAAAATTCAAGAGAGACAAGTAAAATTAATAAAAAAGCAAATTAAACAACATCAGGATGTATTTATTCGCTTAAAGGATAAGTAAGCAGTTCCAATCATTAAAGTGATTGGTATTAAATGACGAAAATTATCTAGAGCCAAGTGTGAATAAAAAGTTCAACTTCCCCTCAGCTATCCAAAGACTAAATCTCCAGTTCCAGCACACCAGAAAAGTGTGCTTTTTTGTATTTACAGGCACCCTATAAATTCCCAGCTAAATAAAAAAAGTCCAGGGTCGTCTGATGGATGGACCACCACGACAACACTGGACATCTCTAGCTATTTTATAAAAATTGCCGCACAGATTTTTTCTTGGGACAATCTAAGGGGCAAGATTTGAAGAGATTAGCGAGGACAGAGCTAAGAAAGGCCTGTCCATCAGCATCCTATCAAGTTCTAGCCGACAGACCCTTCCATTTCATAGGAAATCAGCCGGTTCAATTCAACCGCATATTCCAATGGAAGTTCCTTGGAGAAGGGTTCTACAAAGCCCATGATGATCATCTCAGTCGCTTGGGCTTCGGTAAGGCCCCGGCTCATGAGATAGTAGAGCTGTTCTTCTGAAATTTTGGAGACCTTGGCCTCGTGTTCCAGGTCAACTTGGGAGTTATGGATCTCATTCATCGGAATAGTATCTGACTTGGAGTCCTTGTCGATCAGGATAGTATCGCATTCAATGTGGGACTTAGAACCCTTAGAATTTTTACCAAATTTAACATCCCCTAGGTAGTCGGTGATTCCTGACCCCTTGGCGATCGACTTGGAGATAATGGAAGATGAGGTATGAGGGGCATTGTGGATCATCTTGGCCCCAGTATGTTGGTGCTGGCCTGAATTCGCAAAGGCGACAGACAACATGGTTCCCCGGGCTCCTTCGCCATCCAAGTAGCAAGATGGGTATTTTTGGGTAAGCTTGGCGCCAAGGTTGCCGTCTACCCATTCCATGGTCGCATTTTTACCAACCTTGGACCGTTTGGTAACCAGGTTGTAAACATTGTCCGACCAGTTTTGGATGGTGGAATAGCGGCAGTAACCGCCTTCTTCAACGAAAATCTCAACAATAGCGGCGTGCAGGCTGTTGGCCGAATAAGTTGGGGCGGTACAACCTTCGATGTATTCCACAGAGGCCCCTTCGTCAACAATAATTAAGGTCCGTTCGAACTGCCCCATACTTTCGTCGTTCATCCGGAAGTAAGTTTGGAGTGGGATGTCAACCTTAACGCCCTTAGGCACATAGATAAAGGTCCCCCCTGACCAGACACTGGAGTTGAGCGCCGCTTGGAAGTTATCCGATGGGGGCACTAAAGTGGCGAAATATTTTTTGAAGAGTTCAGGATATTCTTTCAAGGCCGTATCGGTATCGGTGAAAATAACCCCTTGGTCTTCATAAATCGCCTTGGTGTTGTGGTAAACGGCTTCAGATTCATACTGGGCCACGACCCCGGCTAGGCTATCCCGTTCAGCTTGAGGAATACCAATCCGTTCAAAGGTTTCTTTAATCTTTTCAGGGACATCATCCCAGGTTCTGGAGTTCGTATCTGACTTCTTCTTATACAGGGTAATGTCATTTAAGTTTAAGTCGGAGATATCTGGGTTCCAGTCCGGAATGTGACTGTTTTGAAAGCGTTTAAGGCTTTTGAGTCGGAAGTCTAACATCCACTCAGGTTCTTCTTTTTGGGCGGATATTTCACGGATGACTTCCTCGGTTAGGCCGGTATCAATCCCAATTTCAACTTTGGAATCCACATCGTCGTGAAAACCATATTTATAATCATCAATTACTGGAAGTTCACTCATTTATTCGTCTTCCCCCTCTTCTACATCTTCTTCAACTGTTTCTTCGTCACTATGAATACCTTCTTGGAGGGCCTGCCAACCTAAAGTGGCACACTTGACCCGGGCCGGAAACTTGCGGACTCCAGATAGGAGGGAAGCTTCGCCGAGTTGGTCATGGTAGTCAGTGTCCTCATCCAATTCAGGCAAGGTAATCATTTCATTAAAATTCTGAGCTAAGCTAAGGGCTTCTTCCACAGTCTTGCCCTTAATTAAGTCCGTCATCATACTAGTACTTGCCGTAGAGATAGCACAACCTTGGCCATGGAAGGCGAGGTCAGTGATCTTGTCATCTTCGATCTTCAAGTCTAGGAAGATGACGTCACCGCAAGTTGGATTGAGCATTTCAATGGTCTGAGTGGCCTGATCCAAAGCCCCATGGTGGTGGGGGTTTTGGTAGTGGTCCACGATGACGGCGCGGTATAGATTTTCCATTTTAGATAAAGCCATCGGTGAAAAATTCCTCCACTTCTTTTAAGGCGCTGACTAAGCGGTCAACATCAGCTTTCGTGTTATAGTAAGCGAAACTCGCCCGGGCAGTTGCCCCTTGACAGAGTTCCCGCATCAATACCTGGGCGCAGTGGTGGCCGGCCCGGACAGCAACGCCCAGTTGGTCAAGACCAGTTGCCAGATCATGGGGGTGGACCCCTGCCAGGTTGAAGCTAATCACGCCATGGTGGTGGTCCGGATCAGCAGAGCCGTATATAGCCACCGCCTCATAATCAGCTAGGGCGGCCATAGCATAGCGGGTGAGTTCTTTTTCGTGGTCAGCAATGGCCGCCATCCCACCGACGCTCTCAATCCAATCGAGAGCCGCCGAAAAGGCAACCACACCGGCTATATTTTGCGTTCCGCCTTCGAATTTGTAAGGGAGCTCTGCCCAGGTACTTGACTCGCGTTGAACCAGGGTAATCATCTCGCCCCCGTATTCCAAGGGTTCCATGTCTTCGAGAAGCTCGCGCTTGCCATAGAGGACGCCAACCCCGGTCGGTCCGTAGACTTTGTGGGCACTGAAGCAATAGAAGTCGCAGTCCAGGGCCTGGACATCAACGGGTAAGTGGGCCGCTCCCTGGGCCCCGTCCACTACGATATAGCCCTGGTTATCATGGATTACTTGAGCCAGGGCTTGGATATCTTGGGCAGACCCGAGCACATTGGAGACATGGGAGATAGCCAGGATCTTGGTCCGGTCGCTTATCGCTTCCTTCAGATCTTCGGCTGTCCAGACCCCCTCCTGGTTCATCTCCAGATAGCGCAACTTAGCCTGGTTACGCTTAGCCGCCTCTTGCCAAGGGATAAGGTTGGAATGGTGCTCAATAGGCGAGATTAAAATTTCATCGCCCGCTTCAAGCACCTTGTCCGCAAAGCTGCGGGCAATCCAGTTGAGTCCCTGAGTCGTGCCCTTGGTGAAGATAATTTCTTCTCTTTGAGCGGCATTGATAAAGGCCTGCACCTTGTCGCGAGTCCTTTCATAGGCCTCGGTTGCCCGGTTGGCTAGGGTATGGACCCCGCGGTGGATATTGGCATTGTCGTGGAGATAATAAGCTTCTAGGGCATCAATCACTGCCTGAGGTTTCTGAGTGGTTGCTGCATTATCCAAGTAGACCAGGTCTTCATCATTCACTCGTTGATTGAGAATGGGGAAATCCTGATAAATATTAGTCATTGTCAATAGCCATCAACTTCTTATCTATAATTTCAATTAATTCTTCACGCATTTCTTGTAAAGGAATCGCTACAATCACACTACCTAAGAAGCCACGAATTACTAAGCGTTGGGCTTCTTTGCCGGAAATCCCCCGGCTCATCAGATAGTAGAGTTCTTCCTGGTCGACCCGGCCCATGGAAGCGGCGTGGCCTGCCGTCACATCATTTTCGTCGATCAATAAGATAGGGTTGACATCGCCCCGCGCCCGGTCAGAGAACATCAGGATCCGTTCTTCTTGTTGGGCGTCAGCGCCGACTGCCCCGCGGTAGATGTGGCCAATCCCATTAAAGGCCAAGCGTGAGCGGTCGAGGATGACCCCTTTTTGGTAGATATGACCGACGCTATGGCGGCCATAGTTAGAAACTCGGGAGTTGACCCCTTGCGTTTGCTTGCCATCCGAGATGCCGACCACATTCACATAGCTGACCGAGCCATCTCCGATCAATTCAGCATTGTAGTCAGCGACCACATTACCATCGTTAAGCATACCGACGGCCCAATCAATCCGCGCTTCAGGGCCACAGTGACCGCGGCGTGTGATAAAGCCCGTCGTATTTTCGCCGAGTTCGTCCAAGGCAGCATAGTGGACTTCCGCATGGTCAGCCGCAATGATTTCGGTCAAGATATTAGCCGAATTGGCTTGGTCGCCATGCGTTTGGAAGCGTTCCACAAAGCTGAACTTGGCATGGGCTTCTGCCACAATCAAGACATGGTGGTTATAAGCCAAGTCTTGGCTGGCATCTTGGAAGGCGTTAACCACAATCGGTTCTTCAACCTGCACATTTTCAGGAACATAGAGGAAGACCCCACTATTCATATAGGCCGTATGGTAAGCGGTAATCTTGTTGTCGCCTGGTTTAGCGGCCTTGGTCATATAATAGTCCTTGAAGAAGTCTGGATAGGCTTGCATGGCTTCGAAGATATCCATCAAGATAACCCCTTGGTCCTTCAAGTTCTGGCTCAAGTCCAAGCTCAGGGTCTGGTCGCCGAATTGGTTCATGAGGGCTTCTTGGCCATGGTGTTGGTAGCGCTCATCCAATTCAAAGTCTGTGGTCCCTTCCCCCTGGATCTTGGCTCCATAAAGAGGCCAGCGTTTGACATCCATCTTAGGGGTATCAGGTAAGTCTAAGTGATCAATATTTTGAAAAGCTTTCTCTCTCAAGGCAAGTAAAAATGCAGGTTCCTTTTTAGCTTGGGAGAAGGCTTGTATGGCTTGCCAGTCTTTCTGGCTCATTTGTTCTGACATAGAATCCTCCCTTATCAGCTAGTCTTCATCCAATTCGATGTTAAGCTCTTGTGCAAGGCCCTTGTAGCCTTCCGCTTCTAGTTTTTTAGCCAGCTCAGCATCACCAGATTTGACTACCCGGCCGTCCATCATCACGTGGACATAGTCAGGCACGATATAGTCTAAAAGACGTTGGTAGTGGGTAATGATGAGAGAGCCAAACTTATCACCACGCATGGAGTTCACCCCATTGGCAACAACCTGTAAGGCATCAATATCTAATCCAGAATCAATCTCATCTAAGATAGCAAAGGTCGGTTCAATCATCAGCATCTGTAGGATTTCATTGCGTTTCTTTTCCCCTCCTGAGAAGCCTTCATTGAGGTAACGTTCTGCCATTTCTTCAGGCATTTCTAAGACTTCCATCTTCTCATCGAGCTTTTTGATAAAGTCCATGACGGAAATTTTATCGTCTTCTGGTCGTCTGGCATTGATGGCTGCACGCATAAATTCCGCATTAGTAATCCCTGGAATTTCAGAAGGATACTGCATAGCTAAGAATAAACCAGCTAGGGCCCGTTCGTCGGTTTCCATTTCCAGGATATTCTCGCCATCTAATAAGATTTCACCTGAAGTGACTTCAAAGGCTGGGTGGCCCATGATGGCTGCAGATAGGGTAGATTTTCCTGTCCCGTTAGGCCCCATGATGGCATGGACTTCCCCCGTGTTGATGGTTAAGTTAACCCCTTTTAAAATTTCATTCTCTTCTACTGAAACATGTAAGTCTTTAATTTCTAATGTCGACATAATGCCCTCCTTATAAAACAATCGTTAGTCTCTTCTTATTCTAGTCTATTTGATAATACTTTTCAAATATGTGAACCAGAAGACTGTCTGACTCGTCATTGACTCGAACCATTCTAAATTAATTCTAGCCTTAAGGGATCGATTCGCGCAGCGGAAAGCGTTTTAACTTCGCCATTTTTTAGTTATAATGACTAGTAGTGATTGATAGAAAGGAAAAGCGTAATGCCTATTGATGTTGAATCTCTATATAACCGCCGTAACGATAGCCCCTTCAATCGGACACTTGTTGGCGACCTCTTAGAAAATCTCGGCCATAACCGTCCCGATGACACCGCCCTCGTCGCTGGACCGGGCGCCTATAGTCTACCCGACCACCGAGCGTTGAACTATGGGACTTATAATCGCAAGGCTAACCAATTTGCCCAGGGGCTCGACCAGCTCGGCCTTAAACGAGCCAGTCGTATTCTCTTTATCTGTGAAAATTCGACGGAGGCCCTGATTGCTAAGTTTGGAACGGCCAAAGCCGGCATGGTCTCGGTACCCGCTAATCCCAACTTCTCAGAGGATGTCATGGCCTATGTGATTGACCTGACCCAGCCCTCTGTCCTCGTCATCGATGCCGAATTTATCCATAAATTCGATAAGCTACTAGCGGACTGCAGCTTCCAAGTTAAGCTCGCCATCCCAATCGGTGGACAAGTCGCCGCTTCCTACCAGGACTTTAACGCTTATTTAGCCGACCAGCCCAGCCAGCAACCGGACCGCTACCCCCTCCATGGCGATGACATTTGGGAGATCCTCTTTACTTCAGGAACGACCTCCTGGCCCAAGGGCGTCATGATTAGCCACCATTACAGCTACCATGCGGCCTCTATCTACGGCATGCACATGAGCCGAGGCGTGGACCAAATCCACCACTACCGCGTGGCCTCCTTCCTCCCCCTCATCTACCACTGTGCCGACCTCACCCTGGCTATTTCCGCCATGCTCTATGGCGGCACTTTAATTTTTGGACGCCGGCAACACGCTCAAGAAATGGCCCAAGTCCTGGCCCAGAGCCAGGCCACGGCGCTCTGGACGGGGCGGATTGATATCATGGAAGCAGTCTTTGCGGCAGCTGACCAAGAAGACCTAGACCTGACGAGCCTTAGCTGTCTGCTCTACGCCTATTCTCACTTAGAGACTGAACTTTATCAAAAGATCCAAGCCCACTGCTCGCCCCAGGTCCAAGTCATCAATTCTTTCTCCCAGACCGAAGTTCTTGCCGGCTTTAGGCTCTACCATGCAGGCAATGAAGCCCTCTTAGCCGACCATCCAGGCGAGAATGTGATTGGGACGGCCGATGCCCGGCTCCAACAAAAACTGGTCAGCCCAGACCAAGCGACGACTGGCGAGGTCGCCTACCGGTCTCCAGCAGCCTTTTCGGGTTACTATCGCAATCCCAAAGCTACAGAAGAAGCTATCCAGGATGACTGGTTCTGTTCCGGTGACCTGCTAAAGCTAGAAGCAGCTGACCGAGCCATCATGGTCGACCGGAAGAAGGATGTGATTAAGACGGGCGGCGAGAACGTCTCCTCTGCTCGTGTAGAAACTATCCTCCTCCGCCATCCTGAGATCAAACAAGCCGCCGTGGTGGGAATGCCTGATTCTTATTGGGGTGAAGCTGTCACGGCCGTGGTCGCTTCCGACACACTCAGCCCAGCCGATGAGAAGCGCTTGATTGGTTTTTGCCACGACCAGCTGGCTGGCTTTGAATGCCCCAAACGCATTTATTTTAAGCCCCACTTAGACGAATCGATCGGGGGTAAAGTTAAAAAAGCCTCCCTCAAATCTTGGATAAGGAGTAAAGAAAATGAAGAATAAAATTACCATTATCGGTAGCGGCTTTATGGGCAAGCAAATTGCTGCCTCCTTCGCCAATGCCGGCCTCGCAGTCTGTCTGGTCAAGTATGGCAAGGCGAGCGAGGAGGACATGGCCCAGATCCAGACCACCTGCCAAAAATTAATCCACCATAAGGAAGACAATGGAGCTCTCAGCGTCATTAGCTATCAAGACTACCGCCAAGAAGGACAGGATAGCGGCCTAGTGATCGAATCCATTATTGAAGACCTAGGAGCAAAGAAAGCCTTATTGGCAGACCTGAGCCAGTTTATCGGTCCTGAAGTGATCTTAGCCAGCAATACTTCCAGCCTGTCCATCCAGGCCCTTTCGGCAGACTTAGACGCCAGTGTCCAAGAGCGCTTTCTCGGCCTCCATTTCTTCGCCCCGGTGACCAGCAATCCCCTGGTGGAAATCGTTCCCCACTCCGACTTTCCCAAAGACAAGCTACAGAAGCTCTGCCAATGGCTCAGTGACCGGGTGGGCAAAAAATATATTATCGCCCAGGATGTCACAGGCTTTGTCGCCAATCGGATCGCCTTCTACAGCAACTATGACATCATGTACCGGGCAGAAACTGAAGACTGGCTGCCTAGTCAGACCGATGCCCTGTCCGGTAAGTACCTGGGCCGGACCAAGATGGGCCCCTACCGGCTGGTCGACTATACAGGCTTGGACCTTTTCGAACAGGCCCTGGCCAACTACCAGGAGGATCCGACCTGCCAGGACTTCTTCCCTCCCCGCTCAGCCCATCGCCCTCTCCTAGAAGCCGGCTACTATGGGGATAAGGTCGGCCAAGGCTACTACAAAAAAGACCAGGGCAAACGTTACCACTATAACTTCCAAATGCAAGCCTACGAAGCCACCAGCTTCCCCCGCTTTGACATTATGGATGACTTAGACCAGCTAGACACTAGGGACCGTTTCCAAGCTATCCTAGATGTTGAAGATCCCTATGGCCAATTTATGGCCCAGAGCCTGGTCAACCTGCTCGCCTTTGCCGCTCAAAATGTAGGTATCGCCTGCCAGGACTACCGGGATATTGACCGGGCTATGGTTTGGGGCTACCAATGGACATACGGCCCCTTCCAGATCTGGGACTTGATCGGCTTTGACCGGGTGAAGGACCTTCTAGCCAAGCGCCAGGACACGCTACCTGACTGGCTGGAAAACTTCCAAGGCCCCTTCTATCCCGATAGTCACTGCCTGGCCCGCCACCAGTCCTTGGCAGCTTATGACAAAGACCTGATCCTCGACCTGGGGGCGGATTATAGGCTCTACCAGGGGCCCAATCAGACTTTGGTCTTTAGCCTTGAAGCCAAGAACAGCGTCATTAATTTAGATTTGTTAAAGGGCTTGGACCAAGCCCTGGACCGCCTGGAAGACTCACCGGCTATTGGTCTGGTTATTTACAGTCCCCAGGAGCATTTTTCTCGAGGCTATGATGTCAAGGCCTTTGAAGCCAGCATTGCCCAGGACCGCGTCGTTGAAGATTGCCAGATTTCTTTTGATCTCGGCCATCGCATTATACAGCGGATGAAATATAGTCAGAAGCCGATCGCTGTGGCCTGCCGGGGCTACTGCCTGGGTGGGGGAGCCGAACTTGCCCTCCACTCCAGCCGGATTTTTGTCAGCCCCCAAGTTAAGATGGGCCTGCCTGAAGCCAACTTAGGCCTCATTCCTGGAGCAGGGGGCCTGGTCGAGCTAGCGGAACGCATTTATACAGCAGATATGACCCGGATGGAGCGCAAGAACCGCCTGCTCGCTTGTTTCGAAACAGTCGCCTATGGGAAGATTTCGGCTCACGCTAAAGAAGCCCGAGAGCTAGGCTATCTCACCAAGGAAGATGTCGTTGTGCCCAACGAAGACTACCTCCTCGAAGCCGCTATCGACTGGCTCACTTACCAGGGCCGCTACCAGAGCTTCCGCCCTCAATTTCCACAATCTTATCCTGTTTTGGGCAAGGAATTCATGGCCCTGGTCATGGGGACCACCCAGAATTGGCGGCAAGGTCTCTTTATTAGCGACCATGACAAGTCCCTAGCCGATGCTATTGGTCAGGTCTTAGCTGGTGGAGAGCTCGCCATGGAGATCCAAGTCTCCCGCGAGGACTTATTAGAAGTCGAAAAGACCGTCTTTACCCAGCTGTTAACTAGCCAAAAGACCCAGGACCGTATCCAACATTTTGTCAAGCACAAGACCATCTTGCGTAATTAGAAGGAGGAAACTATGTCTGAAGCTTATATTGTCGCCTTTGCCCGGTCAGCTGTGGTCAAAGGCAAGCCCACTGGTCAATTTGCCTTTGATCCGGCAGAGGACATTGCTGCCCAAGTGCTCCAGGGCCTGATCCAGAAATTAGGTCCCCACTTCGATCTCCAGCTGATCGATGACCTGATCGTTGGCTGCTCCATGCCAGAAAACCGCCAAGGGGGAAACATTGCCCGTAAGCTTGGCCTACGCGCGGGCCTCCCCTTTGAAGTCCCCGCCGAAACCATTAACCGCTTCTGCGCCTCTTCTCTGCAGGCCATCGCCCATGCTAGCCAAGCGATCCAGGCCGGCCAGGCGGACTTGATTATCGCGGGTGGCCTAGAATTCCAATCCACCACCCCCTACGCGAGTCTAGAAGCCCACAATAACTATGCCCTAGAAAGTCAAGACTGCCATCTGAGCGATTGGATGGGCTTGACAGCTGAACGTGTTGCAGAGGACTATCAGATTAGTCGCGAGGCCCAAGACCAATTTTCCGTTGACAGCCACCACAAGGCCCACCGTGCCCAGGCTGCTGGCAAGTTTGACGATGAAATTATTCCCGTCAAAGCCCACACAGCCCAGGCCCATCAGACTCAGCTTGTCCAGGCTGACGATGGCATCCGTCCCGATACCAATCTGGACCAGGTCAGCCGACTCAAGCCGATTTTCAAACGAGGAGGGACCGTTACCGCTGCTTCCTCCTCCCAGATTTCCGATGGGGCCAGCTTTTTAGCCCTTGTTTCCAAATCAATGTTAGACCAGCTCCAGCTCAAGCCCCTAGCTATCTTTAAGGGCTACCAGGTAGCTGGCGTCGACCCCGCTGTCATGGGCATCGGACCCGTCCCAGCCATCCAAAAATTACTCAACCGCCAAGAGATTAGCATGGACCAAGTCGACCTCATCGAACTCAACGAAGCCTTTGCAGCCCAAGCCCTGGCTGTGATCAAGGCCCTCGATTTAGATATCGATAAGGTCAACCCCAATGGCGGGGCTATCGCCCTGGGGCATGCCAATGGCGCAACAGGAGCCGTCCTCAGCTGTAAATTGTTAAACGAAATGGCGAGACAGTCTGAGTCCCGCTACGGCCTCGTCTCCATGTGCATCGGAGGGGGCATGGGGGCTGCAGCTCTCTTTGAATCTTTATATTAGGAAGGTGATTGCATGACATTTTTTCAAGAAATAGGTGTCAATTATCCGATTATTCAAGGGGCTATGGCCCGCATTTCCAAGTCTCAATTAGTGGCAGCCGTGAGCCAAGCGGGTGGCCTCGGTATCTTATCCAGTTACGGTCTATCGGCAGATGAGCTAAAAACTTCCTTGGATGAAATCCGCCAGCAGACCGACCGGCCCTTCGGTGTCAATCTCATGCTCCAGCAGGATAATATTTCGGACCTCCTCCCCATCCTCTACCAAGAGGATATTGCGGTCGTCACAACAGGAGCAGGGACGCCCAAGGCCTTTGCGGAAGACTTGCGCGCTTCAGGAACCCGGCTTGTTCCCGTCATTGCCTCGGTTAAGCACGCTCAAAAAATGGGTAAGCTGGGCGTCGATGCCCTCATTGTTGAAGGCCGAGAAGCCGGTGGTCATATCGGACAGAGCTCGACTCTGCCCTTACTTCAAGCGGTCCGCCAAGTGACCCAAGTCCCCCTCATTGCTGCAGGAGGCTTTGCGACTGGGGCCAGCCTTCTTGCGGCCCAGGCCCTGGGTGCATGCGGCATCCAAATGGGAACTCGCTTCCTAGCCTCTGAAGAATGTCCCATACCAGATGCTTATAAGGCTGCTATTCTAGCGGCTGACGACCAGGGCACGATTGTCACGGGGCAAAGCTGGGGACAAGCTGTCCGTAGCCTCAAAACGCCCTTCCTAGAAGATATCCTAGCGGCGGAACTCAAGGGTCAAGACCCCGCCAAGATCCAAGCTGCTCTCAAGCAGTCCTATCAAAAGACGCTCAATGACGACAGCTTCGACCAAGGCAGTCCCATGGCTGGGGAAAGTGCCGGCGCCATCCATGATATCCGCCCCGTTCAAGAAATTATCGACCAAATCATAGAAGAAGCTCAAACAGCCCGCCAGCAGCTCTGTCAAGACTAGACAAATAACAGCAAAAAGCCTCCCAGTCAGTTCACACATCAAACTTGACTGGGAGGTTTTTCTTTCCTGGTTCTATTATTTTATTTACTGGTCCAACCATTGAGCAAGAGCTTGCTCACGGCTACCCACTGAAACATGGTCCCCATCACTTAAGAAGGGGCGCTTGATTAACATGCCATCTTCGGCCAGGGTCGTCACGATATCTTCCTTAGACATATCAGGTATTTTATCCTTAAGCCCCGACTGGCGGTAGGCTTGGCCTGAGCTGTTAAAGAGTTTTTTGACATCGGGCCAGACTTGGTCGACCGCCGCTCGGATGAGTTCGGCTTGGGGTGGCGTCTGGCGGATATCGATCCAATTAATATCGTAGCCAGCTGCTTCTAATTGCTTGCTGACTTTTTGGCAGGTACTACACTTCTTCAGTCCGTATAAATCTAAAGCGTTCAAGATTGGCCTCCTTTGTTAATTTGCGTGCCAGCCGAATGACAAGATTCTGCTGGTGGTCTTTTTCTGTTTGACGTTCATTGTAGCGAATCGAGGCAACCAGGCCCACACACATCATATTGGTAATCAGGGCCGAGCCCCCTTGGGATATGAAGGGCAAGGGAATCCCTGTCAGCGGTAAGAGCCCTATCGTCATCCCGATATTTTCGATAATGTGGAAGGCGAAGAGGGTGACAATCCCTGCTACCATGGCCACATAGAAGCTATCATTTGTCTTAAAGGCAGCAGAGATCATGCAATAGATCAAGATAAAGTAGAGCAGGATCAAGAGTGAACTACCGATAAAGCCAAAGTTCTCAGCAATAGAAGAAAAGATCATATCAGATTCTCGTACCGGTACATAGACTTCAAAATTACCTAGGCCCTTACCGAACATCTTCCCTGATCCAACAGCCTTGATCGACTGACTGAGCTGGTAGGATTCAGAAGCCGTATTCTCAAAGGGCGCGAGCCAGGAATCAATCCGGGAGAATTGGTAATCCTGGAAGCCTAAATTCAAGAGCAGGTCCCTATCGTAAACCACTAAAAAGAGTAAGATCAAGAAGAGAAGCGTAATGACCAGGAAGGTTGGCAAGATAATATGCCAGGAAATCCCGGATACAAAAATAATGCCGACTAAAATCATCATAAAGACGAGCATGGTCCCGAAGTCATTCTGCAAGACCACTAGGAGCATAGGCGGCAGAGACCAAGCGAAGAGTTTTAAAAGAAAGCGCCAGTCTAAGCCTACCTGGTCGCGGACCGCCATCTCATCATAGCCGATCCGGTTACAATCCCGGGTATAATCATCCACCAAGCGCCCCATCATTATAATGTAGAAGAGTTTCATCAATTCGGAGGGCTGGAAGGTCAATCCCCCAATCGAGAACCAGGACCTGGCCCCACTCGCCTGGGCCAGGCCGCGGTCATAGAAGATCAAGACCAAGATCAGGAGGAAGAGGCCAAAAAAATAAGCCAGGGGCGCTAAACGAAAGAGGGTTTTCCGGTCTAATTGCATCATCAGATAAACCAAGACCAAACCGACCAAGAACCAAGCCCCATGCATCAGGGTCGGTAGGAGGGAGGCCTCCTCATATTGGAGGTAGGTCGTCGAAAAGACCGTAATCATGGAATAAACCATGAGGGCCAAAAGAGTTAAAAGCAAAGGAAAATCATAGCGGGTCTGGGTCAGATTTTTGACTCGCTGGTACTTGCTTCGTTTCATATCCATTATTCATCACCAACTTCACTAAAATAATTATCTTCGAAACGAATCGGCGCGTCCATTCGTTTGAGGTTGCCATAAGCGATCTCTTCCTCTTCAGCTGCCTCCCAAGTGCTTGACCGGCGATTAATATAGGCTGGCTGCTCTCTTAAATAATCAGAGAGGTGGTCAAAGCGGTAGTAGAGAATATTGATCAGAGCCCCTGATACAATCGATATACAGAAGAGGTAGATATAGATCATCAAAACCACAAAGACGCCAATGGTCGAGGAGGTCAAAGATTGGCCGACAAAATAATCCACATAATAGCTAAATAAAGTACTGATCAAATACATCATCAAAGTCGATACCGAGGCCCCAATCAGCGAATACTTAATATGCCAGCCGGGCATAGGGACCACTTGGTAGAGGTAGCTATTAAATAAGAAGAGGGCCAGCACCAACCAGAGATCCTGGACCGAGAGCAAGCCGCTAATGATCTGGACTAATTGCTCAGGCAGGCTGATATGGGCCTCCAGGAGTTGGAAGAAGGCTTCGCCAAACATATAGAGGAGACTAAAGACAGCCACCACTAAGACCAAGGCAAAAGCCAGAAAGAAGGAAATCAGTCGGGTAAAGATCATATTATTTTTGTGGTCGATCCCATAAACCCGTTTAAGTACCCGCTGCAAACTCGTAAAACCTGTCGATCCCGACCAAATAATGGCGATCGAGGACAGAGAAATTACCCCCATATTTACATTGCCCAGGTATTGCTTGAGGACCGGAATAATAAAAGGCGCCACTTGGTCAGGCAGGAAATCCGTAATCAGTTGGATCACCTGGCCAGTATCCATGGGAATAATTGGAATCACATTTGCTAGTAAGATGAGCAAAGGGATTAAGGCGAGTAAGGTATAGTAGGACATTTCTGCAGCACTTCCTCCTACATAAGCATCTTGTACGCTGCGTTGAATGACTGGCAAATACTTCTGCTGGAACTTTGCAAACATCAGCTTGCCTCCCTTTTCATTAATCATATAAAAAATCCTGCACCTATCGAAGAAGTGCAGGACTCCGTGTGCAAGTTATATTTTAACACACTTATGGGGTAACATCATTCCAAGTGTTATTTAAAATATCTTGTTGCAATAACTGGCCTGTATCGGGTTGGTAACGGTAGATAGTTACCAGGTTAGACTGCTGCATGTTCTCAGGAGCCTGCCGGCGAACTTCTACTTGGAAAGTCCCATCCTCTAAGAGGCTAGGCATGAAGTAATAGTCTTCATTGTTATAGATATTCCCTGAGGCTTGGTGGATCAGGCTTGAGACCTTGGGCAAGAGGTCCTTGGACGAATCCAAGTTTGATTCTGTATTCGAAGCTAGGGCTTGGTCCTGGCTGGTCGCTGCCGGCTTGTCCTCAGCACTAGCTGCTTGCAACTTATCTTCTGCTGAGCTCTGGTCTGAGCCTGCTTCCCCCTCTTCAGCACTGGTTGCTGACTCTTCTTGGTCAGCCGCCTGCTTACTGGATCTTTGCTGACTGATCGTTTGTGAGGAGGCCTTGGCCTGGTCACCAGAGAAGGTCAATGACTGGTCGGAGCGCCCACAAGCAAATAAGAAGAAGGTCAGACTGAAGAGGCCTAAGCTAGTCACTAATTTTTTCCACATCTGATTTTACCGTCCCATCTAATTTTTTCTGCCTATATTTTAGCACAAAACTCCGCTTTAAAAAGCCTTTTCAGAGCTTTCTTAAGCGAAGTTTAATAGATCAGATGGGGCTATTGATCCTTGTCCCATACTGGAATGCTGGAGCCGTTAGTCATCTCGTCGATGATCTTGGCCACCTCATCTGTTTGATAATATTTCACGATGGTTTGGTAGACGTCCTTATCCTTCTCATTTTGGCGGGCTGCAATCACATTGTAGTAGGGCTTAGAAGATTCGGCCACAGGTTCTAAGTAGATGCTGTCTTGGGTTGGCACGAAGCCCGCATCCGAGGCCATATCGTTATTGATTAGCGCAATGTCCGCATCCCCCAGCGAGCGAGCCGTTTGATTGGCTGCCATAGATTTAAAGTTTAGATTTTTAGGATTTTCGGTAATGTCACTGATGGAAGGGAGGAGTCCCTTATCCGGATCCAACTTAATTAAACCCGCTGTCTGCAAGAGCAAGAGGGCCCGACTTTCATTGGACACATCATTTGGCAAGGCAACGACTGCCCCATCTCGCAAGTCATCAAGGGAATCAATTTTTTCTGAGAAGACGCCCATGGGATTTAGGGTCGTATAAGCAATCGTGGTATTGCTGTAGCCCCCTTCTTTATTGACCTCTTCCATAAAAATTTCCGTCAAGGCTGCGTGCAGGTCAATCGAACCGTCTTCCAAAGCCACAATAGGGCCCCGATAATCGGTAAATTTCACCAATTCTAAATCGATATTTTCCTTGTCCTTCAATTCTTTTTGGATATATTCCCATTGGTCGTTCTTATCGCCCACTACCCCTAACTTAACATGGGTTGTTTCCTTAGAAGAACTCCCGCATGCCGTTAGAAATAAGGCGAAAACCGCCACTAATAAAAATACTTTCTTTCGCATCGTCTGCCACTCCTTGTTATTTTATTCATCCTGACCATGCTAAAAGAGGCAGGATAACCTCCTATCATTATATAAAGATTCTTAGCGAATAGCAAAAATCTATCTATAGGATTTATTGATAGATGATGGACGTTTCATCCGATCAGTCCCTGCAATAGTTAGCAGGGATAGCTATTATTATTTATTTCTATCCTCAAAAACTTTAATTAATGGTAGACTAGTCCTTGCAAGACAAATGAAAGGATGATCAGCTTGACTAAAAAACTTACTGATACCGTCAAATTCCGCCACGGCGCTGAAATTAAAGGACGGATTGTCCAACCCCCTATGCTCACTAATAGCGGCCTCAGCCAGGGCTTCGTTAGCCAAGACACCCTCGACTACTACCAAGCTCGCTCAGAATCTGCGGGCCTTGTCATCGTCGAATATTGCTATGTCATCAAAGACGGCGGGCCTTCCCACACCTGGGCCGCCAACAAAGAACAGCTCGGCATCCAATCTGATGCTCACATTGAAGGTTTAAGCCAAATCGCTAAAGCTTTGAAGGCCAAGGGCAACAAGGCCATGGTCCAAATTAACCACTCTGGCCGGGAGTCCAACTTCCCTGCTCGCCACGGCGGACGCGCTCTCGCCCCTAGCGCTATTGACTTCTCCTTCTTAGATTACCCCGTCGAAGAAATTACGGAAGAAGAAATCTACCAAGTCATCGAAGCCTTTGGAGACGCCACACGCCGGGCCATCCAAGCTGGCTTCGACGGTGTAGAAATCCACGGGGCCAACCACTACCTCCACCAACAATTCTTCTCCAAGTGGTCCAACCAGCGAACAGACCAATGGGGCGGCTCTTACGAGAATCGAACACGCTTTATCCGTGCAGTCAACGACAAGGTCTTCGAGGTGGTTCGTCAGGAAGCTCCTGCAGACTTCATTGTCGGCTACCGGATCAGCCCAGAAGAAATCCACGGAAACAATGTGGGCTACACCTATGAAGATTCTACCCGCCTCGTCGCAGACCTAGGCAAAGATTATGACTTCGACTATATCCATGTCTCCCACCTGGACTATAAGCACAAGCCTGAAGGTCAAGACCTGACCTATGCCCAGCTCTACCGCCAAGTCCTTCCCGAAGAGGTCAAGCTGATTGTCGTTGGCGGTATTACTAATGAAGAAAAAGCGGCTGACGCCCTCAACTACGCCGACCTAGCAGCTGTCGGACGCGGCACCCTGATCGACCCACAATTTGGCAAGAAAATTATGGAAGGCCGCGGTCAAGATATCGTAACGGAAATTTCACCCGAACAAGTGAAAATCTCTAAACTACCACCCGCCCTAATCACCCTCTTCTCTGATCCCCAAATGCCCCTCCAATTAGCTGGCCGGGAATCAATCTTTTCCCTCCACGGTCAAGATAGTGACTACTATCGGGAAGGTTATTAAAAAATACAAGAGAGCTAGTCAACAAGCTAGGCTTAGCTATGATTAAGAAGGAGTAGACAAATTTACTAAATACGGGATCCCTTAAATCTTGTCTACAATTTTGCTTACTTTTCATAATAATCAGCAAAAAGAAAAAGCAGCAATTGCGGCCTAAAGCCTACAATTGCTGCTTTTATGCTACCTCGAGAGCGAGATTCGAACTCGCGACCTACGGTTTAGAAGACCGGTGCTCTATCCAGCTGAGCTACCCCGAGAACTCACAAGATATATTGTACCGCGTCCAAGGGATAACTGTCAAGTATCATCCTAGTGAAATAGCCGGTACGTACTTTCTTTCAAAAAAACCAGCTTAGTCAGATCACATACAACCTTGAACTAAGCTGGGCTAATAGTCTTTGGCGGGAACGTGTGAGAATCGAACTCAGCCAAGAAGTTTTACCCACCTTTAAGATCGATTTCTCTTAAAGCAAAGGACCGCATTGTGGCCCCCAAAGCCGGCACTATTGCTTAGCGCATAGCGCAAGTTAGCAGGCCGCCCCTGCTTAGGCACATAGTCAAGGTCTAAGCCTTGGTCTGGATTTTCCAAGCCTAGGGTAGGCGGTAAGAATTGGTCAGATAAGGCACACAAGGTAAAAATCGCCTCGATAGCACCCGCTGCCCCTAACAAATGACCAGTAAAGGACTTAGTGGAGGAAACGGCCAATTCTTGGGCATGGTCACCAAATACTTGCTTAATCGCTTCAGTTTCACTCGCGTCATTGGCTGGGGTTGAGGTCCCATGGGCATTGATATAGTCTATCGCTGTGGGATCGATTTGGGCCTCGGCTAAGGCTTGGGCCATAGCTTGGCCGAGCCCTTGGGCATGGGGAGCGGGAGCCGTTAAATGATGGGCATCACTGGTCGCCCCATAGCCTACAATTTCACCATAGATAGGAGCTTGGCGAGCTTGGGCTGATTCTAAGGATTCTAAGAGCAGGAAGGCTGCGCCCTCCCCCATCACAAAGCCATCCCGGTCCCGGTCAAAGGGTATCGATGCCCGGTCAGGGTCTGACCGGTGGCTAAGAGCTGTTAAATTATCAAAGAAAGTCAGGCCAGCAGGGTTCAGGCAGGCCTCACTCCCTCCGGCCATAGCTAAGTCTAAGTGGCCACTTTTGATAGCACGGAAGGCTTCACCAAGCGCTGAATTCGAAGAAGCAAAGGCCGTCGCAATGGCTTGGGCTGGCCCCCTAAAGGATAGGTCTTGGGCTAATTTCATAGCGGTCTGTCCGGCCAGATTCTGAAGAAAGATTTGGCTTTTGCTTTGACCTTTAAGGGCCGCTTCAATAGCAGTCAAGCAGCCAAGCCCATTACCCAAATAACAACCGGCCCGGTAAGGATCAAAGTCTCCAGCCTCCAAGCCACTCATCTGATAGCAAGACTTGGCCGCAGCCCGGGCCAAAATCGCATAGGCTTCCTCGCCACTTGCTGATGCATAGAGACTAGGATCTGGAAGGGGGCCACAGACCTTGACACCCAAATCTGGACAAGTCATACCAGCCGCTTCCAGTGTTTTCAGCCCATGCTGTCCCGCACGCACCCGCTGCCAATTCTCTTCCACGCTCTCACCTAATGGGCTGATGGCAGCCATGCCTGTTACTACAACACCTTGCGTCATGTGTCACCTCTCCTCATTTATTCATTCAACAAAAAAGGCCCGGCTCATAACGACCAAGCCTTCAGCCTTTTATAAGTCATCTAAAGATAATTTATCGGTATCAATGCTCCACATCAAAGCAAAAGCATTGGGGCCGCTGTGGACACCGACCGTGGGGCCAATAATGCCCTCATCTAAACGCATGTCGGGGAATTTCTCTTGGACGATGGCTTTGAGTGATTGGTAAGGTTCAAAGTCCTTGCGTCCTGAAATAGTCGCACGCAGGGGCAAGCCCTTAGCCGCATCCTCTTCTAAGCTCTCAACAACCCGCTGAATAGCCTTCTTCAGACTCCGGGTACGAGCAGATAGTTCCAAACGATCCTGGCCGACCTTGACAATCGGTTTAATCTTGAGGAAGTTCACGAGGGCTGTCGCCGCTGAGCCCAAACGTCCCCCCTTGAGCACATAGCGTACATCGTCTAAGATCACATAGAGCTTACTATAAGGGGACAATTTATCGAGATTAGCGATAATTTCTTCAACTGACCGGCCTTGGTCGCGCTCCTTAACGGCTGCTTCAATATAATAGCCCTGGGCTTGAAGTCCGATTTGAGAGTTAAAAGGATAAACCTCCAAATCTTCCTCTTGGGCAGCTGCCATCTTCAGGGTTTCAAAAGTTCCTGACGCACGAGGAGTCACCATAATAGCGAGGACCTGGTCATACCCCTTGGCTTGGATCTCATCAAAGGCTTCCATAAAAGCGCCGGGACTCGGTTGGGATGACTTCGGAAATTCCCCGCTAGCTTCCACCTTCGCATAGAAGCTTTTATCATCAATTTCTACCATATCGCGGTAAGTCCCATCCGAAAACGTTACAGACAGTGGAACCACAAAAATATCATGTTCTTCTTTAAAAGCCGGATCCAGGTAGGCTAAACTATCGCAGAGAATTGCGATCTTTGACATGTACTTTCTCCCCTTTCTCATCGGAAACTGTCATTCCTTTTAATTTTAACATACGATTTTTATAAATACAATTTTTTATTCCGCTCAAAATAAATACTAAAATTGCCAAGCGAGCATTTTAGGGTAAAATAAAGCTATGGAGGTGCATGATATGCATAAGATTCTATTTATCGGTGACAGTCAAGTGGCCGGGGGCCGCAACCAAGCCAAAAGCTCAAAAGACCTCGGTTCAGGTTTTGTCGCCCAACTTGACCAAGTCTGGCAAAGCCAACAGCTCCCCCTTCAGGCCATTAACAAGGCCTACAAGGGAGCCCAAGTCAAAGATGTGTGGACCGACCTCAGTCGAAATTTAGAGCAAATTGGAAGTGTCGATGGACTGGTCCTGGGGGGCTGGTATTAATGACGTTTATTTTCACCGGCAAATAAGTCAGGCCGACTGGCAGGCTTATCTCGAAAATTGGCCGGAGATTTTTAACCGCTTATGTGAGCACTTAAGCAAGCAATTTAATCCCCAATTTATGCTCTGTTTAGATGTGAGCGCCGGCTTCGAAGACCCCCCGCTTACGAGAACGCCTCCGCAGCTTTCGACAAGTTTTTAGAGAAAATGTCCAGGCCCAAGCTAAACTGCTAAGCTTTGCTGAAGTCTTTGAACAAGCTCCCCACAAATACTTTGTGAGCGACCACATCCACTTCAGCCCTGCTGGCCACAGCTACATCAGCCAGGCCCTCAACCCCCGCATCCAAGACCTTATCCGCTAAAAAAGAGAGGTCGGCCAAGGCCAGACCTCTCTTAAATACTTTGCTTTATTCTTCCATGAAGTCTTTCAATTGCTTAGAGCGAGAAGGATGGCGCAACTTCCGCAGAGCCTTGGCTTCGATCTGACGGATCCGTTCCCGGGTCACACCGAACTGCTTACCAACTTGCTCTAAAGTCTTAGATTGACCATCTTCTAGACCGAAGCGTAAACGCAAGACATTTTCTTCCCGGTCGGTTAGGGTATCTAAAACTTCATTGAGCTGTTCTTTCAGCATTTCTTGGGAAGTGAATTCTTCTGGGCTCATCGCTTCATTATCTTCGATGAAGTCGCCCAAGTGGGAGTCATCTTCTTCCCCAATTGGGGTTTCAAGCGAAACAGTCTCTTGAGAAATCTTCATGATATTGCGGACTTTTTCCGTTGGCAGGTCCATTTCGGCACCAATTTCCTCTGGCGTGGGTTCGCGCCCCAAGTCTTGGAGGAGTTGCCGTTGGATACGGACGAGTTTGTTAATGGTTTCTACCATGTGGACAGGGATCCGGATGGTCCGGGCCTGGTCAGCAATAGACCGGGTAATGGCTTGGCGGATCCACCAAGTCGCATAAGTTGAGAACTTGAAGCCCTTGGTATAGTCAAATTTTTCAACGGCCTTCATCAAGCCCATATTTCCTTCTTGGATCAAATCAAGGAAAGACATACCCCGGCCTACATAGCGCTTGGCAATAGAGACTACCAAACGCAAGTTGGCTTCTGCCAGTTCTTGCTTGGCAATCGGATCTCCTTCTTCAATCCGTTTGGCCAAGGCCACTTCTTCATCAGCTGTCAGTAGGGAAACCCGACCGATTTCTTTGAGGTACATGCGGACAGGGTCATTCATCTTGACATTAGCTGGAATACTGGTTTCGTCCTCTTCTTCCTTGTCCTTAGCTTTTTTGTCCTTGGTGTTCTTGCTGTCCGCTTTCTTATTGGTCTTCTTATCCTTATCAACAATTTCATCGATGGTCTCGTCATCAATTTCTTCTTCTTTGATCTCGTCTGATTTTTCAGCGGTCCGCTGGAGTTGGCGGTTGGTTGGGCCACCGTCGTTATCCACTACGGCTACCCCGGCTTCTTCAAATTGTTCAATCAGGTCATCGATTTGCTTGTCATCTAGGCCGTAAGGTTGGGCAATGGTGTCGCTTAATTCATCATAGCGAATGGAACCAAAGATGCGTTTTTCATTAATTAAAGCTTTGCTTGCTTGCTTTAAACTCGGTTTTTTATCGTCTGCTTTAGCCAAATAAATCTCCCCCATTTACTATCTTTTCATCTGTCTCAATATTTGAATCCGTCTAAGGTTTAAGTCGCCAATCCGCGCTTGGTCATTGGTCAGCTTAGCCTGCTCCATTTCGTCTTTGAGGGCTGCTAACTGGGATTTCAGATCCGTCTTAGTCGTGATATTAAAGACCAAGTCCTCAATTTCCATATCTGTCACTTCTTCTGGTGTGTCCAAACAATAAATATCTACCAGTAAAGCCTGGTCTGCCTGGTCTAATAAGCGGTTGTAGAAGGCCTGAGGGGAATAATTATCCCCCTGGTCCTGGCGGTAGGCTTCCAACAAAGTGAACAGTGTCTGCATTTTAACCGACTGGAACTGAAAATCTGGATACTTTACCTTGAGCATGACCCAGGCATCCTCTTGCTTCAATAAACGATTGAATAAGTGCATTTCATTAATCTCTAAGGGACTATAAGCCTCTTGAGCCGGCTGGCGAGACAGGCTTTGCCAGGAAGTATCTGCCCCTTCTCTAAGCGGTGAATTGTCCTGACGAGAAGCTCCTTGCTGAGCCAGGTCGCGCTGAACTTGGAGAAGTTGTTCTTTGAGACTATCTACGGCCAGCTGGGTCTCTTGGCTCAGCTCCTTGAGGTAGAGTTCCTGCTCCACGGCTGTATCCAGGCGGGCAATCCGTTGAATAATGGCTTCAATATATTGAAGTTTGCCTGAGTCAGTCGCCAAATCATAGTGCATGCGGTAGTAATACCGGTAGAAATGCATAATGGACAGGCGTTGGTTGACAATAAAGTGTCCAAACTGCTCACTGCCATAGTGCTCGATATATTCATCCGGGTCCATTTGATCGGGAAAGACACAAACGTGAATTTTGACATCCGGTGCTTCTTCAGCAAAGTGGTCAAGCGCACGGTAGGCCGCTTCAATCCCGGGTTTATCCCCGTCATAGGCCAATAAGACCTCTTTCGTCTGCCGACGGATCATTTGGATATGGGCGGACGTCAAGCTGGTCCCCATTGAGGCCAAGCCATTCTTGATCCCTGCTTCACTAGCCTTGATCACATCCATAAAACCTTCAAAAAGAATGACTTCCTTGACCCTCCGAATTTCTGGCCGAGCCAGGTCCAGGTTAAAGAGAAAGCGGCTCTTTTGGAAGAGAGCTGTTTCCGGACTGTTCAGGTACTTGGCCTGCTGACTTGTTTCTCCCGAATCATCAGGCAAGATCCGTCCAGAAAAAGCCAGGGTCTCCCCTTCCGGACTGCGGAGGGGAAAGATGAGTCGACCGGCAAAACGGTCGCGAATTGCTTGGTCATAGTCGCTCCGGATAAAGATTCCTGAAGCGATTAGGGCCTCATCTGAAAATTCTTTGGTCCGCAAATGCTGGTAAGAAAGCTGACCATCCTTAGGGGCAAGGCCAATCTGATAGCGGTCAATGGTTTCTCGGCTAAAGCCCCGGCCCTTTAAATAGGCCATGGCTTCCTGACCATACTGGGTTACCGTCAAAAGATAATGGTAGAAATCCTTAGCCTCTTCATGGATGGCAATTAAGTTTTCTTCCTCAGCAGACCATCTCCTTCGCTGACGGTTAGTGTTACTTTCAAAGTCAAAGTCGACACTGGCGTGGCCCTTCTGCGCAACCAAAGCCACCGCTTCCTGGAAAGAACAGCCTTCGATATCCATTATAAAAGAAAAGACATTGCCGCCCCGACCACAGGAAAAGCACTTGAAAAATTGCTGGTCTGCTTCAACAGAAAAAGATGGCGTCCGTTCATCATGGAAAGGACACTTGCCAAAGTAGTTCTTCCCGCGTTTTTGCAAGTCCACATATTCCCCAACAATATCCAGGATGTCAACTTGTTCTCTGATGGATTGGACCACTTCATTTGGTATTGCTTTTGCCACTGGGTCACCCTCTTAATGACATAGGATTGTGCATTGTATAGTATACTTCAAGTTCTAGCCAATTGCAAGAAAAGGCTTAGTCCTCATAGGCTCCTGCAATGACATCTTCGATAATCTCCCAGGCTTCATCCTTAGCTTCTGCCGTTTTCGAAGAAAAAGGTAAGATCTGGTCTTCCGTTACTAGGTCTAGAGTCTCTTTAATCTGAGCCAGGTGCTTATTCCACTGGGATCGTTTGACCTTATCAGATTTAGTAGCGATCACAAAATAAGGAATCTCATAGGCTTCGAAGAATTCCTTCATTTGGATATCCTCCTTACTTGGTGCATGGCGGAAGTCCACCAAAAGGAGGGCTAACACTAAATTGGTCCGGGTCCTGAAGTAGCGCTCAAGCATCTCCTGCCACTTTTTCTTTTCGGTCTTGCTCACCCGGGCATAGCCATAGCCCGGCACATCAACAAAATAGAGACTATCTTCAACGGAATAATAGTTTAATTGTTGGGTCTTTCCTGGTTTACTTGAGGTCCGTGCAATATTTTTCCGCCGGACCATGGTGTTGATAAAGGAACTCTTGCCTACATTTGACCGGCCAGCTAGGGCGATCTCAGGGCGGTCGGCTTCCGGGTATTGTTCGGGGCGCACCGCACTAATTAAGAATTCCACTTGGTGAACTTGCATTGTCCTACCCTCCTATCAATAAAAACGAAAGGGGCTGGGACTTTTCCCAACCTCTTGCGTTACTATCCTTGCTTAGTCTTTAATAGCCTTGCCCTCAGCATCATAAATCTCAGGCTGGGCCTCTTGGTTGATCACGTCTTCTGTGACGATAACCTTGGCTGCCTGGTCATGGCTAGGGATATCATACATAATATCAATCATGCTCTCTTCAATAATAGCCCGCAAGCCCCGAGCACCGGTCTTACGTTCGATCGCCTTCTTGGCAATGGCTTGGAGGGCTTGGTCAGTGAATTCCAATTCCACATCATCCAAGGCCAGCAATTGTTTGTATTGCTTGATTAAGGCATTCTTTGGTTCGGAAAGAATCCGCACCAGGTCTTCTTCAGTCAATTTATCGAGCACGGTAATAATTGGTAAGCGGCCAATAAACTCTGGGATTAAACCGTAGGACTGGAGATCTTGCGGAATAATATGGTTAAGGATCTGTTTCTTCTCTTCAGGGCTTTCCTTTTCCGCTGTTTGGCCAAAGCCAATCACCCGTTCGCCCAGACGTTCTTTGACAATATTTTCGATCCCGTCGAAAGCGCCGCCAACGATAAATAAGATATTGGTCGTATCTAATTCAATAAACTCTTGTTGGGGGTGCTTACGGCCGCCTTGTGGGGGAACATTAGCGGTAGTCCCTTCCAAGATTTTCAGCAAGGCTTGTTGGACCCCTTCCCCACTGACATCCCGGGTAATGGAGACATTCTCAGATTTACGGGCGATTTTATCGATTTCATCCACATAGATGATCCCGTACTGGGCCCGTTCAGGGTCATTATCGGCAGCTTGAAGGAGTTTAAGCAAGATGTTTTCCACGTCTTCCCCAACATAACCCGCTTCCGTCAGCGAGGTTGCGTCGGCAATAGCAAAAGGTACCTTCAGCAAGCGGGCTAGGGTTTGGGCAAGGTAAGTCTTCCCAGAACCGGTTGGCCCGATCAGGCAGATATTAGACTTTTGCAGTTCGACCCCTTCAATTTCATTATCCTTATCTGTTTGAAGGTTGCTATTGACACGTTTATAGTGGTTATAAACGGCAACAGATAAGGCTTTCTTAGCATCTTCTTGGCCGATCACATATTGGTCCAAGACTTCATGGATTTCCGCTGGTTTGGGTGGGTCTACCATGACCAGCTCATCCGAAATTTCCATTTGCGCTTCGTCATCAATTATTTCCTGGCACAGGCTGACACATTCATTACAAATATAGACATCTGGACCAGCAATAATTTTGTTCACTTGGTCTTGGGACTTGCCACAAAATGAGCAGTGAACTTGACCCGTATCATCATTAAACATTTATTGCCTCTCTCCCTTCTTACACATCAACTAATTTTGTCAAAAAAAGAGGTTGAAGTCAACTGTTCCAACTCCAACCTCTCTTTCTCAATAAAAAGCTTATTCTTCAATCGCAGAATCTGTGATCAAGCTCATGGCTTTCTTAAGGGCAATGTCACGTTTCAGCATATCTGGAGTAACAACTTGACGAACTTGTTCTTCAGGCATGTTGTAGGTTTCTGCTAAGGACTTGATTTCTTCTTCAACATCTTCGTCGCTAGCTTCGATATTTTCATCGGCAACGATTTGTTCAAGGATTAAGTTTGTCTTCACGCGTAACTCAGCATCTTCAGAAAATTGTTGACGGAGGTCTTCTTCTGAAGTGCCAGTTAATTGATAATACAAGTCAGGGCTAATGCCTTGGCGTTGCATTTCATTTAAGTAGTGTTCTAACTGATGGTTCACTTCTTCGTCAACCATCGCTTGTGGTAGGTCTTCGATTTCAGCATTGTCAACCGCTTGACGGATAGCTTCTTCATCACGTGCATCGTCAGCTTGGCGAACTTTAGCTTCTTCGATTTCTTTCTTGTAGAGGTCTTTTAGTTCATCTAAGCTGTCAACTTCTTCGTTAACATCCTTAGCGAATTCATCATCAAGTTCTGGAACTTCTTTAGTCTTCACTTCATGAACTTTCACTTTGAAGATTGCTTCTTGACCAGCTAAGTCTTCGGCATGGTACTCTTCAGGGAAGGTTACCTTCACATCTTTTTCGTCGCCTTCTTCAGCTCCAACTAATTGGTCTTCAAAGCCAGGGATAAAGCTATTTGAACCGAGCTCTAAGGAGTAGTTCTCATCCTTACCACCTTCAAAGGCTTCGCCATCTTTAAAGCCTTCAAAGTCGATCACTACGGTATCGCCTTCTTCAGCAGGGCCTTCTTTAAGGCTGAGTTCAGCCAAGTTATTTTGAGCAGCTTCTAGGCGTTGGTTAACTTCCTCTTCGCTGACTTCACGGTCTTGTTTAGCAACTTTAAGGTCTTTGTAGTCCCCTAATTTAACAGCTGGTTTAGTAGCAACTTCAGCCTTGAATTCCCAGTCTTGGCCTTTTTCCATCTTTTCGATATCGAATTGAGGTTGGCCAACAATATCCAAACCAGATTCTTCAACGGCTTGGGCATAGGCTTGAGGGAGAACCAGGTTAATGGCATCTTCGTACAAAGCAGCTTCCCCAAACATCTTAACAAAGACTTGGTAGTTCACTTTCCCTTTACGGAAGCCAGGTACGCTCACATCTTTTTTAACACGTTTGTAAGCTTGTTTCATAGCCTTTTGGGCATCTTCTTGGGCTACGGTAAAGTGTAGAACGCCTTCATTAGTACTTGTCTGTTCAAAATTTACTGTCATGTATTAATTCCCCTAACTCTTCAAAATTTCATTTTTAGATTAATCGATTGATAGCTTTTAATCAAGCAAATTGCCTCTATAGGCATATCATCGTTCACATTTTGACATATTACACTAAAAAGCTTAAAATGTCTAGTTTAAACCAAATAAAGTTCTTATCCCAAATTTTACAATCTTCTTTATTTACTAACTTTTCCAAAAACCAGTTCCAAAACTCAGGCCTGACATCCACTTCACGAACTATGGTCAAAGGTTGGTCAACCTTTGACCATAGTTCGCTCCAGTGATTCAGACCTGAACGACTTTTGTCACACTCTCCACATGTATTAAGAAGCTTGCAGGCGTGTTATAATTGTGTTAATTTTTGTGCAATTTATTCCTTTTATCCGGTAAAATTGCTATACTTATAGGGATAGATTGGAGGAGTAGACGATCTGATGCGTTACCCAAATGGTAAAAACTTTGAAGGAAAACGGGATCAGGCCAAGTCCCGACCTGGCCCTAAGGCTAAAAAGGTCCAATTCGGCCAGCGGGGGATGCGGCTTGAGAACATGCTGAACCAATCCAACCAGTGGTACCTCAACCGCGGGCTTGCAGTTATCCATAAAAAACCGACCCCTATCCAGGTGGTTAAAGTGGACTATCCCAAGCGAGCCCGGGCCAAGATTACAGAGGCCTATTATCGCCAGGCATCGACCACCGACTACAATGGCATCTACAAGGGTTGGTATGTGGACTTCGAAGCCAAGCAGTCTGACCGCTTGCAGAGCTTCCCGCTCAATAATATCAAGGACCACCAAGTCAAGCATATGACTGCCTGCAGCCAGGCGGGCGGCTTGAGCTTTGTAATCTTTTGGTTCTCTAAGCGCCAGGAAGCCTACCTGTACCCTATCGAAGCTTTGCTTGAAGACTGGCGGGCCTATCAGGATAGTGAACGGTCTTCCATCCCCTTCCAGCGAATTGAAGACTATGCCTATCCCATCGCCCTAAAATACCAACCTTACTTAGATTATCTCCCCTTGATAGACCAATATATTGCAGACTATGGCAAAAGCCATTAGTCACTGATTCATATTTATAGGAAGAAGGTTTTAATATGTCTGAAAAAGACCGCCGCCACCAGCGCTACAATAAGAAGCGACAACCGCGCCAGGCCTTATCAAATCAGTCACTTTGGAAAAAAATCATCCTTGCTATCGTCGGTTTCTTTGCCGTCATAGCCCTCCTCTTGGGCCTAGTCTTCGCCTACTGGGCCTTCACCGCACCCGAACTGACTGAAGACGAATTGCGGGGGTCCATGGCCTCCATTGTCTACGACAACCAAGGGCAGGAGATCTTTGAAACCAGCCAGAATGAACGTCGCATTGTCAAAGAAGATGAAATTTCTCAATTGACCTTTGATGCCGTCACTTCGATCGAAGACCAGCGCTTCATGAAGCACAACGGGATCGACCCCAAACGGATTATCGGCTCTCTAATTGCCAATATCAGAGCCGGGGGAATATCCCAAGGGGGCTCTACCCTGACCCAGCAATTAGTCAAGCTGTCTGCCTTTTCAACTAAGTCCGAAGACCAGACCTATAAGCGCAAGGTCCAGGAGATGATGCTCGCCCTCCAGCTCGAACGAAACTATACCAAAAAAGAAATTTTCGAATTCTATATTAATAAGGTTTATATGGCTAATGGGGTCTATGGCATGGGGACGGCAGCTGAGGTCTACTATGGCACTAGCTTAAATAATCTTGGCTTGCCGCAAACCGCCCTCCTAGCTGGGATGGTCCAAGCGCCGAATAATTACAACCCCTATACGAATCCTGAGGCAGCTAAGGAACGGCGCGACTTAGTGCTCTCCGAAATGCTGGAAAATGGCAAGATCAGCCAAGCAGACTATGAAGCTGCGGTCAATACACCAATCGATGACGGACTCCAGCCATTAGAAGAAAACCGTGAAAAAGAAAATTCCGTCAACCAAGTGGTGGATTCCTATATCCAACAAGTGGCTGAGGATGTCAAGGCCGCTGGTTACGACATGTGGTCAGACGGTTTGAAGATCTATACCCACTTGGATATGAATACCCAAAACTATATTACCGAACTCTTGAACGATCCGAACGGCGCTTATTTCCAAGATTCTGAAGTTCAAGCTGCCGCTTCAATTGTCGATACCAAGACAGGACATATTATTGCCCTCTTCGGCGGCCGTAACCAGACTGAAGCTTTGAGCTTAAACCGGGCCACCCAGTTAAACCGGAGCGTCGGTTCTTCTATTAAGCCTCTGAGTGACTATGGCCCTGCTATTGAACACTTAAATATCAGCCCGGCGACAGGGGTTAAGGATGAGCCTTACCGCTACAGCAGCGGCGACCCGATCAATAACTGGGACCGTCAGCACCAGGGCCTCATCACTATGCGCCAGGCTTTAGCCGAATCACGGAATATCCCGGCCCTCAAGGTCTTCCAAGCAGTAGGCGCCGAAAAAGTGAATGACTTCCTCAATAACTTAGACATTAACCTCAATAACGGCGAAGGTGTCTATGAATCCAATTCGATTGGCGGGGAAATCACACCCTTGAAATTATCGGCCGCCTTTGCAGCCGTGGGGAACTATGGGGAATACAATGAACCTAAGGCTGTGGATTATTTCGTTACCCTTAACAATGAAAAAGTTGAAGTCTCAGGCGAAAGCCGCCAAGCCATGCGGGAATCCACCGCCTATATCCTGACCGACATGATGAAATCGGTCTTCACCGAAGGCCTCTCTGCCCCCTACCATAATGGCGGCATCATTGAAGCTGGTAAGTCAGGAACGACCAACTATACAGACGATCAAATTGCCCGCTTCAATATTCCATCTGGAGCCGCACCAGACCGCTGGATGTCCGGTTTTACCACTAATTATTCAATCTCCATTTGGATGGGTTATGACAATCCAAACTCCCCTAATGGATACATCACAGAAAGCGCCGGCCATGCGGTCGACTACCTCTACCGGCAGATGATGGACTACGTTTCTAATGGGGCCCACAATGAAGACTGGCAAAAACCTGATACCGTCCATGAAGCCAACCTTGTGGCCTTATCCAACCCAGTCCGTCTCGCCACAGCTTCGACGCCTTACAGCCAAACCACCCGCGACTTGATCAATGAAAACCTCTACGAAGAATTCAAAAACTCTGCATCAAGTCCTGGAAACTTGGACCCTAACGGCAGCTACTACAGCCACTCTACCCGCCGTTACAACCGGACACCAAGCTACGAATCCACTTACCAATCTGGCTACGGCGACGAAGACTACGAAGACAGCTCCGGGCGGTCTAGCCGATCTGTATCGGATAGCCAGGTGGAAGGACAAGATGGTTATGAACAAGGCCAGTCAGCAACAAATGGCGGGCAGACCTCAAGAAGCCAAACTGATACACCTGATCAAGGGGCTAATACAGGTGCACAATCCGCACAAACTGATACAACTCAAGGAACAAGAAGCACAACTGGAGGCAACCAAACTAACACTAATCCAGCACCTTCTTATTAAAGAAATATGCTCGCTTATCATTTGTAGATATGGTAAGCGAGTTTTCTTTATACTTTTTATTTCAAGTAATGAATTTATTTAAAGCCGTTACCCTTATGAGCAGGAGTGGAGCTTTGAAGTTGGCCCTTAGCCATGACCAAGCAAGCATCAGGGTGCGAGTAAGAGCGTTCAGCTTTGGATGCTTGGAGTAAGTTGGAATAAGGGCAAGCCCCGCTTGCACGTTTCCAACTTGCGAAAGCCCTCCAAAGCTGCTCTTACGAACCCGACTAGATGTGAATTAGGGATCGTCGACATAATCCGTTACGAACCCTTTGAAGCTCGCTAGGTGAGAAGAAGGTAGCAACGCTGCTAGCGCAGCCTT
>NZ_KV786062.1:20587-44367 GCF_001806805.1 Aerococcus sp. HMSC23C02 | reverse complement strand
GTACAAGACGGCTTCAGCCGTGTTGATCCTCTAATCATTCAACGACCAAATTCAAAAGCGAAACGGATGCTCATCACTGCAATTAACTGATAACAGGACAATCAAAAAATCTCGGTTCCCTCCAGAAAAGGAGAGAACCGAGATTTTTTATTTTCTATTTCTAAGCTCTTTTTGTATTGCTGACTGATAAATTAAAAAATTCTATGCCCTTTACCTTGGAGCAGTAGTGAAGCGTTGAAGTTGGCCCTTAGCCGTGACCAAGCAAGCATCAGGGTGCGAGTAAGAGCGTTCAGCTTTGGATGCTTGGAGTAAGTCGGGATAAGGGCAAGCAAGGCTTGCACATTTCCGACTTGCGAAAGCACTCCAAAGCTGCTCTTGCGAACCCGACTAGATGTGAATTAGGGATAGTTGGCGTAAGCCTTACTAGCCCTTTGAAGCTCGCTAGGTGAGAGACCTAGGCTCGAACCGATTCCATGGCTTTTTAAGGGCCAAATTCAAAAGCGAAACGGATGCTACCAGCACAGTTAGACGTTGACTAATTTTTATTATCTTTTTGCCAACTTGCACCCTAGTTAGCCAGTAAATTATTTGCTGAATAGACAGGATCATTGGTAATATCAATCCCCAAACGTTTGATGGTCTTTTCATTCTCCCGGCTGAGGATGAAAGTCGCGTGGGCCTGGCAGTTCTCCAAAGCCTCTAATTGGTCGTAAGCTGCCTTAGCAGTCGGATTGGTTACCGCACTCATGGACAAGGCAATCAAGAGTTCATTGGTCGTCAGGACAGGCACCCGACTGTGGAGAGCCTCCCGCTTGAGATCTTGGATGGTGTTGAGGATCATAGGGGCAATCAAGTCGATCTCATCATTGATGCCGGCCAGGGCCTTGAGACTGTTAACAATTACAGCCGCTGAAGCATCCATAATCTCGCTAGTCCGGCCGGTAACGATCCGTCCATCTTCCAGGGCCAAAGCAACCACCCCTTGGATCTCGTTCTTGCCGAAGCGTTCTTGGACTTCAGCTTCATAGTCGCGGGCTGGTTGGACAACTGCCCGGTCCGTCGCATGGAGGTCACTTTCTTCCATAATAATTTGCATCCGGCGCCGGCAATCCTCGTCCAAGGTGCCTTTGACAAAGTCGTTTTCAATAGCGAAGTAGCGGCGAATAATCTCTTGCTCAGCTGCCTTCTTGCAGAGCTCGTCATCAATAATCCCATCAGCAATACAGTTAACTCCCATATCGGTTGGCGATTTATAAACGGATGGGGCTTCCGTAATGTTTTCAATAATGCGGCGGATGACTGGGAACATGTTGATATCCCGGTTGTAGTTAACAGCCACTTCCCCATAAGCTTCATAGTGGTAGTTATCGATCATATTGACATCCTTGAGATCCACCGTAGCGGCCTCATAGGCAATATTGACCGGGTGCTTCAAGGGCAGGTTCCAGACAGGGAAGGTTTCAAACTTGGCGTAAGAAGCATTCACTCCCCGGGTATGTTCATGGTAGAGCTGGTTCAAGCAAGTGGCGAGTTTGCCGCTTCCAGCCCCCGGAGCAGTGACCACCACAACAGGTTTACTGGTCTCAATATAAGCATTCTTGGCGAAACCTTGGTCGCCAAAAATCGCTTCAATATCAGTCGGATAGCCTTTGATAGCTTCATGGGCATAGACCTTAATGCCGCGGTTTTCCAAGTTGGTCATAAAGGCCTTAGCATTGGGTTGGCCATTATAGCGGGTCAGTAAGACACTGTTAACAGGTATCCCATAGCGCTGGTACTCCGCAATCAAACGCAAGACATCTTCATTATAGGGAATCCCATAATCGCCGCGAATTTTGTTATTTTCAATATCGCCGGCATAGATACAAATAATGATCTCAGCCTGGTCCTTGAGTGTCGCCAAGAGCTTCATCTTAGCGTCTTCATCGAAACCAGGAAGGACCCGCTTGGCATGCTTGTCGCCGATCAATTTACCGCCAAATTCAATATAAAGTTTATCCTTGCCAGACACGCAATCCAGGATATGTTTGGACTGGTGGGCCAGGTATTTTTCCGTATCAAAACCAATTTTATTCATTTGCAACCCTCTTTATCTCTTAATTTTAACGGTCCATGGTCTGAGAATAATTCTCCTTCATACTACTTTAGCACCCTAAAGATGACTTGTAAATTAAATCATCGAACTTTAATCAAAATCTCTGGAAATGAGGACAAGCTTAAGTTATCATGCAAGAAGAGTTAACTAATTTAGAAAAGGAGCCGCGCCGTGACCTACCAAGTCTACACCCATATCCCCTCAGCCTTAAAAGACCGCCCCTATGTCCCTGTCCATGCCTGGGAAGTTGACCAGCCCCGGGCCATCCTCCATGTGGTCCATGGCATGTCCGAACATGGCGGCCGCTATGAAAAATTGGCCCACTATTTCAACCAGCGGGGGCTGACGGTTATCGCCCATGACCAATTAGGCCACGGTGCTCTCGCCCGCAAAAACCATAGCCTGGGCTACCTCGGAGCGCCTAGCCGAGCCAAAAACATCTTGGTTGCCGATACCCTAGCCGTCGTCCGAGCCTTCAAAAAGGCTAGCTTACCCTATATCCTGCTGGGCAATAGCATGGGGGCCTATGTCACCCGGCTCTTCCTTAAGGCCTACAGCCAGGAAATTGATGCCTGCATCCTATCCGCTAGCCACGCCCATGTCCCCTTCATCGGTGGCCTGCGACGGGCCCTCCAAGTCCTCACACTGCGAAGTAAGCGAGAGACCAATCTCAAGCTCCACCAACTCATCTTCGGACAAGAGCCGGTTAAAGCCAAGGACTCCCCCGCCTACCAAGCCACCTGGCGGGCGGGCCAAAGCCTCAAAGAAGAGCCCCTGACTGGCTTCGTCTTCACCAATGCAGGTTTCCAAGCTGTTCTCGACCTCGCCCAGCATGCCAGCCAAAGAAACTGGGCCCAGGGAATCCGCCCAGACCTGCCCATCCTCATCCTCAACGGTGGGTCAGACCCCCTGCATTTTAGAAAAAATGAACAGGAGCGGCTCAAGGCCGAGCTCGAAAAACAAGGCCTCTGCCAGGTCTCCACCAAGCGTTTTCCAGGCCATGGCCACGAGCTCTTCTTCTATAACCAGGAAGAGAAGGTCTTCGCCTACATCGGAGCCTGGTTGGAGAAAGAAATTCTCTGAAATTCATAGAATATTCACATTTAGGTCTTATACTATAGGTGTACTAGCAAAAGATGTTGATAAAAAGATATTCCTTACTTCCTCTCCCAATTAAGTTAAGGAATGTTCGGTAGAACCAAAAAGGACTGCTCGAGCAGTCCTTTTTAAAAAGATATATCGTTTACAAATGTAGCCAAAATGGAGATGATCAAATGTTATCCGGACAAGAAAAATCCGTCAGCCCAGCAGAATGGCAAATCATGCGGGTGATCTGGGCCCAAAAAGAAGCCAGCAGCCGCTATATTATTGATTGCCTAGCCGAAGCCATGGCCTGGAAAGATTCCACCATCAAGACCCTGATCCGCCGCCTAGTAGACAAGGGCTGGTTGGCCAAAGAGAAACAAGGCCGGTCCTATATCTACCGGGCCCAGGTTAGCCAGGAAGAAGCCAGTCGTCTGGAACTGAAGACGATTTTTGATAACCTCTGCCAGTGCCAGGCCGGAGAGCTCATCGTCCAATGTATTGAAGACAACCCCCTCTCCCAAGACATGATCGACCGTATCCAAGAAGCCTTGGATAAGAAGGCGCCGCAAGCCGTGACATGTTCCTGCCTGCCAGGCCAATGCCAGTGCCAGGTCAAGCACTAGGGCGTTAATTGCCAGTTAATCGGCTCTTGTCCGTCCCCTACGAGAATTTGATTACACTTAGAGAAAGGTTTGGAGCCAAAGAAGCCGCGGTGGGCCGACAAGGGACTGGGATGGACCGAAGTCAAGACAGCGTGCTTGGTCTCATCGATCAAAGGACGCTTAGCTTTTGACGCATTTCCCCAGAGAATAAAGACGATCTTCTCTTGGCGCTGGTTGAGTTGGGCAATCGCATAGTCCGTGAGCTCTTCCCAACCATGGTTCTTGTGTGAGTTGGCCTGACCCTGGCGGACAGTTAAAACCGAGTTCAATAAGAGCACCCCCTGGTCCGCCCACTCCGTCAAGTTCCCGTGCTGGACAGGCTGAAAGCCCACATCGTCCGCTAATTCCTTGTAGATATTGCGCAGGGATGGCGGAATCGCCACCCCCTTCTGCACAGAAAAGGAGAGGCCATGGGCTTGCTTAGGACCATGGTAGGGATCTTGACCGAGGATAACCACCTTGACCTGGCTAAAGTCCGTCCGTTTGAAGGCCTCGTAGATGTGGAACATATCGGGGTAAACCACCTGTTCTTGGTATTCCTTCTTTAAAAATTCGCGTAGCTTTTGGTAAGTGGGGCCTTCAAAAACGGGGTCCAAGACCTCTTGCCACTGGTTCTCGATAATTTGATGCATGGAAAGCCTCCTTTTGCTTTTAACTAGCAGATTTCTAGTCTCTTCGGCCTTAAAATGGTAGAATAGACATAGACTTAAGATAAACTTATTATAGGAGGAAATTAGTGATGATTCAACTGATTGCTTCAGATATGGACGGGACCTTACTCAATGGTAATATGGAAATCCCCCAGGCAAATATTGATGCCATCATGCATACTTACAGCCTAGGAATCCCTTTCATTGTCTGTACCGGACGTAACTTTGAAGAAGCTAAGATTGTGCTCAATGATGCAGGTATTCGCTGTCCGATTATCGGTCTCAATGGGGCAATCGCCTTTGACCGGGACGGGACGGTTGATTATGAAATTCCCTTGGCGGATAAAGAAGCCCTGGCTATCCTTGACCGGGGACGTGAACTCGGCTACTACATGGAAGCTATGACCTCAAAGAATGTCTATTCTAGTTCCAGAACTCAACGTATCCAAGGCATCACCCGATTGATCCAGCAGATGAATGTTGGTATGAGCCAGGAGGAAGCGGAAACTAGAGCCACCCAATCGACTGAAGTCACCAATATCGACTACCGGGACGACCTCAGGGACCTGATCAATAAAGAAGGACAAAAGATCGTGAAGATTACCTTCACCCACCAAGATCCTGACCGCCACCTGGTCCCTCTCAAGAAAGAATTATTGCAAAAATTCGATGACATTTATGTCACCTCTTCCTTCAAGTATAATATTGAAATCAGCCAGACCCACGCTAATAAAGGAGCAGCCCTCAAACGTTACTGTCAAGAGCACGGCTACGACCTCGACCATGTCCTAGCCATTGGCGATAATTATAACGATATCCCCATGCTAGAAATTGCCGGCCACAGCTTTGCCATGGAAAATGCCGTAGACGCAGTTAAAGAAACCGCCAAGTACCAAGCACGGTCTAACAATGCGGCTGGTCTTGCGGGAGCCATCCAAGAAATTCTTGACCGCGAAAAAGAAGGCTAGTCTCAAGCGCTGCAGCTTCTAACTGTGTTATACTAATAGTAATAAATGATTACAGTTGGAGGAAGCCCATGTTTAATTTCAACCGCATTCGTGTTCTCTTTGTCTGCCGGGCCAATATTTGCCGGTCTCCCATGGCTGAAGCTGTCCTTCGCCAAAAGGTCAAAGAAGAAAAATTAAGACGTAAAATTTCTGTCGACTCAGCAGCCATTGAAGATTGGCGGGTGGGGAATCCCCCCCATCCAGAAACCATTAAAATCCTGGAACAATTCCATATCGATCCCGGGAAAATGAAAAGCCGCCAACTGACCGCAAAGGATGGTAAGAAGTTCGACTATATCATCTGCATGGACCAAGACGTTAAAGAAGATGCCCTAGAACGTATCCCTAGCTCCTACCATGACCGTATTTACTTATTCAATGAATTCTTGGGAAGTGATGACGATGTTCTAGATCCGATTATAACTAAAGACTTTTTAACAACTTTTGATGACATTTACGAAGGTGTCAATGCCATTACAGAGACGATCGTAAAGGAAAGGAAGTTATCGTAATGGAATCTCTAGCAAAAGAATGTCGTGACCTGGTTGAAGAATTGATCCAGGAAGCCAAATTGAAAACCGGTCAAATCGTTGTGGTGGGCTGCTCATCATCCGAAATCATTGGGGAGCGGATTGGTAGCCAGTCCTCACCTGAGATTGGCCAGGAAGTCTTCCAGACGATTCACGACACCCTCAAGTCCCATGGCATTTACCTGGCTGCCCAGTGCTGTGAGCACTTGAACCGCGCCTTAATTGTGGAACGGGAAGCCCTCCCCCATGCTATTGAAGTCAATGTAGTTCCCCAACCCAAGGCCGGCGGATCTTTTGCGACCGCTGCCTACAAGGGCTTTGAAGACCCCATAGCCATTGAAGCCATCCAAGCCGACGCCGGTATTGATATCGGCAACACCTTGATTGGCATGCACATCCTGCCAGTCTGCGTGCCTCTCCGTCTCCAACACCACCGGATTGGTGAAGCTTGGGTCAACACCTGCCGGAGACGGCCTAAGTCTATAGGCGGGGAAAGAGCCCACTACAACAAAGATTTAAAATAGCTTATTTTCTCTAATAGGTTTATAATAGAGTCAAGGAGGAATTTAACATGACATTTGAAAAATCAAAAAAGAATCTCAACCAATTAGTTGCAGACTTAACCCAAATGAAGTTGATCCTACATAAGACACACTGGTACATGCGTGGGGCTAATTTCCTTTTCCTCCACCCTCTCCTCGACGAGTGGATGGACGAAATCGATGAACAATTAGACCAAGTTTCCGAACGTCTCATTACGATCGGCGGTTCACCCTATGCGACCATGGAAGAATATATCGAACACAGCAAATTGACCAATGAAAAAGGCAACTGGGACCAATCCACCCAGGAACGTTTCGCTGAGCTCCTCGATAATTACCGTTACCTGGTTAAATTCTACCGTGAAGCTGTCATTGAAGCGGATGAAGAAGGCGACGGCGTGACCAATGACCTCTTGCAAGGTCACCAAAACGCCCTTGAAAAACGTATCTGGATGTTAGCTGCTGAATTAGGGCAAGCACCTGATATCTATTAAATTTAAATAGCTGAACAAATGGACCCCTAAGGCAATCAAGGCCTTAGGGGTCCATTTTACTGGATTAAAATAAAATTTTACCAAGATCATGCGATTTGATTCTAAATAGCAATCTCGAGCTTACGATCTTTCAGATATGCCTTTAGACTAACGGGGTCATTGGTGATGAGCCCATTAATCCCTCTGTCCATTAGGCTCTCCGTTAAATCGAGGCCATCCACCGTCCAAACATTCACCTTGATGTCCTTGGCCAAGAGATCCTCCAACATGGCCTCATTAATAGCGAAGAAATGGGGGTGGTAGTAGTCAGCCCCATGTTCCTGGCAGTAGCGGCCGGGCGAAATAATGCTGTTGACTTCAAGGAAGGCGCAAGATAGGTCTGGTGCTAGCTCCCTCACCTGCTGGATGCTGTAATGGTTGAAAGAAGAAATGAGCACACGAGCCCCACACTGGTACTTTTGGACCAAGTCGACTACTTTTTGCGCCAGGCCAGGATATGGGTATTGGTTGGTCTTTAGCTCAATGTTAAGGAGCATATCATTGCCTTGCAGCCACTGGAGGACCTCCTCCAAAGTGGGAATCTGCAGGTCTTCGCTAGGGCCAATGGAAGCAAAACCATTAGAAAAGTCAAAGCTTTTGAGCTCCGCCAAACTGTAATCCATGATCCGACCACTTCCATTAGAGGTTCGGTCGATGGTCTCATCGTGGCAAACCACGACTTGACCATCACGGCTTAACTGGACGTCAAGTTCTATACCATCCGCCCCAGCGGCATAGGCTTCTCTAAAAGCAAGCATGGTATTTTCTGGGAATTTGGAACTGTAGCCTCTGTGCGCTAATATTTGCATATTTTCCTCCTCGATTATTTTTAAAAACGCTTGGGAGCTAAGAGTGATTCGCCCGTTTCCTTATCGAATAAGACAATTTGGCTCAAGTCCAAGCCCACATAGATATCCGTATCATAGGGAATATGGATGGGTGGGTTGAAGCGGGCTGTACATTCTTGGTCGGCTTCGTGGAAGTCAAAGTAAACATAGGTGTCTGAACCAACTTGCTCCACATTGTTGGCGTGAACATGGATAACATTCGATCCTTCGCGACTCTCTGCATGATAGAGGTTTTCAGGACGGATCCCGATTAAAATATCCCGGCCATCTGCTTCAACCAGGAGACGTTCTTTTAAGTCGTCTGTTAACATGAAAGTTTCATTAGCACTCTGCATAGCTGGTCCTTGATCGGTTTGGACCAAACGAGCATTGATCATGTTCATCTGCGGACTCCCGATAAATTCAGCCACAAAACGATTGACTGGATTGCGGTAAAGATTGTCCGGCGTATCAAATTGTTCAATTCGCCCCTGATTGAGAACAGCAATCCGCGTCCCCATGGTCATAGCCTCCGTCTGGTCGTGGGTTACGTAAATAAAAGTAGTCCCTAACTCACGGTGGAGGCGAACAATTTCTGAACGCATGCTGACCCGCAATTTGGCATCTAAGTTAGAGAGGGGCTCATCGAGCAAGAAGACTTTTGGCTTTCTCACCATGGCCCGGCCCAGAGCAACCCGCTGCCTTTGCCCACCAGAGAGTGCAGCCGGCTTACGGTCGAGAAATGGCGTTAATTGCAGAACTTCAGCGACTTCTTCAACGCGTTTGTAGCGCTCCTCCTTGGAGACACCCTTCATCTTCATGGCAAAGGCCATATTATCCCGCACATTCATATGAGGATAGAGGGCATAAGATTGGAAAACCATGGCGATATCCCGGTCCTTGGCCGGCACATTATTGACCAGGTCATCTCCAATATAGAGCTCACCTTCCGAGATGTCTTCCAAGCCTGCGATCATACGCAGGGTGGTCGACTTCCCGCAACCGGAAGGGCCAACTAATACAATAAATTCCTTGTCGGCAATATCCATGTCAATATTATGGATCGCCTTATAACCATCTTCGTAAATTTTTCCGACTTTATTTAAAACTACTTTAGCCATTTTCTACCCCTTTACTGCACCTTGCGTTAAACCTTTTACCATATTCCGTTGGCCGAAGATAAAGATAGCCAAACTTGGTAGCATACAAATTACAACTCCTGCAACCATGAGCACCATGGACTGAGAATCAACACTGTTGAGCATGCCAATCCCAACTTGAACCGTCCGCGCCTGGTCATTATTGGTAACGAGGAGTGGCCACATGTACATATTCCAACCCGATAAGAAAGATTGTACGGCCATGGCGCCAATTGTTGGTTTCAATAGCGGCGTCATAATGGTGAACAGGAAGCGGATATCAGAGCAGCCATCGATCTTAGCTGCCTCGTAAATTTCATAAGGGAAGTTCTCCAAGGCTTGGCAGCACAAGAAAATATTGAAGGCTGAAACCATATAAGGAACGATGAGCACAATTAAGGTATCATTCCAGCCCCAAGAAGAGACCATCAAGAATTGGGAAATAATCACTGCCTCCCCTGGAATCATCATGGTCGATAGGATGAGTGCGTAGATAATCTTCTTGCCCTTAAATTCAATAAATTGGAAGGCGAAGCCAGCCAATAGTGAGGTAACGATCTGCGAAGCTGTGATAGCTAGGGAAACAATGAGGGAATTTTTGATATAAGTGGCAATTGGCGCCATGGAGAAAACATCGACAAAGTTAGTCAAAGTAATTTCTTGCGGAATGAGGATGCTTTCTGGATTATAGAGTTCACTAGCTGGTTTGATAGCCATTAAGAAGGCATAAATCAAAGGGAACATCACGAAGAGCCACATGATCACATTTAAGATTAAGAGCCACCAGCGATTCTTGGATTTACCCCGCGGCGGATTAGCTTGTTCTTTCTTTAGACTTTTGTCTTGACTGAGTACGGATTCCATTAATGGTCTAGCCCCTTTCTGACTCTAAACATGATAAAGGTGAGTAGCATAACGATGAGGAATAAGATAACCGATTCCGCTGAAGCAAAACCGTAGCGGTAGTTCATAAAGGCATTGCGGTAGATATCATAGACAATCACGTTGGTCGCTTCACCAGGGCCACCCTTGGTCAAGATATTGATTTGTCCGAAACCTTGGAAGGCATTAATAATATTGGTGACCAGAACGAAGAACATAGTCGGTTTCAGGGATGGGAGGGTAATATTGGTAAATTGTTGGAAAGAGTTAGCCCCATCAATCGAAGCCGATTCGTAGAGGCTATCATCAATACTAGCCAAGCCCGAACTAAAGTATAAGAAGTTCATCCCGCTATTCAACCAGCCGGTCAAAATACCAACTGCAATTAAAGCCAAAGTGGGATCGGTCAGCCAGTTAACCGACATGTTAAAGGCCTGGTTGATAATCCCAATTGACGGATTCAACATGACCTGGAAGATCATAGCCATCCCTGCCGAGGCAATAGCCATGGGCATGGCATAGGAAGTTGAGAAAAACTTCAAACCAGGGAAAGTTTTCTGGCAGAGCAAGGCGGTCGCGAAGCCGATAACCACTCCCGTCGCCACCACAATCAGTACAAATTTAAGGGTTACAATGATTGAGTTCCAAAAACTAGGGCTTTGAAACAATTCAATATAATTATCGAATAAAATAAATTCTGTGCTCCGTCCCATTCCGTCTGTTAAGAAACTACTCCGGACGATGGTTTGGATAAAGGGCCAGAACATAAAGAGCACTAAGATTAAAATGGCTGGAATCAGGTAGGTATAACCTTGCAGCTTCTTCCAGGTGCTCTTTTCTTTTTTAACCATAGGAATATTTGCTTCCAATCCGATCTCTCCTTCTAAAAGAATAAATAGCTGAGAGATAGCACCCAGCTATTTATGGCATCATCGAGCTTTCGACTTATTTGTTAACCTTGTTGTAGTTTTCAAGGGCAGAATTAGTTTGGTCAGCCATCCGTTTCACCGCATCAGCTGGTGCATCAGACCCATTGAGCAAGCTTTCTAATTCAGCTTCATAGATTTGACGAGCTTCTTGGTTGACCCCTGAAATAGCCCCTTGGTCGGATGGTTCAGAATCGTGTAATTGGTTAATAGCTGTTTCAAATTGTGGGAATTCCTCCAAGTTCTTCTTGAACTCTTCTTCTTCGTGGGAGTTTAAGTTAACTGGGAAATAACCCGTTGCCGCATTCCACTTAGCTTGGACTTTTGGTGATACAAGGTATTCGATGAATTTCCAAGTCGCATCTTTCTTGGCATCATCTCCGGAATCGATCATCCAGAGGGAAGCCCCACCGATTGATACCCCTTGGTCATCTTCAGCTGTTAGACCGGGATAATAAGCCGTTCCAACTTCGAAGCGGTCGTTCACTTCGGTTAAGATTTGACGGAGATTGGCAGTTGAGCCAACGGTCATTGCCGATTGACCTGAAACAAATTCAGGTTGTCCACCTTCGCGGCCTACATTCGGCATATAGCCCTTCTCTTCGCCTTCATTCCACATTTCGAGGACACGTTCCATCGAGCCATTATCATCGAAAACAACTTCCGTTGGTGCGGATTCCCGACCGTTGCCGTTGTTGAACATATCTTCGCCCATCTTATTGATCCATTGCTCAATATACCAACCATAGACTCCAACTGAGATAGGCATGGTGACGCTCTCTTGTTCAGTTAATTTATCTGCATTCTCAAAGATTTCTTCCATGTTAGAAGGTGCTTCGGACATACCAGCCTTTTCAAGGACATCCTTGTTGTAGTATAAGATCGGTGTGGATGAGTTAAAAGGCATGGAGTGGAGCTGGTCATCCAAGCTATAGTAAGCTAAGAGGTTAGGTTCTAATTGGCTTAAGTCAAAGTTGTTCTTATCAACATATTCTTGAACAGGAACCGTTAGTCCTGAATCAATCATAAAGGCAGTCCCCTGCTCAAAAACTTGAACCAGGTCTGCCCCTACCGCTTCACCAGAAGCAGAAGATCTTAACTTGGTCAAGGTTTCATCATAAGTCCCTTGGTACTGGGCATTGACGAAGACTTCATCTTGGGAATTGTTAAAGTCTGCCACTAACTCATCTAGAGCTTTCCCTGTTTCTCCGCCCATGCCATGCCAGAAAACAAGTTCAGTCTTACCTTCACTGTCAGCAGAATTGGCTTGGCCAGAATCTGCACTGCCAGCGTCGCCAGAATTACCGCAAGCTGCTAAAAGCAAGCTGAGCCCGGATAAAATCACGGTTGATTTCAATAATTGATTAAATTTCATTTTATTCTTTCCTCCAAAGATTTATTTAAGCTATCTGTATTGTAACCATCCATTATTAAATCAATGTAAATTCAGCGTAAATTTTACATGAATATGTAAAAAATGTGTAAATCCTCCCCGCTTTTTACTACAGACTTTCCACAGTCTCCGTTATACTAGGACTAGACAGTGAAAAAAGTCTAGAAACGGAGTGACCCTATCATGAAAGAAAGAATTGGCCTCGTCGACATCGGTTCCAATACCATCCGTCTGATTGTGGTGGATATTGACGACCATTTTGGCCTGCATGAAATTCAAAATATTAAGATCCCAGCCCGCCTATACCACCACTTAGATGAAGAAAGTATCATGGACCAAGCCGGGATTGACCTACTCTGCCAAATCCTCGATAACTTCGCCCACGAAAGCCAGATCCTGAAGGCAGACAAGCTCCTCCCCAAGGCCACCGCAGCCATCCGCCAGTCCAAAAATTACCAGGAAATTTTGGATACGGTCAAAGAGCGCACAGGCATCACGATCGATATCGTCTCCGGTGACAAGGAAGCTTACTACGGTTACAATGCGATCATCCACACCATGTCCGACCACGATGCGCTGACCATCGATATCGGCGGGGGGTCAACTGAAATTACCTATTTCAAAAACAAAGAAATTCAAGCTTCCCACTCCTTCCCTTTCGGTGCGGTCTCCCTAACGGAAAAATTCTTTGCTGACAAGGACCATGACGATAAGTCCGCCATCAAAAAAGCCCGCAAATTTGTACGCAAACAATTTACCGACTTCGACTTCATTAAAGAAGCCCAGCTACCCATTATTGCTGTGGGTGGGTCAGCCCGTAACGTCACCCGGGTCCACCAACTCCAGCACGACTACCCCTTGGCCGGTATCCATAATTATCAGATGTCTGAAGAAGACCTCGAAGATACCCTGGACCTCTTTCTCTCCTTGTCCGATAAAGAACTACGTAAATTGGACGGACTATCAACCGACCGGGCGGATATTATTACTCCAGCTTGCCTAGTCTTTAGCGAATTGATGGCCTGTGTCCAAGCCCCCTGCTTTAAATTCAGCCAATACGGTTTACGCGAGGGCATCCTCTATGAATATATTGAAGACCACTACCCTGCCCCCTACGATATCTTCCACATCCAGAGACAGACCATTGAGGGCTTAACCAACACCTACCACTTCTCCATGGCAGACCACGCCCAACGCGTGGATATCGTCCGCCAAGTCTATACCTGCCTCAGCCAGCAGGAATTCTTGGACTGGAATGAGCAAGAGAAACGCCTGCTCATCTATGGCGCCTACCTCTATTTCTGCGGCCGCTTTATCGAAAGAGGATCCGCCTCCCAACACACCTTTTACCTGCTATCCAACTCCAACATGAATGGTTTCGACCACAAAGAGCGGGTGGCTATTAGCCTCATTGCTTCCTATAAAAATAAGACACTCTTTAAACAATACAGCGAAGAATTCCAAGACCTCTTCACAGAAGACGAATTGGATCGGATCCAAGCAATGGGCGGTTTAATCAAGTTTTCAGAGTCTCTCAATGACTCACACTTCAATATTATAAGTTCAGTTGATATGATTATTCAAAATGATACATTAATTTTACGTATTTTTTACAATGGTACGTTAATATCAGAAGTGTACCGTGCGGAAGATCAGAAGAAACATATTGAGCGGATTATTGACCGAGATATCCAGCTCGATTTTATTCCGACGACTGCGCATAATCTATAAGTTTTAAACTTAGGAAGGGTTGTAAACTATGACTGAAGACAAAGCGAAAGATATTAAGAATCCGGACTACTATGACAACCGGGAAGTTTCCTGGCTATCCTTTAACTACCGGGTCCTCCAAGAAGCAGCGGACAAAAGAAATCCCCTGCTCGAACGTTTGGGCTTTTTAGCCATCGGCAGCTCCAATCTCGATGAATTTATGATGGTGCGGGTAGCTGGCTTACAAGACCAGTCCCACATGCAGGGCGATACCCGGGACTCGAAGAAGCACTGGACGCCCGACCAACAGCTTGACGCCATTGCCAAGGCCAACCGAGAAAATGTGGACTACCAATACAAACTCTTGGACCGCTTAACCCAAATTTGTGCTAAAAACAAGATCCACTTCAGTCCGGTTGATAGTCTAGGCGATAAGGAAATTGACCAAGTTAAGCAATACTTTAACGAACAAATTTTCCCTGGCTTAACCCCTCTAGGCATCGATGCTTATCGGCCATTTCCCAATTTAAATAACAAGGTCAGCAACTTGTTCGTCAACCTGCAGAGTGACCAAGGCGAAGAGATTGCCATTGTACCGATTCCCCAGCTCTTGGACCGCTACTACCATTTTGAAAAGCAGGGCCAGCACTACCTAGTTGACCTCCACGATATCGTCCAATATTTTATCGGGGAACTCTTCCCTGGCTACCAGGTGCTAAGCAGCTTCTACTTCAGAGTGACCCGGAATGCGGACCTGGAATTACATGAAGAAGGGGCCCAGGACCTCTTAGTCGTCATCGAAGACTATCTTAAGAAGCGTCGCAATGGGATCGCTGTACGGATTGAATTCGACCAACGCCAAGTGGATCCTGAGAGCTTCCATCAAAATGTGGCCTTCCTCATGGATGAGCTCCAACTCCAGGACCGCGATGCTTACTTCTTGAACGGTCCCCTCGACTTAACTGGTCTCAACGAAGCGGTCGACCTCTTAGAGGATGCTTTCCCAGAAATGACCTTCAAAGACTTCAGCCCCGTCTACCCACCTGAACTGGAACATGAAGGGCTCTTCGAATATATTGAGAAAAAAGACCTCTTCCTCCACCACCCCTATGATTCCTTCGACCCAATTGTCGAATTTATCTCCCAGGCAGCTGATGATCCGGCGACCATCGCTATTAAGATGACCCTCTACCGGGTATCCAGCGACTCGCCCATTGTCAAGGCCCTCAAACGAGCTGCAGAGAATGGCAAACAGGTCACCGTCCTAGTCGAACTTAAGGCCCGCTTCGATGAAGAAAATAACGTACAATGGGCCAAGGTCCTCGAAGAAGCTGGCTGCCATGTCATCTATGGGAAGTCCCACCTCAAGACCCACAGCAAGATTTCCCTCGTCGTTAAGCGCCAAGGCAAGCAACTTAAGCGCTTTGTCCACCTTGGAACAGGTAACTATAATGATAAAACGGCCCGGGGCTATACCGATATGGGCGTGCTCACCACCAATCCTGAAATCGGTGAAGATGCCACCAACTTCTTCAACTATCTGAGCGGCTATGCGGAACAACCCGACTACCACCACCTCCATGTTTCGCCTTTCGATATTCGCGATTCTTATATCGAAGATATCAATGACGAAATCGAAATGCATAAGAAATATGGGAATGGTAAGATCATCGCTAAGATGAATTCACTCACTAGCTTGGATATTATCCGTAAGCTCTATGAAGCCAGCCAGGCCGGTGTCCAGGTTGACCTCATCATTCGCGGCATCTGCTGCCTGATCCCAGGCATTCCCGGCCTTTCCGACAATATCCGGGTCATCTCTGTCGTTGGCCGCTTCCTCGAGCACAGCCGGATCTACTACTTCCATAATAACGGCCAGGAGAAACTCTTCTTGTCTTCAGCAGACATGATGACCCGCAATATGATTCGCCGGGTGGAGATTGAATTTCCGATCTTGGATCCTTCTATCCACAATGAAATCATGAACATCCTCAAGGTCTATTTTGCTGATAATACTAAGGCCCGCTACAAGCTCCCCGACTCTTCCTATGCCTATGTCCAAAACGATAAGGCAGAAGTCTCTGCCCAAGAAGAGTTCATGAAAAAGGCCCTGGCCAAGAAATCCAGCCAAGGCCCTAGCCAAGCCAAGAAAAGATGGTTCCAGCGCTTACCCTTCTCCTTTAGAAAATAGGGAAATAAGCAGTAAGTATTGATTTCCTGCTCTCTTTCATGTAATATTCGAGAGAAACAATAAATTAAAAAGCGAGGTAAAGCATCCATGTTAACTGTCAGCAATGTCAGTTTGCATTTCTCAGATCGCAAACTTTACGACAATGTGAATTTAAAATTTACCCCCGGTAACTGCTACGGCATTATTGGGGCCAACGGAGCAGGTAAATCAACTTTTCTTAAAATCCTATCCGGTGAAATCCAACCCTCAACTGGCCAAGTCAACTTAGACCCGAATGAACGCCTATCGGTCCTCAGCCAGAACCACTTTGGCTTCGAAAACTATACCGTGATCGATACGGTGATCATGGGGAACAAAGAACTCTACGAGGTCAAAAATGAAAAAGATGCCATCTATGCCAAGGCTGATTTCACCGAAGCAGACGGCATCCGTGCCGGCGAATTGGAAGCCCAATTTGCTGAAATGAATGGCTGGGAAGCCGAGTCTGAAGCGGCCCAATTACTCACTGGCCTCGGCATTGAAGAAGCCGTCCACAACCAATTAATGAGCGAATTGGACGAAAAAGATAAGGTCAAGGTCTTACTGGCCCAAGCCCTCTTCGGCAACCCCGATGTCTTGCTTTTGGACGAGCCGACTAATGGTTTGGATGCCGCATCTATTGAATGGCTGGCCGACTACCTGATCGACTATGAGAATACCGTGATCGTTGTTTCCCACGACCGCTACTTCCTCAACCGGGTCTGTACCCATATTTGCGATGTGGACTTTGGGCGGATCCAGCTCTATGTTGGTAACTATGACTTCTGGAAGCAATCTTCTGAATTAGCCGCTAAATTGCAGGCCGATGCCAATGCTAAAAAAGAAGAAAAAGTCAAAGAACTCAAGGAATTTATCGCCCGCTTCTCTGCCAACGCCTCCAAGTCTAAACAGGCGACTTCACGGAAGAAGATGCTGGATAAGATTGAACTCGACGATATCCGTCCTTCCAGCCGTAAGTATCCTTTTGTCGGCTTTGAACCTGAGCGCGAAATCGGTAACGACGTCCTCACTGTTGAAGGGCTGTCTAAAACGATCGACGGGGTCAAAGTTCTCGATAACATCACCTTCAACCTCAAAAATGATGATAAGGTCGCCTTCGTGAGCCGCAACGACGCTTCCGTTACCGCCCTCTTCAAGATTATCATGGGCGAGATGGAGCCTGATTCTGGTAGCTATAAATGGGGTGTTACTACCTCTCAAGCCTACCTCCCACGGGACAGTTCTAGCGAGTTCGATGGCCGCCAAGACACTATCTTAGAGTGGCTCTGGCAGTATGCTAAGACCCCTGAGGAGCAGGATAATACCTTCTTGCGCAGCTTCCTCGGCCGGATGCTCTTCTCAGGCGACGATGTCAATAAGCAAGTCAATGTCTTATCTGGCGGGGAAAAGGTTCGCTGCCTACTCTCTAAGCTGATGCTTTCTAAGGCTAATGTTCTGGTCATGGATGACCCAACCAACCACTTAGACTTGGAATCCATCACCAGCCTCAACGAAGGGCTCATCCGCTTCAAGGGCGTCCTGCTCTTCAGCTCCCACGACCGGGAATTTCTTTCTACTATTGCCAACCGTGTCATCCATGTCAGCGGCAATGGTATGGTAGACCGTATCGACACGGGTTACGAAGATTATCTCAATAATCCAGATACCCAAGAACGCGTCGACCAACTTTATAACTAACAAAAAAGCGTGAAATCATGAGCTCGTGATTTCACGCTTTTTCTAATACTTTTTCATCCAGAGTTGGTCGATATAATGGTTGTCCCGCTTATGGATTACCATATCAGCCCGGTTGCGAGTGGGTAGGATGTATTCATTTAAATTGACCAGGTTAATCTCTTGCCAGATTCGCTTGGCTTCTGCCATGGCCTGGTCTTCCTCCATCTGACTATACCGGTAATGGTGGTTATCAGGGTTCTCTGCTGCCTTATGCATGAGCATCTTGAAGCGCTCATAATACCAGCGTTCAATACAGGCCGTATCGGCATCCACATAGATTGATAGGTCTGCAAAATCGCCCACAAACACTTGCTCCTTGTCATCCAACTGGAGCACATTAATGCCTTCAACAATCAAGATATTGGGATTCTTCAAGACCTGCTTAGCCCCCTCGACAATATCATAATTCTCATGGGAATAAACAGGAAAGGCAATATTCCGTTTGTTATTCTTCACATCCGTCAGAAATTGCAGAAGTTTGGGCATATCATAGCTTTCAGGGAAGCCCTTGCGATTTAGAATCCCCCGTTTAACCAATTCCTCATTAGGATAAAGAAAACCATCAGTCGTGACTAAGTCCACATTTAAATCAGGGAAGGCCTGGGATAAAAAGAGCCGCAAGAGACGGGCGGTGGTTGACTTGCCGACCGCTACCGAGCCTGAAATCGCAATCATAAAGGGTGGAACCTCGGCTTCAATTCCTAGGAAGTGGTTGCGCCGCCGCTGCAAACGGCTATAATTGTCACGGTAAATAGCAATTAATTGGGTCAGGGGCTCATAGACTTCCAGGGCATCTGTTACCGACAATTCATCATTGAGGGAGATAATCTTTCTCAATTGTTTCTCCGTTAAATGAATTTCAATCGAGGGGTGAACTCGTTCCCGGTAGTCTCGCCATTGGACGCGGTCAATAATATGATAGGTTTCTGCTTCAATCAAAACAATTCTCCTTTAGTTTCCATCTCGTAAAAGCCAGCCCACATGGATCCGGGCACAGGAATTTTCTCCCATGAGAACCTGGTGCCAGCTTTGGGCTGGTGTCCCCTCTTCTTCAATTCGACTTGCCAGCTGATAGTCTTGACCCAGTCCTAGTTCATGGTCATAAGAGATATCGAAGGTCTGGACGCGGCGATCAGCTACGAAAGCACTTGGAAGTTGGTTAAGGACCCAGCTGAGGTAGACCGAATTATTCACGTGCTGGTTGGCATCAATTTCGCTATAGTGAACCCTTGCTTCTGACAAAGTATCAACTTGCTTTAATGTCTTTTTAAAACGATAGGGACGTTCAGCCTTTTCACCAGTATTTTCAGCTTGGAGCTGGTCAGGAATCCGGACAATCTTACGCTTAGATAAGTCCATCAAGCTAAACTGAGATTGTCCCGTGACCACAACCTGACCGCCTGAATCATAGAAGCGGTAGTAGCGGTAGACAAAGAAGCGGTTGACTTCAATAATCTCCGTCTCTAACCGGACCTTATCGCCCAAACGTGGTAGGGCTTGACAAGTAAAGTGATGGTTCAAAACAATCCAATTGTAGCCTGCTGGAGTCAGGTCAGAAGGCCAATCATATTCCTGGTTAGCCACTAATTGGAAAACTAGGTCCACCATCCCCTTCATCGTCAGGTCTCCATAGGCATCACAAAAAAGTTCAGTCAAAACAAATTCCTTGCTATAGGCTGCCATCCAAATTCCCACTTTCCAACGAAATCTTCATCTCATTTCACAATACTGTCATCATACCAAAAAATTTAAAGCCTGCCTAGACCTAGGCGCTAAGGAAAAGGCTAGTCCTTGCGCTCTTTTTTCTCTTTTTCCTGTTCGTTGCGGATTGCTTGGTAGTCGGGATCTTTCTTGCCCCGTCTAAGGCGTGCCCTAAATTCGGACTGCATCAGCTTGCGGATACTCTTGGCCGATAGCTTCTCATTGCGGACATCGTGCTCAGCGATAACGCGAAGAACAGAAATATAGGACATAGCTAGGGCAGTGGTCACAATAGAGGCAGTTGCTCCAGAGATTGCCCCACCAGCTAGGCTGCCCAAGCCTGGAATGAGCTTAAAGATATTGCCCACCAAGGTCCGGCCCAGGAAGGTCGCTCCTGTAGTGCCCCCCACTGCCCCAATCAGGCCCACTAAGGTCTGGTGTTCCAAGGAAACACCAAAAATAGCGGTAATATGGGCTAGCATGGAAATTTGTAGGGGGACGATTAAAGCCGCGTCTGCGAAAGGAATGGGGGTAAAGCCCACACCAAAAGTTGAAATAATATAGCGGCGCGCCCAACGTCGCGCCAGACGTGCTTTGCGGTCGAGATCTCCCTGTTGGGCATTGTTAAAAGCATCCTGAACATCATGGGGAATGACAGCCAGGGTTTGCTCAATCAAGTGGTCTAAGCCGTAAGCTTCCACCGTGTAGTCTGGGCTCACCGGATAATCCTTGGCCATGATCGGGACCACCGCTTGAACCTTTAAGTTCAGATTTTCCAAGTATTTTTTGAAGTCTTGGGCAGGTTGACCGATCGCCTGGGTTAAAACCAGAATAACCGGCATCTTCTCAGCTAGGCCCTGGATAAAGTCCTTCTCCATGGGCTCAATTCGCGACGAGGAGGCGTTAATGCAGTAATAGGCGCAGTGCATGGTCTCGCCCTCAGCCTCCAATTGGTCCAGGCATTCATTGATCTCCCGTGCCACTTGGTCTTGGATGGCTGCGTCCAATTCCAAACCTCTTGTATCATAGAGGACGAGGGGCAGGTTATCCTTGGTAATCTGGCGCAGGTGCTTAGTAATTGGCTCCCCAATCCCTGTTTCTACCAAGCGTTCGCGAAAGACCCGGTTAATGAGGGTTGATTTCCCCACGCCCGTCTTACCAACGACTAAGATATGGATGGGTTTCATTTTTTTGATTTCATCTTGGGTCTGCTGAGTTAATTCCTCAATTAAAGAGAGGTCAACAGCTGATGTTTTCTTCATAGTATCCTCCTTGGTCTCCATTAGAATGTTTATATAGATATGATATAATATGAACAAATCAATGATAGGATGTGTTAACGTGCCCAGTCAACAAAATGTCTTTAAGGATCCTGAAATTTTACAATCCAAGTCTTACCAGGTCACGAACGAGGTCTTCTGCGCCGTTAGTCACGGCATTGGACTCATTTTGGCCATTATCGCTTGCGTCAGCCTAGCGATCAAGGCTGTGCGTTTAGAGAGTCCCCTCCACCTCTTGGCCTATCTTAACTTTACACTGGCTATGTGTATGCTTTATTTTAACTCAACTCTCTACCATAGTCTAAAATTTACCCGCGTCGCCCCGCTTTTTCGTGTCTTCGACCATTGCTCCATCTATTTATTAATTGCAGGCTCCTATGCCCCCTACTGCCTCTTGGTCCTCCCGCCTGGAATCGGCTGGCCCATCTTTAGCCTGGAATGGCTGATTGCGGCCCTCGGTATCTGCCTCTCACTAAAGGCTAGCGAGCGCTTTAAGCGCTGGGAAACCTGGACCTATATCGCCATGGGCTGGTTGGTTATCTTTACCCTCAAGCCCCTCCTCGACAACTTCCCCCTCCCTGGCCTCATCTGGACCCTCATTGGCGGTATTGCCTACACCCTGGGCACCTACTTCTACGTTAAAGATGACCAAGTCGCCTACTACCATGTGGCCTGGCATCTCTTCGTTATGGTCGGCAGCGCCTGCTTCTTCATCGCCATCTTAGCTTATACTTAAGGGCTTTTTTCCAAAAAAGGGCCATTCTTTAGCATTCTTGGCTTAGAATATGTTAAAATATTAAAGTGGTAGAGAAGAGATTCTCCAAATTATAAATAAAGATACATAAATATCAATTGAAAGAAGGAAGACTATGATTTATAAAGTTTTTTACCAAGAAACAAAAACTGAAGTGCCAACGCGCGAACATACGCAGTCACTTTACATCGATGCTGAATCGGTCACTGAAGTCCGCCGTATCCTCGCTGAAAAAACCCCTTACCATGTTGAGCACATTCAATTATTAGATGACGCTCACTTAGCCTATGAGCAAAAGAGTGACCGTTTCGAATTGACGGAGTTTGCTGATTAATGAAATTAAAAATCAAAAACCATGAAACTGCTGTTTTCGCCATTGGGGGTTTAGGCGAAATCGGTAAAAATATGTACTGTATCCAATTCCAAGATGAAATCATCGTCCTCGATGCGGGCGTTATGTTCCCAGAAGATGACCTGCTCGGAATTGACTATGTAATTTCAGATTATTCCTATCTGATTGAAAATAAAGACAAGATCAAGGGCGTCTTCATCACCCATGGCCACGAAGACCATATTGGTGGGGTACCCTTCTTGCTCAAGCAAGTCAATGTGCCAATCTATGCCGGGGCCCTTTCACTGGCTCTGATCCGGGGTAAATTGGAAGAGCACCACTTGCTCCGTGACGCTGAGCTCCATGAAGTGGATGAAGATAGCGTCATCAAGTTCCGCAAGACCCAAGTCAGCTTTGCCCGAGTGACCCACTCTATTCCGGATGCCATGGCTATCTGTGTCAAGACACCTTCCGGTAATATTGTCTTCACAGGGGACTACAAGTTTGACTTTACCCCGACCGGCAAGAAGGCTGACCTGCACAAGCTAGCCCGCCTAGGTGACGAAGGGGTCCTTTGCTTACTCGGTGATTCCACCAACTCCGAAATTAGTGGCTTCACCAAGTCAGAACGGGTCGTAAGCGGCGCCTTGAAAGATATTATCGATAAAATCGAAGGCCGGATTATTTTTGCCAGCTTTGCTTCAAATATCTCCCGGCTTTCGGAAGCCATCGACATTGCCATTGCCAACAACCGTAAAGTAGCCGTCTTCGGCCGGTCCATGGAAAATGCCGTGCGCAATGCTCAAGAGATTGGCTACTTCGACCTACCAAAAGGTGTCTTAATCGACGGGAAGGACATTAACAAATATCCAAGTAATGAAGTCATGATCATGTGTACCGGATCCCAGGGTGAACCCATGGCAGCCTTGAGCCGGATTGCGAACGGCACCCACCGGCAAATCTCCATCCAAGATGGGGATACCGTTATCTTCTCCTCCTCCCCTATTCCAGGGAACACAACTAGTGTTAACCGCGTAATTAACAAATTGCTGGAAGCAGGAGCAGAAGTGGTCCACGGTAAGATTAACAATGTCCACACCTCCGGCCACGGCTCACAAGAAGAACAAAAGCTCATGCTGAGCCTCTTGAAGCCTAAGTACTTCATGCCGGTCCACGGGGAATACCGCATGCTCTCCATCCAAGCTGATACAGCAGTCAGCCTGGGTATCCCACGGGAGAATACCTTCATCATGGACAACGGTGATGTCCTCGCCCTGACTGAAAATTCAGCGCGCCGGGCGGGCCATATCCCTGCCAATGATGTCTATGTCGACGGCAAGGGCATCGGCGATATCGGCAATATTGTCCTCAGAGACCGCCATAAGTTGTCAGAAGATGGTCTAGTTCTAGTGGTTGTCAGCATCGACTTCGAGACCAACCAATTACTAGCTGGCCCAGCCATCGTCTCTCGCGGCTTCATCTACATGCGTGAATCCGAAGACCTGATCAGTGACGCCCAACGTGTCATCCAGACAGCCGTCATCGGTCACTTAAATTCAGGCAACAAAGTCAACGAAAAAATCCTACGTGACAGCATCCAAAACTCACTCCAACCCTTCCTATACAAACGGACCAAACGCAACCCGCTCATCATGTCCGTCGTCATGTCAGTTTAAAAAAGGGTGAGAGAGGATGCGGGAGAAAGGGACCTCTGGAGTAAAATCTCAGAGAAGGCTGAAGGCCTTCGACGGGATTTTGCGAAGAGGAGCCCTTTCTGCATCCTCGA
>NZ_KV786062.1:0-20567 GCF_001806805.1 Aerococcus sp. HMSC23C02 | reverse complement strand
CTCCGAGTCTGCCAAGTCGAACCCGACTACAGGGTGTGAGACTTGGCGCTTAATCTTATACATAAGGCATAAAAAAGGAGTAAGTCTTCAGCTGAAGGCTTACTCCTTTTCTTCTTTGACGAGACCATGTTTAAAGGCATAAATAGTGGCTTGAGTTCGGTCAGAAACTTCTAATTTAGACAAAATATTCGAGACATGGGTCTTGACCGTTTTTAATGTAATAAACAGGAGATCAGCAATTTCCTGGTTGGACTTGCCTTCAGCAATTAGGGCTAAGACTTCTAATTCGCGCCGGGTGAGGTCATCGTGCAAGTGGCGCTCCTTAGCCTTGTGCTTATCTTCTTGCATCTTCTCAGACACAGCCTGGGTCATGACTTCCTGTCCAGCCATCACTTGGCGAATGGCTTGAGCAATTTCCTGGGCAGAGGATGTCTTCAAGATGTAGCCCTTAGCCCCTGCTTCCATGGCGGGATACAATTTATCATCATCTAAGAAGCTCGTTACCATCAGGATCCGAGCTTCTGGCCAGTCAGCTAAGATAGCCTGGGTGGCCTCAATGCCATCCATTTCATCCATAACAACATCCATTAAGATAAGGTCTGGTCGCAGGTCTAGGGCCTTATCATAGGCTTCCTGTCCGTTAACCGCCTCTCCTATCACCTCAATGTCTTCCTGGATAGCCAAATACGAGGCTACCCCTAAGCGAACCATTTCATGGTCATCTACAATTAATACTTTAATCATCTAAGTCGTCCTCTTTCTATCCTGGTCTAGGGCAATTTGGATCCGTACTTGGGTCCCCTGCCCCTCCTGGCTAATAATCTGTAGCTCGCCTGCTAGCTGGTCTACCCGTTCGCGGATGTGTTGGAGGCCATAGCCCCCTCGCTGGTCTGCCCCTTGCTTAAAGCCTCGCCCATTGTCCCTAAAGACTAAATAGAGCCGGTCTCGCCGGGTAAAGAGTTGGCACTCAATCTCCGTCGCTTGGGCATGGCGCAAGCTATTGGATAAGAGCTCTTGGACAATGCGGAAGAGATTATTCTCAATTTCTTTATCCAAGTCCCCCACATCGAAGCGGGTGACAAAATGAATCGCCAATTTGCCTTCTAACTCATCAAAGAGATGCTGGATCCCCTGGGCCAGGGACCTTTTTTCTAAGGCAATGGGTCGCAGATGGAGTAGGAGGGCCCGCAATTCATTTTGGGCATTTTGAGCTAGATTAGCAAGCTTCTGACGAAGGTCAGCTTCTGGCCCTGTCTGTTGGTCAGAAACTTGGTCCAAGGTGGCCAGGAGCATGGTCATCGCGAAGAGTTCCTGGCTCACCGAATCGTGGAGTTCCCTGGCCACACGCTGGCGCTCAGCCTGGATAATGTCTGCCTCAGATTTGCCTGTACTGGCCTGGTCCAATTGCAGGTGCAAATTTTGCCTTTCCAAGCGTCCCGACTGAATTGTTGCCTTTAAGCAGTCTAGCCTAGCCAAGAGGTTAGGGCTCAAGTAGAGATTTTCCTTCAAATTCAAACGGTCTAGCTGGTGGATATTGCCTTGGCTGAGCTGGTCCAGGTAATGAAGCAAGAGATCCTCATCACGAAAGATTAAACTATACAAGCACAAGGCTAAAACAAAAGCTAAGAAGCTGGGCAATAAGAGAAAGGCCAGTCCGAGTGGAAGGTCCTGCCAGGTCCATTGGAAGGGAGCCAACCAGCCGAGCTCAAAGCAAAAATACAGGGTCAAGGCGAACAAGGCGTAGCTAAAGATTAAGCAGACCATAAAAATGGAAAATAAACGCCGCCATTTCATAGGAAAACCACCTCAACTTCCCCCCAGAACTGGGTCAAGTCAATAATCAATTCCCGGTCCTCATCCAAGTGGTCGCCTGTACGAAGCGACAAGCGCTGGTTGTTTAGGCAATAGGTCTGTCCCTGCCAGGTCAAGCGGGTTCGATAGGCCTGGATATTCAGTTGGCAGGCCTGGGCTTGGGGAACGACTAATTTTATCCGACCGTGGAGCTGGCTAACCGCCAACCACTGCTTGCCCTTAACTGGCAACTTCTCAGTCAGATCAATAAAACGGTAGGCGTGGAGAGAATAATCATGGAAGCTATTCCAGTCATAAGTCTTGACCGGTACCGTCTTGAAGCCAAGCCAGTCATCCAATTGAAAGAAAGTACCTCGGTCTTGGTCTAACCCTTTTTCACCCTGGACTAGTTGAAAGTCAGTAGTATTCCCTTTCTCTTTTTGCCAAAATTGGATAGCTAGGATCAGCCCAGCTAGAGATAGGATCAGCCAAAAATGGGGCAGCTGAAAGAGGCTCAGACAAAGGATTAATACTGCCAGAAAGAATAAAGGCAAGCGAATATAGGCTGGCCAGGTCTTTCCTGCCGGAGCCAGCATGAAGAGTCCAAGTAAGCTAATCGCTATGAAAAAGACTAAGAAGAGCCCCAACGCTTGTGAAAAATCATACAGAACGAGGCCCAAAATAAACAAGGCCAGTAACTGGCAAATAAACTTCAAAACCATCCCTCCTTTCCTTCTATTATAACAAATCCTCAGACTAATGAATAAAAAAGCTGGAACAAAAAGTCCCAGCTTCAATAAATTATTATAAAATATTTTGCTACGAAACAGGATTCCATCCTGTAGTCAGGCTCGCAGTTGCAGACTTGAAGTGACTTCAGGCAAGTCTGAGCGCCAAGTCTCACACCCTTTTTAGTCGGGTTCGGGTGCACAGAAGTGGCTCCTCTTCACAAAAGCCTATCGAAGGCTTTCAGCCTTCTTTAGTCTTTTGCTCCAGAGGTCCACTTCTGATCGTGCACCCTCACACCCTGTGTAGTCGGGTTCGTCTTGGCAGCTTTCGTATCACTTCACAAGTCCCCGCCGCAGTCTTCGAGACTGCTCTGGTGACTTGCTCCAGTGAACGAAAGCTAACCGCCAAGTCTCACACCCTTTTTTACTCAGCTTTTTCTACTGCGGTGATTTTGAGGGCGAGTTCGCCGCCTGGGGTTTCGAAGCTGACTTGGTCGCCGACTTTTTTGCCGATGAGGGCTTGGGCGATTGGAGATTCGTTGGAGATTTTGCCTGAGAGTGGGTCTGCTTCGGCCTTACCTACGATGGTATAGGCTTCTTCGTCGCCGTCTGGCAATTCCACGAAAGTTACCTTACGACCGATTGAAACTTCATCGCTGTCTAATTCATCTGGGTTAATGATTTCAGCATAGCGGATCATTTTTTCCAATTTGGCGATTTGCCCTTCCACGAAGGCTTGTTCATCTTTGGCTGCCTCATATTCAGAATTTTCTGAGAGGTCCCCATATGAGCGCGCGATCTTGATCCGGCTTACGACTTCTGGACGTCTATTTACTTTTAAATCTTCTAATTCAGCTTCAAGGCGCTGTTTGCCTTCGATTGTCATTGGATAGCTTTCTTCTACCATGAATCTTACTCCTTCATATATAAATTAAAAATCAATAGCAATAGGGTACCACTTTCATGGCCCTATCGCAATATAAGAATGGCTTATTTTAAGATATCTTTTATCTTAGTTTGTAATAAGTCAATGGCCACGTAGTTTGACCCACCTTCTGGAATAATCAAGTCGGCAAAACGTTTCGTGGGCTCGATAAATTCTTCGTGCATGGGTTTAACGACAGACATGTATTGGTCAATGACGGAATCTAGGGAACGCCCCCGTTCGGCCATATCACGCTTGATGCGACGGATGATTCGGATATCCGCATCAGTATCAACAAATACCTTGATCGTCATGAGATCTCTTAGTTCTGGATCATAGAGGGAAAGGATCCCTTCTAGGATAATAATCTTCTTAGGCTCAACATGGACCGTCTCCTGGCTCCGATTGTGTTCAGCGAAGTCATAGACTGGCATGTCGATAGCTTGACCCTGGCTTAATTGGCTAATATGTTCCTTCAAAAGTTCCATATCGAAGGCCAGGGGATGGTCATAATTGGTCTTCTGACGCTCTTCCATGGTCAGATGGGTCTGGTCCTTGTAATAGGCGTCTTGGGGGATGTAAACAATGGATACATCCTTAAATTCTTCCATAATCCGCTGAGTAATGGTTGTCTTCCCACTCCCGGTTCCCCCGGTCACGCCGATAACGATTTGTTCTGTCATATTGTCTCCTCTTAATTACTTGAACTTGTTGCTTGTGTTTGACTTTGGCCAGTGGATTGACTGGCCTTAGGTTGGGCTAGCTTGGCGTCCTCTTCGCTGACGTGTTCATCAACTAGCTTGAGATGGTCTTCATAGGTCTTGGAATAATAAACTTCCCCTGTTGACAGGTCGGCCACAAAATAATAGTAGTCATTTTCTTTAGGATTGAGGACTGCCTGGAGCGATTCCGCCCCTGGATTATTATAAGGGCCTGGCCCCAAGCCTGGATTCTTGTAGAGATTGTAAGGGGAATCCACCTGGGTATCCTTGATGGTCACGTAAGACTTGTGTTCACCCAAGGCGTAATTGACTGAGATGTCCGATTGGATAGGCATCTTGTCGGCTAAACGGTTATAGAAGACCCCTGCGATCATGGCCCGGTCCTCCGTAGTCGACGCTTCAGCCTCTACTAGAGAAGCTAGGGTGAAGATTTCGTTCACGGATAGGTCAGAAGCTTGGAAGGTGGTCTTGTTATTTTGGTAAAACTTATTCGTTTCATCCACCATCTGGGTTACAAAAGCTTCGAGGTCTTGGCCCTCCCGCAACTGGTAGGTTGCCGGGAAGAGATAGCCTTCTAATTTATAACGGACATCGTTATTTTGGCTCACATCGGCCAGAAGCTCCGGATAAGTGGCTAGGAGCTTTTGGAAATAATCTGGACTGGTCACAAGCGCCATGAAGTCTTGGGCTGAGAAAGGCGTATTCTGCTCGATAATGGTCGCCATCGACTCAATATCCGTCCCTTCTGGAATCGCAATTCCCGCTTCCATTTCCTTAGCCCCTTCAGCTAAGTTTTTAGCTGCTTGGGAGAAACTAGAATGGGTTTGCATTTTATAAGTTCCCGCTTGAAGATTTTCAATTGGGTTGAAACGCAGATAGAGGCGGAAAATATCATCATTAAAAATAACCTGCTTATCCTCTAATTCCTGGGCCACACTGGCTTGGCTCGCGCCCTGGGGCACTTCGATGACAATATCCTTAGAAGGCTTAAAGCCCCCAGTTGATGCCATCACCCCAATATAAGCCGCAAAAGCCAAGACGATAACAATCAAGGTAACGAATAAAGACGTGATTAAACGGTTGGTCACCGACTTCCGCTTAGGCCCTTGACCTTCTAAATGTTCCTGTTCGGCTGTTTGTCTAGGCTGCCTTCTTGTTCTTTTTCTCATGTGAACGCTCCTATTCTCTGTTCTCTAGTCGATTCGTGTCAGTGTGCCAATCACAAGGCAAATTATTGGGCAGAGTCTCGCCTGCCACATGATAAAAAAAGAGGCTGGCTTGACGCTGCCATCTCTCAGCCTCTTCTTCAACTGCATCCTTTAACCTGCCCCTATTTGCCACAATCCTTAGCGGGGCCAGGAGCCTTGCAGTCAATTACAATTCATCAGATATAAAGGTATTTAAAACTTCCTCTACCATGTTCCACTCTTCATCACTTTCGATAGGATAGAGACTGCCATTCAATTCATCGTCACTCTCTTGGTAAGAGAAAGCTTGAATTTCAATATCATCGCTGTCCCCTAAACCTGCTGGATAGAGCAGGACATAGGATTTACCAAAATCATCTGATTCGAAAGTAAATAGAATCTCATAGAGGCTCTCATTGCCCTCTTCATCATAAATGGTAATTAATTCTTTATTTTCTTCACTGGCCATTATTTCTCACGCTCTTTCTTGGTCTAAGTAGGTCTGTAAGATAAGAACTGCAGCAAGCTTATCGATCACCTGCTTGCGCTTCTTACGGCTCACATCCCCTGCTTCAATTAACATCCGTTCAGCCTGCATGGTCGTCAAACGCTCGTCTAAATAAACAACTTCTAGGTCAAAGTGTTGCTTCACCCTATCGCCATAAGCGCGTGAAGCTTCCGCACGGGGGCCTTCTGAATTATTCATATTTTTGGGTAGACCAATCACGACCTTGGACGCCTGGTAGCTGTCAATCAACTCACCCAAACGGTCTAAGCCAAATTCCTCTTGGTCTTCATTAATCTGAATGATCTCTAAACCTTGGGCAGTCAGTCCAAGGGGGTCGCTAACAGCGACCCCCACAGTTCTTGAACCAACATCTAATCCTAAATACCTCTTCATTAGACCTCGCGCCCACTCTTTTCCATATAACTGCGAATTAATTCTTCAATAATCTCGTCACGTTCATGATAACGAATTAGGTTGCGGGCCTGGTTATGCCGAGGAATGTAAGCTGGGTCTCCAGACAAGAGATAGCCTACAATCTGACTACTTGGATCATAGCCTTTTTCTACAAGTGCATCATATACGATATCCAGTGTTTCACGAACATTTTTTTCTTTATTCTCATCAAACTTGAAAAGAACTGTTTCATCTTTGACACTCATACCTTATCGCACCTCCAAATCTTTTAACATCATTTTAACCAAAATCTGACAGAAGTACAAGAAGCTAGCCCCTATGTAATCAAAACTTAAACTTGGGTTAACACCTTCTTCACCTCAGCTAGGGCATCAGGAATCCCCGCTGGGTTCTTACCGCCGGCTTGGGCCATGTCTGGACGGCCGCCACCACCCCCGTTAATCTTAGGCGCAATTTGCTTAATAATATCGCCTGCTTTGAGGCCCTTGTCGACCAAGTCCGCCTTAACAGCGACTAAGAGATTAGCCTTGCCCTTGTTTGAAGTAGCGAGAACGAGAAGGTCGGAGTCTGTTCTTTGCTTCCATTCGTCCGAAATCTTCCGTAGGTCGTCCATGTTGCGGTTAGGTAATTCTTGGGCGATCAGACGGATACCAGCTACTTCTTCTACATCTTGGAAGATATCCTTGGCTGCTTGGGCATTGGCCTTGGCATGGAGGGATTCAATTTCCTGGCTCATTTCTTTGTTTTGGCTTTCTAATTGTTTAATCCGATTTAAGATGCCATCTCTTTCCTTGGCCTTGCTTTCCACGCGAATATCTTCCAATAAGTCTTCTAAGCCCTGGAAGTATTGGATGGCAGCCTTAGAGGTTAGGGCTTCAATCCGGCGCACACCAGAGCCGACACCTGTTTCACTGGTAATCTTGAAGAGGCCGATCTCAGCGGTATTCTTCACATGGGTCCCCCCGCAGAGCTCAATCGACCAGTCCGCTACCTTGACCATGCGGACTTCATCCAACTTGTCATACTTGTCGGTAAAGAGGGCCATGGCTCCTTCTGCCTTAGCTGTATCAGCATCTGTAATCACCGTCTTCACAGGAATCGAATCATAAATTTTTTGGTTAACCTCATCTTCAATAGCTTGAAGTTGGTCCGCTTCGATGTGACCAAAGTAAGTAAAGTCAAAACGGAGGTAGCGGTCGTCTAAGAGAGAGCCCGCTTGGTTAACCTGGTCACCTAAGATATCCTTCAAGGCTTGGTGGAGCAAGTGGGTGGCTGTATGGTTCTTACGGATCAAGCTGCGACGCTCCTTGTCCACCACTAAGCGCACCTCTTGGTTGAGATCCAAGGACTGAATGGTTTCAATTTCATGCAGGTTCTGGTCATTAGGGGCGTGTTGGACATCCGTGACATAGGCCAATAATTCACCCGCTGGACTGTAAATGACACCAGTATCCCCGACCTGGCCCCCACGTTCGCCGTAGAAAGGTGTCTTGTCAGCGACTAAGTAGGCGACGCTATCAGCGGGAACATGGTCCACCAATTGGTCCTCATAAACTAGCGCATTGATCTGACCCAGGCTTTCTGTTTCTTGGTAGCCAGTAAACTGACTCGGCACGTCGAGCTCAGAAAGGACGGTCGATTGGACAGCCAAGCCCCCCATTTGTTTGCGGGCAGCCCGAGCTCGTTCACGTTGGGCTTGCATTTCGTCATTGAAACCTTGCTCATCAATGCCAAGGCCTTCTTTTTCCAAGAGCTCTTCGGTCAGTTCCAGTGGATAGCCGTAAGTATCATAGAGCTTAAAGGCATCTTGGCCGGAAAGGACCGTTTGATGATTTTCTTTGAGGGCCTGAATCATGTCATCGAGGATGGCTTGGCCTTCTTCAATGGTTTCTTGGAAGCGTTTTTCTTCCTGGCTGATGATGCTTTCGATGAAGTCTGCCTGTTGGCCAATATTTGGATAGTGGCTCCCCATCACTTCAGCCACAACGGGAACCAATTGGGCCAAGAAGGCTTCCTTAATCCCAAGTTGTTTAGCGTACATCACGCTGCGGCGGATTAAACGGCGGAGGATATAGCCCCGACCTTCATTGGAAGGTAAGGCCCCGTCACCGATGGCAAAGCTTACCGCCCGGACATGGTCAGCGATCACTTTGAAAGCCGTATTAATTTCTTTGTTTTCTCCGTAATGGTGGCCGTCAGTCAGCGGTTCAATGGCCTTAATAATCGGTACGAAGAGGTCGGTTTCAAAGTTAGTTTCCGTATTTTGGATGACGCTGGTGATCCGTTCTAACCCCATGCCGGTATCAATGTTCTTCTGTTCGAGGGGTTGGTAGCTTCCGTCAGGCATGTGGTTGAATTGAGAGAAAACCACATTCCAAATTTCGAGATAGCGTTCATTTTCGCCCCCTGGATACATTTCAGGATCGTCGTCCGCTAAATCTTGGAAAGCTTGACCCCGGTCAAAAAAGATTTCCGTATCTGGTCCACAGGGGCCTGCGCCTAAGTCCCAGAAGTTATCTTCTACGGGAACAAAGTGGTCTTCACTCAGTTGGGTGGTTTTACGCCAGATATTTAAACTCTCTTCATCGTCTGGATGATAGGTCATGTAGAGGCGGTCTTTGTCTAGTCCCAACCATTTCTCATCGGTAAGGAATTCCCAGGCCCAAGGGAGCATTTCTTCCTTGAAATAGTCCCCAATTGACCAGTTCCCTAACATTTCAAAGAAGGTTTGGTGGCGGGCAGTTACCCCGACATTCTCAATGTCATTGGTCCGGATACATTTTTGGGCATTGGCAATCTTTGGATTTTTAGGTTTTTCTGACCCGTCCAAATAATGTTTCAGGGCGGCTACCCCTGAGTTGATCCATAAGAGGGTCGGATCATCTTGGGGAACCAGCGAAGCGCTGGGATAGATATCGTGGGACTTGCTTTCCCAGAAATCTAAGAATAATTGCCGAATGTCTGCACTAGTTAATTGTTTCATCATATCCTCCTAAAAAAAATAACGGTGCTATTACAATAAAGGGCGCTTGAAACGCGGTACCACCTTTATTGTAATATCACCGTCTTTGATATTACCACTTCATTAGCTTGTTAACGCGAGCGCGGCAAATTTTCATCTGCGATTTTAAGAAGAGAGCGTCCATTGAGGAGTGAACGCTTGCACTATCCGTTCTCGCTAGAAGTCTCATGGATAAATTCTTCTCTAGATTTCAAATCATACTGATTATAATGCGTCTTAGGTCATGCTGTCAAGTCGCGGGCCCATTCTTCTAGAAATCATAGGGACTTAACCCATCCATCCCAATCATCGGGTCAATGGCCTGGCTAGCTACCAAGTCTGGGGTCAGTCGCTTAGGGCCCTGGTCAAGATCGGGGGCCTCGGCTTTTGAGGCTGCTTCTCTAGGGGGCTGTTTGTGTTCAGATTCTATTGCTTCCTTCTGACTCGCCGGAGACTCTTTACCGGCACGAATCAATAGGAAATCATAGAGCTGGGTCTGCCGGCTAGCGCCCTGGTGCTGGATAGCATGGGCAAAGGCCGCCTCTTCCCCGCACATAATCAGAGACTGCTTAGCCCGGGTAATAGCTGTATAGACCAGGTTGCGCTTGAGCATACGTTGGTGCTGGTGGACCAAGGGCAGGATGACAATAGGGAATTCCGAGCCCTGGGCCTTATGGATAGAGGTACAGTAGGCCAGGGTCAGCTGCTTCCAGTCGGTTCGCGTATAAGTCACCTCAACCTCATCGAAGGCTACCACGATTTCATCCGCCTTTGATGCGGTTTCTTTGGCAAAGAAGATGGCCACAATTTCCCCCATATCCCCATTAAAGACATTCTTTTCAGCCTGGTTTTGCAGCTGGAGCACCTTGTCCCCTACCCGGAATATCTTCTCAAAGTAGACCACTTCCCGCCGTCGGTTATCGGGATTGGGGTTTAAGCGCTCTTGGAGGACCTCATTGATGTGGTCGATTCCTGCCTCACCCTTGTACATGGGAGCGAGAACTTGGACATCGCGCAAAAGATAGTCCTTGGCCACGGCACGTTCGGCGATCTGGGCAACGATTTCCGCAATTTGCGCGCTCTGGGCCTTGATAAAGGACCGATCAGCGTGTTGGCGGGTCAGGTCTGGCGAGAGCAGGCCCTGCTTGATCTGGTGGGCCAATTCGGTAATCGAGGAGTCATCACTCTGCCGAAAAATTTCATCCAACTCTCGGGCTGGCGCGACCTGAGCCCTCAAGATGTCAGCCAGCACCTGACCAGGACCAACTGATGGCAACTGGTCCTCGTCCCCGACAAAGATGACCTGCATATAAGGCGGGATGCTCTCAAGGAGCTGGTAGGCTAACCAGGTATCCACCATGGACAGTTCATCGACAATCAAGAGGTCGGCTTCTAACATCTGCCCGATTCCCTCGACCCCTTCATCGGATTCATCCTTGGTCAGGCCGAGCAGGCGGTGGAGAGTCGAGGCGGGTAGACCAATTACTTCAGACATCCGCTTTGCCGCCCGTCCTGTTGGCGCGGCTAAAGCGATGGGATAACTATCCTCCAGATAGTCTTCCTCCGCCAAGGACAGGTTTTTAAGTCGGGCATAGACAGCAACAATCCCCTTAAGGACCGTCGTCTTCCCCGTCCCAGGTCCACCGGTTAGGACATAGAATTTGGATTGGAGGGCTTCTTTGATGGCTTGTTTTTGGGCATGGCCATATTTGAGATTCCACTCAATCTCAACCTGGTCAATGGCCCGGTCAATGGCTTCCTGGTCTAAATCCTGACCGAGCGGAGAGGCAATCATATCCGTCAGGCGGCGAGCAATGGTCTCCTCCTGTAAGAAGAGATGGGGCAGGGCCACCCGAGTCGAAGCTTCAGGGCAGATAAGGAGGCCTTCTTCCAGCATTTGGTCTAAAGTATCCTGGACAGCTTGAGCGGGCACCCGGTCCTGGTAGAGGCCCAGATTGACCTGGTCTGTCGCCACTTGTACCAGCTGGTCCGCTTCCACATAGGTATTGCCGGACCGGTAGCAGATTTCATAGAGGCAATAATTTAAGGCCCCTGCCAAACGCTTGGGACTATCATAGGCCAGGTCCATCTTAGCCGCTAGCTGGTCCGCCCGCTTGAAACCGAAGCCCTCAATCTCACGCACCAATTGATAGGGGTTCTCCTCGATCACTTCCACGGCTTGGTCCCGGTATTTCTCATAGATCCGAGCAGCCAGGCTAGACGAAAAGCCCCATTCGGAGAGCTGCATCATCACCCGCTGACTGCCCTGGTCTTCTTGGATCAACTCCACCAGCATGGTCCGCAATTTCTTGGATAGCCCTTTGACTTCCTTTAAGCGCTCCGGCTCAGCCAGGATCACATCGATGGCCTGGCTACCGAGGACTTCGACAATCCGGCTGGCCAAGGTCTTCCCAATGCCTGGAAACTGCGAGGAAGAAAAATAGCGAACCAAGCCATTCTTACTGGTGATTTTAACCGGTTCAAACGATTGGACTTGAAACTGGAGGCCATACTTGGCATGTTCAACCAAGTGACCATTAAATTGATAGGCCGTTCCTTCTTGAACTGAGACAAAATTCCCCGTCACGACAATTTTTTTCTCCGAGTACATGGTATTGGTTTCTTCTACAGAAATTTGCATCACCTTGTAATAATTAGTCGGATTCTCAAAGAAAACCGCCTGGATTTCCCCAATTATATAATCTAAATCCTCCGTCTGACTCATCTCCCTCCTCCTTTCATTGCCATTCCTATGCGCTCTACTCTTAGATATCAGCAGAGCCTTCAAACTTTAACACTCCACCTATTATAGCACAAGGCCCTCCCAAAGAAAAAAGCCCCAGATCTCTGTCTGGAGCTCATCCAATCCTTTACTGGTACTGCAGTTGCTTATCGCCTTGGTAGGCAGCATCGATGGTGCCCCCACCCAAGCACTCTTCCCCGCGGTAAAAGACAATAGCTTGGCCTGGTGTAATCGACCGGGCAGCTTCTTTAAAGGTCACCTTGGCTGTTCCATCGTCTTGAATTTGGACACGGACAGGCAGGTCCTTTTGCCGGTAGCGGGTTTTAGCTGTGCATTCAAAGTCCGTCTCTGACCAATCATCCTGGGTAAAGGAAAGGTCGCTGGCTGCTAGCCAATCCGCATAGAGCATGGGATGGTGGAAGCCTTGGCCCACATAGAGTTCATTCTTAGCTTGGTTCTTACCAATAACGAACCAAGGCTCATTGCCCTTGCTAGTCCCGCCAATGCCTAGACCCTTACGTTGGCCAATGGTATAGTACATAAGCCCGGCATGTTCACCCATTAGCTGGCCATCCAGAGTCAGCATCTTGCCGGGTTTAGCTGGCAAGTAATTGGAGAGAAAGCTCTTGAAATTCCGCTCTCCAATAAAGCAAACCCCTGTGGAATCTTTCTTATGGGCAGTGGCTAGGTCGTTTTCTTCAGCGATTTTACGGACTTCCGACTTCTCCAAGTGGCCGATGGGGAAGAGAGCTTTCTGCAACTGGTCTTGAGACAATTGGTTCAAGAAATAGGTTTGGTCCTTATTATTATCCTGGCCTCTCAGGAGGTGGACACGGCCATCCTCATCACGGCGGACTTGGGCATAGTGGCCCATAGCGATATAGTCCGCTCCCAACTCTTCAGCATAGGCTAAGAAGGCCTTAAATTTAATTTCTTTATTGCACATCACGTCCGGATTAGGTGTCCGGTCCTTCTTATACTCATCTAAAAAATAAGTAAAGACCCGGTCCCAATACTCTTTCTCAAAATTGACAGAGTAATAAGGAATGCCAATCTGTTCAGCAACCTTGGCTACATCTTGATAGTCTTCAGTCGCCGTACAGACACCATTCTCATCCTTTTCATCCCAATTCTTCATGAAAAGGCCAATGACTTCATAGCCCGCTTCTTTCAATAAGAGCGCGGAAACACTAGAGTCTACCCCTCCAGACATGCCGACAATGACACGTTCTTTCTTTGCTTCTGACACAACATCACCATCTTTCTTTATAAATTTACGATTGAAGGTCGTATTTGTGTTGTGTTAACATCTCCCTATTCTACGGCCTCCCCAAGGAAATTTCAAGTGAGATTGCTCTGAAGGACAATCCTAACAAAAGAATGGTCAAATAAGGGCTTTCATGTTATAACTCTCCTAGGGTTTAAACTGCGCGATAATAGAAAGGAGGCATGACATTTATAGGTTAGAGAGCATTAAAATTAACAACGAAGTAATTGAATTACTCCAATTTCTATGGCAAACCGTAGCGACTGGAAACAAAGGCAGCGATTCCTACATCTCAGATATTGTGTCAAATCCCGCGATGGAAGCCATTTATACGGAAGACTTCGACCAAGAAACTGCCCGGATGGTTCTTTCTGCTATCGTTAATAAGGAATCTTTAGCAGAAGCCAGTCCGAAAGCTAAGGAATTTTATGACTTTAACTTCTTTAACGCCGATGATCCGGGTAACGTTGAGATGATGCTCCCCATTGTTAAACAATTAAATGTGTACCAATTAAAGGATGTCTTTAATTGTGATACCCGTTTCAATAAACTCATCATTAATTTCGTCGGAGCTTATGATATTAGCCACGTGATTGAAGAGAACGTCTTAGCCATCAACTTCTTTAAGCTCGGCATTGATTGGGCGACCATGGATCAAGCCCTCATCGAAGGCCAAAGCCTTGAAGACTTTATCCAAGCTTGCGCCAAAGAAATCCTCAACTAAGATAAAAAAATAGAGAGCCTGGAACAACAATTCCAGGCTCTCTATTTTTCTATATTTCATAATGGAGCCTTACAGCCCCTTCAGCCAAGCCTCACTTATTCAGAAACTACTTGGATGATTTGATATTTTTCCATGTCGGCTAAGATAAAGTCCAAGGCCTCTACGAAGTCCGCCATGCCATCTGACTTAAAGACATTGACCGTCTTCAAGCCTTTTTGATTGGTCACATTCATTTTAAGCCCTGTTAGTTCTTTATCCACAGTGATCTTCAAGCGCACGGCACGGGCACTGGCGAAATCAGGTTTCACTTCCTGGTCATACTGGAAATTGCCTGATTTTGTTTCGACAAAATGATAGTCACGCAAGCTATATTTTTTACAGTCAGGATGGAGCTGGTAAACTTTAGCTCCCCCTGGTAACTTTGCGGTTTTTGGATAAGCCATAGAATCCTCCTTATGAATCAAAACTAGCTAATCGATCAAGCACTTGGTCAAGCTCAGCCTGGCTGGTATGCGGATCAAAAGATAGGCGCAAGCTTTGACGAATGCGGTCATCTTCTTCCCCATACAAATTGACCAAGACGCGGCTAGGCTCTAAAGACCCCGCACTACAAGCAGACCCAGCTGATAAGTAAATATCTTGGAGGTCACACTTGATCAGAGTTTGGTCACTCGGGTGTCCCGGCCAATAAATATTTAAAATATTCGCCAGTTCAGCTTGCTGAGGCCCGTTAATTTGGAAATTGAGCCCTCGCGCTTCAGCTCCATCGAGGAAATATTGGCGTAGAGAGCGCAATTTTTCCATCCGCTCAGCCATATTATCCTTGGCCAAGTCAACCGCCTTGGTCAAGCCAGCAATGAGAGGGTAACTTTCGGTAGAGGCCCGCTTGCCATGTTCCTGACCGCCCCCGGGCAGGTAAGACTTGAAGTTCTGGTTACTGTCTCGATAGTAAAGAAAACCGATTCCCTTGGGCCCATGGATCTTATGCGCCGAAAGAGCCAAGGCGTCAATATGGAGGGCTTCCACATCAATCGGCACCTTCATATAAGTTTGTACCGTATCAGTGTGGAAAAAGATTCCTCGCTCCTGGCAAATCTTCCCGACCTCTTCAATCGGTTGGAGACTGCCCAATTCATTATTCCCATGCATAATCGATACAATAATGGTATCTTCACGCAAGGCCGCTTGGAAGTCATCCAGTGAAATATGCCCATCTTGGTCTATATCTAGATAAGTCACTTCAAAACCTTGGTCTTCCAGACGGTGCATGCATTGGTAGACGCTGGAATGCTCCACCTGGCTTGAGATAATGTGACGTCCCTGTGACTGTAAGCGCTCAGCAGTCTCTAGGAGGGCCGTCGTATTGGCTTCCGTTCCGCTTGAGGTAAAGATAATATCCTCCGCCTTGGCGTTCAAGGTCCCCGCAATCGTCCGCCGGCAGGACTCAATCTTATGGCGGACGTCTCGGCCTAATTGATAAGTGCTTGAGGGATTCCCAAAGTCATTCAAAAAGGCATCTGTCATGCAGGCCACCACATCGGGATGGACAGGGGTGGTTGCTGCATAATCTAAGTAAATAGCCAATTCTGATTCCTCCTTAATCTTTAAATATTTTTTCAGGGAAAAGATAGGCAAGTAGGTCTTTGGAAATACGTCGTCCCTTGCCCTGGGCGGGATAAATATGCATCATCATCATGGGATTATAATTGGCTTCAATTAAGGCATAGTTATCTGCCTGGGCCGCTTGATGGCGGTCTCTGATCATCAGGTCAAGCCCCGTCACCTTAACGTCTAGGGCCTGGGCCATTTGACTAGCCAGTTCCAGATAAGATGGATCCATATCGTCCGTCACATCGATGGAATCGCCCCCCGTCGAAATATTAGAATTCTCTCTTAAAGGAACAATTTCATCTGCTTCAGGGACGCTATCGAAGTCATAACCGTAAGCTTCTAAGACCAAAGCCGCTGACCGGTCTAGGCTGATCTTTTCCAAGGGGGTCCGGTGGTTCTCGCCCCGCTTAGGATCTTGGTTCTTGAGATCAACTAGTTCACGGATACTGTGCTGGCCGTCTCCTTTAACAAAGGCCGGAACCCGGAGCAATACGGCTAAACACTTGCTATCGAGAACGAAGAAACGATATTCAGTCCCCTCGGCAAATTCCTCCACGAGAACCGTATCATCATAGCCAAAAGCAATATCAAAAGCTTCTCTAAGGCCTTCCTGGCTCGCCCCTTCTTTAAAGATGGAGATGCCTACCCCCATATTCGTCGATTTGGGTTTGACGACTACTTTCTTGTCCACAAAGAGCCCGGCTGCAGCCTGGGCAGCGTCTAGTGAGTTAAAAGTCTGGCTCTTAGGCACCGTAAAACCGGCCGCCTGGAGCAGGTCCTTGGTCACGACCTTATTGCCCATCAAATAATAAGAGATCAGCGAATCTTTGCCCGTAATATTAGCATTCTTGACATATTCCGTATGGTCCCGGTAGGTCAAGGCAATTAACTGGTCTTGCCGGTCCAAAATATCAATCCACAAGCCTTGTTGGATCGCATCCGCCAATAGGATCTGAGTCGATAATTCCATATCCTCAAAGCCTCCTAAGAGATAAGGATGGGCAAGTGCCGCTTCCTTATTGGCCTTGGCATGGTCTAAATTATTCGCTAGCCAGGTGTCGACGGTTGGATTGTTTGTCACCAAGCGCCCACTCGGGGTCAGGCTAGGGTCCAGTAGGCGCTGGCGCATACTGTCAATGAGCGGATTGAGAGTGTCGGAAACGCCTAAGCTTTCCACCATCTCGGTCATGCCCTCTAAGAGGTTGAGTCCTTCTTCCTGGTAAGCAGTTGGCTGGAGCGTTTCTTCTTCTGCAACCTCTAACTTCATCTCATAGCCCTGGTAAACGTCGGGCATCTGGCAGTCCATATCAGCCCATACTAGGTAGAGAATGAAATATTTCATGAAACGGATGTCATCCAGACCAATCCCGTAAGCTTCCTCCGCTTGGATATCAAAGAGGCGGAATTCCAGATACTTAATCCCTGTCTCCAAGAGGCCTCGAGCTTGCTTAGCCCCACGCAGGCGGACATTGGAGTAGAATTCCTTCTCAGCAATCAGGCGACCATCCTTAACATTGGCTTCTAATTCTTCCACATAGTCTGGAAGGTTATCGTAGGTGTAGGTCACATCTTTCTTATTAACATAGCCCAAATGGGAATTGCGGATGCTCCGGATAGGATGGGGGAAAATATCTTCTGCCCGATTATAGAAGGAGTCATGGGCGCTCGGTGTCGCGCCAAATAAATAGACAATCAGCCACTCATAGCGCAAGAAATTACGGGCTAAGCGCAAATAAAAGGCCGTTGTGAATTCTTTGATAGAGGCATAGCCTTGGTCATCGGCCTGGTAGAAGATTTCTAACAGGTCTTGGTCAAAACCAAAGTTAAAATGAATGCCAGAAATCATCTGCACCTTCTTGCCATAAGCCTTGACTAGGTACTCCCGATAAGCCACATCTTCAACTTTGTCGAGGTCAGCCACATGGATGGCATCATCTTCTGGTAAAACGGGAGGCATGCTGGAAGGCCAGAGCAATTCATCCTCTGCCAATGATCTTAGAGCTACTTGGTGGATGGCCTCAAGCCAATGGTAAACCCCCTCTTCTGAGTAAACAGGAGGAGTCACCAACTCCAATTGGGACTCCGCAAAGTCTCTTTGGATATACTTGTTATCTGAACTGCCATCAACAGCAGATGGATGGGGGCTTCGTGCTAAGTCTCCATTTGTTTTGATACGGTGGCCTTCGCGCTCAATACCGAGCGACACATGCTGGAAGGCGGTTTTCAGTTCGGGGTGTGCATTAAGGAAAGCTTGAAAATGACGCATACACAGCTCCTTCTCTCTTTTTATAAATTTAGATAGACTATATGACTATTTTAGCACGGGGATCCGGTATTCGCACAGATTTAAACTTAATTTAATTATTTTTAGTAAGTAAATTCCTTTCAGTCTTGATTTATAGTATATTAGAATAAGAAGATAAACTAAAGGAGGTAATCATATGGCCCAAGCAAAAGCCCCGCTCGCTTATCGGATGCGGCCTCAAAAAATCGAGGATATGCTCGGCCAAGCCCACTTAATTGGCCCCAAACAAATTATTCGGCGGATGGTGGAAGCCAACCGTCTCAGTTCTATGATTCTCTATGGCCCACCTGGAACGGGTAAGACCAGCCTGGCCCAGGCCATTGCTGGGTCACTCGATATCCAACTGCGCCAGCTCAATGCAGCAACGGACACTAAGAAAGACCTCCAACAAGTCGCTGCCGAAGCTAAAATGAGCGGGCAAATCATCCTGCTCTTAGACGAAATCCACCGTTTGGACAAGGCCAAGCAAGACTTCTTGCTCCCCCACTTGGAAAACGGACGCATTATCCTAATCGGTGCGACGACCGAAAACCCCTATATCAGCATTAACCCAGCCATCCGTAGCCGGACGCAAATCTTCCAGCTCGAACCCCTCAGCCAGGCTGATATCAAGCAAGGCCTAGAGAAAGCTCTGGCCGATGAGGAAAGAGGGCTCGGCAAGTTAGCCATTCAAATCGATGACGCCGCCCTAGACCACCTGGCCCAAGCCTCAAACGGGGACATCCGCTCTGCCCTTAATGCCCTGGACTTGGCGGCTCTCTCAACCCCTGAAGACGACCAGGGCCAGATCATCATTGACCTCGCAACGGCCGAGAATTGTATCCAGAAGAAGTCCTTCAGCCACGATGCGGATGGCGACCAGCACTATGATGTCATCTCCGCCTTCCAGAAGAGTATTCGCGGGTCGGACGTTGATGCTGCCCTCCTCTATGCGGCTCGTTTGATGGAAGGGGGCGACTTAAAAGTCCTCTGCCGTCGCCTCTTAATTACGGCTTACGAAGATATCGGTCTAGCCAATCCAGAAGCCTGCCAGAGAACCCAGGCAGCGGTCGATGCCGCCCTTCAAGTTGGCTACCCGGAAGCCCGAATTCCCCTAGCTAATGCCATCATTGACCTGGCTCTATCCCCCAAGTCCAATTCAGCCATCAAGGCTATCGATGCTGCCTTAGCTGATGTTCGCCAAGGCAAAGCTGGCCTTGTCCCCAAACACCTGCGCGACGGCCACTATGCAGGCTCTAAAGCCCTCGGCCATGGCCAAGGCTACCGCTACCCCCACGACTACCCAAACCACTGGGTCGCCCAAGACTACCTGCCTGATACCCTCAAAGGTAAACATTACTACCAGGCTGGTCAAACCGGTAAGTACGAACAAGCCCTCGGACAGATGCAAGCCTACCGAGAAAAATTAAAAAAAGGATAAGTTAAAACTTTCAGGCGTAATCGCTTGCATTTTTTAGTATCTAATGATAAATTATAAGAGAAGAGTTCTGAAGTGTACGTGTTATTCCTTTAATGTGTTGACCGAACAAATTTTACTATCTAGGGATTCGTGAACTCCAGTGGAGGACACGCCCCATCACGGGGAAGTCTGAAGCTGGATAGCGAAACCCACCTGCACTTAAGAGAGCGGGTTCAATACAGATAGAGCACACGGCACCTGTCGGAGCTCTTTTTTTGTATTTTTTACCTAGCTGTTTTATAAAGCTATCGACATTTTGTTTCGATAATTCGAAATTGAATCAGACACCTTTATATACCAACTAGTTTTGCTTAAAAGTAAAGCAAATGTTTACCCAATCAATTGAGTAAACTACCATTTATGAAAAGACTTGTGAAATCTTAAGCTCACAACAATGAAGTCGATTTAATTTTTTCAAAAAGATGTTATAATAGAGGTAAAGAAGGAGTGTGATCACTATGTATCAAGAGTATTCACGTATTTTAGCCCCTATTGATGGTTCTAAAGAAGCTGAACTAGCTTTCAAAAAGGCGGTCCATGTGGCAAAGCGCAATAACGGTGCCCTAGTCATCGCTCATATTATTGATACACGTGCTGTCCAAACCCCAACCGGCTATGAAGGCGCCTATACCAATGAATTAGTGGAACAAGCTTCTAGCGTTCTCAATGATTACAAGACTTACGCTGAAAAAGAAGGCGTCCAGGAAGTTGAAACCATTATTGACTATGGTTCACCAAAAGTTCAAATTGCTAAAGACCTAGCCTTGGAAAAGGAAATTGATCTGATTATGATCGGGGCCACTGGGCTGAATGCAGTTGAACGCCTCTTCATCGGTTCTGTTTCAGAATACGTTATCCGCAATGCCCCTTGCGACGTCCTAATCGTCCGGACCGACCTGGAAAACAATGAATACCATCGCAAATAGTATAAGATTAAAAGAGACAGGCCAAGCGCTTGTCTCTTTTAATGGAATCAGTCTTTTTATATCATCTAATTCGAAACATGATTTGATCGAATCGCAAATAAGTGTATGTATTAAAAAGTCCATTTACTAAATCTCTTGCTTTTAAAAATAGATATCTAGTAATTAACTAAGGTATTATTTCTATATCAAATGCTTTTGAGCAAGAGTGAAGCTTTGAATTTGATCGTTAGCCATGAACGAGCAAGCGATGTGAATT
>NZ_KV786061.1:0-511 GCF_001806805.1 Aerococcus sp. HMSC23C02 | reverse complement strand
TCAACTTGACCGTTATTGTTGGTGTCTTCGTGAATGATTACCCATGTGCCTGGGCGATCTTTACCTGTTTCATCAGCTTTTGTGCCGCGTTCGGTAGTTGCGAGGACTGATTTACCATCCTTGCCGTCCTTACCGTCAGCTACAAACTCTGTAGAAACAATTTCATCAGAAGTGAATTGGCCGTCACCGTTCTTATCGAAGTAAGTGATAATCCAGCTGCCTGATTCTCCGGCTTCGTTTGGTCCATTCACGACATGAACATAAGATGATTTACCATCTTTTCCGTCTTGACCATCTTGACCTGGAGTACCTTGGTCACCCTTTTCGCCGTCTTTGACAAAGGTTTCTTTGATGATTTCCTTGCTTTCTGGGTCTCTGACGATGATCTTCACACCAGATTCAGAGTTTGGATCATTTGGATCTTTTTCAACGCGTTCACTTTCAACGATTGGCGTCTTGCCGTCGGCTCCGTTGGTGCCATCGAAGATGAATTCACGGCTGATTTCACGTT
>NZ_KV786060.1:493504-511695 GCF_001806805.1 Aerococcus sp. HMSC23C02 | reverse complement strand
GCTCGCTAGGCGAGAGACCTTGGCTCGAGCCGATTCCATGGCTCTTCAAGGGCCAAATTCAAAAGCGTAACGGATGCTCAACAATGCTAATTATTTTTCGACTTGCAATGTCCTATCTACGTTTCTTAAAGCTAAAAGCAGAGCCCAGGGCAACTAGACTTAGTCCAAAGCCGAGTGCGCCTGCACTAGCGCCAGTTTTCGGAAGGGTAGAAGCTGCTTTCTTCGAAGCAAGCGAGCGTGAACCTTCTTTAGTCTTAGCTGGATCTTTGACAGCCGCAGATTCTTTGATGGATTCTTGTCGACCTGCAGATGGCTTAGCTTGCCCAGCTTGCGCTTTATCGCTCTTTGAGCTAGTCGCTTGTTGGCTAGCTTGGGCAGCTGTCTGACCAGGATCAATTTGGCCGACTTCCTGGCCTTGGTCTGCTTGACTATCAGTGCTGGTTGGAGTCGCCGGAGCTTCATTTTGGTCAACTTCGCTAGTTGAGCCAGGCTTGGTGCTAGTGCCTGGTTTGACTTCTGAACCTGGTTTAGGTCTTGGTCGGTCGGTCTTGGTTGGGTTTGAGGTCGACCCAGTTCCCGTTGACCCGCCTGTTCCTGTTGGCGTCGTTTCTGGCTGGGCGGCCCGAGCGGTTAACCAATCTTTCGCTTGGAGGGGCCGGTCGACCAGGCGGGTTTCCCCAATCCAACCGATGAAGCCGTGCTCGCCTTGGCCGCCGTAGAAAGACCCACCTAGACGCCAGGGTTGGCCCTTGTCGTCAGCTAGGCCGACGGTGTCTGTGGCATTGCGGAGAACGGGAACGCCGTTGACATACATAGTCAAAGTCTTGGCTTCAGGATCGTTGACCACAGCCAGGTGATACCAGTCGCTCAGGTCGACAATTTCCCCAGACCAGGCCGAGCCTTCTGTCGCTTCAGGGCTCTGTTGGTCGACGAAGGAGAATTGGACTTCGCTCAGGTTGGAGAAGGCCCAGGCGAATGGGGGTTCCTCGCCCTCGGTTCCTACATAACCTGGAATGTTTTGGCGCTGACCTTCGCGTACAAGCCACTGCATCCAATCGTTAACCCCATCTGGATTGTATTCGGGATCGAATTTGATGAAGCTTTCGAAGGTATAGCCGTTTTCAAAGTTTTCCAGGTTGATGGGTGCCCCGTCCTTGGTGCGGAAGTAGGAGGCCCGGTGGTTGGGCTCGTCTGCCGTTGGTCGGTGGTCATTCTTGAAGCGGATGGAACCGGCATTAGAGGATAGGGGATGGTGGTCGCTGGACCAGGTCACATCTTCTAGGACAGCACCTTCGATATTGCCTTCGTTGAGTGGGGCCCGGTAGAAGTTATTGGCAGGATTAGTGATGTCAACTAAAGCCTCGCCCACGCCAACTGCTTGCCCATCTTCACCGGAAATCCGCCAGTGGGCCACGGTGCCTTCCACGACAGGATAGTCTTCTTCCGAAGTCGGACGCTCTTGTTCAACGGCTTGAGGGGCTTGGTAGGTTTCGCTGTAGTAAGTCCGCAGCTGGCTGGAATAGGACGGATCGTCGGGCTGGCCAACCACCAAGTTAGGGAAACGCCCCTTGAAGTCAAGGTCGAAAGTAAAGCTAGCCCCGTCGTCGGTGAGGAAGACTTGGTCATAGCCATTGAGGGTTTCTTTGTCCTTAGTAGGCACCCAAGGGGAGAAGGTGGTCTGGTGGATCTTGCCGTTGGTGAGGTCGAACTCCGTCAGCGCCATGTAGCCGTTCCCGCCCATGTAGGCCATCTGTTGGTCGGTCAGAATCTGGTAGACCGGGTTGCCAAAATTATTGGTTCGCTTGACCCGGGAAGCCCCGTGGTGGTGGCCGTTATAGGTCAGGAAGACCTGGTCGTAAGGAGCGATGAGCCGGTCCCAGATCACTTCACCGAATGGGGTCTTCAGGGCCTGTGAAGTTACCGTATCGTTATTGATCAATTGGTGGGAGACCAGGATGGTAGGAGTGTCAGGATTTTCTTTTAAAACCGCTTCGGCCCAGTCTAATTCAGCCCCCTCAGCGCCCCAGGACAGGCCGAGGACTAAGAAATCTTGGTCGTCCACATTGAAGATATGGTATTCGTGGGCATCGTTCGGCCCTCTGCCTTGGAAGGTGTCGTTCTTTTGGGCCCGTTCACCGGGGAAAACCTCGGTATAGTAGCCGTAGTAAGGACTCTGACCGTTCTCTAGGGGCTGGCCGCCGATATCGTGGTTGCCGGCAATGATCAGGTAAGGCTCCTGGTTGGCTTCGAGGATCCCCATGGCTTCGCTGGCCACCTGCCACTGGGCGGGCTTATTGGCCTGGTCCACCACATCCCCCACGTGCAGGGTCATCGCAATCCCATAGTCATCCGCATGGTCCGCAATCCACTGGGTCTGGGCCGCAAAAGGTTCCGACCCATAAGCCGCATTAAATTGGTCCCCCTCAGCCTCTGTCGCATAGCGGGAATAGAACTGGGTATCCGGTAAAATTGCCAGCGAAAAACGCGCCCCCGGCTCTTCCCCAGCCTCAACCGTCGTTGGAATCTCAGTCTCCTTAACCGGTGTCACCACCTGCTCAAAGGTCAGATCCTGGTCCACAATCTGCTCCCTGGAATCCGTCGCTGAAGAGATGTTCTCTTGGGTCTTGAGCGGCGCCTCCTGAGCAATCTGGTCAGAAAGCTTAATCCCAGCTTGGTCAGCAGCCGCCCGCTCAACCGTCTGTGGCTGGCTTATTTCAGCATTCTCCGCAGCCGCCACCGACACCTGGCCCGCACTCACAAATGCACACAGCGCAGCCGACGAAAATAAAAGATGCTTACCAACAGCTAATTTCTTCATAATCTAAACCTCCGTATCATTAATCAACTACTACCCTCAATTATAGCGAGCGGATGTTTAGAATATGTAAAAGTCTTGTGTGGCTTGTGTAAAGGGAGAGATACAATAAAACTAAGCTGCCTAGTCAAATCTTATAGAAGAGTTTCTCTTGAAAGGAGAAATAACTGCAAGTATGCTATCTAGAATAGGATTTGTTATAATGAGAATGATTTTAAAATTATAGTCTAGGTGAGTAATTCAATAATCTCTAGAAAAATCTGTAAAAGATTGTTAAATGACCAAGTCTATCTCTAGAAACGATCTGGAGAATGTTGTAAATTAACTGAATCTATCTGTAGAATTAAGTATCTAATTTTTAAATAAGGGGATGTATTGATGGAAGTCTCAGAATTTTACGATTTAATTTCGAATGGTGAAAATGATAGAGTAGATTATAAATTGCAATGGTATACAAAAGAAAAGAAGATTGATTTAATAATCGATATCTTGAATTTCGTCAATACAGTCCATCATGAAGATTGTTATATAATTATCGGGATAAAAGATGATTCGAGAGAAGTTATTGGAGTAGATATCTATGATGAAAATCGATTGCAGTCAGAACAAATCACTGATCAGTTAAGAAGCTTGTCTTTATCTGGAAATTATATCCCAGAAATTGAAGTGTCTTCTATTGAAGTCAAAGATAAAATTTGTGACATCATTACGATATATAATACTAATCATACCCCTGTTTATTTATTGGAAGACCGCCGTTGGGGAAAGAAGAATATAGGGGCGGGCCAGATATTCTCGCGAAATCAAGGCTCGAATACGCCGATTGATCGAACGGCTCCAGATTATATAGTTGAAAAACTATGGGCCAAAAGATTTCATTTAGATAGAGATATTAAAGATCGCTATAACGAAGTTTTAAAAGATTATAATAATTGGACATTTGTCGATAGTTTTAATGGAAATCCAGCAAGATTTATCTATAATTTAGATCCAAATTTTTATATTGATTTATTGGGAGATGAATTAGGAAGAGATCAGTTTCAACCTATAAGCTTAAACGCTCTTAGGTTGAATGTCTCTTGGGAAATGGCTAGTCTTAAATATAATCATTTGGAAATTGACTCTGAATGGATTTTTTGGATGGATGATACTCGCTTTCTTCAGGTTTGTCCTTCACCAGGGCATATTTCAGATTATATTTCTAGAGATTGTGGTCTTTTAAGCTATGAATACTATATCGATAATAGCATAGCGTATAATCTGAATGAGCTACTTTGGAAGTGTCCATCATCTCTAAATCGCCATTACTTACATGAACAAAAAGATAGAGTGATGAAATCAGTTGTCGTATATGCTGATCTTGAAGAAAAGAAAAAGATAGAAAATGAAATTTTAGAACATTTTAATCTTCCTAGTGATATTGAAGCAACAGAAAAAGAGATTGAATTAGTTGAAGCTCGAATAAAAACTGATATTTGGAATCCTGATACAGAGTATAGACTAGCTAAAGACTATAAAGAGCAGAACAATTTAGGGAGACTGATAAATAGTTATATGAGACAAAAGTCTTAAGGTTGCAGAGAAAAACAAAGGAGAAATATATGAATGAAATATCTTTTTTATTAACAGCTCCACTTGAGGATATTCTCAGTTCTGTACTTATAAATGAAGAGCTTATATTATTCGACTACACTGACAAACACCAAAATTCCTCTTTGTCAAATGGACGGTCTACTGGAAAATATATGATCAATAGTATAATGGATTTTCCTAAAACGTTCTTTATAAATAAAAAAATATTAGATAAAGAATATGTCAAAAGTAGCTATATACTATCTTTAGATTCGAATGTGCTTGGCGATTTAAAAAATTGCTTCGTGAAAGAAAATGAAAATTCTGACTTATTATCAATGATAGCATTGGCAAAGAAAAATAATATGAGATTGGACTTTAATCCATATGTATTAGAAAATACTCTTAATAATTATTATTTTGAAGATGAAATATTATATAAACATATCGAGGCTTTTAATACGGCAGATTCATTTGATCCCGTACATGATGATAGCTTACAAGATGCCTATGAAAGAAATCAAGATTGGATATCATTTGAGTCACAAAATAAGTACGATGAAATAAAAAGCAATTACAATTCTAGTAATCTAAATCAGATTCTTAATTATTATCATAATACTTATATTCTTTTGTTAAAAACCTTTTTAATAAAATTTGATTCTAAAATTAAATCAAACAATAAGAAAATAGATGTATTAATTGACTTTATTACGAGTAACTTAAGGATATATGGTGAGAACGAATTCGTTATTGCTGTATTTGGAATTAGGAATAATAAGACACTATCTAATTTTTTGACAGTACAGCCTAATTCAAAAGATAAAATAAATAAAATTAGAGGTATGGCTTGGGATTTAGCACATATAAGATATTTAGAAATGATGATGAGAGATCGAATTGCTCCTGATAATATATTCCTAGCTTATTTCTTATCAGCAGATAAAGGGTTATCTCAAACTATTAATCTCAATCCAGTCCAACGTATTTTATTTGAAGTTTCAGATAAGGGAAAGAGGGCAATCTTTAGAAGAAAATATAATACTGAGAATATTAGTCTCAGTAGACAACAAATTGATAAAATAAGAGAATGGCGCTTTACTCAGAAAGCTCAGCTAACTGTCTCAGAATATAAAAATCTTTCATCAGAATTAGAAGAACAAATGAAGTTTTATAATTAAAGGAGCTATAACATGACAAACCAAGTCCCTAGTGGATCGCTGGATCTTACCCAGAATAATATCGAAAAGTTAAAAGAACTTTTTCCAGAAGTTATTACAGATGGTGGAAAGATCGATTTTGAAACTTTGCAAACCATTCTAGGTGAAGAAATTGACGATGAAGGGGAACGCTATTCCTTTACTTGGCCAGGTAAGCGTGAATCTATCCTAGGATCACAGCTTCCTTCTAAGGGGACATTACGGCCTAATGTTGACAAGAGTAAGGATTTTGACCATACTGGAAATTTATATATTGAAGGAGATAACCTAGAAGTTTTAAAACTCTTGCAAAAATCTTATAACAGTAAGGTGAAAGTGATTTATATTGATCCACCTTACAACACCGGAAAAGATTTCGTCTATAAGGATGATTTTCGCGAGGGGGTAGAAAACTACCTTGAGCAGACAGGGCAAGTGGACTCGGATGGCAATCTACTTTCTACTAATTCTGAAAGCAATGGTCGTTTTCATACAGATTGGTTAAATATGATGTATCCACGTTTACGATTAGCTAGAAATCTTCTAGCTGAAGACGGAGTTATTTTTATATCAATTGATGATGGAGAAGTAGCAAATTTAAAAAAAGTTTGTTCAGAAATATTTGGAGAAAAAAATTTCCTTGCTCAAGTGATTTGGGAAAGGGCTTACGCTCCAGTTAATTTAAAGAAAAACTTTTCTGAAAGTCACGATTTCATTTTAGTATATGGAAAGAATACTGATGGCTTAGAATCAAATGGAATAGCTAGATCAGACAGGCAAATTGATAGCTATATAAATCCTGATAATGATCCAAGAGGGATTTATAAACCAGACAATTTCACGGTTGGACCAGCAGTTGAAAAGAATATTTATGAAATTACAACACCATCGGGGAGAGTAGTTTTACCTCCTAATGGCTATTCATGGCGTTTCTCTAAAGAACGGTTTAATGAGTTATTGAGTGACAATCGAGTTTGGTTTGGTAAGGATGGCAATAATGTCCCAGCATATAAAAGATTTCTTTCGGAAGTTAAATCAGGCGTAACTCCTATGACTATTTGGAAATATGATGATGTTGGACACTCTCAAAGTGCAACTAAATATTTGAGAAACTTGATGGATGGGAAAGCATATTTTGACTACCCTAAACCAGTTGATTTAATTAAACGTTGCATTGAACTATATTCTGAACCTGATTCAATTGTTCTAGATTTCTTTGCTGGTTCTGCGACGACGGCAGAAGCTGTAATGAAGAAAAATGCTGAAGATAGTGGGAGTCGTAAATATATTATGGTGCAATTGCCTGAAGTTCTTGAGGAATCCTCGACTGCCTATAAGGATGGCTATCGAAATCTTACTGATATAGCTGTTGAACGTATCCGCCGCGCTGGTGACAAGATAATTGATGAAAATCCAGAACTAGCTGACACTTTGGATATTGGTTTCAAATACTTTCAACTCGATAAGTCCAACATTCAAGAATGGAATCCAGATTTTGAGGATTTAGAAAATGACAAGGTAAATTTATTTGAAGATGTTTTTGTAGAGGGACGATCTGAATTAGATATTGTCTACGAAATCATGTTGAAGAATGGCTTGGAGTTGATTTTACCTATAACTACTTTTGAAATTGAGGGTAAGATAGTTTATGACATTGCTTATGGATCACAGTTTATCTGCTTAGCTCATGGGATCGATTTGGCTGTAGCTGAAGGGATTATTACTAAGCGAGATGATTATGATTCACAGCTAATTTCAGGTGTTGTGTTTAAAGATAAAGGCTTTAAAGGTAACGATGCGATGAAGTTGAACGTCATCCAAGCCTTGGTTGATGCGGATTTCGCCGAAGAAGCTATTCAAACGATTTAGGAGGTAGAACATGAAAATTCAATTTGAAGACTTGGACTACCAAGGACAGGCGATTGATTCCATTCTTCATGTTTTTGATGGGCACAAGGCTCGGCAATCAAACTTTACGATTGGGGGAAGCTATGCTCAATACCATCTTTTAAATGAATATGGGGTTAGCAATCAGATTATTTTTAATCCTAATCGTTTGCTTGATAACGTGCAACAAGTCCAGATTGCCAACCAGCTTCCTCTAACAGAACACCTACCTGCTGGCTATCCTCAGTTTAATATTGAAATGGAAACAGGGACGGGGAAGACCTTTGTCTATTTGAAGTCTATCCTAGAAATGAATCAGAAATATGGCTTTACTAAGTTTATTATTGTCGTCCCTTCTATTGCGATAAAGGAGGGGGTCTTTAAGTCAATTGAGATGACACGTGAGACCTTCAAGAAGACAATGAATGGGATGGTCTACCGCGCTTTCATGTATGATTCAAGTAAATTAGAGAATGTAGATGGATTCGCTCGAAATGAGACGGTAGAGATTATGGTGATTAATATCCAGTCCTTCTCTAAGCGCGGAAAGGCGACTGATAATCTAAATATTATCTATCGAGACGATATGGATAGTATGAATGGAATCCGTCCAATTGATCTGATTGCAGAGACCAATCCAGTTGTTATTATTGATGAGCCCCAAAGTGTGGATAATACGGAAAATGCTAAGGAGGCGATTGCCGCTCTGAATCCTTCTGTTACCTTTCGTTTTTCAGCCACTCACAAGCAAGAGTTTCCTTTGCTTTACAAACTAGGCCCTGTGGAAGCCTACCAAAAAGAATTGGTTAAACAAATAGAGGTCGCTGGTTTTAGCGAAGATATCGATCCAAATGAAGCTTATTTTAAACTAGTCGACATCAAGGCAACGAAGAAGACAATTAGTGCCACAGTAGAAATGAATGTGCGGACCAAGAACGGTGTTGAGCGTAAGCAGAATGTTAAACTCAAGCAAGATGACGACCTCTACCTCAAGTCTAAACGCCTAGAGCCCTATGAGTCACTCGGTTTTGTACGAGAAATTTCAGCAGAACCAGGTAATGAATATATCGAATTATCTGGCGGAAAGGAAATCTATCGACTATCTGAAGCTGAGCGAGATGACCGGTTGCTTAAGCGGGCTCAGATCCAGAAGACCATCGAAGAACACCTCGATAAAGAATTAAAATTAAATCCAAAGGGAATTAAAGTTCTAAGCCTCTTCTTTATTGACCAGGTAGATAAGTATCGTCAGTATGATGAGAACAATGAAGCGATTAAGGGAGAATATGCCCGAATTTTTGAAGAAGAGTACCAAGCTCTGATTAAAAGAGAGAAGTACCAGAGCTTGAGAGATCGTGAAGTGCCAGTAGAAGAGGTTCATGATGGTTACTTTGCGGTGGATAGTAAGCAAAAGATTAAGAACACAACAGGGACCTCTAAAGCAGATGAATCTGCCTATCAAATTATCATGAAAGATAAGGAAGATCTACTCACCTTCTACGATGAAGAAAAAGGGAATACAAAGCGTGCAAATAAATTACGCTTTATCTTCTCGCACTCAGCTTTGAAGGAAGGCTGGGATAATCCAAATGTCTTTCAAATTTGTACTTTAGTGGAAACTAAAGATACATTGACAAAACGGCAAAAGATTGGTCGCGGTTTACGGATTGCAGTCAACCAAGAAGGTGAACGCGTACCAGGTTTTGAGACCAATGTTCTTACTGTAATGGCTAATGAAAGCTACCAGCAGTTTGCTACTGATTTGCAGCAAGAATATGAAAGCGAAGGGGTTCAATTCGGTCTCTTTACCGATAATATTTTCTCTTCTTTAATTGTGGGAGAGCGTGCTGACGGAACTAAGAGCGCTTTAGGACTAGAAAAATCTCGACTCCTCGTCCAGTATATGCAAGATGAGGGTTACATCGATAAGAAACGCAAAGGAACAGAGAAATTAGCCCAAGATCTTAAGGACCAAAGTTTCAAGGTTCCAGAAGAAATTGCCCAATTAGCTCTAGGCATGTCTAATCGAATTATTCAGGCCATTGAAGAGAAGTTCCATTCTGATAAGGTTGAAATTAAAGACCGGCGAACACGAGTTTCTGTTAAACTGAATAAGCAAGCACTAACAGGCCCCTTCCTCGATTTGTGGGAACGCATTAATGAGAAAACACGTTATTCTATTTCATTTGATTCCAAACGTTTCATTGAAGAAGTATCCAATGAATTATCGCTTGAGTTACAAGTGAAACGTCGCCGAATCGACTATTCGAAAGCTCAAGTTGGCATTGCTGAAGCAGGAATTGATTTCGTTGAAGAAGAATCAGGGGCTTATTCTAGCGTAGACAAGGTGTACACAGAAGTCCCTGATATTTTGACTTATCTTCAGAATGAAACACGGTTGACGCGGCAAACGATTATTAAGATCCTTAAGAAAAGTGATACCTTGCGTGATTTCAAGCGGAACCCTCAGGAATATATGACAGAAGTAGCACGTATCATTAACGCTCATAAGCGAGTAGTAATGGTCGATGGCATTAAATATGAAAAAATAGGCGAGACCTACGATCAAAGCTTGCTAGAAGCAGATGAAATCGACCAATACGCCGATAATACATTGGAAGTGCACGATGATCGCTATCCTTATAATTATGTTGTTTATGATTCAGAGACAGAGCGCAATTTTGCCGTGGAATGTGAGCATGATAGAAATGTGAAGTGCTACATCAAATTGCCAAGTAACTTCAAAGTTCCGACACCACTGGGCAACTACAATCCCGATTGGGCAGTCTTGATAGAGCAGGATAAAGAAGATAAACTGTACTTTGTAGTTGAAACCAAGGGAACAACTGACACTACTCAGTTGCGGTCAACCGAACAAGCTAAGATTAAGTGTGGTCGCAAGCATTTTGATGCGATCGATTCAGGTTTAGCCTTTAAGGTGTCTACGAATTTGCGGGATGTTTATTAATTAGACTCTTAAATATAGCGATTTTAGATTGTCTTTTACTTACATCACAGATGATCTTTACATACTGATAATAAAAAATAAGAACCGTTCAAATGATCTCTAACGAGAGGTGTTCGTACGGTTCTTATTTTTTGTAAGTTATTTGAGACTTGCTTTAGTATTAGTAACTCTCAAATGTTAAATAATGCTGTTTGATATCATCTAATATTTTAAATAACTTAATGAAGTTATCGAAATTTATAGTCTCTCTATTTTCTTCTACAGCTTCTGAAAAAGGAGCCTTTCGATCCCTAGAAAAGGATAAACGTTTTTTATCTTCCTCCGTAAATAAATCTTCAATTTCAAAAGCATTAGGATTCTTTTGGGGACTAGGAATGGTTGTCAGATATAGATTTCCGACTAAATGTAAAAAATTAGTAGATTGTAATAATTCATAGGGGGGTTGATAATTACCACCCGTGTAAATGGCTTTTAAGAATTTTTTTAAAGGTTTATTGCTACTGTTCTCATTATCTAAGAGAATAACTACTGGATGATGGTTGAAGGGATGACCGTATTTTCGAAAATAATGATAAAAATGAGGAGACACCTTAGATAATCCTATATTAATTTCGCAGTCCTCTACTATTCCTTTTCCAAAAGTTATCTGCGAAGTATATTGGAAAAAGAGTTTAGAAATCTCATCTCCGCCTTCGCCTGTTTTATTATCACTCTTTGAATTCAAAAAATATGTAGTTATTGAATTGTTCTTTTTAAACAGTTTATAGTCGAATTTATTGACTACTTCAATATCCCGAGGTAGTAAAGATTTGTATGCTGAGTCAATATATGAAAAATCAGTCTTACCTTCAGTAATTAATAAGGGTGTAGCGTTGACATAGAATGTTTTATAAAATAGAAATTTAGAGAAATCTTTTTCTCGTTTCGAATAAGTTCTTAAAGACTTGTTATTTTGTGCAAATTGATTATTTTGTAATTTAAGATTATCAATCCAATTCGAAAAATTAAATCTACCAGTTAGGATCTCTAAGGTTTTTTCATTCTCGTTAATATTATAGACATTATCGCCTATGAAATATTCCCCTTTAGTGTATAAATTATGGGCCATTGCACGAGTTTTAGAACTATAAGTTCTAGGGACATTTACTATTTTGTTAACAGAAAGTCCAGTTATTGTCTGCCTATTATTATAGGTAAGAAAATGTGTCTTGTCTTGATTAATTTCGTGCCCACAAGCTTTGACGATTCGATCTAATTCAATCAAAAATTCACCATATTTATCACTGAAAGTATTATCGTTTGTTGAAAAGGTTAGGTCATCTGCATAGCGGGTATACTTTAATTTATATTTTTGACATAAGGATAATATGCGGCGATCAAGTATTGCAGTAATCATATTTGCGATTGTAGGAGAAGTAGGAGCGCCCTGTGGCAAAACTTTTTTATAGCAAGTTAATTGTGCTAAAACAGTTGCCATTTCCTTAGAAAGATTGAATCGCTTATCCTTTTCAAAAAAACCTCTTACTCTACCAAAATGGAAATGATCAAAATAGTCTTCTAAGTCTATATTAAGAATATATTTTTTATTTCTATGTTGAGAAGCATTCGTAAAAATATTCTTTTTTCTCACGAAACCATGTGAAATTTGCTTTTCAGCTTCTCTAAAAGCGAATGCCTTTAAATAATATTGGCTAAGAAGATCATTTAATTTCCTTAGAACTATTTTTAAAGAATCGTTTGGAGCAGCAATTGTTCTTGTAGCGCCACCCCTTTTTTTCTCTAACTCAAAGGTATGATATTGGGTATTAACATTTTGGGTGGGAGAGTAGAGTAAGCGTGTTAATATTTGTAATTCAATTTCAAGTAAATTAGCTAATTCAGTTCTTGTTGTAAAATTATTAATTTGTAAGTTCATATCTAATCCTTAATAAAAATAAGTGCATGATATCTCATTAGAACGATATGTCGATAGTCGATATTGACTAAATGAGTGTACGCAGACTAGGCCTGCCTACATCAGCAAAAAGATACGCGAATCACGCACCAAAACAAATTCATATCATGCACTTGAAATATTATATCATAAATATAAAGGCATAATTTATCAGATTGCAGGAAACCTTTTTTTAAAATTCTAGGCACTGTTATTAACCAAGCAAGCCCTACCAGCTTGCTTTTTTTGACGTTAAAATCTCCCCCACCCCCATTTCCAACCACCCTTGACCGGAAATAACTTATTATTTATAAGTGGTTTTGTTTGCCTCTGTCAGGGCGATCTTTTATAATAAGATAGCTAACAAATTGTAAGTGATTTGGCCGCTGTTTGTGGGCGAAGTTGCTGCTGTGATTTCTGCGACGATGAGGAGGTTCGTTATGAGAAAGTTTCTTGCTGTTGTATCTCTTGTGCTGACGCTGGGGTTGATTGGGGCTTGTTCGGCCCGGGTGAATGATTCGAGCCAGGCTAACCGCCGCGAGGATACCTTTATTTATGCGATTGCGGGGGATCCAATCTCCATGAATCCTCTGTCAACGTCCGACCGCTGGGGCTTGACGGTGACCAATATGATCTTCTCGCCCTTGGCCCGGATGGATGCGGAGGGGAACTTGGAGATGGAATTGGCGGAGTCGGTCGACCAGTCTGAGGACGGGAAGACGGTGACGGTGACCCTGCGCCCGGATGCCAAGTTCTCGGACGGGAAACCGGTGACGGCGGAGGATGTGGTCTTTACCTATGAGACGATGTTGGATCCTGCTAACGGCCAGGCCGATAAGTTTATGGTGGGTGGCAAGCCTATCCAGATTGAACAAGTGGATGGGCGGACGGTGCGCTTTGTGGCGCCTCAGTCTTCTGGTGCCTTGGTGAATAATATTGTCTTTGAGAATTATATCTTGCCCAAGCATGTCTACCAGGATGTGGAGGATTTTTCCGGCAACCAGATCAAGGGCGTTGATCCGGTGGGCAGTGGCCCTTACCAATTAGTCTCTTATGATCAGGGTCAGGATTTCCGTTTTAAGGCCAATCCCCACTACTACAAGGGCAAGGCCAATATTGACAAGGTCATCTTCCAGATTATCAAGAATGCCCAGACCACCAAGGCGGCTCTCTTGAGTGGGGAGATCGACGCCAGCCTCTTGGAACCCCTGGATGTGCTCGCTCTTGATTCCGACGATATCGCCCTCTACCCTTATTCGGAAGGTCGGGTGGGCTATATTGGCTTTAATACCAATACCATCGATAATGAGGACTTCCGCAAGGCTATCTTCTATGCCTTGGACCGCGAAGAGATCAACCAGGCAGCTTATTTCGATGAGGCTTACTACAGCTCTGCCCATTCCATCCTGCCGCCGTCCAATCCTTATTATTATGAGGAGATTGACAAGTACCATACCGACCTGGATAAGGCCAAGGCCTACCTGGACCAGTCGGGAGTTGAAGATCCCCTCGTCCGCTTGGCTTACAATGGCGAGAGCCAGCTGGAGCAGACCATTGTGACCATGGTCCAAGAACAATTGGGCAAGCTGGGCATTGAAACCGAGCTCAAGCCCATGGATTCTGCGGCCCTGTCTGCGGCTAACCACGATCCTGAGAGTACGGATTATGAGCTCTTTATTGGGGGCTATATCATGGGGCTGGATCCCTCTGCCTATGCGCCTTTCTATACTTCTGGCGGGTCTAAGAACTACTTCAAATTCTCGACCCCTGAAGCTGACCGCCTCTTCCAGGCGGGAGAGGTGGAAGTAGACCCTGACCGCCGCAAGGAGATCTACAACCAGGCTCAGTCGGAAGTGATGTCCAATGCCATCTTCTACCCTTATGTGGATAATAAGAAGATTATGGCGGTGAACAAGCGGATCGGTGGGGTGGAAGAGGCGAACCTGGTCCCTATCTACCAATTCGGCGACGCGTCCCAGCTCGAGATCCAGACGACAAAGGAGGGTTCTCATGATTAAGTATGCACTGAAACGAATCCTACAGGCGATTCCCTTACTCTTACTGATTAGTTTGATTGTTTTTGCCTTGATTTACCTGGCGCCTTTTGATGCCATTGATGCGATCACGACGCCCAATATGACCGAGGCCCAGGTCGAGATTATCCGCGAGCAGAATGGGCTCAATGATCCCTTCATCATCCAATACTTGACCTGGCTCAAAAATGTCCTCCAAGGCGACTTCGGTTACTCCCTGATTAACCAGCAGGAGATTGCTAGCCAGCTGACGGAACGGATTCCCAATACCTTGATTCTGATGCTGCCGGCCTATGCCATTGGCTCTCTGATCGCTTTCTTCTCCGGCCTCTTCGCGGGTGCCAACAAGGACCAGGCAGGGGACCGGGCGGTGGACTTACTGGCTTCTCTGGGCTTGGCTGTGCCGACGTTCTGGTTGGGACTCTTGGTCATTTACTTCTTCTCCCTCAAGTGGCCGCTCTTCCCAACCACGGGCATGTATAGTCTGGGGTCAGAGGGGGACCTCTTGAATCTCCTCCACCATGCCATCTTGCCGGGCGGGGTCCTGATTGTGGCGGTGACGCCTAACTTGACCCGCTATGTGCGCTCGGCGGCTCTGAGTCAAGTGGACGCCAACTACATCACGGTCCAGCGGTCACTAGGGGCTTCCAAGCGGGAGATTTTCTTCCACCATGTGAGTCGGAATGTCCTCCTGCCCTTGGTGACCCTCCTCGGCCAGTCTCTGCCTTCTTTAGTGACAGGGGCGGTGGTGACGGAGTCGATCTTCCAATGGCCAGGCGTGGGCTCTTACTTTGTGGAAGGGGCCAAGCAGTTGGACTATCCGGTTGTTATGGCTGTCCTTCTCTTGACCGCTAGCCTGACTATCCTCGGCAACCTCTTGGCGGACCTCTTGTACTACAAGGTGGACCCACGGATTAGATTGGAGGTAAATTCATGATCGCAAAGATTCAACGTATGTTAAGGCTCAAACCCTATTACTGGCTATTTGTGATTTTTCTTTTAGTCTTGGGCATTTTGGCCCTGCTCGCCCCGCTCTTTCCCTTTGACCCGGTGGCGACGGATATTCCCAACCGCTTGCAGGCTCCCCAGTGGGCCCACCCCTTCGGAACGGACGAATTGGGCCGGGATTATTTTAGCCGGATCCTCTACGGGGCCCGGGTCTCTCTCTTGGTTGGCCTAGCCAGCATGGTTATGGCGACTTTGATTGGGAGTTTGATCGGTTTTCTTTCGGCCTATATTGGCGGGACCCTGGACGCGGTCTTGATGCGCTTGATTGACCTGATTTCGTCTGTACCTTCTTTGGTTTTGACCACGGTCTTGGCCGCCCTCTTGAAGCCGGGGCTCTTGACCATTATCATTATTATTTCTTTCTTTACCTGGATGTCTATTGCCCGCTTGGTTCGGGCGGAGAGTCTGTCGCTCAAGGAGCGGGACTATGTTAAGTACGCCCAATTCCTAGGCTTTAAGCCCTTGACCATTATCCGCCGCCATATCCTGCCCCAGGTCTTCCCGACCATTATTGTAGGGGCAACTTCGGTGGTGGCTTCGGCCATTATGATGGAGTCGACCCTGTCCTTCCTGGGTCTTGGCATCCAGCCCCCGCAGTCATCCTGGGGGTCCCTCTTGCAGAATGCCCAGTCCTACCTGCAGCTGGCCCCTTACATGGCCATCCTGCCGGGTCTCTTGATTATCTTAACCATTGTGTCCTTTAATGGTCTGGGCAATTTAATCCGTGATAGTTATGACTTGGAGGAGCGATAATATGGCCAATGAAGCATTAGAAATTCAAGAATTAACCGTCGTGAGCCAGCCCCGCTTTAAGCCCGACCAGGAATTGATCCACCGGGTGTCGACCAGCTTTAGCCAGGGACGGATTACGGGCCTGGTCGGCGAATCAGGTTCGGGGAAAACCATGCTGATGAAGGCCGTGATGCAGCTTTTGCCCCAGCGGGTGTCCGTGAGCCAAGGGGAGATTCGCTGGCAGGGGCAAGTTCTAGCAGAAGGCGATCCTTTGCCCTTCAGTATGATCTTCCAAGATCCCCTGTCTTCTCTGAACTCCCTGCGGACCGTCGCCTACCATCTGAATGAAGTCATTGAGCGCTTCTACGACTTGGACCAGGCTGGCCGGCAAGACTTGATGCTGGATTATTTGGATAAGGTGGGGATTGCCAAGGGACGCCAGGTCCTGGACCTCTACCCCCATGAGCTGTCGGGTGGGATGATTCAGCGGATCATGATCTGCCTGGCCCTGCTCAAGCGGCCTCAGATCTTGATTGCGGATGAACCGACAACGGCTCTGGACGTGACCATCCAGGCCCAGATCCTAGATATCCTCAAGCGATTGAACCAGGAGGAAGGCCTGACCATTATCTTTGTCTCCCACGACTTGGCGGTTATCCGCGAGCTCTGCCATGAGGTCAAGGTCATGTATGACGGGAAAATTGTGGAGGAAGCGCCCGTGGCCCATCTCTTCGACCACCCGGCCCATCCTTATACCCAGGAACTGATCCGGTCGGTCCCAGCCGGCCAGCACAAGGAACGCCTCCACGAGATGCAGCCCGTTCACTTAAGCCAGGCAGACAAGGCCCAGAGCCAACTCCGGGTTATTTCCGACGCACACAAGGTCTTAGGAGGTGTTGACACATGGACGAACGCTTAATCGAAGTGAGGGACTTGGACAAGGTCTACCAAGCCAAGTCTTTCTTCAAGACGAGTGGCCAAGCGAACTTCGCAAATCAAGGGATTAACATCGATATCTACCAGGGCGAGGTCCTCGGTTTGGTCGGCGAATCGGGATCCGGCAAGTCGACGCTCGGTCGCTTATTGTTGGGCTTTGAAAAATCGACATCTGGTCAGATTAATTATTTCCCTGACCAGGAGGGGAGTCAGGCCGACTTCAGCCCCCAGATCGTCTTCCAGAATAACCTAGCAGCCATGAATCCCCAGCTCTCCGTCCTCGATGTGGTGGCCGAACCCTTGCTCCGCAGCCAGTCCAAGGCAGAAGCTAGGGAAGCAGCCAAGACTTATCTGAACCAGGTGGGAATTCCCGAGGACAAGTGGACCCACCGTCCGCGCTCCTTCTCCGGCGGCCAGCTCCAGCGGGTCAATATCGCCCGAGCCTTGGCCGACCAGCCCAACTTCATCGTCCTGGATGAGCCCGTCTCGGCCCTGGATGTGTCCGTCCAGGCCTCTATCATCAATCTCTTGATGGACCTCCAGGAAGATCACCAACTGACCTATCTCTTCATCACCCACGACCTGTCCATCGCCCGGGTCATCTCAGACCGGATTGCCGTGATGAAGGAAGGCCACTTGGTTGAAGTCCAAGCCACCGAAGCCTTATTTGAAAATCCCCAAGAGGCCTATACGCGAGACTTACTCGCAGCCATTCCGTCTCTGAAAGTATAGGGTGTGAGGGCTGGCGGTTAGCTTTCCTTCACTGGAGCAAGTCGCCAGAGCAGTCTGCAAGACTGCGACGAAGACTTGTGAAGTGACACGAAAGCTACCAGCCCGAACCCGACTGTATAGGGTGTGAGACTGTGAAAAGATTGGGAATTTGGAGCGCAGCAGTTATCAGAATTGATGTTTGGACTGATTTTTTAAAATAATGATTCTTTATTTTAGTACAGTGACTAGCAATTAAAGAAGAATTTATATACCAAATAGATTCGAGCAGTAGTGGAGCGTTGAAGTTGGGCCTTAGCCATGACTAAGCAAGCGTTGTGAATTACGGATAGTAGGCTGTAGCCGTACTAGCCGTTTGAAGCACGCTAGGCGAGAGACC
>NZ_KV786060.1:487455-493484 GCF_001806805.1 Aerococcus sp. HMSC23C02 | reverse complement strand
CCATGGCTCTTCAAGGCCCAAATTCAAAAGCGGAGCGAATGCTCACCAGCATAATATGGCAAACCAACTAAATAATTTTATTTTACAAAGGGGTTAGGACCTATGTTTTAGCCTCTTTTTTCTTTTTCTTGTTGACAGGCGCTTGGATCTCGGTTAGACTATTAATCGTAACGATTACGATTTAAGGAAAGAAAGAGGGATTTTTTGAAACGAGATGTATTAATGGTGAGTCTGCTGAGTGTTCTGGCCCTGGGCGCTTGCCAGGCTTCGGATGCGCCCGCTAATCAAGCGGCAGCTTCTTCTAGTCAGACCGAGCAGGCGACGAGTCAGGATCATTCGGGACACAGCCATGAGGGGCACGACCATGGAGAGGATAGCCACGATCATACGCATGACCACAGTGGGGAAGACCATGACCATGCTTTTGAAGTGACCAAGGAGACCCTGGTCGGCAAGGAAGGGGAGGACTACCTGGTGGCGCACGGCGACCACTACCACAAAGTTCCTGCCGACAAGCTGACTGAAGAGGAGCGGAAGGACTTCGATGACTATTTGGCGGCCCATCCCAATCTTAAGGCCGACCATGAGAAGGCGCTCCAGGTCCAAGCCGGCTACTTCGACGATGCGGATGTAGCTGACCGAACCCTAGCAGATTGGCAGGGCGACTGGCAGTCGGTGGCCCCTTATTTAGAAGACGGCACTTTGGACCCTGTTATGGAATTTAAGGCGGTCAAGTCCGAGGGCGAGAAGTCGGCGGAAGACTACAAGGCCTATTACCAGAAGGGCTACCAGACCGACCTCAAGGGAATCAAGATCGAGGGCGACCAGATTACTTTTATCAAGAAAGACGGATCGACCGCAACTGGGACCTACCGGGCAGAAGGCTCGAAGATTCTCGATTATGAAAAAGGCAACCGCGGCGTCCGTCCCTTGTTTACCAAGGTATCCGGCGATGAGGAAGCCTATAATTATGTCCAGTTCTCGGACCACCACGTTGCCCCGAGCGACCATGTCAACCACTTCCATATCTTTGTAGGGAACGACTCCCACGAAGCCCTCTTTGAAGAAATGGACAACTGGCCAACCTTCTACCCCAAGGCATGGACCGGCGACCAGATCCTCGAAGACCAACTCCATCATTAGGAGAGGGAAAACCAGCTGCGGCTGGTTTTTTCTTTTTGGGGGATTGGGTGGAGAAGGGGGCTCGAACTTTCAAACGAGGACGTCGTTTGAAAGTTGCTCGTCTTCTACTTATGAATCACGGCCTCGTTTACGAGTAGGCCGCCAGGAACTTTCAAAGTAGAGCTTAGTTTGAAAGTAGTTGGCTGGTAACTTTCAGAAGGGGGTTTTATTTGCGAGTTGACCAGCGCCTCCCCAAATCCAATATGCCTCCTCCTTTGTTAATGAACGGGGAGGCTTATTTTTATCAGCTGATCTCCTCAAGCGATCACTCCTGTTCTTTTTCCGAGACTTCCGGTCTGGCGAAATATTTGCTATAGTAGCGTCTACAGAAGGGAAAGGTGATCGTATGAAGCGATTTGGGAAATTTTTTTTAGCACTTTTAGCGTTCTTGCTTTTGGGGGCTTGTGGCAAGCACGAGGAGGCGTCGTCGGAGAACCAGGCGGCCAAGGATAAGGTGCGCGTGGCGGTGGTTGGCTCGAGCGAGAAGGAAATCTGGGAGTTTGTCGCAGATAAGGCCAAGGCGGAAGGGATCGACCTGGAAGTGGTGGAGTTAACCGACTACAACCAACCCAACCAGGCCCTGGCCAATGGAGACGTCGAGCTCAACGCCTTCCAGCATTATGCCTTCCTCAAGCAGTGGAATGAGGACCACAAGGAAGACTTGACGCCGATTGGGCTGACCTTCATCACACCGCTCTATATCTTCTCTGACAAGGTGGATGATCTCAAGGACCTTCCGGAAGGTGGCCAGGTCTTGATTCCCCAGGAGACTTCGATTCAGGGGCGGGCGCTCTTAGCCTTGCAGACGGCGGGTGTATTGAAGCTCCGCGATGGCGGGTCGACCCTGTCTCAGGTCAGTGATGTCATTGAGAATCCTAAGAATATTGAGCTGGTGGAAGTGGAATCCGCCCAAGCCCCTCGCCTAGTCAAGGACGTGGATGCGGCGGTAGTGAACGGGTCCTTCGCTGAAGACGCAGGTATGAAGATTGAGGAAAATATCTTCACCGATGCCGACCACTTGGATCAAATTCCAAATGATCGCTATAATTTAATCGTGGCGCGCAAGGAAGACCAGAATAACTCCACACTTCAAAAAATTGTTCAGCTCTACCAAGCCCAAGATGTGGCGGACAAGATGAATGAAGTGAGTCCAGGCCAGTACTATCCGGTCTGGGGACAAAAGGTGGACTTCATCCCATAAATTTACATAAGATTTACAAGTTTTTAACCCAATTTCAATAAAGCTTAGCTATAATGTAATTGTCTGTTGGGAAGCAGACATGCATAAATTTTCCTTTAAAAGCAATCGAAGCATATACTCATTCGGTAGGCTCAATGTCAGAGCCTTGCTTTCACGCTCCCCACAAGCAAGAAGGCAGATTGCGACATGTCGAGGCCAGCTATTCAGCTGGTCTTTTTTTATTGTTTTTTTTGCCTTTGTGAATAAATGGGGGTGGATTTGCCTTCGGGAGGCTTGAATGCAGATAGCGGGACTGGGTTTGCGCTCGATGAGGCTGAGTGCAGATAGCGGTTGTGGATTTGCATTCGGCAAGCTTGTATGCAAATAGGAAAGTCCTGACTTGCTCCAAGCATCCAAAGCTAACCGCTCTTGCTCACACCCTCATAGTTGGGTTCGACTTGGCAGACTCGGAGTGATTTCACAAGTCAGAAACGAGCGAATGCTTCGCTCTTATTCTGACTTGCTCCAATCATCCGAGTCTAACCGCCAAGTCTCACACCCTGTCTAGTCGGGTTCGGGCTAGCAGAAATAGCTCCTCTTCACAAAGATCCGCCGAAGACTTTCAGTCTTCTCTGGCTTTTGCCTCCAGAGGTCTATTTCTCCCGCTAGCCCTCACACCCTTATGTTTGCGTATTTGTTTTTTTCGTGCCAGACTGGGGACAGAATCCTAATTAAGGAGTGGTAAGTATGTTACAAGGACGAAATTTTTTACGGGTGAGTGATTTTAGTCAAGCGGAATTGCGCAATTTGGTGGATTTTGCCTTGCATCTTAAGGATCTTAAGGCGCGGGGGATTCCTCATCCTTATTTGGAGGGGCAGAACTTGGCTCTAGTTTTCAACAAGGCTTCGACGCGGACGCGGGCGGCTTTTACGGTAGCAGCTAGCGATCTGGGGGCGGATTTGGAGTATTTTTCCACGGCGGATATGCAGTTGGGGACCAAGGAATCTGTTGCGGATACAGCTCGGGTTCTGGGGCGGATTTTTGATGGGATTGGTTTTCGCGGGGCGGCTCAGGAAGATGTGGATATTCTGGCTGCTGAAGCGGGGGTGCCGGTCTGGAATGCTTTAACGGACTTGGCCCATCCCATGCAGATGGTGGGCGACTACATGACTCTCAAGGAGGCTTACGGTGACTTGGCTGGGCTCAAGTTGGTCTATGTGGGGGACGGGCGTAACAATGTGGCCAATTCCCTGCTCTTGGCGGGCCTGATCCTAGGGGTTGAAGTGGTCATCGCGGCACCCGAATCCCTCCAGCCAAATGCCCAAGTTCGTGCGCTAGCGGACCGATTATCTGAGACTTACGGGACGCCCTACCAACTGACAGAGGATGTCCATACCGCTGTCCAAGAAGCGGACGCCATCTACACCGATGTCTGGGTCTCCATGGGGGAAGAAGACCAGCTGGAAGAGCGCATCAATTTACTCCAGCCCTACCAAGTCAATGCCCAGCTTATGGCAGAGACAGGCAAGGACACCATCTTCATGCACTGCCTCCCTGCCTACCACAACGGTGAGAGTGAAAAAGGCCGGGCCCTGGTCGATCAATACGGCGAGGCTGCCTTTGAAGTTACGGACGAGGTCTTCCAATCCGAGGCCGGCTGGCAATTCCAACAAGCTGAAAACCGCCTGCACTCGACCAAGGCCATTCTGGCGGCGACTAATGGGCATTTGTTTGTGCCGGGAGTTTAGAGTTAAGGGGGACGGAAAAGCAAGAACTAGCTTTCCCCAGTCCTCCCCCTTGTCAGTTTCCCCAATCCATGTTACAATAATCATTGTCGAAAGACCTTATGGCGAGGATGGAGATGTGAACCGGGTCAGATCGGGAACGAAGCAGCCCTAAGCATTTTCCATCTTGTGCTGTAAGTTTTTTATTTTGGATATTAAAGGAGCCGGCGCGCTGAATCAGCGGCCGGCTTTTTCTATGGGGTAAAATATACAATAAAAGAGGCCCAATCGCGATTAGAGCCTCTTTATTTAGGTAAATTTTTTATGATTTTCTTTATCAATGATCACAGGTTAAATGTTCCAAGGGCCGGCTGAGATCATCCAGGTCCTGGTAGTAGCTGAGAATTACTCTTCCGTTAAGGACTTTGGGTCGCTGCCGAGTGCCTGGGCCATGTCTTCATTGACTTTAACCACTAATTTTTCGGATTTTTGAACGGGCATTTCGCCTAGGTTTTTACCGTTTTTCAGGATGTCGATGGCCATTTGACCGGTTTGCTTGCCGAGTTCGTAGTAGTCCACCCCGTAAGCGCAGAGGGTACCTTCCACGCCAGCATCGAAGGCAGCAACTGAAGGCACTTTTTCTTCTTTGAGCACTTGGCCGATGGTTTGGATGGTGTTGGCGACGGTGTTGTCGGTTGGCAGGTAGATGCCGTCGACTTTCTTAGCCAGGGCCTTGGTGGCTTGTTGGATTTCGTTGGTCGTGGTGACGGTCATGCTTTCCACCTTGAGCCCCTTGGATTCGATATAGTCCTTGGCTTCCTTGTACTGCATCTCGGAGTTGACCTCGCTGGAGTTGTAGAGGATGCCTATGGTTTTAATGGAAGGGTCCGCCTTGAGCAAGAGGTCGACGACCTTGTCCGTTGGCGCGCCGTCGCTGGTTCCCGTCATGTTAGCGCCAGGTTTTTCCGCACTTTCGACCAATTTGGCGCTGACCGGATCAGTAACTGCCGTGAAAAGTTGGGGCGTCTTCTTATCGGTGTTCAGCATGGCTTGGGCAGCTGGGGTAGCGATGGAGAGGATGAGGTCGTTTTTACCTGCTAATTGCTGGGTGATACTCTGCAAGTTGGATTGGTCACCCTGGGCATTTTGGTAGTTGAGTGTTAAATTCTTGCCTTCTTCATAGCCGGCTTCCTTGAGAGCATCTGTGAAACCTTCCCGGGCCCGGTCGAGTGATTCGTGTTCCATAAATTGGAGGACACCCACTGATGCTTCGGCTTGACTATTATCTTCGGCTGCTTGCCCGCAAGCCCCTAAACCCAGCGCTAGGGCACCGAGACCTAATATTTTAACTAATTGCTTGATTTTCATGATGAGATCCTCCTTATAAGTTCTAAAAATAACCAACAAGTGACTAAACTCTCTTCCTTACAATAGAAAAACCGCCTTAGATAGTTATCCTAAGACGGTGGGTAAGTTCAAAAATATAGGCCCGGCCTCTTAGAATATCCAATCTATTCTATGGGGCCTAAGCATGGTAAAAATCTCTAGCCTCATAGATACAAACGCTTGGTCCGTGTTTGTACCTATGACTCGCATAGCTACAAACACTATCTAAAGAAGCTAAAGAAGAAAGTATTCGGTTGAGCCGAGCATGCGCCCAGGCAGTGAGTTGATTCAATTCTTAGCATGAGTCATGCTCCTTTCTCAAGTGATAATCCTATCATAGGACAAAAGTAAGAAGAAGTCAACCGTATTCTTATGGAATTTTAATTTATTCTGGGGAAAATGATCATGTGAAGGGGGAACTGGGGTTGATGGGCAGGCTGACTCACAAATAGAAATCCTGGATTGTGAGGCGAGTTGGGTCAACTTTCGAAAGTCCCCTTAGTTTGCGCTTAGGACCGAGTCAACTTTCGAAAATCCTCTTAGTTTGTGAGTCGGA
>NZ_KV786060.1:462901-487435 GCF_001806805.1 Aerococcus sp. HMSC23C02 | reverse complement strand
TTGTGAGTCGGACTGCGCTAACTTTCGAAAGTCCCCTTAGTTTGTAACTAGGCCCCGGCCAACTTTCAAATGCCCCCTTAATTTGCGACTAGGACCGAGCGACCCCTAAGCAAGTTCCCTAACTGTGGGTTGAGCCGTGGCAAGCTTCAAAGAGTGCCTCCGAGTGTGGATTGGTAACTGGCAACCTCTAACCAGGCCTCTCGAGTGAGGATCGGCAACCGGCAACCCCCAACCAAGCCCTTCGAGTGTGGGTTCAGTCTTACCAATCCCCAAGCAAGCTCCCTGAGTGTGGCTTGTCCCGCACCGCAACCATCATCCTCAAAAAATTAAGCTCTAAGCTAGGAATCCCCATTCATTTCGGCCTTATTTTGTTAAAGAAAGTCTAAGATGACCATCTTCTTCTAGTATTTTATTTATTTTAGAAATAGAATATAGGTAAAATAATCGCGAGATGTCATTCTTTTGGGCGTGGCTTTTGCAAGTACAGATAAGGAATGTGTATGATGGATTTTATTAGACGGCACAAGCGCGTGCTCCAAATCTTTTTTTATGTCTTGATTTTTGGGCTTTTAGGTTATTTCATCCGCCACGAGCTCCAGGGGATTGACTGGCAACTCTTCCGCCAGTCCTTGGGGGAGAAGACCATTTGGATTCAACTGGCCCTCCTCCTGACGGGGCTCTTGGGCTTCTCGGTCAACGGACTCTATGATTTAAATGCCACCCGGGATTATCCTTTGACGGCAGCCCCGCTGGATATCCTTAAGATCGGCTGGATTAGCCAGGCCTTCAATGAATTCATCGATTTCGGGGGCTTGACGGGGGGAACCTTGCGGGCGAACTTCTACAAGAAGGCGGGTCTGCCGGCTGAATCGGCCCTCCAATTGTCGGTGATGAATTGGGCGGCGAGTTTCCTGGGCTTGGTCTTTTTGATCTTCCTCGCCTTGCCCCTGGCCTGGGGACGGTCGCTGGGTTGGCCCTTAGTCCTGGCGCTCATCTTCACCCTCTACCTGCCAGCCTTTCTCTTGGCGGACCGGGTGCCCTGGTTCCAACGCCTCTTTGACCGCTACCAGCTCCAGCAGATTTCCTGGCGCAAAAAATGGGGCTATGTGGGCGTATCCATCCTTGACTGGTCGGCTGCCCTGACTTACTTTCTCTTTGTCATGTCTGTCTTTAACCCCAATTTTGCCTGGACGGACGGCTTACTGATCTATGTCTTCAGTATCGTGGTGGGCCTCTTCAGCTTCGTCCCAGGTGGGGTGGGGGCCTTCGATGTGACGGTCCTCCTGCTCATGCAGAAGGCGGGCTATGAGACGGCCAATGTTCTCGCCGCCTTGGTGGTTCTCCGCGTGTGTTACTATATTATTCCCTGGGTCCTGGCTTCGACCTATGTTCTGGGCCGCTGGTACCGGGAGAAGACGGAGGACTTCCACCTGACATTCTGGTCAGATGTCCTGGTCAAAAGTTTGGCGCTCGTCATGTTTATCGGTGGCGCCCTCCTCGTGTCGACCGCTTTGGCACCGGAACTCTTCGAACGGGTCCGCCTGCTCAACCACCTGGTGCCCCGGCTCTTTGAACAAGTCTCGGCCTTTATCACCTTAATTGTGGGGATTGTGACCCTCCTGCTTTCGCTTGGTATCAATGCCCGGGTCCGCCGGGTCTACCAGGCGGCGATGGGCCTCTTGCCCCTGGGCGCTGTCCTCTGCCTGGTTCGGGGCATCTCTTACCGGGAGGCCCTGGTCGTGATGGCCGTCTGGATCCTCCTCTATGCCAACCGCCGGCAATTTATCCGGGCTAGCGTGCCCCTGACCCGGCGTAATATCCTTGTTGCTAGTCTCTTGACTATCCTTGTCCTGGGGGTGACCAGCGTGGCAGTGGCCTGGCACATCCTCCGCCTCCAGGGGGAATTGGTCATTACCATCAACCTGGTTCATCTCATGCTGAGTTTATTGATTGTTGTGGGCTTGGCCCTGCTCCTTCTTTTCAGCCAGTCGAAGAAGCTGGCCTTCCAAAGTCCGAGTCCAGAAGAGGTTGATGCCTATCTGGCCCTGGTCGACCAGTACGGGGGGACGGAATACAGCCACCTAGTTCGTCTCTATGATAAGCAGATTTTTTTCGGGCCAGACCAAGAGGCGGCCGTGCTCTACCGGTCGGTGGGGCGGAACATGTTGGTTCTCGGTGATCCTGTCGGCCAGCCCGCTTCTTTTGACCGCTTGCTCCAAGCTTTTGCCGCCTATGCCCATGATGCCGGCATGCAGCTGGCCTATTATGAGGTCAGTCCCCGCTACCTGGATCATTTTTGTAATATGGGTTATTTGACCGTCAAGATCGGGGAGGCGGCTATTATCTCTCTGACTGACTTCACTTTTGAGGGGAAAAAGAACCGCAACCGCCGGCAGATCCGCAATGCCATGGAGAAGGCAGGCCTGCGTTTTGAAGTTCTGACCCCGCCCCATAGCCCGGAAACTTTAGCTGAATTGAAGGGGATTTCGGATGACTGGTTGGAGGGGCGGAGTGAGATGGCCTATTCGCTGGGGGCTTTCCAGGAAGACTACCTGCAGGCCAGTCCCATCTTTGTCCTGCGCTCGGATGAGCGGGTGGAGGCCTTTGCTAACCTCATGCCCATCAGTTCGACGAGCGTATCAATTGATTTAATGCGCTTTAGGGGGGATACTGTAGATAACGTGATGCAGATGCTCTTGCTGCAGATTATAGCCTGGGCTAAGGAGGAAGGCTACGAGACCTTTGACCTGGGGATGGCCCCGCTGGCTAATGTTGGCGACCAGACCTATTCGCGCTCGCGGGACCGGGTGATCCGCCTAGTCTATGAGTACGGCAACCGGGTCTATGGCTTCAAGGGCCTGCGCGCCTACAAGGATAAGTTCCGCCCCCACTGGGAGAACCGCTACCTGGTCTACGCCGAAGCCGCCGCCCTGCCCCAGATCCTCCTCGGCCTCTATGAAGCAGTCAACCGGTCTTATAAGAAAAAGGAGAAATAACCATGCATACTCTCTATATCAAACAACGTATCTTCAAAATTACGGATAATTATCCCATCAAAGACGACCAAGGCAAGGTCTGCTACCAGGTGGACCAAGACTTCAAGCTGATCGGCGATAAGATCCATGTGACTGATCCCCATGGTGATGAGGTTTTCACCGTTAAGCGCAAGTTGATCCGTCTCTTCCCAACCTATAGTGTGGAATTCGCGGACGGTCAATCGCTCAAGGTTAGAAGCCAGCTCTCCCTCATGCGTCGCAAGGTCAAGGTCAGCTCCGACGACTTCCAACTGAAAGTGCGTGGCAACCTGATCGACCACAAGTTCACAGTTAGCGAAAGTGGAAATGAGATCGGCACCATCCGCAAAAAGCTCATCAGCATTGGCGACAGCTTTGAAATCCAAGTCAAAGATCCCAATTACGAACAAGTCCTCGTCGCTATTACCATTGCCATCGACAACCTGATGGACCGTGAAGACGACGAGGAAGACGAGGATTAGATTGATTTTGAAAGGGAGAGTGCTGAGCATCCCTTCCGCCTTTGAATTTGATCGTTAATAACCATCTTATCATCTAACCCCGCCAGCCGGAAAAAATAGCTGGCGGGGTTTTTGCATGGCTTTTTTGAATAGGGGCTGGGAGAGGCTGCTGACTTTCAAATGAGGCGGTGGTTTGCGAGTCGAATCGCGGCAACTTTCAAATGGGGTGGTGGTTTGCGAGTCGGGTCGTGGCAACTTTCAAATGGGGCGGTGGTTTGCGAGTCGGATCGCGTCGACTTTCAAAGGGGAGCTAAGTTTGCAAGTCGACGCGCTGCAACTTTTAAACAGACCCTGAATTTGCAAGTTGCCAGCCTCAGCCTACCCACCAGACACCAATCCCCTAAGCCAGTTCCCCATTCGGACCTGTTCTCCCTTTGCTTTCCCCGTTAATTTCGCTAAGATAGGGATAAGATCTTTAGAGGAGGAGCTTTATGACGACACATATTTGGAAACGGGCGCTGGTTTTAGCCATAGGAATTGCCATTAATGCTTTGGGGATTGTGCTGATTACCAAGGCCAACTTGGGGACAACGGCGGTCTCTAGTTTGCCCTTGGTGCTGAGTTTGGCGACGCCGCTGAGCTTGGGGACCTTGCTTTTTATCTTCAATGCCCTCTACATTGTCGGGCAGATGGCCCTCTACCGCCGGGATTTCCAGTCCTGGCAGTGGCTCCAGCTCGGGGTTAATTTGATTCTCAGCCTGGTGACGGATTGGTCGGCGGCAGCCTTGTCTTGGCTCCAACCCAACACAATCTGGTCCCAGGCTCTCTGCCTGGTTTTGGGCTGTGCGGTCCTGGCTTTTGGGATTGCCTTGGAAGTGGCGGCGGACTGGCTCTATGTGTCGGCGGAGGGCATCGTCCAGGCCATCACGACCCATTTTGCTTGGCCGTTCGGTCGGGTGAAGATTGCCTTCGACGGGACCATTACCGGTTTGGCGGTTCTTTTCTCCTTCCTCTTGCTCGGCGGCTTGGAGGGGGTAGGCTGGGGGACCTTGATTTCGGCCTTTTTGATCGGACGCTTCGTTGCTTTTTACCAAAAAAATTTGCCTGTCCTGGGCCGGATTGGGGCTTGGAAGATAAGTGATCGCATTTAACGAACACCACTCATCAAGAAGGTGTATCAGCGGTCCTATAGTATTTCGGGCTGACGTGTGCTAGTATATTCACATAGAAAACAGTGCTTATTTTTAATAAGTTAAAAGGAGCGATTCAGATGACTAAGCCAAATCCAACTGAAAAATATAAGGGTTTTAATACGAAACAAGTTCACGCTGGCCACCAACTCGATGAAACGGGTGCGCGGGCGGTACCGATTTATCAAACGACTTCCTATGTCTTTAAAGATGCTGAACAAGCGGCCAACCGCTTTGCCTTAACCGATGCGGGTGGGATTTATTCGCGTATCACCAACCCAACCGTGGGCGTCCTCGAAGAACGCGTGGCTGCTCTGGAAAACGGAACAGCTGGGATTGCGGTAGCTTCCGGATCAGCGGCAATTACTTATGCCATCCTCAATATTGCTAAGACGGGGGATAATATTATCTCTGCGACCAGTCTTTACGGCGGAACCTTCAACTTATTTAGCGTGACCCTGCCTGACTTAGGGATTGAAACGCGTTTTGTCAAGGATATCGAAGATTTCGACGCCGTGGAAAAATTAATTGACGACGAGACCCGGGCCATCTACCTGGAGACCATCGGCAATCCTAAGACCAACCTGATCGATATCGACAAGGTCAGCGCGTTTGCCCATCAACACGGCCTGCCTGTGATTGTGGATAATACCTTCGCCACACCTTACCTCTATCGGCCTCTAGACCACGGTGCCGATGTGGTGGTCCACTCTGCAACCAAATTCCTGGGCGGCCACGGGACAACTCTGGCAGGGATTGTCGTTGAAAATGGCCAGTTCGATTGGAAGAATAACGAGCGTTTCCCTGGCTTCTCGACGCCTGACTCTCACTATAATGGCCTGGTCTTCGGCGACCTAGCACCAGCGGCCTTCACGACTAAGATCCGCGCCCAAGTTCTCCGCGACACCGGGGCCTGCCTGAGCGCTCAGGACGCCTTCCTGATTATCAATGGGATTGAAACCCTGTCCCTGCGTGTGGAACGCCACGTGGCCAATGCAGAAAAGATCGCGAAACACTTAGAAGACCATCCTAAGGTAGACTGGGTGGCTTATCCTGGTCTGGAAAGCTCTCCTTACCATGAACTCGCTGAGCGTGACTTCCCGAACGGGGTTGGATCCATCTTCTCCTTTGGGGTTAAAGGGGGCAAGGAAGCTGGTATCCGCTTCGTGAATGCCCTAGAAATCTTCTCCAACCTGGCCAATGTGGCTGACGTCCGTTCCTTAGTGGTCCACCCTGCCTCAACCACCCATGCCCAATTATCCGATGAAGAATTGGAAGAAGCTGGGGTTGGCCAAGACCTGATCCGTCTATCGATCGGGATCGAAGATGTCGATGACCTGATTGCAGACCTCGACCAAGCTTTGGACCAAGCCTAAATTGATGATATAAAGAGAGAAGAAGAGCGGTGCGTCCGCTCTTTTTTGCTGCTTAAGTACCTTTTACTGTAAGGGGTTACATAGTTTTGCTATAATGAAGATATTAAAGGAGGTTATCAAGATGGCATTAAAAAATAAAGTTGTTTTAATCTCTGGAGCAGCCTCTGGTATGGGCAAGGGCGAAGCCTTAGCCTTTGCAGAGGCAGGAGCCAAGGTTGTTATCGCTGATTTGGATAAAGAAAAAGCAGATCAAGTGGTTGCTGAAATTCAAGAAAATAAGGGGACTGCCTTAGCGGTTGAAACGGATATTACCAGCACTGAAGCGATTGCCAAGCTCTACCAGCAGGTGAAAGAAAGTTTTGGAACGGTGGATGTTTTGGTCAATAATGCAGGGGTTTTTGACCAATACCAGCCCCTCCTAGATATGGACAAAGACAATTGGAATTTTTACCTGCAGATAAATCTGACGAGTGTCTATGAAATGACCCGGACTTTTCTCCCTGATATGATTGAGAAAGGTGGGGGTAAGGTGATTAATGTGGCTTCGATTGCTGGCCTTGTTGCGGGTAAGGGCGGGGCTGCTTACACTGCTGCCAAACATGGTGTGATTGGCTTGACTAAGCATACGGCCAGTGAATATGCGGCCAAGGGCATCCAGTGCAATGCTATTGCCCCTGGAACTATTGAAACACCCTTGATCGCTGAGGTGAAAGATCAAATTCCTACCGACAATATTCCTGCTGACCGCTTTGGCCAAGTTGAGGAAGTGGCTAACCTGGTCCTCTTCCTGGCTTCAGACAAGAGTAATTTTATCAATGGCGTGACCCTGCCCATTGATGGGGGTTATACCATCCAATAAAAGATTTAGCTTATGAGGGAGTGTGATAAAAGTCGATCAGGCCTGAATCAGCTAACGCATACTATATCTGTAAGTCGCTTGGCTTCGAAGAGCTATAGCAAGTGTCCGCGAACTATGGAAATTCGTTGACAAATGATTGGACATAGTTCGTAGTTGGGTTCGACTTGGCAGTTATGGAGTATTTTCACAAGTTAGAAACGAGCGAATACTTCTCCCTTATTCTGACTTGCTCCGAGCATCCAAGCTTAACGCCAAGTTGCACACCCAGTACGAAGTGGATGTCAGGGCTGGCTTTTGAAACAGATTTTTGAAAATCCTTCGTAACTTACAAAGAGGCTGGAACTTTTGATCCAGCCTCTTTATTATAGTAAGTATTTATTGAAAGGATTTTAAATTCGTCTTAAAGCGGCGCGACTTTTTGAGCAGATAGGGAGAAGATTGGCCGATAATTTGTTATGATAGCTTTAGTAACCTAGTGTTTAATGATGAAGGAGTGGTTCTTTTGGCAGATTTTGATTTATTGGTTCTTGGTGGTGGCAGTGGTGGTATTGCGACAGCTAACCGAGCCGCGGAACATGGGGCCAAGGTGGGCTTGGTTGAAGCCAAGCGCCTCGGTGGGACTTGCGTTAATATTGGCTGCGTACCTAAGAAGATCACTTGGTATGCCTCGCGCGTCCGTGATGCGATTGAAACTTACGGCCCTGGCTACGGTTTTAGTGCGGACAATGTCAACTTCGACTACCAGACCTTTAAGAAATCCCGGGACGCCTATATCGACCGGTCGCGTCAATCCTATACCCGGCAATTTGAGAAAAATCAAATCACTCTAATTGAAGGTTATGGCCGCTTTGTGGATGCCCAGACCCTGGAAGTCGACGGCAAGACTTATACGGCGGACAAGATCGTCATCGCCACTGGGGGACGGCCTAAAGTTCCGAATGTGGAAGGGCGCGAGCTCCTCTCAACCTCAGATGATTTCTTTGCTTGGGAGAGCTTGCCAGAATCTGTTGTGATTGTTGGGGCAGGCTACATCGGCGTTGAAATTGCGGGCGTTTTAAACGGGCTTGGTGTCAAAGTCGATGTCTTCGAGTTCCAAGACCAACCCCTAGCTGGCTTCGACCAAATGTTGGTAGATACTGTTCTGGAATCCTTCGAAGACCAAGGCATCGCTTTCTACGGCGGCCAAGGCTTGGAAAAATTTGCGGAAGAAGAAGGCCAGATCGCCTGCTATGCGAATGGTGAGAAAGTTGCCAGCGCGGACAAGGTGCTGATGGCGATCGGACGGGCTGTCAATACCGATGACTTGAATTTAGAAGGGATCGGTGTTCAGACCGACGAGAGGACCGGAGCGATTTTGGTGGACGATAACCATCAAAGCTCCGTTGCCAACATCTATGCGGTGGGCGACAACATCAACAAGGTCAACCTCACCCCCGTGGCCATCCGTGCCGGCCGCCAAGTCGCTGAATACCTCTACAACGGGGCAGCATCCGGCGCCATCAACTATGACAATGTCCCAACCGTGGTCTTCAGCCACCCCGCTCTCGGATCAATCGGCCTGAGCGAAGCTGACGCCATCGATAAATACGGCGAAGAGGCCATCAAGGTCTACACCAGCAACTTCTACTCCATGTACACCTCCGCTGCCGGCGAACGCGAAGCCTGCCACTACAAGGTGGTCTGCGCCGGCCCAGAAGAAAAAGTCGTCGGCCTCCACGGCACCGGCGAAGGCATGGACGAAATCCTCCAAGGCTTCGGCGTCGCCATCCAAATGGGCGCCACCAAGGCCGACCTGGACAGCGTCGTTGCCATCCACCCAACCAGCGCCGAAGAATTCGTCACCCTGCGTTAATTCAAGCCCTAAATATCTGACAGATGGATCCCGAGCCCCACGCTCGGGGTCTTTTTTTGTGGGGGTGGGTGGTGGTACCCACAAACGAAGTGCTCAATTGTGTATAAAATTTGTTTAACCCACAAATGAAGTGTCCAATTGTGGGTAAAATCTGTTTAACCCACAATTGAAACCCTCGAGTGTGGATAGAATATGTTCCATCCACAATTGCAGTATTTGATTGTGGGTTAGAGAGAATTAACCCACAATCAGAAGGATCTAGTGTAGGTTGATGATAGTTTTACTTAAACACGAAATCATTAAAGCAAACCTAATATATCAGGCAAGTATAAAATTTTTAAATTGAGTATCCAATCTAGTATCTATTAAGAACTCTATTGTTCGATTGTTTGTGGAGAGTAAGGGTTTTGAAATTGCTTTGGATTTTTCCCTTTTAGATAGGTGAAATGGCGTTGGAGAATTTGATGGATTTTGTAATAGCTCACTTTACCACAAGCAAAATCTTGAATAGCTGTACCATTCAATGTTCGATTTGGAAAAAGAAGGGCGTAATCATTGATGAGCTCTAAGACAGCTTCATCCTTAGAGAGAGTATGACCGCAGGAACATGCAAGATAATAACGAAAAATATTGAGCTTGTTACCACAGATACTGCAATGAAAACCTGGGTAAAACTTCTGAAAATCTTCTAATTCATTTGAGAATGGAGGACATTTTATTTCTTCTAATAAATAGCAAAGAGAATTTATTTCCGGGTTGAACTTTTCTTGGCTTAAGGATTGAAAATAATCTCGAGCTTGGTGGGGGAGCAGCACATTCTTAGTTACCGAATCATCCAAATCAGGATAGTTATAGGGATTGGCAAAATATATTTTGGCCTCTAGATTGATTGATAATTGATGCTCTGCTAATAAGTTTTCCATGAAGAGCTGGGATTTGAGTAACTGTTGGCAAATATCGCGCTCTCCGGGATAGTTGTTAAAGCTCCAGCGGCGGTCTCGGCAGCTGACTTGAGCGCGGTAATTTTTCACTTCGATTAAACAAAGGCTTGAAGGAAATACCAGGAGCGAATCGATCTCAATATAAGCATCTTGGTATTGCCAGTTGCGATAATGAGCGAGGGGGTGGACATCTATTTGCTCCAACATGTGGTCGAAAGCTAATTCCCCCTCAAAACCTCGTTCGAAATGGTCCAGTTTTTTATGGCCTTCAGGTGTTAGTTGTTGATATTTCTTTAAAGTGCGAAAATACTGTAGCGTCAAGGATTCTTTTCTAGTCATTTTTATCCCTCCTATTAGATATATACACGGTTAATGTGGTTATTCATTAACTGATTTTTATTTTTTATAAATAATAGATTTGGATAAATGGATTGGCGGGTAAAGCCACAAATGAGGAGGGTAAGTGTGTGTTGGAATACTCTAATCCACAACAAAAGACTTCGAGTGTGGATTGGATAAGACTAGCCCCCAACGGAAGTTCTTGAGTGTGGGTTGAATTGATTTAACCCACAATAGAATATCCCGATTGTGGCTTGCGCTCTCCCAGCCCACAATCTCAGGTCTCGAGTCAATCTTGCATCAAACTCACTCTCCCCAAAAAGCCATTTCTGTATTTTCTGACCAAGCGAAGCAAGTTTTTTCAAAGAATTGTTTTTCGCTCTTCCCAGACTGTGGGGCTTTGGCGGTCTTTCCTGGGAGAACAATCTGTAAAACACAAGATATTGTACGAGATTAATGTTGAAAATCTATATGTAGTCGGTTATGATAGTTAGTGAGCTCAAGATATGGGGGAGTTAAGTCAGTCGGACCCCCTATATCTTGTGTCCGATCGATAAAGGATACACAAGTTAGAAAGAGGGATTGGGATGTTTAATGAGCAAACAACGCCAGAAATAAAGATCCAAAATATTAATTTGGAGGATTTGATGGTTGAGAAACGGGATGGGCACAAGGCTCATTTCCGGCCTTCTGCGGTTAAGCATTCGCTCGCCAAAGCCCTGGATGTGAAGGATGAGGAAGTGCTGGATAAGCTTTTCCAAGCGACCTTGGCTGAGATTTTCCAGGGGGATGCGGAGTCCCTCCAGTCTGCAGGGATTGCCCAAGCGGTGGTGCGTAGCCTAGAGAACTTTGGCTATACTGAAGCGAGTGAGCGCTACCGGATTTTCCGCCACAATAAGATGCAGTTCAATGATAAGCAGTATGATGTGTCGACTAAGCTGCAAGAATTTGCGGCAGGGGACAAGTTAGTCCTCAATGAGAATGCCAACAAGGACTCCCGGGTCTTCAATACGACCCGCGACCTGACGGCAGGGGTTTCGGCTAAGGCGATTGGGCTTTCTATGATGCCTAAGGAAGTAGCTAATGCCCACTTGAAGGGGGATATCCACTTCCATGACCTGGATTACTCGCCTTATTCTCCGATGACCAACTGCTGCTTGATCGACTTCCAAGAGATGTTGTCCAATGGTTTCCATATCGGGAATGCGGAGGTGGAATCGCCTAAGTCCATCAACACGGCCTGCGCCCAGATTGCCCAAATTATTGCTAATGTGGCGTCTTCCCAGTACGGCGGTTGTTCAGCGGACCGGATCGATGAGGTCCTAGCTCCTTATGCCAAGCTGAACTTCGACAAGCACTTGAAGACAGCTAAGGAATGGATTGAGGGCGAGAACCGCCAGCGCGAATTTGCCTACGCCCGGACCAAGAAGGATATTTATGATGCCATGCAGAGTCTCGAGTATGAGATCAACACCTTGTACTCTTCCAATGGCCAGACACCTTTTACCACTCTTGGCTTCGGCTTGGGGACGGACTGGTTTGCTCGCGAGATTCAGTTGGCCATCCTGAATGTTCGTATCCAAGGGCTCGGCCGGGAAAAACGGACTGCTATTTTCCCTAAACTCGTCTTCACTATCCGTCGCGGGACCAACCTGGACCAGGGCGATCCCAACTATGACATCAAGCAAAAAGCTATCGAATGTGCTACCAAGCGGATGTACCCGGATGTTCTCATGTACGACAAGATTGTCGAGTTAACAGGGTCCTTCAAGGCGCCAATGGGTTGCCGGTCCTTCCTCCAAGGTTGGAAGGATGAACAGGGGTGCGAGGTCAACAGCGGCCGGATGAACTTGGGCGTTGTGACCCTGAACATTCCGCGGATTGCCCTAGAATCTGACCACAGCAAGGACCAGTTCTGGCAAATCTTTGATGAACGCTTAGAAGTCTTGAGAAAGGCCCTCCTCTACCGGGTGGAGCGGACCAAGGAAGCTAAGCCTGAGAATGCGCCCATCCTCTACCAATACGGGGCTTTCGGCAAGCGGCTCGATGAAGAAGGCGACGTGGATGAGCTCTTCAAGAACCGCCGGGCAACGGTGTCCATGGGTTATATCGGGCTCTACGAAGCCGCGACTTACTTCTACGGTCCAGACTGGGAAGATAATGCGGAAGCCAAGGCCTTCACCCTGGATATTGTCAAACATATGAAGGAAGTGGCGGACCAATGGGGGGATGACTATGGCTATCATTTCAGTATCTATTCCACCCCAAGTGAGAGTCTGACGGACCGCTTCTGCCGCCTGGACCAAGAAAAATTTGGCCAGGTTACGGACATTACGGACAAGGACTACTACACCAATAGCTTCCACTACGATGTCCGCAAGAATCCGACACCTTTTGAGAAGTTAGACTTTGAAAAGGACTATCCTAAATATTGCAGCGGCGGCTTCATCCACTACTGTGAATACCCTAACATGCGGCAAAATCCTAAGGCCTTAGAAGCGGTCTGGGACTTCGCTTATGACCGGGTGGGCTACTTGGGAACCAATACGCCCATCGACCACTGCTATGCTTGCGACTTCAGCGGGGACTTTAAGCCGACTGAGCGCGGTTTCGAATGCCCACAGTGTGGCAACAACGACCCTGACAGCTGCGACGTGGTGAAGCGGACCTGCGGCTACCTCGGTAATCCGAATATCCGTCCGATGGCAAAAGGCCGCCACAAAGAAATTAGCGCCCGGGTTAAGCATATGTCGGCAGACAATGCCTTGGTCAAGGACTCTAAAGCAGACACCATCGACCTCTTGAACCAAGATGCCCAAAGAAAGGCTGATGGCTAATGCGCAACCCCAAGCCCAAAGAGTGGACAGCGGAGAAATTCAGCAAAGGTAAGATTGCCGACTACAAGCCTTTTAACTTCGTGGATGGGGATGGCGTCCGTTGTTCCATCTATGTGAGTGGCTGTCCCTTCGCCTGCAAGGGCTGCTACAATAAAATTGTGCAAAATTTCAACTATGGAGTAGACTATACCGATGAACTTGAAGAGCGGATCCTCAACGACCTGGCCCAACCCTATGTCCAAGGTCTGACCCTGTTAGGGGGCGAGCCCTTCCTCAATACCCAGGTCCTCAACCGCCTGGTCGCCAAGGTGCGCGAGCGCTTCGGGGACACTAAGGATATCTGGAGCTGGAGCGGCTACTACTGGGAGGAACTCCTCCAGGAAACTGACGATAAACTCTGGCTCTTGAACCATATCGATGTGCTCGTGGATGGCCGCTTCGAACTCGACAAGCTCGACTTGAACTTGCGCTTTCGCGGCAGTTCCAACCAGCGCATTATCGATGTGAAGAAGTCCCTGGCCCAGGGGGAGATGGTCCTCTGGCTAGACGGCAAGTATGATGATATTTAATGACAAAGCAGCTGACAATCCTATTTTTAGGAAGAGTCAGCTGCTTTTTGCTTTATTTGAAATATAAGGATTCACATCAAAGTGGAGTAGATGCTCACTAGCACAATATATCTTATAATAGAAGCTTTAAATGAATTTCTGATTTTGTATGACTTCGACTTCACTCGGGCCAAGTGGGGAAAGTTTTGTTATAATACATAGGACGGTGGGAGGATCTTGCCTCCCCAAACGAGTACGAAAAAGGAGCGTTATTTATGTCTTATCAGGCTTTATACCGGGTCTGGCGGCCCCAGCGCTTTGCGGATATTGTGGGACAGGTGGCTGTTTCCCGCACCTTGCGCAATGCCATCCGCGAGGGGAAGACCAGCCACGCCTATCTCTTTACAGGACCCCGGGGAACAGGGAAAACTTCTGCGGCGAAAATTTTTGCTAAGGCCATTAACTGCCCCAACCAGACCGATGGGGAACCCTGCAATGAATGCGCGATCTGCCAGGCCATTACCGAGGGGACTCTGGCTGATGTGATTGAAATCGATGCGGCTTCTAATAATGGGGTGGAGGAGATCCGCGACATCCGCGATAAGGTCCGCTATACGCCTACCGAAGCCCAGTACAAGGTCTATATTATCGATGAGGTCCACATGCTGTCGACGGGGGCCTTCAATGCCCTGCTCAAGACCTTGGAGGAACCGCCTGCCCACGTGGTCTTCATCCTAGCGACGACGGAACCCCATAAGATTCCTGCGACGATTATCTCTCGGACCCAGCGCTTCGACTTTCGCCGGATCCGCAATACGGATATCGAAGAGCGCCTGGCCTATATCCTCAAAAGCAATGACCAGGCCTATGAGGAAGACAGTTTGAAGATTATTGCTCGGGCGGCCAATGGGGGGATGCGGGACGCCCTCTCCCTCTTGGACCAGAGCCTGTCTTTTGCGGAAGGCAGTCTGGATGCGGAGACGGCCCGCCTAGTAACGGGGACCCTGAGCGAGGACCAGATGCTGGCCTACAGCCAGGCCCTGCTTAAGCAAGATGCCCGGCAAGCGCTCGATACCCTCCACCAGATCCTGAACCAGGGCCAAGAAGCCAACCGTTTCGTTGAAGAAATGCTGGCTTTTATCCGGGACCTGCTGATGGCTAAGGAATTGGGTGGGCAAGAATCCGAGCTGACCCGCCACTTCTCCCAAGCCTTCTTTGACTTGGCCAAGGATTTCCCTGACCAGGCCCTCTACCTGATGATGGACCATTTCCAGGAAGCCCAGTCGGAACTCCGCTTTACCAGCCAGCCAGAGATCTACCTGGAAGTGCTCTCGATTCGTTTGAGTCAGAGTCTCAACCAGGCGCCAGAACTCCAGGAAGCTGCTGAAAATGCACCGGTATCCCAGGCCGCCCAGGACCAGTTGGACGCTCTCACCGCCCAAGTGAAATCCCTTCAAGACCAGGTCGCTCAAGGAACGCCGGGAGGTCCAGCCAAGGGGCAAGCCAAGCCGACTGCCAAGCGCCAGGCCACAGGTTCGGTCAACTATAAACCCAATTATGGGCTGATCTATAAGACCCTGTCGGAGGCCACCAATACCGACCGCCACAAGATCGAAAGTATCTGGCCGGACTTGGTGGAATCCCTGCCTAATATCCAACAGGCCCTGCTCAAACAGACCTATCCTGCCGCTGCCTCCCCTGAGTATTTTGTTTTGCGTTTCGATTATGCTATCCTCTGTCAAAAGGTAGCGGACGACCAAGCCATTAAGGATACCGTGGCCAAACGCCTCCAGGAAGGGGTAGGCCATCCCGGTAAGATGCTCATCCTGACTAGCGAACAATGGAATGAAGCCCGGCAGAACTATGTCACCGCCCACAAGGCAGGCAAATTGGACGAACTCCTGGGCGACCAGGCGCCAACTGAGATCAAGCAAGCCGCGTCTTCCGAGGAAAAGCCAGCTGATAGTGACCAGACCCTGCTGGAGGGGGTCCAGGCTAAAGAAGACAATCCGCTGGCAGAAGAAGCCATCAAACTCTTCGGGGCAGATAATGTGACGGTGGTGGATGATTAAGACCGAGAGACTATTTTTTCTCGTCGACTGCTGGCAAGGTGTTTTTATTAAAAGTTCAGCAAAGCATTTTACCCTTCAGGCATTTTCCCTTATAATAGTGTAGAAAGAAACGTGCGCTATAGAGTACGTTAAGCGATACAGAGAATTTGGTATGACCAAGAGAAGCTCAACTAAGCATAAAGGAGAATCAAGCATGGCTAACAATATGATGAATATGCAGAAGATGATGAAGCAGGCACAGAAGATGCAGGCGCAGATGGAGGCTTCGCAAAAGGAGCTAGCAGAAACGACTTTTACTGGGACGGAACCGTCCGGCATGATTAAGGTGACGGTGACGGGCGACAAGAAGGTTGAAAAGATTGACCTGAAACCGGATGTGGTGGATCCGGATGATATCGATATGCTCCAAGACCTCTTACTGGAAGCAACGAATGATGCCTTGAGCCAAGTGGATGCTGCCCAAGAGAAATCTTTTGGTGGAATCAGTAAGGGCTTGTCTGGTTTAGGGTTTTAACAATTTGTATTGGTGAGCATACGTTGCGCTTTTGAATTTGGTCCTTGAAAAGCCATGGCACCGGCTCGAGCCTCGGTCTCTCGCCTAGCAAGAGTCAAACGGCTCGTACGGCTAAAGCCTACGATCCGTAATTTCCTTTGCTTGCTTTTTCATGGCTAAGGACCAACTTCAACGCTTCACTCCTGCTCAAAAGTAATTGGTATAGTTTTTGGTTACTAATTACCAACATTAAAAATTAAGGAATGGTTTTAAGTTAAGAAGCACGTATGCATGGGGCCTGGCCAATCTTTGCTGGGCCTCTTCTTTATGCCTAATGATTTAAGGAGGATTAGATGCAGTATCCAGAACCTATTGCTAAGTTGATTGATAGCTTCCAGAAATTGCCGGGAATTGGGGCGAAGACGGCGGCGCGCTTGGCTTTTTTTGTTTTAGATATGCCGGAAGCGGATGTGGTGGACTTTGCTAAGGCCTTGGTCGATGTGAAGCGTAATTTAGTCTACTGCAGCGTTTGCGGGAATATTACGGAAGAAGATCCCTGCGTGCTCTGTGCTGACCAGACTCGGGACAAGTCCCAGGTGATGGTGGTGGAACAGGCCCGGGATGTCATGTCGATGGAGAGGATGCAGGAGTACCGAGGCCTTTACCATGTCCTCCACGGTGTCTTGTCCCCCATGGAAGGAACCGGTCCGGAAGACTTGAATATTACGAGTTTACTGACCCGGCTCCAGGACGAAACCATCCAGGAAGTGATTATTGCTACCAATGCCACGGCGGAGGGTGAGGCGACGGCGACTTACTTGTCTCGCCTGATCCAGCCGGCAGGGATTAAGGTGAGTCGGATTGCTTACGGTCTGTCTGTGGGGTCAGATATTGAGTATGTCGATGAAATGACCCTCCTCCGTGCTTTGGAGGGGCGGCGGACCATGAACCAAGGGAAGGAGAAAGACTGATGCCCGGACGTTTTATCACAGTGGAAGGCCCAGACGGCTCAGGGAAAACCACCCTGATCCAAGGCCTTCTTGCCCGCTTGGAAGCTCACTTGCTTCCTGACTTGGTCGCTACTCGTGAACCAGGTGGCGAGCCCCTAGCGGAAAAAATCCGCGACCTTATCTTGGATCCTGCTCATACGGATCTAGATGCCCGGGCGGAAGCCTTGCTCTATGCGGCGAGCCGTCGCCAACACCTGGTCCACAAGATCCAACCTGCCCTAGCAGCCGGTAAGTGGGTGGTCTGTGACCGCTTCGTGGATTCATCCATTGCCTACCAGGCTTGGGGGCGGGAGATTGGGGTAGCTGGCATTCAAGCCATTAATGACTTTGCGACAGAAGGCCAAGCCCCTGACCTCACCCTCTACTTAGATCTCTCAGCAGAAGAAGGCATTCGTCGGATTCAGACACAGCGGTCTGACGAATACAACCGCTTGGACCAGGAGAGTATCGCTTTCCATAAGCGGGTGGTGGCAGGCTACCAAGAGCTCCTAGCCAAGGACCAGGGCCAGCGGATTAAGGCTATCGATGCGAGTCAGGCGCCAGAAGCCTGCTTGGACCAGGCCTGGAAGATCTTGCAAGCGGCTTATCCAGAAGACTTTCGCCAAGACTAGGAGGGGAGACCATGTTTCGAATTCAAGCCAAGCAGCCGGAACTCACGACGCTGATGGACCGGGTCCTCCGCCAGGGACGTTTGGGCCACGCCTATATCTTTGAAGGAGAGGCGGGGGCTGGCCAGGCGGAGATGGCGGACTATGTGGCGGCGGCCCTTTTTTGTCAGGGAGAAGATAAGCCCTGTGGCCAGTGCCGGAACTGCCAGCTCCTCGTCCAAGGCGACCTCCCTGACTTAGTCCACGTCGAGCCGGAGGGGCAGAGCCTGAAGATCGACCAGATGCGGGAGATTAAGCAGGAGCTTTCGCTAACCGCTATGGGTGGCGGGCACAAGGTTTTCATTATCCATGAGGCAGAGAAGATGACCAATAGCGCTGCCAATAGCCTGCTCAAGTTCCTGGAAGAGCCCAATCCCGAAGTTTATATCTTTCTTTTGACCAGCCAAAAAGAGCGGCTCTTGGCAACCATCCAGTCGCGCTGTCAGGTGATCCACTTCAAGACTCTGCCCCTGGACCAGGTCCGGCTGACCTACCAGGAGGCGGGGATCAGCTCGCAAGTGTCGGAATACCTGGCAGCTCTGACTTCCGACCTCAGTCTGGCCCAAGGCTTGGCAGAAGATGAGACTTTCTTAGACCAGACCAAACGTTCCTGGACCTGGCTGGAAGCCTTAGTTAAACAGGATCCCCGGGCTTTTACCATGGTGCAGACGGACTGGATCAAGCGAGACAAGGGACGGGAGACGAACCAACGCCTCCTTGAAATCATCTTGGCCTACTTGCGCGACCTGCTTGTTCTCAACTACCAGGAAAGAGACCAACTCATCCTGCCTTCCCGGGCTTCGGCTTACCAGGACCTCCGCCGCCAGGTAAATCCTCGCCAGCTCCAAGACCAAGTCCAGCTGGCACTTAAGGCGCGGCGGATGATCCAAGCCAATGTCAGCCCCCAGGCGGCCCTAGAATATTTTGTTCTGGCGAGCTGGCAAGGCTAGCGTGCATGAATAAAAAAGCGGCCATAAGCTTCTCAGACCTCCAATGATCGGTTAGGCTGGGAGACTTATGGACCGCTTTTTTATATTTTAAAGTGCATCTGCTTCGTCTAGGGGACGGTGGATGCGAGTGACCAGACTCAAGGCCTCAAAGCCTAGTCCTTCAAAGAGCGCCACAGAAGGATTTTCGATATCCGCTAGGGCGAGGAGGGGCTTGGCAGACGGGGCTGCTTTTTCCTGACTGAGGGTGATAATTTGGGAAGCGATCCCCTGGCGCCGGTAGTCGGGGTGGACGGTCAGGTTGTCGATTTCCAGGAAGGGGCCTTGGTCGATCAGGTCCCATGTCGCGACAAGTTGGTCTCCTTGATAGGCCAGGGATTGGCTGATCCAGGGATTCTGATAGGCCATCTGATAGCGCAAGGCTCGGCTATCTCTGAGGGCCGGAGGGGCCGGTTGGTCGAAGGGAGTTTGGAAATCTAGATAGGCTTGGAAGCTATCTTCGTCGGTGACTTCTTGCCAGTTTATTTGCATCTCTTTCGACTGACGCCGGTTAGCGGGGCTTTGGAAGACTTGGTAGCTGGCTAATTGGTAGTTTTTGCTTTCGAGTGCTGCCATCAGTTCGTTGGGAATGCCGTGGTTTTCAGGCAGGTAGAAGCTGTAATAGGCCAGGCCCAGCTCCTCCGCATAGTCCCAGAAGATATCCTCGAGTATGTCGAGCTCCTCTGCACCAGGCATGAAGGCCAGCTGTAAGCAATTTGTTTCATAATCCTCTGCCAGTTGGGGATTGCCTAAAAAATCAAAAAGATCAGTAGGTTCATAATGGCTCGCATAGCTATATAAATCAGAAAAATGGAACATGGGGGTCATCCTTTCTCTATGGTGAGACTTCTCAACTATTATAAGGGAAAATGTTGAGGATTAGAAAAGATCTTTCAAGTTTAATAGAAAGCAGGGAGATTTCTTGCTAGAGGGGCGGCATGTAGTCTGCCAAGCCACACTCGCGCGCTCTGTTTGTGCCTTGTGCTTTGCTAAGCCACACTCTGGTGCACTGATTGTGGCTTGCTGCTTGCCGACCCACACTCTGGTGCACTGATTGTGGCTTGCATCGCTCTAACCCACACAGCAGGCCCTTAAGTGTGGCTTGAAGCTTGTCAACCCACACGCCGAGACCTTGTTTGTGGCTTACCTCCAATCATTCAAGTCTACCCGCTCTTGCTCACACCTTATACTCGGGTTCGCAAAGGCAGAAAGGGAGTGACTTCAGCAAAGTGGAATGATCGGTTAAAGCCGCTCTTTTCCTCTTAGCCTCCAGTCATCCCTTTCTACCCGCCTTTGCTCACACCCTTTTTTACAAGCACGTTAGGGTAAAATATGCTAAAATGGATGACTAGAAGAAGGCTTCTTGTTTAAGCTGTGAAGGAGGGATTTGATGGATAATCGTGAGATGGTTGAGGAGTTTGAGGGGATGAAGGCTCAGCTGAGCGCTTTGTTGGAGAATCTGGACCGCTTGGAGGAGCGTTGGTCGGAGGCGGTTATGCAAAACCATGACTTGCAGATGGAGAACCAGTATTTGCGCGAGCGGCTCCAAGAATTGACCGCGCCTGACCAGGATGGCCAGGTTGAGCTAGGGGGGCATAGTCCTGAAGATGTGTCAGGCTTGTCCCCAGCCTTAAAGAACTTAATGAATATTTATGAGGATGGCTACCATATTTGTAATATTTCTTATGGTCAGCGCCGGGCTAATGATGAGCAGTGCATGTTCTGCTTGGACATCCTCTACAGTGACCGTTAAGCAGTAGGAGAGGGAGGAATCGCAATGATCGAATTGAAGCCAGGCGAACGTTGGGACCGCTTGATGCGGGAGGACCTGGACATTATCCAAAGCGCGGATCATTTTGCCTTCTCCATTGATGCTCTCTTGCTGGCTGACTTTGCCCAGACCAAGGCGAGTGCCCGGTCTGTGACGGTTGACTTTTGTACGGGCAATGGCGTCTTGCCCCTGGTCTTAGCGCAAAGGACGCAAGGTAGGGTCTACGGGATTGAGTGGCAAGAGGATGTGGCAGATATGGCCCAGCGATCGGTTTGCCACAACCACTTGGAGGACCAGGTTCAGATTATCCAGGGCAATATCCGCCGGGCGCGGGATTACTTTGCCCATGATAGTGTGGACCTGATCACCTGTAATCCACCCTATTTCAAGGTCTATCCCCAGTCCCCTCTGAATCCTAACGATAGTAAGGCGGTGGCCCGGCATGAACTCCTGATGACGGCGGAGGATATCTTCCAACAGGCGAAGATCCTCTTGAAGTCGCGGGGGAAGCTTTATCTCGTTCACCAGGTGGAACGTCTGCCAGAACTCTTACTCCTCGCCGATAAACACCGGCTCCAATTGAAGCGGCTCCGTCTGGTTTATCCCCTGCCTGAACGGGAGGCTCATATCGTCCTTCTCGAATTCATTAAGAATGGCCAGGCAAAAGGCTTGCGGGCTGAACCTCCGCTCTATATCCATGACCAAGAGGGGCACTATTCCAAGGAAGTGGCGGCGGTCCTCTATGGCTAAGCACTATATGTACGTCTTGGCCTGCGCTGACCAGACCCTCTATACGGGCTATACCACTGATCTTAAACGACGAGAAAAAGCCCACCAGTCCGGCAAGGGAGCCAAGTATACCCGCCCGGCTTCCCGCCGCCCCTGCTATATGATCTATGCCAAGGCTTATGCGGATAAGTCTGCGGCCATGTCAGCAGAATACGCCTTCAAGCACCAGAAGCGACCGGCTAAGGAAGCCTACCTGACCCAGCAGGGGATCGACTTCAACCAACCCTTGACCCAGCAATTTATCTTCGACAATACGCCTTAAGGAGGTCCCAGTATGCAGGAACAAAAAAGTTTTCAAGCGTCAGACCGAGGTCGGCTCTACCTTGTGCCGACGCCCATTGGTAACTTGGAGGATATGACCTTCCGCGCGGTGACCACCCTCAAGGAAGCTGATCTGATCTTATCTGAAGATACTCGTAATACTCAAAAACTCCTCAACCATTTTGACATCTCAACTAAGCAGCTGAGCTATCATAAGTTCAACCACCAGGAACGCTTAGCGACGATCCTCAAGCGCTTAGAGGAGGGCCAAGTCTTAGCCCAGGTGTCGGACGCTGGCATGCCTGCGATCTCGGATCCCGGGGCTGACCTGGTTCAGGCGGTTATCCAAGCTGGTTACGCGGTGATTCCCCTGCCTGGTCCCAATGCGGCTCTGACTGCCCTCATGGCGTCTGGCCTCGATACCCAGCGTTTTCTTTTTGTCGGCTTTCCGCCTCGCAAGAAAAAAGCCCTCAAGGAGACTCTAGCAGATTTGAAGGGCGACCAGGCGACCCTGATTTTCTACGAATCGCCCTACCGGCTCCGGCAAAGCCTCAAAGTGTGTGCGGAAGTCTTCGGTGACGACCGCAAAGTTGTTGTGGTCCGGGAATTGACCAAGCGCTTCGAGGAGTTTCGTCGGGGAACTCTAGCCGAAGTCCTTGCCTACTATGAAGACCATCCTGAAATAAAGGGCGAAATCTGCTTCATGCTGGCGGGCCAGTCGGAGGAAGAAGCCCAGGCGGAACAAGCAGCAGCGGCCCCTAATGCTGGCTTGAGCTTGCGCGACCAGGTTCTTGGGCGGATGGCTCAAGAAGGTCTGACCTCCAAGGCAGCCATCAAGGCAGTGGCCAAGGACCAGGGTCTGGCCAAGCAGGAGGTCTATGCCGCCTACCACCAGATTGAAGGTGGTCAAGGGTGATTATTTATGGCATCGCCTTTGCCCTGATTGCCGTGGCCCTGGTTATCTTTATCCTGGCACCGCGCAATGTGTGGGATAACTTGATTTTGATTCTAGGCTTGGTCTGCCTCTTTCTTGCGGTGATCAATGACCAGAATTTTCCGCGTTATTACTGGGTCCACCAGGTTTTTCGCTGGGCCCAGGTCCTAACCGACTATATCGCGCCCTTGCTCTTGATGATCTTTGGGGTCTGCATGTTCTCTTTGGCCTTGAACCTCTTTACCAAGGAACATTCCTATAGCCAGTTGCTGGTGGGCCTCTTCCTCAGCGTCCTCTTGATCGGGATTTCTATCGCCCATTACTGGCTGATCTTCACTGTAGAGCTCTCGGACAAGCAGGATTGGCTCAGGATTCCAGACTTTGTAATGGCCTATTATGTGCTCTTATTTATTAACTATTTATTGATGTCCGCCCGCCTGTCCTTCCTTGAAAGCCAAAAAGCTCAAGACTATGTGATTGTCTTGGGGGCTTCGCTGAGACCAGATGGCAGCCCCAGCGGCGTCCTGGAGCGGCGTTTGAACCGGACCCTGTCTTACCTGAACTGGCACACCTACATCCATGGCAAGCAGCCTGTGACTATTGTCTCGGGTGGTCTGACCGGGCCCAAAGCCAGCTATACCGAGGCGGAAGTGATGCGCGACTATCTCGTTGCCCGAGGCCTTTCAGCAGATAAGATTCTCTTGGAAGACCAAGCGTCCAATACCCACGGCAACTTCTACTACAGCAAGTGCCTGATCCAAGACCGCCAGCCCATTATTGAAGCCGTTTCTGCTGTCTTCGTGACCTCTTCCTACCACCTCTACCGCAGCCAGCTCTATGCCAACTTGGAGAAGCTCTACCAAGTGAGCGGAATTGGCGCGCCCTCTACCTTGAAGGAATGGACCATCGATAGCTTCCGCGAATACATCGCCATTCTCTTCATGCACCGCCGTTTGCACTTTATCGTCAGCCTTGCCTTACTCGGCTTTGGCATCATTAATTTTGTACATTTTTAAAAGGAAAGACTTTAAGTTGTTCTTAATTTGTGCTTTAATAGACTCATAGGAAAAGCTAAATATTAAGGAGGTAGCTAGTACTTATGTTAAAAGAATTCCGCGATTTTATCGCAAAAGGTAATGTAATGGATATGGCCATCGGGGTTGTTATGGCGACCGCCTTCACTGCCATTGTCAATTCTTTAGTTGAAGATATTATTATGCCAATTGTGGCTTTCTTCACGGGCTCAACGGACTTTACTGATATTGTTTTGCAGATTGGTAATACCAAGTTGATGGTGGGGAACTTTATTCAATCTATCGTTTCCTTCCTGATTATCGCCCTGGTTCTCTTCTTTGTGATGAAGGGTGTGGCAACATTGAAACACACCTTCGTGAAAGAAGAAAAAGTGGATGAGGAAGAAGAGGATAAACCAAGCAAAGAAGAAGTCCTCTTGACTGAAATCCGCGATCTTTTGAAGAATAAATAGTCTTAACGATGATTCGTAATCGTTAATAAGCAAAAACACCGCTCTTTACTAAGGGCGGTGTTTTGTTATAAATTTTGTGCTAGTGATCAGTATTAAAATATCAAGAAGGCTTATTTTTAAGGATTGATCGCGTTAACTTTCAAACAGGGCCTTGATTAGCAAGTAGCTGATCTTGAGCTTTCTAATGAGCTGCCTGTTAGCAAGTAGACCCGCGTCAACTCGCAAATGGGCCTCCTATTAGCAAGTTCAGCTCCTGCTAGGCAAGCTGACTGACCTCATCATAATGTAAACAAGCTAGCAAGGGCCTTGCTAGCTTGTTGAACCTTATTTTATATTTTTTACCATGGATTGTGCCAGGTTTTACTTGGACTCGGCTTGGAAAGCCATATTCCGGCCTCCTGAGTGTGGCTTGACAGAGTTCAACCCACACTCCCGATCTTTAATCGAGGGTTGTTTGCTGCTAACCCACGCTCCCGGAGTCTGATTGTGGCTTGGATGTTGTCAACCCACACTCCTGATCTTTAATTGAGGATTCTTTGCTTCTAACCCACACTCCTGGTGTTTGGTTGTGGGTTGAGCGCTATCCGCTTACACCCTATAGTCAGTCGGGTTCGACTTGGCAGGCTTGGAGTGGTTTCACAAGTCAGAAACGAGCGAATGCTTCGCTC
>NZ_KV786060.1:402287-462881 GCF_001806805.1 Aerococcus sp. HMSC23C02 | reverse complement strand
GTTCGAGGATGCAGAAAGGGCTCCTCTTCGCAAAGAACCGCCGAAGACTTCCAGTCTTCTCTGGCTCTTTGCTCCAGAGGTCTATTTCTCCCGCCAGCCCTCACACCCTGTAGTCGGGTTCGCAAGAGCAGCTTTGGAGTGCTTTCGCAAGTTGGAAACGTGCAAGCGGGGCTTGCCCTTATTCCAACTTACTCCAAGCATCCAAAGCTAAACGCTCTTGCTCACACCCTTTGTTCCAAATAAGGGCTGGTGTCGTAGTCTTCGGGGTTGAGGCGTTGGGGTTTGTCTTGGCAGGCTTGGGCGAGTTGGTAGCCGATGATTGGACCGGTGGTGAGGCCGCTTGATCCGAGTCCTGAGGCAGCGTAGAGATTGCTGTGGCCAGGGACGGGGCCGTAGAAGGGGGCGTAGTCGCTAGTATAGGCCCGGGTGCCGACTTTAATGCCCCGGTAGTCTTCGGGGTCGATGGCGGGGATGATGGTGCGGACTGTATCAAAGATATTTGCCATGCTGGCCATGTCGGGTTCGAGGTCAAAGCCCTTGTCATTTTCATGGGTGGCCCCTAGGTAGAGGGTGTCCTGGCCGTGGGGGATGATATCCGCTTCGCCTTCTGGCATGATGAGCGGCCAGTCGCTGACATCTCGGTCATAGACTGTCAGCATGCCTTTTTGGGGGCGGACATCGACTTGGTAGCCGTGGGGTTGGAGCAGGTCGCCCAGCCAAGCCCCTGTGGCTAGGATGACTTGGTCAAAGGTTTGGCTCTGATCATCTTCTGTGATAACCAGGATTTGATCATCTTGGAAGTCAATCTGGACTTTAGCTTGGTAGCTGGTCATGCCATTCTTTGTCGCTGCTGCTTGGAGGTCCTCACAGAGTCCTTGACCATCGACAATAGCAGCTCCCTGGCGGATAGCGACTAGGTCTTGGTCGTAGGTCCATTCGTCGAGCTGGGCGCTTTGTTGGGCGGGGGTGAGAATCTCAATGTCCCCAATTAGAGGGGCTTCAGGCCGGCGCGAGAGGGCGATTTGGTAGACATCCTCCCGAGTGCTAGGACGTTTCTTGAGGAGCCAGGTTTCCTTGTCCTGGTAGGCTTGGCTTGGCTGGCCAGCTGCTTCTAAGTCTTGGAGCATTTCGGGATAGAAGTGGGCTCCCGCATTGGCTAGGCGGTACCAGGCCTTGTTGCGGCGCTGGGAGAACCAGGGGCAGATGATTCCAGCGGCTGCCTTGGAGGCCTGGCCCACGCCATAATCATAGAGGCTGAGGTCGATGTCTGGGTTTTGGCTAAGGTAAAAGGCGGCGGTTGATCCAACAATCCCACCACCGATAACTGCAATTTTCATTTATTTATCCTCCTTTTGTTCTTCTTTGGCTTTTTTGACAGTGGACCGGTTGATGAGTGGTCGCTTGAGTTTCAAGGTGGCCCACTTATTAGGCAGTTTATCTGCCAGTCGGATGTCCATATTTTGCTCGATGGCCTTCTGCTTAGCTTTACGCACTCGGTCTTCGAAGAGGCGGTCGATGTGCTGGTCGATGTGGAGATGGCGGCTGCTGAAGTGATAGCCGGCAGCGAGGACCAGGCAGAGGGCCAGAAGGAAGACAGGGATGCGGATAATCAGCACATGGTAGGCCAAGGAGAAGAAGGGGATGACCAAGAAGGCAAGGGCAGAGAGAATAGCAGCCAAGAGATACATGATGTGGTGGCGTTTCTGCCAGAGGTGGCCACAAGCGCTTTGCCGGATAAATTTAAAGAGGAAGAAAACACTGGTAGCCAGCATTAGAAATTGTAGGGGGAGTCCCAGAAGAGAGATCGGGACAGGCATGTTCCAAGCACTGTTGAGGTCTCCGTAATAATAGATCCCATAACCGAACTGGAAGAGGGCGAAAAGCCCGTAAGTAATGACCAGGTAAATGAGTAGATAGTAGACATAACGCGAGAAATTCTCTACATAGCGGGGGACGTCGAGATGGCGCAGTTCCTGGCGGGCATAGGCGTGGGGGTGCTTGCCCAGGGCTTCTTTGGGGGCTTGCTCCAATCGCTGGGCCTTCTCTAATCGGTCTAATAATTCGCTGAGCATTTGGTCGACGGGCGCCTGCATCTCAACTTCCGTGATGACATAGCCTTTGACGGCATAGTAGTAGAGCTGCCATGGTTGTTTGAGGGCTTGGGCTCGTTCTTGGTTTAAATCATAAAGTGGGCGGACGCCCTCTTTTTCAATACTTTCTTCTGTCACAACGTGCGCCTCCTTTAGCGAAAAATAGTTAACAGAACTCTCTATCATCTTACCGAAGTGCTGGACAAATAGCTAGCAAAAGTCATGTGATCCGCTAACTTTTTCGTAGATAGTATGTTAATATATAAAATAAGTAAAATGATAAAACGATAAGAAAATGAGGGATGACCATGTATTACAACCAACGTTTGAATAAACCCCAACCATCTGCTATTCGTACGATTGCCCAGCAGGTGGCTGAAACGGAAGGGGCCTTAAACTTTACCATTGGGGAACCCGACCTCGCAACGGATCCTAGAATTCAAGCGGCTATGACCCAGGCCGTCCAAGAGGGGCAGACGCATTATGCACCGTCGACCGGGATTCCTGAGCTGCGGGAAGACATCGCTGCTTACTATGAACGAAGCCATGGGATGGATTTGTCTGCAGAACAAATTTTGATCACTAATGGGGCTTCGGAAGGGATTGCACTGGCGACACATTGCCTGCTTAATGAAGGCGACAAGGTGCTTATCCCCTCACCATTCTTTCCTTCTTATGAACTCTGTACGGATCTGGCAGGGGGAGAAGTCGTTGCTGTCGATAGCTCAGATAATGGTTTTAAGTTGAGTCCTGACATGCTTCGTCAAGCCTTGGAAGATCATCCTGAAATCCGTTTACTGATCCTTAACTATCCTAATAATCCGACAGGGACGACTTACAGCAAGGCAGAGATCCAGGCTTTAGCTGAAGTGATCCGAGCTTACGATGTGCTGGTGCTCAGTGATGAAATCTATGCGGACTTAGTTTACGATGGGGACCACTATTCTATCTACCAAGAAATTCCTGACCAAACCATTCTGATGGCCGGCGTCTCCAAGACTTACGCCATGACGGGTTTCCGGATTGGTTTCCTCCACCTGCCGGCTGACTACTATTCTTACTTCTTCACCTACCACCAAGCCCTGGTTACCTGCGTGTCAACCCCTGACCAGTACGCTGCCCTAACCGCCTACCGTGATTGTGACGATGTAGTGGCAAGCAATCTAGCAGAATTTAAAAGACGGCGCCAAGTCTTAATAGACCGCCTATCTGCTATGGGGATGGATTTTATTCAACCGGATGGTGCTTTCTATCTCTTTGGTAAGGTTCACCCAGCTTATGGGGATGATGATTTCCGCTTCGTTGAGGACTTAATCGCCAAGGCTAAGGTCGGTGTGGTGCCGGGTTCCGTCTTTGGTCCTGGTGGCAAGGGTTGGTATCGTCTCTCCTATGCGGCCAGTTATGAAGACTTAGTGGAAGCCATGGACCGGCTGGAAGTTTTTGTAAAATCACTTTAAACATCTTTTTTCGATTAAGAGGTTGTGACCCTGTCCTGCCTCTTTTTTATTTTTAAGGCAAAATTGTTTTCAATGAAAAGGGAGGGCTAGAAAGGTTGATATATAGGCCTTATGAGGCATTTATTAGTCGAAAATAAGAAAAATATAATGAATTCACATAAAACCGCTTCCATTTTTAAAAGAAGTATGCTATTCTATGTCTTGTAGATCAGAAGGATGAAGCGATTCGCATGGTGAACCAAGGCAGAAAAGCTTATCCTATCACGATCTATGCGGAGAAGCTCCTCCTTAAACCAGGCCACTTGGAATAGAGAAAACCATATTCGTGAATCTATTCACTATTGGGCTCTTTTTAAAGAAAAATGAAAACGGTTTATTGGGGCTTTGAGGCAAAAAATGAAGGGAAGTTCCCTGAAAAATATTGGAGGTATATGTATGGCAAAGTTAGTATTAGAGGATGCGAAATACCATCGCGCGAAACCCTGGGAGATTGCCCTGTTCTCCATGAACAACTCGGCATCTAACCTTTACCTTTTCGCTTTTGGTTTCCTCACTTATTATGCGACCGGGGTGGCTGGTCTGACCACACTCTTGGTTTCTTCTGTTTTGGGTATGGCCCGTTTATTCGATGGGATTATTGACCCAACAATTGGTTTTATTATTGATAACTTCAACACGCGTTGGGGTAAGTATCGTCCGATTATGTTGGTATCTAATATTGGTTTGATTTTATCTTTCTTAATGATCTTTAACCTACATAATTTATCTGGAACGAGTCAGACAGTCATGCTATTTATTTCTTTAGTTTTCCATAAAATTGTCTACTCCTTCCAACAAACGGTAACCAAGGCTGCTCAATCTGCCCTAACCAATGACCCTGAGCAACGGCCACTCTTTACTTTATTCGATACGGCCTTCTCATCCATTGGGGTCTTCGCAGTTGGCCAATATGTGGTATCGAACTTGCTCTTACCACAATACAATAATGAGTATAATGGCGACTTCTTTAGCGTCTTTATCCCAGGTATTTGTGTGATTTCTCTTGTCTTAACGGTCCTGGCGATGATCGGTTTAGCCCGTAAAGACCAGACCAAATACTTCGGCCTTGGTCATGAAGCAGACCAAAAACTTTCTTTACGCGATGTTTGGAGCATCATCAAGGGTAACCGTCCTTTACAGATTTTGGCACTCTGCGGGGGTCTCGTGAAATTTGTGGCCCAATTAATCGGGGACCAGACCTTCCTTGTCCTTCTCTTCGGAATTATTCTTGCGGACATGCAGTTAGTCGGCCAAGTCTCCCTCTATCTCATCATTCCACAGTTCATTATGATTGCTATCTTTACCCGCTTGGCAGGTAAGAAAGGCTTGAAATTTACCTATAGGACTTCTATCTTGCTCGGTTTAGTATCTTGGATCTTAATGACCGTTGTACTTGCAGTAACACCTGATACCACTCAAATCTTCTCACCAGCTGGTTTCCTTGCTTATTGCTTCCTTGGCCTCTGGGTAGCTGCCAAGATCTTTACCACCTATCCAACGTCAACCGTTCTAACAATGTCTGCTGATATCACGGACTACGAAACAGCCCGTTCTGGTAAGTATGCCGCAGGGGTTATCGGGACCATCTTCTCCCTGACTGACTCTATTGCTTCTTCACTTTCACCAATTGCTTTAGGTTTAGTTTTTGCGGGGATCGGCTATGTTGATGGTTTCCCACAACCTAACGAACCGCTGAACCCAGCTCTGATGCAAGGGGGCTATATCCTCTTAGGGATTGTTATTGCGGTCTTCGCCTTAACAGCTATCTTGATCCACTTCTACCCACTTGATCCTCAAACCATGGAAGACGTTCAAGCTAAGATTGCAGCCAAGAAAGCTCAGAAATCGAATGAAACAGCTTAATTGAAAGCTAGCCAGGAAAGGGGGTGCCCTTTCCTGGTTTTTCTTTTGCCTTCATCTTGTCTAATCCGCGATTGCTTTAGTATGATAGATGAATAAAAATGATGGGAGATGGTCGGATGACGAATAAGACAAAAGGGATTTTTTTAGCAGCTTTTGGGGCCTCGATGTGGGGCTTTTCAGGTATTTTGGCCCAAATTTTTTTTGAAGATTATGGTGCGAGTTCAGAATGGTTGGTCTCTTGCCGCTTGGTCTTCGCAGGGCTCTGCTTATTGGCCTATGCCAAGTGGGGACAGGGGACGGACGTTTTGTCTATTTTTAAAAATACTAGGGACCGGCGTGAACTTTTCCTCTTTGCCTTGCTGGGCATGCTAGGGGTCCAATACCTCTTCTTCAAGACGATTGAAGGGAGTGGGGCAGGCATGGCCGCGATTCTCCAGTTTACTTCACCCATCTTTATCTATGCCTACCTGGTCTTAAAGGGTGAGCGGTCAGCGAAGAAGCTTGAGGTCGCCTTGGTTGCGTCTACCATCCTGGGCGTGGTCCTCCTCGTGACGCGCGGCCAGTTCGATGGGCTCAGTATTTCTCCCTTGGCTTTAATCACTGGTCTGGGATCAGCTGTTGCAGTGGCTTATTATACCCTCCAACCGCGTCGCATCCAGAAGCGCTATGGGTCTACCCTTGTGGTTGCTTGGGGCATGCTGCTGGCGGGACTGGCCTTCCAATTGATCCAACCTCTCTGGCTCTTAGACTTTACTTTGGATGGTCGGGCTATCTTGCTTTTACTTCTGATCATTAGCTTCGGGACAGCCTTTGCCTTCCTCAGCTACTTATCGAGTACGGCCTATATTAATCCGGGTCTGGCTAATCTCATGACGGCTCTCGAGCCCCTCCTAGCCAGTATCTTATCTGTTCTGGTTCTTGGCCAGCCCCTCAACTGGGCGGAGTTATTGGGGATTGCCTTGGTGATTGTCTCGATTATGGCCTTTTCTCGCCTTTCTGAATAAAAATATAGGCATCAAAAAAAAGCGGTCTTTGCCGCTTTTTTTGATAAATGGTGTGATGAGCATGCCTTTCGCTTTTGAATTTGTCCCTTGGATGTTTAGAGGATCAACCCGGCTAAAGTCGTCTTGAACTTTAGGCATATTTGATTTTGGCTCCAGAGGTCCACTTCTACCCGCGCTCCCTCAAACCCTTTCTAGTCGGGTTCGCAAGAGCAGACTTGAAGTGATTTCACCCAATCGGAACGATCGGCTAAAGCCGCTCTTTTCCTCTTGGGCTCCAATCATTCAAGCCTAACCGCTCTTGCTCACACCCTTTCTAGTTGGGTTCGGTCTGGCAACTTTCCTGTCACTTCACAAGTCTCCGCCGCAGTCTTTCAGACTGCTCTGGTGACTTGCTCCAGTGAAGGAAAGCTAAACGCCAGCCCTCACACCCTTTAACTAGGCTTGAGTTTGCCGGTTCCGGTCATCTGGTGGAGGTCGTCCAAGAGAGGTTGGAAGAGGTTGAGCTTGTCAGGGTTCTTCCCGGCATAGAGTTCGCTGGGGAAGTAGAGGCGTTGGTCGCCAATCTCTTGGCCTGTGACTGCGCGGATGAGCTGGCTGGCCTGGGAGAGTTCGGTTGTGGTGCCATCCTTGCTGATGATTTCTAGCTGGGTCCGTGGTTTCTTGGCGTTGGGCCGGTAGAAGTCATAGGGGAGGTCGAAGTTGCTGTTTTGGGCGGTATAGTAAGTGGTGTCATAGCCCAGAGCTTGGATTTTCTCCTTGACTTCAGCCACTAGGTCCTGGTCTTCAGGTTCATAGGTCACTGACTTGAAGGGTTTACGGTTGATATAGCGGTGGGCTAGGTCAGTGAGGATGGGGTCGTCGCTCGTGGCTAGCCAGTGCTGGAAGTAGGTCTCCAAAACCCCATCATCCAGGTGGAGGTAGTCGGTCAAGGTCCAATTTCCTCGGAAGAAGGGGAGGAGGAAGGGGGAGGTCTTGACGAAGTATTTAGGATTGCCCTTGTAGAGGGCTTGGGCCCGGGCCAAGAGTCGACTGAGCAGGACTTCCATGCCCCGGGAAACGGGATGGAAGTAAACCTGCATATACATCTGATAGCGGCTCACCACATAGTCTTCGACGGCATGCATGCCAGCTTCGTTGAAGATGATGCCGGTTTTTGTTGGTCGCATGACGCGGAGGATCCGGTTGAGGTCGAAGGTTCCATAATGGGTCCCGGTGAAGTAGGAGTCGCGTAAGAGATAGTCCATCCGGTCAGCATCGCACTGGCTAGAAATCAACTGGACGACTTGGGGATTGGGGTAGGTGTGGTCAATGACGGCAGCTACCTTTTGGGGGAAGTCGTCGCTGATGGCAGCGAGGATTTTGTGGACTTGGGTTTCGTCATTGAGGATAATTTGCCGGGTAATGGCCTCGTGGTCGGTGTCGAAGAGCTTCTCGAAAGTATGGGAAAAGGCTCCGTGACCGATATCGTGGAGGAGGGCGGCACAGAGAACGACGAGCCGCTCGCTGTCGTCCCAGAGCCCGTCGCCTTCGCTCTGTGAGGGATAGTTGCGGACGAAGCGATCGCAGATGCGCCGGGCGATATCATAGACGCCCAGGCAGTGGCTGAAGCGGTTGTGGACGGCGCCGTGGAAGGTGAGGTGGGCGGTGCCCAGCTGCTTGATCCGACGCAGGCGCTGGAATTCAGGCGTATTGATTAAGTCCAAAATCACTTGGTGCTGGACCCGGATTTCGGAGTGGACCGGGTCGAGGAAGATTTTCTCGCGGATAGTCTGTTGGCTGCTAAGCGACATGGCTGGGCTCCTTTCTGCTTAAATGTCCTGGTTGCGCTTGCTCATCTTGGCCAGGTCCTTGCTGAGGTCTATTTGGTCCAGGTCAAGGAGGCTTTGGCTGGCGGTATCGGCGCTTAAAGCGTCCTGGATGGCTGCCTTGAAGCGGTCCAGTTGACCGAGTTCGGGCACCACATCGGAAACATTGTGCATGCTTTCGGGGAGGACATCGGGGTAGTCATCACGCTTGGCTTCTTGGACCTGGCTGGCTTGGTAGAAGTCGCGGATCAGCTGGCCGCGGCGGATCTGGTCGCCTTCTAAGGAGACATAGGCGGAAATACCAATAGCTGAACCAATTCGGCGTTGGGCGAGTCCGGCAATTTTTTTACCTTGGAGACTGAGGTCGTAGCTACCAGGGCAGTAGGACCGGGTGATTTCGCCGGCTTGGACCTGCTCTTGGTAGGGGGCGAGAACCTGGTTGATTAAGCGGAGCAGGACTTCATAAGCGTCATCGATACTGAGTCGGCCGCCAGCTGGCTTGATGAGGAGACTGAAGTTTAGGATGCCGGGGTCACTGACGACCGCCAATCCACCAGAGGGACGGATGACTGGGCGGTAGCTAGAAGCCTTGAGGAAGTCTACGCCAGCTTGGAAGTCGGGCAAGCGGGTGTCGACCATGCCGAGATAGACAGCAGGGTCACCCGGCCAGAAGTGGAGGACAGCATCTGCTTCCAGTTCGTCCTTGCTTAAAGCGCGCAGGAGGTAATCGTCCACAGCAAAAGGGCGGAGGGCTTGGTCGTTAGGGACGAATTCATCCACAATGGCTAAATGGGGGCTTTTTGAATAAAGGGCACTAATAATCACAAGCGTCACACTTTCTATACTTAATTTACTCTTAGTATAACCCAAATTGGCCCGGGACAAAACGCTTGAGGCCTTTTCTTTTGCCTGTATTTCGTGTAGGATTAGGGGAAGACAAGTGGAGGTGGCCAGATGCCCAAAGGAAAACAAGCAGTCCATGTGAATTTAAGAAATCGGATCAGTCAAGCAGGTTCTAAGGAAGACCTGCAATTGAATAGTCAGGGGGCGTATTTCCGTTTAGGGGACAAGCACTATCTCGAATACCAGGAAGAACAAGCGGACCAAGCGCCCGCCCAAGTCCGCGTCAAGGTCGATCTGAAAGCGGGACGGGCCCTCATCCAGCGGCGGACCGCTGAGGGGGCTATGCGCCTGCCCCTAGTTGTGGGACAAGCCATTCCTACCCACTACCAGGTCGGGGCTTACCGGATCCCCATGACGGTTGAACTCAAGTCCTTGAACCATAACTTGGGGACGGATAAGGGTAGCCTGCGCTTGGTCTATGAGATCTCAGGCCTTGACGACCAACCTATCCGCCATGAATTAAAATTGCATTACCACGCTGAAATAGTGTAAAATTATAAGGAATGGATTTTTTTGATACCTACTATAGAGGAAGCTTGAAAGGATGAATAATCAGTGAAATTAGAACGTTTAGATCATCAAAATAAATCAGAGCTCTCAATGATTGAAGTGGCCCACGAAATCTTAAGAGAAAGTAACCAAGTTTATGAATTTAACCACTTACTAGAAGAGGTCCAAGAGTATATGGGCTTGACTACCGATGAATTGGAACAACGGATGGTACTCTTCTACACCCAAATGAATGCTGATGGGTCCTTCATTTCACTAGGGGAAAACCGCTGGGGGCTTCGAGCTTGGTACCCTGTGGATTCTATTGATGAAGAAATTATTTCGACGATTGATGATGATGACATCAAGAAGAAACACAAACGCTCGAAGAATGTCCTCACTGCCTTGGATGAAGATGTCATTGATTACTCAGACGACGATCCAGAAGACCATGAAGTGGACGAAGATGACTATGATTATGAGGATGAAGACGAGGACGAAGAAGACGAAAGCCGGGAATTGAATGATTACCGGGCTGATCTCGACGAACTCGGCGATGATGATCCGGAAGATGAACTAGAGGACGGCCTAGAAGGCGACCTAGGGATTATTGATGATGATGATCTGGATGAGGATGAAGACGAGGACGATGACCTCTAAGTATCGGCTTCTGGATGCGATGGGCGTGATGCAAGAGTATGCTGACCATCTATTACTGGTCAGAACTTAGTTATAGGAAGCTAATTATTATTGCTAGCTTATATCAATCATGCCTATCGAATATCAAAATATAATAATTTCGACTTGACTCGAAAGCTTTTTTGCCTTAGAATTTTCTATGGGCACTTTAAGAACGATAGTGAGTGAGCTCCTATTCCAATTGCGGAATGGGAGTTTTTTTGTTTTTTGTCCTGGAGTGTTCGCCTCAATTTATGGGAAAGGTTGGACAAAAAAATGACACAAGAAACTAAGTATATCTTCGTAACGGGAGGCGTTGTTTCATCAATCGGTAAGGGGCTCTTGGCGGCTTCGCTGGGGCGGCTCTTAAAGAACAAGGGCTTGGCTGTGACCCTGCAGAAATTTGATCCTTATATCAATGTTGATCCAGGGACGATGAGCCCCTACCAGCATGGGGAGGTCTATGTGCTCGATGATGGGACGGAGACGGACCTGGACTTGGGCCACTACGAACGCTTGACGGATAGTCCCTTGAACCAATATTCTAATGTGACGACGGGCAAGATCTACTCCGAAGTGCTAGCCAAGGAGCGCCGGGGAGATTATCTGGGGGCGACGGTCCAGGTGATTCCCCATATTACGGATGCCATTAAGGAGAAGGTCCTGCGGGCAGGCCATTCGACCCAGGCAGATGTGGTGATTACGGAGATTGGAGGGACCGTGGGCGATATCGAGTCCCAGCCTTTTATGGAAGCTATCCGTCAGCTGAAAAAAGACCTAGGCGCCAAGAATACCTGCTATCTCCATACCACCCTCCTGCCTTACCTGGAAGCAGCAGGGGAGCTGAAGACCAAACCTACCCAGCATTCAGTGAAGGAATTGCGGAGTCTGGGTATCCAGGCCGACTTCTTAATTGTCCGCAGCCAGCTGGCCATGCCAGAAGGAATGCGGGCCAAGCTCTCCCGCTTCTGCGATGTAGAAGAAGACCATATTATCGAAAACCGGGATGTGGAAACTATCTACGCCCTGCCGCTTGCCCTCAAGGCCCAGGGGCTAGACGATAAGGTCTGCCAGGCCCTAGCTCTGACTGGCCTGCCTGAAGCCGACATGACCAGCTGGACCCAGCTCGTGGACCGGGTGGTAACGGTTAAGGACAAAGTAAAAATCGCCTTGGTCGGCAAGTATATCGCCTTGCCCGATGCCTATCTTTCTGTAGCGGAAGCCCTCCGCCATGCAGGCTACCAGGAAGGCCTAGAAGTGGACATTGACTGGGTAGACGCGGAAAGCTTAAGTCCTGGCCAGGTCCACCAAGCCTTGGCCGGGGCGGATGGTATCCTGGTGCCCGGAGGTTTTGGTAGTCGGGGGATTGAGGGGAAGATCCGCGCCATCCAATACGCCCGCGAAGAAGGGGTAGCTTTCTTAGGGATTTGTCTGGGCATGCAGCTAGCTTGTGTGGAATTTGCCCGCCATGTCTGCGGCTTAGCCAAAGCCCAGTCTTCTGAGATTGATAGCCAGACGCCTGACCCTGTGATTAGCTTGATGGCCGACCAAGTGGGGCAGGCAGAGCTCGGTGCCAGCCAGCGTTTGGGTGCCTATCCCTGCCACTTGCTTGAGGGCAGCCTGGCCCAGTCCCTCTACGGCCAAGCAGAGATCAAGGAGCGCCACCGCCACCGCTATGAATTCAATAATGCCTACCGTGACCAATTGGCAGCAGCTGGGCTCAAGTTCTCTGGCCTTTCGCCTGACGGGCGCCTGGTTGAAATCGTGGAATTGCCCGACCATCCCTTCTTTATCGCCAGCCAGTTCCACCCTGAATTCTTATCCCGTCCGGACCGTCCCCATCCGCTCTTTATGGGCTTGGTCCGGGCAGCTAAAGGACATTAATTGTTCTTTTATCGATGAAAAACTTTCAACTTTAAACTTTTCTTAAAAACTTCGATTGGGGCTGTCAAACGACTGAATATCCGTTATAATGTTAACTTGAGAAGATAGTAATTTTTTTAATTTTATCGATAGAATACTTGCGCCTGATCGAAAGCTCACTTAGCGGGGACCGGTTGGGGACGAAAGGAATGCAAAATGAAAAAGTTTATCATAAATGGTGGTAAACCGTTAAAGGGAGAAGTTTTAGTTAGCGGTGCTAAGAATAGTACGGTCGCTTTGATTCCTGCTGCTATTATGGGGAATAGCCCAGTCAGTTTAGACGGTGTGCCAGACATTGCTGACGTAAAGGCCCTTATTGAAATTTTGGAAGATTTTAACTGTGAAGTTTCTTTTGAGAACAACCATTTAGTCATTGATCCAGAGCATATGGTCAATATTCCGATGCCGGAAGGAAAAATCCAGAGTCTTCGGGCATCCTATTATTTTATGGGCGCTTTATTAGCTAAGTATGGGGAAGGGGTAGTTGGCTTGCCAGGGGGCTGTTCCATCGGTCCGCGTCCAATCGACCTCCATATTAAGGGCTTCGAAGCATTGGGAGCAGTGATTGAGAACCAACAAGGGGCGATTCACTTCTCCACCCCTAACGGCCTCCATGGGGCAGAGATCTATATGGATGTGGTGAGTGTGGGCGCAACTATCAATGTCATGCTGGCTGCAACCATGGCTAAGGGCAAGACGACCATCGAGAATGCGGCCCGCGAACCGGAGATCATCGATGTGGTCTCCCTGCTCAATAAGATGGGGGCTAAGATCAAGGGAGCGGGGACTTCTACCATCCGGATTGAAGGGGTGGATGAGCTGACAGGGACCAACCATCAGATCATTCCCGATCGGATCGAGGCCGGGACCTATCTGACCGCAGCTGCTGCTATCGGCCAAGGGGTTACTGTGAAGAATGTGATCTTCGAACATATCGAAGGTTTTGTCGCTAAGATGGGGGAAATGGGTGTACAAATGGATATCTATGAAGATGAGATCTATGTTCATCCCGCCCAAGAGGACCTGGCTATGGTCAGCATTAAGACCATGCCTTATCCAGGTTTTGCGACCGACCTCCAGCAGCCTATCACGCCGCTTTTACTCAAGGCACAAGGTGAGGGAACCATCGAAGACACGATTTATCCTAAGCGTATCAAGCACATTCCTGAACTCGTCCGCATGGGCGCCCAGGCCAAGGTTCTTAATGACCAGATCCACCTCTCTGGGCCATCTTGTCTCCGGGGTGCAGAAGTGACTGCTTCTGACTTACGGGCAGGGGCCTGCTTGATTAATGCCGCCCTGATGGCAGAAGGCCGTACAGATCTTTATGGTGCTGAGCATATCCTGAGAGGCTACGACAAAATTGCTGACAAGCTCCAACACCTGGGCGCTGATATCGAATTAGTCGAAGAATAGAAAAAATAAAAAATCCCATTGCATTGGCTAATGGGATGTGGTAACATATCAATGTTATGTCAAAATAATCTCTGGCTAGCAGATAGCCAGGGCGCAAAGGAGAGAAAGAATAATGAAACAAGGCATCCATCCAGACTACCAACCCGTTGTATTTATGGATACAACAACAGGTTTTAAATTCTTATCTGGCTCAACTCGTGGGTCAAGCGAAACCGTTGAATGGGAAGATGGGAACACTTACCCATTGATCCGTGTTGAAATCTCATCAGATTCACACCCATTCTATACTGGCCGCCAAAAATTCACGCAAGCCGATGGTCGTGTGGACCGCTTCAACAAGAAATACGGTTTTGCAGACAAAAATGCTTAAGAAATGGTCTCTTGACCAAGCAGAGCAGCTCAATCGAGCTGCTCTTTTTTTCGCCTTATGGGTAAGTTTCTGATAGGATAGGGGAGAAGCCGGTAAAAACATCAAATCTATCTGTTTTTTCTTAATAGAGGGGGAACTGAGCAGGGCTGACCTTTTACTTGGCTTTTGGCTCTATGGGGGCTGAACGTTTGACCGCCTCTTGGAGTTGCTGGATATAGGCTTGGCCGATAGGGTTGAGGGGGGGGAAGTTGTGGGGGATGTAACCAATCTCAATCGCTTCCTCACAAGCTAAGGGCTTGGCCAGGATGTCGCCACCATTGAGGTCGGAATTAATAATCCCTGAGCAGATGGTGTAGCCGTCCAGACCGATCAGTAGGTTGAAGAGGGTGGCCCGGTCAGATACAATAATTGATTTGTCTGCCACATGGTCGGCCAGGACCTCCTCCCAATAATAGAAAGAATTGTGGACGCCTTGTTCGTAGCTGAGCTTAGGATAGGGGGCCAGGTCGTCCAAGGTCAGCTGGTCGCAGTTGGCTAGGGGGTGGTTGGCGTAGATGAAGACGTGGGGCTCCGCTTGCATAAGGGGCGTAAAGCTAAGGTCGCGTTCGGCTAGGGCATTGGCGATGACTTGCTGGTTGAAACGGCTGCGGTAGAGGACACCGATTTCAGAACGTTGGTTGGCGACATCTTCAATTACCTCATAGGTCCGGGATTCCTTGAGGGTCGCCTGGTACTTGGGGTAGGAGTTCTCCTTGAGCAGACGGACGAAGGCATCTACGACGAAGGCATAGTGCTGGGCTGATACGCTAAAGATTCGCCGGGGTCGTTCGCTTTCCTGGTAGCGGGTCTTAAGCAGGTCGACCTGGGCAAGAATTTGTTGGGCATAAGTGAGGAAGTCTTCTCCCGCTTCTGTCAACATAGCTCCTTTCTTGCTTCGCTTGAAGAGTTGGACTTCCATTTCCTGCTCTAATTCCTTGATGGCGTTGGAGAGAGAGGGTTGGGAGAGATAGAGGGCCTTGGCTGCCTGGGTAATGGAACCCGTCTCGGCCACCTTGCTGAGGTATTGTAATTGTTCGATGCGCATAGGAAATCCCTTCACTTTCTGTTTTGATCCATTATAGCGAAAGTTAGATTCTGTGATTAGAGTTTAAATAAAGAACAAAAATTGGTTTCTCTTATGATAAATTAGGCTTAAGTATTTCTAAAGTGTTCAGTAATGTATTTTTTGACTGGAACAAATTTGCTCTTATTTTTTCGGCCGATTCTTGCAGAATGAAAGCTTCTTATTCTTTTGGTTTGGACCATTTGTAGCTTTCAAAAGCCTATCATGTCAGGCTTTAAGGGAAGGGAATAGATGAAGAGATAATCAGATTGCTAGCCAGGCAATGGAGCTAGGAGGCAGCTTTATAAGAGGCAAAAAAGCGCTATGCTAAAGACTTTTCAGTAAGACTTTTCGTTCTTAAAGAAATTCTTGACGAATGAACAACAGAGGAATATGTTATATTATCGATTAGATATAAGTCAAGAAAGTTATAAGTGGAATAAATATAGAAGAGGTATTGAGTAATGATTGAAATGAAGGATATTGAATACGTAAAAGCCATCCATGAGCATAGTACCCTGACTAAGGCTGCGGAGAGTTTATTTATTACCCAACCCTCCCTTAGTATGTACATCAAGAATATGGAAGAGCGTTTGGGCTACCATCTCTTCCAACGGGTTGGTAAACGTCTCGTTCTCAACTATGCCGGGGAAGAGTTCGTGAAGTATGGCAATGACATCTTAACCATGCGTGATGAGCTGGAGATGACCATGCAGACCATTAAAGATAAGAACTATGGCCGGATTCGCATTGGGATCCCTCTTATTCGCGGCTCTTATCTCATGCCACCCGTACTGCCCGAGTATGAGAAGCTCTACCCACGGGTTGAAGTTCAGCTGGTTGAAGAGACAGCAACTATTTTGGAAGATCGGATTATGAATGGCGATTGCGACATTATCATCATTAATGCCAGCAATGAGAATGCCAACCTGACCTATGACAAGATTGGAACAGAAGAAATCCTCGTGGCGGTTCCACACGACCACCCGGCTGTTGCAACGGCTGTAGAGAATCCTGATTCCAAATATCCTAAGATCGACTTAGAAGAATTGAAGGATGACCGCTTCATTATTTCTACCAACGACACCAAGATCAGCCGGGAGATGGATAAGCTCTTCAGCCAGGAACACTTCCATCCTGCGCGCACCATCAAGACCAATAATATTCAAACAGCTGTTAATTTAACCATCCGGGGTTATGGGGTTTCCTTAGTTTATGAGAACCACTACCGCAACCTAAACCTCAAGCATGACAATGCGCCTAAACTCTTCTCCTTCTCTAGCCCAAGCTCTAAGTCAGATGTGATTATTGCCTACCGTAAGGGGATGCCGTTGCCTAAGTATATGGAAGATTTTATCGAATTAGCTAAGAAAATTTTTTCTACAGCCCTGCAGTTTAATTAATTTTTAAACTTTTTATAAGTAATATGACTTGTCATCCCCAGGGAAAACTAAGATAATAGCTCTATAGTAAACGATTTAGGGGGGCAAGTATGCGTCATCATCTTATACGTCTCTTGGGAGTGGACCTGATTGTGATTGGGCTCTTCTTCCTAGGCCAGCACTATATTAGTGGCTATCAGATCCAACAGAATCAAAATGACGTTGCCATTGAGAATATGACGGCTGATCAGTTGAAGGATAACCAGACTAAGGAGGCAGTCTTCGACCATAGCGAGATCCGCAATGTGAGCGAGAAGGAAGTCCGTGAATCGCGGGAACGGATCAAGAATGGTTATGCGGACGTGAATGTTATTGGAGCTCTGGCTATGCCGGATGCCGATGTTAAGGTCTCCATTATGAAGGGCTTAAGTGAGGACGTCCTCCTGTCAGGAGCGGGTACCTTCTACCCTGAACAGAAGATGGGGGAAGGCAACTACCCATTAGCTAGTCACAATATGAATGTGGTCCAAAAAGGCCTCTTGCTCTCACCGATTGTCGACAAGGCTCAAGTAGGGCAAAAGATCTACATGACCGATTTAGAAAAAATCTATATCTATGACACCTTCTTTGTCGAAGATGTGCCACCAACCCGGGTTGACTTGGTTGATCCTAATCTCTTGGATCCTGAGACCCAAAAGCCGATTATTACGCTGATGACCTGTACGGATGATGCGACCGAACGGCGGATTGTCCAGGGACGTCTTGTGGAGACCCAGGACTTCAGCCAGGCCAGTCCCGACTTATTAGCGCTCTTTGAGAAGGACTAGTTCAATCTTTAGCCTCAGCTTAGCTGGGGCTTTTTTGTTATAGATTATATTGTGCAAGTGAGCATCCGTTCCACTTTTGAATTGGATCATTAAAAAGCCGTGGCACCGGTTCGGGCCAAGGTCCCTCACCTAGCGAGCTTCAAACGGCTAGTACGGCTAATCGCCTACTATCCCTAATTCACAACGCTTGCTTGGTCACGGCTAATGATCAAATTCAAAGCTCCACTCCTGCTCACAAACAATTGATAGAGACTTTTTGATTATTAAGCGCTGAAATAAAAAATTAGAGAACCCATGTTTTCCCCTTTTGAATTTGATCATTAAAAAGCCGTGGATTTAAATATAAGGAAGGTGAAAGCAGCCCCAGTCGACCTGTAAACATCAACTGGGGCTGCTTTTGTTTTTTCTAGCTTTCTTTTCCTAATAGGTCCTCAAAGCCTTTGGGCAGGAGGGGGCGGAAGTAGTCGGTTTGGAAGTCGAGGGCTTCTTTGGCTACGGCGGCTAGGCGGAAGTCCTGGGACTGGAGGAAGTGGCGGATCCAGTGGAAGTACCAGGTCTTGTCGGCTTGCCCTTGGAATTCTTCGAAGAGTCGGGCCAGTTGCTCGGGGCGCTGGACGGCGATAAAGGCGGCATTGGCCCGGTGGTAGGTTCGCATAGGAGGGGCCGGCAGGGCAAAGCCCCGGGATTCGAAATGTTGGATAAAGTAAGCAAAATTAGGGGCGAGGTCCATCCACTGGTCAGTTTCCAGGTCCCGGTAGCGGACGCTAGGGGTTTTGGCTAGGCCGCGCTGGTCACGGTCTCGCTTGTCATGGGGGTCATAGTCCAGGAAGACAAGACGGTCGCCGTCTTCGTAGATAATCAGGCTGCTTTCGGGCAGGCTATCCCGGTGGTTGAACTGGTCTTGGAAGGCCAGGCTAGGAATGAGATATTCCTTATGAACAGCTTGGGGAAGCAAGCCGGCCAGGTAAGGGATATAAACGGCGCTTAGTGAATCTGAAGTTGGGGCAGAGGTGGGATAGTAAGATTTTGAGGTATAGCCGCCATTCTGTTGGGTGAGGAGTTGGTGGTAGCCAAGCGGCAGGCCCTCTACCATAATCTCCCCGTAGAGGGGGCTAGTGGGTAGGTAGGTGAGTTGTTGTTTTTGGAAGGCTAGGCCAATCAGATGCATGTTCTTCGCTCCTTTAAATACGTACAGTCCCTCCCATCTTAATATAAGCAGCTAAAGAAAGTAAAGCTTGAGATCTAGTTTGGCCTGTGTTTTTAGGCTTTTTAGTTAAAGCTTATAGTTTTTTGTGGGGGGAATATGCTATCATTAAGGGGTATGATAAGGAGGTGGGGACGTGATTGAGAATTATATTTATATCTTAGTAGATGAGGTATCCAACCATGTGTTATCGCGCGGTTTGGGCCTGGCCTACTTGCAGCGCAGTATGAAGAAGAAGCCGCAGAACTTACTGATTCTATCTTGCCAAAAAGATTATGGCCAAGCGGATGACCATACGCATTTTAAGCTCATCCGGGGCGAACGGAGTGTCCAAGATTTCTTAAGTGGGCAGAGTCGCTTAGCTTTTCCAGATACCAAGTGGGTGGATTATTATTCCCAAGAACTCCTGCACCAGCTAACACCAGGTGAAATTGCAGAGTTATTATATCTAGGCCATGTGAACCGCCACCTGCACTCGCCATTCTTCTATAAGTTGCAAAATAATTATGTCTTCCTGCCCATGGCCAATGGGATCTTGAAGACTTACTACCGGGATGTCAAGGAGTTTTACTTCCAGCTGGCTAATGTGATTCGCGACAAGCTCTTGGCCCAACGCCCTGAGCGCCGTTCTTTGTTCGGCTGGCGGTCACATAATCTGGGCGAAGAGGCGAAGATTCCTTTGCCTCCCATGGCAGTCATGCAGGAAATCCGTCCGCTTTTAACGGAAGGGGTTATCTTTGACTTTAGTCAGCTCACTTGGCGGGAGGACCAGGCGATGGCGATCCCTCTCCTGTTAGCAGAAGACCAAGTTGATGATATTCTTCAACGCAAGCAAACCGTTCTTTTAGCTAAATTAAGCTACTCAATGAAAGATAAAAAATGGGCATTTGAGCGCATCGCGGATGCCAACCTATTTGGAGGTTAAATTATGAGAATTGTACTACTTTATGGTGGGGACAGCGCGGAGCATGATATATCCGTCTTAACGGCTGCTTCCATCCTCAAACATTTGGATTATAAGAAGCACCAAGTTCAGCCTGTCTTTATTGACCGGGAGGGGCAGTGGATTGCTGGTGAGCTGCTTGAAGAATATAGCCTCAGTGAGGATAGCATCCTCTATCTCGAGGCCAGCGACCAACAACACTTCTACCGCCAAGGTGAAGCTGAAATTTCCCAAGGGCTGGCTGTTGTTCCGACCGATGTTTTGACCAAGGATAGCCTGGCCTTCCCCGCCTTGCATGGACCGAATGGGGAAGATGGTACAATCCAAGGCCTTTTTGAAGCACTGAATGTCCCTTATACCGGGGCAGGTGTCCTTGCTTCAGCGGCTGGTATGGATAAGATTATCTCCAAGCAGCTCTTCCAACAAGCTCAGATCCCTCAGGTGCCTTTTGTTGCCCTGACTAGCTACCAGTATGAGACCGAGCGCAGCGAAGTAATTGCCCGCATTGAGGGGCAGTTAGTCTATCCTGTCTTTATCAAACCTGCCAATATGGGCTCTAGCGTAGGAATTACCCAGGCCCAGGACCGGGATGCCTTGCTCCAAGGCCTAGAGACAGCCTTCCATTATGATACCCGGGTGGTGGTTGAACAAGGGATTGAAGCTCGGGAAATCGAGGTGGCTGTCCTCGGGAATGAAGAGGTTCAGGTCAGCCAACCTGGTGAGATTGTCAAGGACCAAGGTTTCTACGACTATGAAGAGAAGTATATTAACAACAGCATCGAGATGGCGATTCCAGCCGACCTCCCAGAGGAAAGCGCCCAGGCTATCCAAGCCTACGCCAAGAAGGCCTATTTAGCTATTGATGGTTCAGGCCTCACCCGCTGTGACTTCTTCGTGACCCACAACATGGATATCTATATCAACGAGGTCAACACCATGCCTGGTTTCACCCAATTTAGTATGTATCCCTCTCTCTGGGCAGCTTCAGGCTTGTCTTATGAAGACTTGCTCGAGAAATTACTTAAGCTGGCCCTAGAGCGCTTTAATAAAAAACAAGGACTAGCCAACCAATAGGATGTGTGCCATGAAAAAATTAGCCTTAAATGAAATTGCTAAAGCTGTCCAAGGACAGGTCCAAGCAGAAGACCCCGACGCGGTCTGGCTTGACCATGTTGTTTTTGATGCTAGACAGGCCCAGCCCGGAAGCCTCTTTGTTCCCTTAAGCGGGCAACGCGATGGCCATGACTTTGCCCAGCAAGCCCTAGACAATGGGGCGGTGGCTGCCTTTTGGTCCAAGGATCCGGCCCAGGCTCCTGCTGGCCTGGCTTTGATCCAAGTGTCGGACACCCTGGCAGCCCTCCACGATTTGGCAGCTTACTACTTGTCTTTAATCCAACCCAAAGTCGTGGCGATTACAGGGTCTTCCGGTAAGACGACCACCAAGGACATGACAGCAGCTTGCCTATCGGTGGCTTACCGGGTCCATAAGACCCAAGGCAATTATAATAATGAAATTGGCGTTCCGATTACTATTCTCGAGATGCCAGAAGAAACGGAAGTCCTTGTTTTAGAGATGGGGATGTCTAATTTTGGTGAAATCCGAGAATTGAGTCTCCTGGCCCAGCCCGACCTGGCTGTGATTACCATGATTGGGGAGGACCACCTGGAATTTCTGAAGACCAAGGCCAATATCGCCAAGGCCAAGCTTGAAATTTTGGACGGTTTAAAAGAAGGAGGCAGCTTCATCTATCCTGGTGAGGAAGACTTGATTACTTCCCAATTAGGCAATATCCGAGAAGATATCGAGACTCTATCAGTCGGTTTAACGGAAAACCAGGATGTTTATGCCCTGGATATTATTGTAGACCAGTACCAGACCCAGTTCAGCAGTAACCTTTCTCCAACGGTTCAGTTGACAATTCCGGTTTCGGGCCGTTATAATGTTGTGAATGCCTTAGATGCCTGTGCGGTCTCTTACCGCCTGGGCCTGTCGATTGAACAAATCCAGGATGCCCTGGCTAATTTCCAAATGACGGCCAATCGGACAGCCTGGATCGAAGGCATTAATGAGAGTCAAGTGCTGGATGATACTTACAATGCTAGCCCTTCAGCGATGAAGGCTGTAATTAGTAACTTCGTTCAAGTTCCGCGGGCAGGTGATGCCCAACAGGGACGCAAGCTCTATGTGCTGGCTGACATGTTAGAATTAGGCCCAGATGCAGGCCAGCTCCATGCCAGCGTAGCAGAGGTCTTGGCCCTTGAAGACCAGGACCAGGTCTTACTCTATGGCTTGGAGATGGAAGCCCTCTATGAGCGCCTCCTAGCTGCCGGTCAAGCCCGGCCAGACCAGGTGCATTATTTTAAAGAAGATAAAGCGGCCCTCATTGCTTGGTTGGAAAACCATACCCGCCACTATGACCAGATTCTGGTGAAGGGGAGCCATGGGATGGGACTTCTGGAAGTAGTTGAAGCCCTCCGCCGCCCAGATATAGAAAGCCAAGCTAAAGAAGATTAGCTCAGCAGCCTCTGTCTCGCCACACAGCCCTCGACAAGCTGCCCAAAGAAAACAGTCGACTGGTCGGCTGTTTTTTTAACTAATATTAACTTAATAATTTTTGACATGTGTACTGATTTGACAAATTGTATTGATAAGCATTCGTTGCGCTGTTGAATTTGCCCCTTAAAAAGCCATGGCACCGGTTCGGGCCAAGGGCCCTCACCTAGCAAGCTTCAAAGGGCTAGTACGGCTAGCGCCTACTATCCCTAATTCACATCGCTTGCTTATTCATGGCTAAGGGACAACTTCAACGCTCCACTATTGCTTAAAAGTAATTTGTTGAATTAATAATTTTAGATCTGTCAACTGCCAATATAAGAAATTAAAAATTTAGATATGAAATACGGAGGAATGGAATGAAATTTACAGAAATGGGTTTGAGCCCGCGATTATTAAAAGCTGTCGATAAGATGGGCTTTGAAGAAGCCACACCGATTCAATCAGAAACAATTCCCTATGCCTTAAAAGGACGGGATGTCCTGGGCCAGGCGCAGACGGGGACAGGGAAGACGGCCGCTTTTGGTCTTCCCCTCTTAGAGAAGATTGATCCCTACGCTAAGGAAGTTCAAGCCTTAGTTATTTCGCCAACCCGGGAATTGGCTATCCAAACTGGGCAAGAGCTCTACCAATTGGGTGAAGAGAAACGGGTCCAATGCCTGACAGTTTACGGTGGGAGCTCGATCCAACGGCAATTGCGCCAATTGGAGAAGAAACGGCAAGTGATCGTGGGGACGCCTGGTCGTTTGCTCGACTTGATCCGTCGTGGAAAATTAGACTTGTCCCACATTCAGACCTTAGTCCTCGATGAGGCGGATGAGATGCTTAATATGGGCTTTATTGATGATATTGAAGCGATTATTGCTAAGACACCAGCAGACCGTCAAACTCTGCTCTTCTCGGCGACCATGCCCAAGGCCATCCAACGTATTGGGGAGCAATTTATGCAGGACCCAATCCAGGTGAAGATTAAGGCTCAGGAAATGACGGCCGACCTGATCGACCAATACTTTACCCGCTGTCGGGAGAGTGAAAAGTTCGATGTCTTGACCCGTTTCATTGATGTCCAAGACCCTGTCCTAGCTATTGTCTTCGCACGGACCAAGCGCCGGGTGGATGAAATTTCTCGTGCCCTGATTGAGCGCGGCTATACTGCAGAAGGCCTGCACGGGGACTTGAATCAAGACAAGCGGTCTATGCTGCTCCGCCAATTTAAAGATGAGAAGCTGGATATCTTAGTGGCAACGGATGTGGCAGCTCGGGGCTTGGACATTTCTAATGTGACCCATGTCTACAACTTTGATATTCCCTTGGATCCCGATAGCTATGTTCACCGCATTGGTCGGACGGGTCGGGCAGGCCGCCAGGGGGTTTCAGTTACCTTTGTTGGTCCCAATGAATTAGGTTACCTGAGAACGATTGAAGACCTGACCAAGAAGAAAATGATGCCCCTGCGTCCACCATCGGCTAAGGAAGCCTTCAGCGGCCGGATCAACCAGGCCTTGGAGGAAGTTAAGAAACTGACCGAGGAGGCCGATCCTTCTTACTACCAAGAAGCCATCGACTACCTCTCCGCCCACTACAGTACGGACCAATTGGCCCTAGCAGTTCTCAGCAGTCTAACCAAGGATCCTAATGAGGTTGAGGTTCGGATTACACCGGAACGAACTCCGCGCAAGAAGTCGGGCGGACGCAAGCGCAAGGGCTCGAAGCGAAACAATAATAAACGGTCTTATCAACAACACGATAAGAAGGGTAAAAAGAAGTCCTATCAAGGCTCCAAGGACCATCCAAAAGGCAAGAAACGGGGCTCACGGAAGAAAGCATCCTTTGACATTCGCTAGGAGGCAAGCTTTATGATTATTGGAATTGGCACTGATTTAGTTGAAATCAAGCGGATTGACCAGGCTTGTGCTAAACAGGACGACCGCTTCATTCAGCGGGTTCTAACAGAAGAGGAGCTAGCGGTCTTTCAAGCCTTCACTTCTTCCCAGCGCCAGGCGGAATTTCTAGCGGGGCGCTGGGCAGCCAAGGAGGCTTGTGCCAAGGCTTGGGGGACGGGGATTTGTAAAGAGCTTTCTTTCCAGGATATGGCTATTTTGTCAAACGAAAGCGGCCAACCCCAGCTCTTTTGTCTTAAGATTCCTTACGCTATCCATCTCTCGATTACCCATACGGCCCATTATGCCAGCGCTTATGTGGTCATCGAGGACCGAAGATCTGAACATAATTAAGAACAATAATTGTTTATCGTAAAGATTGAAAAATAACGCATCGAAAGCCTTAGCTGAAAAGGCTTCGATGCGTTATTTTATTACCGATTATAAATACTAAAATTATCAATTGCCCCTGACTTGGCCTGATTAGTCGCTTTTGGTGCTTAGTTTGTTACAATAAAATTAAGAAAAAACGGAAGGGACCGAAATTATGATTGAATTTAAGAATGTCAGTAAGGTGTACCCAGGCAATGTTCACGCCTTGAAAGATGCGAATTTGACCATCCAAGACGGAGAATTTGTCTGCTTTATCGGCACCTCAGGGAGTGGGAAGACGACGGCTCTGCGGATGATCAACCGTATGCACGATCCATCCGAGGGGGAGATCCTAATTGATGGCCAGGCGACCACTTCGATGAATGCAGTCGATATGCGCCGCAAGATCGGCTATGTGATTCAGCGCATTGGCCTTATGCCCCACATGACTGTCTATGAAAATATTGTGACTGTCCCTCGGCTCTTGAAATGGGACGAAGACCGCTGTCGGAGTGAAGCGGAGAAGCTGATGAAACGGGTGGAACTCCCCCTCGACTATCTGGACCGCTATCCGAGTGAATTATCCGGTGGCCAGCAGCAGCGGATCGGAGTGATCCGTGCCTTGGTGGCTAATCCGAAGATTGTATTAATGGATGAGCCTTTTGGGGCCCTAGACCCGATTACCCGGGACGCCCTGCAAGAATTAGTCAAGGAACTACAGCGGGAATACCACAATACCTTCATCTTCGTGACCCACGATATGGATGAAGCCTTGAATCTGGCTGACCGTATCGCCATTTGGGACAAGGGTAATTTACTCCAGTACGATACCCCAGAGGAAATCTTGCGCCATCCAGCTGATGATTATGTGAAGAGCTTCCTGGGTGAAGACAGGCTCTTTGAAGCCAAGACCCAGTATATCCAAGTTAAGGATGTCATGAATGACAAGCCCCTGTCCATCAGCATGGGCCAGTCTCTCAGCGATGCTTTGACCATGATGCGGGACAGACACGTGGACAGTCTCTTCGTTGTGGATGACCGCAAACGGCTCAAGGGACAGATCAGCATTGAAAATATTATGAATGCCAGAGACATGGAAGCCAGCGTGAGTGATGAGATGGTTAGACGCCGGGGCGTCCAAGAAGATGCCCTCGTCCAAGATACCATCCAGCGTATCTTGAAAGCCAAGGTGCAAAATGTGGCGGTTGTTAACCGTGAAGGGCAGCTAACGGGGATTGTGACCCGGTCTAACCTGGTAAATATTGTTTATGAAGTGATCTGGGGCGAGACGAAAGCGATTGAAGGAGTTGAGATCTAATGGCAAACTTCCTAGCTGAAAACGGCCAAGAACTCCTTAATTTAACCCTCCAACACCTGCTCTTGTCTGTGGTTTCTCTAGCCTTGGGGATCTTGATTGCGGTGCCTTTGGGGATCCTTCTCTCCCAGCACCCTAAGATCGCAGGAGGGGTCATAAGTGTGGTCGGTGTCCTTCAAACCATTCCTACCCTGGCGCTCTTAGCCTTGATGATTCCAATCTTTGGGGTGGGACGTTTGCCCTCCATTGTGGCTCTCTTTATCTATTCTCTCCTGCCCATCCTCCGCAATACCTATCTGGGGATGACCTCGGTTGACCCGGACCTCCTGGATGCCGCTAAGGGGATGGGCTTGACGGCCTGGCAGGTCATTAAGGACGTCCAGCTCCCTCTCGCCATGCCGGTGATTATGGCAGGGATTCGTTTGTCAACGGTCTATGTAATTGCCTGGGCCACTCTGGCAGCCTATATTGGCGGTGGGGGCCTCGGTGAGATGATCTTTAACGGCCTCAACCTCTACAAGCCAGACCTGATTATTGGGGGGACGATTCCGGTCACCCTGATTGCGGTTCTGGCAGACCTTTTGATGAATTATCTGGAAAAACTAACCCAACCTCAAACGACCTCGAAAGGAGCTGGTGAAGATGCGTAAATTCTTAAAGACTGCCTTCACCCTGGGGCTGAGTCTATTCTTATTGGCAGCCTGTAGCCTACCAGGACTCGGAGCCTCGACTTCTGAAGATGAGATTGTTATTACGGGCGGTATGTCGACGGAAATGCAGATTCTCGCCTATATTGTGGAGGGGATGTCCAATCATTATATCGATGTGCCCACCAAGGTGATTTCTAACCTCGGGTCTTCCTCGCTCAACCACCAGGCCTTGATGAAGGACGATGCCAACGTTTCAGCGGTCCGCTATACTGGGACCTCAGTGACTGGAGAGTTGGGGATGGATGCCATCACCGACCCTGAAAAAGCTGCGGAAACGGTAGTTAAGGGCTTCGACCGAGAATTCGACCAGAAATGGTACCCCACTTACGGTTTCGCCAATACCTATGCTTTCATGGTGAGCCGAGACAAGGCTGAAGAGTTAGGACTGGAAAAAGTTTCTGACCTGGCCCAATATGCGCCTGATCTAAAAGCAGGGGTGGACTCTTCCTGGCTGAGCCGGGAGGGGGACGGTTATGAAGACTTCAAGCGGATTTATGGCTTTGATTTTGGCCAGACGCTGCCCATGTCGATTGGCTTGACCTATTCAGCGGTAGCCAATGATGAAGTGGATGTCATCTTGGGTTATTCAACGGATGGGCGGATTATTTCCGAAGACTTAAAAGTTTTGGAAGATGATAAACAGCTCTTCCCGCCCTATGATGCCAGCCCTGTTGCAACCCACCATATCCTAGAGGTCCATCCTGAACTAGACAAGGTCTTACACAAGTTAGAAGGGACCATCGATGAAGAAACCATGCAGAAATTAAACTACCGGGCGGACAATTATCTCTTGGAACCCAAAGTGGTTGCCGATGACTGGTTGAAGGCCCATAATTATTTTGAAGACAAGGCACCTGAATTGAAACCGATTGAAGACACTGTGGGGGGTGACTAAGATGACCGATATGACACAATTAAGCCTATTAGAACAACTGGGCGTCTACTACCAGGAAAACTTAAGCTATGTGGTGGGACAGTTCGGCCAACATTTCTTGATGGCCATCTATGGTGTCCTCTTTGCTTGCTTGGTTGCTATTCCACTCGGCTTCTATATTGCCCGCCACCATCGCTTGGCGGATTGGGTGCTGGGTTTAGCCAATCTCATCCAAACCGTGCCCTCACTAGCTATGCTATCTGTTCTGATGTTGGCGATGGGCCTAGGGAGTAACTTGGTGGTCTTAACCATTTTCCTTTATTCCCTCCTCCCCATTCTTCGCAATACCTATACGGGGGTCCGCAATGTGGACGCCGATATTATTGACGTTGGAATCGGTATGGGGATGACTAAGCTTCAGATTATCTACAAGGTGGAACTTCCCCTGGCTATGTCGGTAATCATGGGGGGCGTCCGCAACGCCTTTATTACAGGGATTGGGATCGCCACCATCGGGACCTTTGTTGGGGCAGGGGGCCTGGGCGATATCCTCTTCCGCGGGGTCAATGCCTCAGACGGCACGAGTATTATCCTCGCTGCTGTTATCCCCATTGCTCTCATGTCGATTGTTGCCGATTGGGGCTTAGGCCGGATCGAAAAAAGTTTAGACCCTAGTCAAAGATAGGAGAATGCTGTGGACTATCATTTATTAATTAAAATATTTAGTATTAACTTAGTTTATATTATGCTAAATACCATGCGCCTCTTGCTTTCTATGAGAGGTTATCGTTTCCCAGCCTCCTTCTTGGCAGTGATTGAGATTACCATCTATGCGATCGGTTTGTCCATGGTCATGCAATACCTGGACCAGCCGGCCTATCTCTTGGCCTATGCCCTAGGTTTTGGGGTAGGTATTTACTGCGGGATGCTCTTAGAAGACAAGATTGCCTTGGGATATGCTGTGATCCAGATCTTCATTGCCAGTGACAACCATGCCCTGGCTGAGGAATTGCGGAACCGCGGTTATGGGGTGACGGTCCAGTCGGGCTACGGCCGGGATGGGGACCGTTTGATCCTCACTATCCTGACACCCCGTTCAACTGAACGGAAACTCTGCCGAACTATTGAAGAGGTCGACGACCGGGCCTTTTATATCTCCTATGATGCCAAGTATATCCACGGTGGTTTCTGGACCAAGCGGGTGACCAAACTGCGCGTCCAGCGTGCCCATGAGGCTCTGGAAGACCAAGAACCCCTGGATCCTCGGACAGAACGGGTGAGCGAAGACGAGTTCGTTAATGATGAGGATAAATAAATTATAAGCATGCGAAAAAAACCAGAGAAGGAAGTAACTTTCTCTGGTTTTTTCTTGGAGTAAAGAAAGATTGGGAAGGCTAGCTTATCAACGCTCACTCGAAAGTCTTGAGTGGGGGTTAAAGTTTGGCGATCCACATGTGAAGGCTTCTCTTGTGGCTTGTGACTGATCAACATTAACTCCGAGCCCTTGACTGTGGCCTGGATCCTGCCAAGCCACAGTCGCAGCCTGCTATTAGGTGTTGCCAGTCAGCAAGCCACACGCCTTCGAGCCGATTGGGGATTGGTCTTGTCAAAAATCCATAATTTCGCTATGATAAGTTCTGTGTTGTTCGAAACCCGCCAACATTAAAAAACTATGGGAGGAATTTTTATGCAAAGTAAACACAATCAAGCCCTGGTGGTTAATGCTTTAATCGCTGCGCTTTATGTCGCCTTGTATTTTGTGGCCCCGCAATTCGCTTATGGGCCGATCCAGTTTCGTGTGTCGGAAGGGCTCAATCACTTGAATGTCTACCACAAAAACTATAAGTGGGGTGTCGTTCTGGGCGTCTTCTTATCGAATTTCTATGGCTTTATGACGGGCCTAGGTTGGTATGATATTGCCTTTGGGACAGCCCATACCTTGATCAGTTTCTTGATATGCGATTGGATCTATCGTTACCTGAAGACAGATAAGCAGAAACTCGCCGCAACAACGCTGGTCTTTTCGACGATGATCTTTATTATCGCCTTTGAGTTGAACCTAGCCTTTGAATTACCTTTCTGGGCGACCTACGCTTCTCTCTTTGTCAGTGAAGTAATTATCTTAGCTCTGACGGCTCCTCTGATCTATTTGATCAACAAACGATTAAATTTTGCTAAAATGTTTAACCGTTAAAAAATAAAGAAAAGACACGCTGGCTGGGCGTGTCTTTTCTTTATGGGTGATGCTGCGCGAGGCAAGTTAGCGCAGGCTTAAGAGTATGGCTTATTTTTTGCTTTGGACGAAGGCATCGTAGTCCTTGATGGGCTGTTCGTGGTCTGACCAGGCGGGGACATAGGTGCCATTTGAAACGGTTTTGATGAAGTCTGCTGTGTCTTGGCTTTGGAATTCATCAACGACCTTTTCTAGGACGGGGTCATCGGCCCGGTCGCGTTGGGAGACAATGCAAACCTTGTAGATATTAGGAGTGGTCTTAGGATCTTCCACATAGATGGCTTGATCTTGGCTGATACCAGCGTCTTGGGCACCTGAAGCTCCTGTAATCATTAGGTCGGCATCGGCCAGGCTGCGGGCGATCCCGTCTCCCTTCATCAGGATAAATTGAATATTCTTAGGGTTTTCGGCAATGTCATCCAGGGTCTTTTGTCCAGATGTATCTCTTAGTTTGATTAAGCCGGCACGTTCAATTTCCAGGAGGCTGTGGTCTAGGTTGACTGGGTCATCAGGAATGGTGAACTTGGCGTTTTGAGGGATGTCTTCAACGGACTGGATTTTAGGATTAGCTGTGTAAATGCCGATTGGTGGGATATAAGAATAACCAATGGGGACTAGGTCAGTATTATGGGGTTGGTTGAATTCGGCGAGGAAGGGGATGTATTGGAAGACATTGAGGTCGATATCATTTTCGGCAACAGCCATATTAGGTTGCACCCAGTCTGAAATGAGCTTGACCTCTAAATCGATTCCCTCCTTCTCCTTAAGTCGTCGGGCGGTATCCTGCCAGACTTCCTGGCTAAGCTGGTTGGAGACAGCTAAACTGACTTTCTTATTCTTACTTTCAGCAGTTTTCCCTTGCTGGCCGCACGCTCCTAAGAAGAGGGCCAGAATGGCTAGGCCTAAGACCAGAGCCTTGCTTCTTTTCATCACAATCGACCTTTCTGTCTGTAGATTTATTGCCTCTAGTTTAAGCCCTTTCACAGGTCCCTTCAAGCTTAAAAGGAACAATCGATAGTTGCGACCTAGCTAAAAGGGGATAAGATCAAGCTTTATCAAAAATCGGAACAAAATTTGTTCCTAAGAAAGAACAAAATATGTACTGTTATAAGCAAAAAAACTGCGCCCTTACTGGCGCAGTTTTTGCTTATAAAATATTTTACCGGCGGTTGGCTAAGATGGTAGCATTCTCTTCGACACGCTTCTTATTCAGTGGATAGAGGAAGTAGAGAGAAGTAGCGAGTAAAATGGCGCCAACAGCTGGAGCTAGGCAAGTGATATTGTAGATGCCTTGGGTGACCTCAGGCTCGAAGGCTGTGGCTGCAGAATAGCCAACCAGGGTCAGTAACCAACCGGCTAGACCAGATGAGGCAGCTTGGCCCATCTTACGGGCGAATGAGTAAACGGAATAGATCATACCGTCTGACCGTTCATGGGTTTCCACTTCCGTTTGGTCGATGACGTCGGTGATCATGGCCCAGGTAATCAGCATGAAGCAGCCGATACCAGAATAAGCGAGGCCGTAGAAGGCAACGAAAACCCAGGCATTAGAAATCTGTAGGATGTAGGCTAGGATCAAGACCACGGCAGTGAAAAGGGCAGCACAGATACCGAGTTCCTTACGGCCGAGCTTGCTGGAGAGTTGGACCACAAAGGTGGATAAGATCAGAGTCGCTGCTGAACCCACAAAGGTTGCGGCGGCTTGGGCTTGGGTATTCCCGAAATAGTTAGGGAAGACGTATGGAAGCATGGCGCTCAAGGTTAATTGGGTGAGCAGTAAGCAGATGGAAGAGACTACAATCCCAATCAAGGCCTTGTTAGATGCCAGTTGATGGACCATATCAATGAAATCGAAACGCTCGGTTTTCTGTTCGATCTTCACCCGTTCCGTGGTTAGGTTGTAGCAGAGGGCGTAGCAGATAACTGCTAGGATCGAACAAACCGCTGCGGCAATTGCCATCCGGGTTCCCGAAAGGACTTGGGCGCCACTAGGATCGTTGTAGTAAACCACGAGTGGGAGCACAACCCCGATGAAGGTTTGGGCTAGGGTAGCGCCAATGGTCCGCCAGGTGGATAGTTCAGCCCGGTGCTTAGGGTCAGCGGAGATGGCTGAAGCCATCGAACCAAAAGGAATATTGATGGAAGTGTAGAAGACAGATCCCCATAAGATGTATGTGAAGATCATCCATCCAATCTTAAACCACATAGGCATATCCTGGAACCAGCTCGCATACATGAGAAAGGAAGCTAGAGCAACGGGACCAGCCATGCGGCGGATCCAAGGCAAGAACTTCCCAACTGGCGTTGGCTTGGTCCGGTCAACAATTTGCCCCATGGTCATATCTGTGAAGGCATCCACGATCCGAGCTCCGGCCATAATACCGCCGACAATCCCGCTCGAGATTCCCATAACGTCTGTATAGAATTTCATCAAGAACATTGATGAAAGAATAAATGTAAAGTCGTTCCCGAAGTCCCCAAACATATAACCAAGTTTGTCGGACATACCGAACGGCTTGGTGGCTGTTTTTTCTGCCACAATAATTCCTCCTTTAAAACAAAAAATATAAAAATAAAGCATTAGTCATTATAAGAGAAAATAATAGCTTTGAAAAGGGATTTTGATCAAACATGTGAAATTGGCAACAAATTAAATGAATTGTCAAGATAAAATGTGCAATTTAAACAATTGCTTCACATTTATCAAGAACTTTTATAGCAGATATGGTAAGGCTTACAAAAGATATTTGTGAAAAATTAATCGATATACAATATTGTTCGAATTGTTTGGAAACGGCACCATTGATCGAGGAGGGGAGGATTAGCGCTTACAAAATATAAGCTGTTGACCAGGGCTTGAACTTGTCTCTTGGCTGTAGAGGTCCCTTCTACCCGCGCTCCCTCACACCCTAAATAAAAAAGCACCTCCATAATGAAGGTGCCTATATCTATTGTATAGCTGCTTATTAAACTGAGAGGCTTTAACCGCGGCGTTCAGCTAGGATTGCTGAGTTGTTTTCTACGCGTTTCTTGCTTAATGGGTAAATGATTAATAAGGATAGAGCAGATAATAAGAAGGCAATCGCAGGAATAGAGGTTGCGGCGCTATATAGTTTATCAATAACTTCCGCTGTTTGAACTTCTGCTCCTGATTGGTAACCGATAAAGCCTAAAATCCAACCTGCGCTGGCACCGGCAAAAGCTTGACCAATCTTACGGGCGAAGGAATAGAAGGCGTAAACCGTACCGTCGTCCCGGGTGCGGGTTTGAACTTCGATATCATCGATAACGTCAGTGATAATGGCCCAGATAATGGCATTGAAGATACCAAAGCCTAGGTAACCAATAGTTGAAATCACGATATAGGTCCACATACTTTCAGTGTGCATGAAATAAAGAACAGCGAAAGCAGCGGAACCGACTGAAACGCCGAGAATACCAACTTCACGTTTCCCTAAGGCTTTCGCTAGGGCTGGCGCAATCGGTGCACCTAAGAGCAAGATGGATAATGGATAGATCACGTTAACTGTAGCTAACATGTCAGCATTTTCAAAGTAATTAGCAAAGAGGTAGTTGTTCATTTGGCCGATGCCTAATTGGGCAAAGATGAGGAAGAGGGCGGCAAAGATAATGCCCCAGAGTGAACGGCTCTTCAGTACCTTACCGAATGTACGTAAGGTTCCCATCAGTGAGCTATCGGGATCGGAAGGAATCTCTACCCGCTCAGTTGTCATGCGGTAGCAGAAGAAGTAGAAAATAAGACCCAAGACGGAGAATACCCCAGCCAGGATGGTAAAGGTAGCGTCTGTCTTAACGATGTTATTTTCGTAAATCATGAGGGGCACAATTGCACCGATAGCTAATTGGGCGATGGTTGCGCCAATGGTCCGGAAGGTGGACAGGCTAGCCCGGTGGTCAGGATCAGAGGTAATGGCAGAAGCCATAGAGCCATAAGGAATGTTAATGGCCGTATAAGCGAAAGATCCCCAAAGTAAGTAAGTGATGTACATATAAACAATCTTGAAGGTCATGGACATGTCTTGAAGTCCTGTTTGGTACATCATAAAGCTGGCTAGGGTTACAGGAATCGCAATCCGGCGAATCCAGGGTTTGAACTTCCCTTCGCTGGTTGGCTTGGAGACGTCAACAATCCGTCCCATGGTCACATCTGTGATGGCATCAACGAAGCGAGCGGCTAGGAATAAGTTCCCAACTGTTGTCGGGTTAATCCCCCAAACTTCCGTATAAAAGACCATCAGGAACATACTTTGTAAGATAAAGGTCATGTCGTTGGCTAAGTCCCCGAACATGTACCCCAGCTTATCACGCATGCCAAATGGTTTAGCATTTGTATTCATTTTTATAATTCCTTTCTTCAAAAAAAGTGCATACACCTAGAAAATAAATAATGGCAAGTGTATGAAAATAATAATATTTTACTAAGTAAAAAGCTGCCTCCTTCTCAGTTTCTTAAGCGCTATCATTAATAGATAAAACCCTATAAATAGAACTAGCTAATTGCCAGTAAGAGTATTATATATAAATTCCCACACAAATGAAAGCCCTTTTAAGTAAAAAATGCGGAAAAAACATTTCTAGCTTAGACTTTCACAAGAAAAATAAGGGGAAATGGGTTTATAGCAATATTTTGGAAATACAAGAGCCCGTAAATGATCAAAAAATGAGAACGATATTGTACTTTATGAGCAAGCAAGTTTAAAAAAGAAAAAATGTAATCGCTTTTAAAAAAGCCCTTTCATTTTTGATTAGCCTATGCTATAATTTTGATTGAGCAGTCGAAAGATTGCATCATCCTTTCATTTTTGTTTTTTCCTTTTTCATCTTTGCCAGCTTTGGCAAAGATGTTTTTTATTATTAAAAAAGCCGAGATTAAATCCCGGCTTTAGATAAAAATATATACAAGTCATGAAGGCTAGAAGCAACAATAAGCTGTTAGCTTCTAGTGAAAAAGACTTATTTCTGCTAACTTGTCCTAGTTTCTAGCAAACTTTTATTTGGATCCTGATTGATCGTTTTGCTCGCCCCGGCGTTTGGCTTGGGCGTCTTTTAGTTTTTGTGGGGTGACATCGGTCCCTTCAGGATCAACCACCTTGGTGTTCATGAGGACAGACCGGAAGTTTTCCCGGAATTGCTTAAGGTATTGGCTCCGTAATTTTTCTTGTTCGGCTGCTTCTTCTTTGGTAAGCGTGCCTTCTTTTTTCTTTTTGGCTAATTCGTTGATACGTGGTAGTAATTCGTCCATGCTTAGACCTCCTTGTATAGACTTTCTTCCAATATACTGCCTCCTGTCTTAAAATGCAATTCTTTTGCTTCAAGGGGATTTTCGTGCTTTTAGCAAAATTTGGTAAAGCTTAAGCCCTTAATATGGTAGAATAAAAAAAGAAAAATAATTAGGAAGATGAGGGGAACACATGATCCATTCAAAAAAACTTTGGTGGGGACTAGCTGGCGGCTTAGCTGCGCTCCTAGTCCTCGGCGTACTCGCTTATAATGTTTTTTATGCGGCTAACTTCGGTGAGGAAGGAAGCGATACGAGCTACGAAACGGTCAAGGTCACGGAACAGGAACCGGTGACGGTTGATGGGAAGGCGAAATTGAAGACCGACGATGCCTATTACTATAGCCGTGAAAAAGGAGACTTGGGGATTGTGAATGTTGCTGACGGCCAGCGGGTTAACAAGGGCGATGTTCTTTTCTCCTACCAACAAGCTGAGGCCCAGTATAAGATTGACGATACCAAGCGTCAACTTAACCGCCTCTATGACCAACGCAACCGCCTGCAGAACCAGGCAGCCAGTCCCATGGCCAGTGTCAACCAGGCCTTCGTAGCCAGTCCGCTAGTTTCGGGTTTGGGAGCCTATGTTGCGACACCTGTGAACTTATCAGGAGCTGGTGTCGGAGCAGGACAAGCTCCAGCTGCAAGTGATCCGAATTGTCCTCCAGCGGTTAGTGGTCAAGCTGGCCAAGCAGCTATTCCAGGTGCAGCTACTGACCAGGCTGTGGCAAGCCCAGGCCTAGCGGGTCAAGCCGGATCTGAAGCGGGAGGAACAGTACCATCTGGTCTAGAAACAGGCAGCCAAGCAGGTGGCATGGGAGATCTTCCGGCAGCCGGTGGTCAAGCTGGTGTGGATGAACAAGTTCGCCAGCTCAACCAACAGATTGAAGACTTGGAGATCCAGCTCAACCGGGCCCAAGCCCAGACTGATAACCAGGTCAAGGCGCGGACGAGCGGTAAGGTCATCTATGACGCCAAGGGGATTACAGACTCAAGTGTGCCCCTAGTGCGGATTATCAGTGACGACATTTCTGTGACAGGGACCGTTGGCGAGTATGACTTCTACTTGCTCAAGGATGGACGCAAGGTAGACCTGACTGTTCCAGCCAGTGGTCAAAAGACAACGGGTGAAATTATCAGCTATGAAAACTTGCCAGCAGCTCCTGGCGAAGCCCCAAGTCTTGGTGGAGATGCAGGTGCTGCTATGGCCGGTCAAGCCGCCCAAGCCGCTGGTCAAGGGGGCGAGAGCCAATATCCTTTCACTGTTAAAGCTAAAGACAAGATCCAACCAGGCTTTAGCACTAAAGTTCACTTCAAATTACCTGGCTTTGTCCTCCCTAAAGAAGCCATTGTAGAGGACAAGGGTAAGTCTTATGTCTTTGTCTACCGCGATGGCAAAGTTAAAAAAGTCGAAGTCACGACTGCCAAGCAAGGCCGCCAAGAAGTGGTAACCAAGAATATCAAGGCAGGTGACGAGGTCATTAAGAATCCTGAAGGCCTCCAAGATGGCCAAGAAATTGACTTGGCTGAATCAGCGGACAAAGCTGACGCAGAAAGTAAAAACTAGGAGGCAGAGGCCATGGTAATTGAACAATCCAACCTTGGCCAGGCATTAGACCAGGCCGAGCCTTTATTTGAACTCAAAAATATCAACAAGTATTACGGCGAAGGAGAAAACCGTGTCCATGTCCTGAAAGATGTGAACTTATCCGTCTATGACGGGGAATTCATTACCGTTATGGGGCCCTCTGGATCGGGGAAGTCTACTTTGATTAATGTGATTGGTTTTTTGGATAACCAATTCGAAGGGTCCTATCTCTTCCATAATGAGCCGCTCAAGCAGCGGACGGACCAGGAAGTCTCGCATTTGCGCAATAGCTATGTGGGCTTTATCTTTCAAAGCTTTAACTTAATCCAAAATATGACGGTCGCCGATAACGTTCGTCTGCCCCTGCTTTATAGTGGCTTGAGGACCGGACAGACCCATGAACGGGTCCAAGAAGCCTTGGAACGGGTAGGTTTAGGAGACAAGGGCAAGTCCAAACCCTATGAGTTATCGGGTGGCCAGCGCCAGCGGGTGGCCATTGCCCGTGCCCTGGTCAATCGACCCAAATTTATCATTGCGGATGAGCCGACCGGGGCCTTGGATACCAAGACCTCGCGGATGATTATGGATATCATTTCTTCTCTCCACCGCCAGGAAGGGGTGACCATCCTGATGGTTACCCACGATCCGACTCTCCAGGAATATGCGGACCGCCACATTACCATTGTGGACGGGGCCATTCATTCAGATGGAACGGATATCATCATGCCCCAAGCCTATGAACAATTAATGGCAGGCGGCGATCCAGCGGAAGGAGGGGACTAGATGCGTTTTAGTGAAATATTAAAGTCCTCCCTAGCAACCATGCGGATGAACGGACGACGGACTTTCCTGACTATGATCGGCATTGTCATCGGGATTGCCGCGGTTATTACCATCATGAGCCTCGGGAACGGTTTTCAAAAAGAAACGATGGATTCCCTGACGGATGATAAGGAAGGCCGGGTGAGCCAGAATTTACTCTTCCAACCGACTGACCAGAACTTCGATTCCTCGAAGACCAAGGTCTACACCCCACAGGATATCCAATTGGTCGAAGATTTCGAGGGGGTTAGTGAGGCCAAGGTTGACGATGAAGACAATGGTATGCCGACCAATGTGACGGTTAAAATAGGCAAAGAGACTAAGTCCCAACCGGTCCGGCCTTTTAAGGAAACATCTGATAACTTGGTCGCTGGCCGTAATTTGAATCCAAGTGATTCAGAAAGTTATGCTCGTAATGTCCTTATCAGTCAGAACTTGGCTGAAAAATATTTTGGTCAGGCAAAGGAGGCTGTGGATAAGAACCTCAGCATTAATGGTAAGAACTTTACGATTGTGGGTGTCTTTGAAAGTCAGGGGCCGGCCACGAATGAGAGCGCTGGCGCCTTCTCGATCAGCAGTGGACCTGAAATCAAGATGCCAGAGAAGACCATGGAGATCTATAATCTGATTGATCGTGGCAGCCTGTCCCTCAAAGTTTATTTTGAGGAGGGGGTTGACTCCAAGAAGATTATGGATGATATTGTCGATAAGCTGAATTCAGAAGGCAGCAAGATGCAGAAGGGCCAGTATATGTTCTTCGATATGTCTAAGATGCTGGAAGGGGTCGGCGATACTTTGAATATGGTGACCTACTTCATCTCGGCTGTTGCCGGAATTTCCCTATTGATTGCAGGGGTTGGGGTCATGAATATGATGTATATTTCCGTCTCTGAACGGACCCAAGAAATCGGTATCCGTCGCTCACTCGGGGCCACCCAGTCCAATATCCAAAAACAATTCCTCTTTGAAGGCATTGCCATCACCACAGTCGGAGGCGTGGTCGGCTATATCCTCGGTATCCTGCTGGCCCACCTCATCGCCAGCTTCCTCCCCTTCGGCGCCTCCGTCGACTTTGGCACCGCCTTATTAGCCGTACTAATCTCTGTCCTCATCGGTATCGTCTTCAGCGTCTTCCCAGCCCGGGCCGCCGCCCAGAAGAACGTCGTTGAAATATTAAGATAGGGTGTGAGCAGTTGCGTTCAGGCTTGAATGACTGGAGCCCAAGCGGAAAAGGCCGGCTTTAGCTGGTCGTTCCGATTGGGTGAAGTCACTTCAAGACTGCAACTGCGAACCCGACTATAGGGTGTGAGCAAGAGCGTTTAGCTTTGGATGCTTGGAGGCCAAACGGAAAAGACCTACTTTAGCCGGTCGCCCTTTTTGCTGAAGCCAGTCCCTTTCTGCCTTTGTGATTTCAACTACTCAGGGTCAGAGTAAGACCTAAAAAATAACGACCAACGAACAAGCTAGCAAGTATCGATTTTCTTGCTGGCTTGTTTTATTATTGAGAATAAGATTTTTGAACAAGCAACTTGCGAATAGCGGTCCAATTAGCAAATTATATTAGTTGAACTCGCGAATACCAGAATCAATAGCAAGTTCGTGGCTGGCTACTTGCAAACGGGGCTTTCGATAGCAAGTTGGCAGTCGTCTATTTGCGAATGGCCCCTCAAATGCAAGTAGCCGCTAGGGAACTTGCAAACAAGATCTCTGTTAGTAAGTTGACCACCCAGTTCTTATAAAATAAGTTTTAAAAACAAAGGTTTGCCTAAAGCTCAAATCAGCTTTTCCTAAGGGCACGTCTGCACATTGTTCAGGGCTCAGATATTTGCTACAATAAGAGCTGTGAATAGTCAAATTAGAGAGGGTGCTAAGATGCGTTTTTTAGCGATTGATAGTGCGACGCTATCCCTGAGCCTGGCCCTGCTGGAGGACCAGACGCTGATCAGTGAGATAACCACCAATACCAAAATTAAACATTCTACCCAGCTCCTGCCCTTGGTCCAGACCATGATGGAGACAGTAGCTTGGCGACCTGAGGACCTGGAAGGGGTTATTGTTTCCAAGGGACCTGGTTCTTACACAGGACTTCGGATTGGGGTCACAGTGGCCAAGGTCCTGGCTTCTACCCTGGGGATTCCCCTATACTCCGTGCCTAGCCTTCTCGCCTTGGCTGCCAATGTTAGAGCCCAAAAAGCTTTGGTCTTGCCCTTCTTCGATGCCCGCCGGCAGACGGTTTTTGCGGCGGCTTACTTGAAGGATGGTCAGGCTTGGACAGCTCTTGAAGAGGTTAAGCACGGTGCTTTTTCCGATTGCTTGGCTGCCTGGGAAGACCGCTTAGATGACTATGACCAGGTTTACTTTATCAGCCCGGACCTGGCTAGCTATGAGGAGGCGCTGGCGCCTATTTTATTCCGTCACGACCATTGTCACTTGGCGGCGCCAGAGGATCGGTTGATCTATGCTCACAAGATGGTCCAGCTGCCCCTGACTTTAGAAGATGTGGATACCTTCCTGCCCGATTATGCCAAATTAGCTGAAGCAGAAGAAAACTGGCGGGAGAAAAACCCCGGTCATGATGGGGAAACTTATGTTGAAAGAGCGGATTAACCAATACTTTAGCTGGCTAGACCACTTATTTAGAGCGCCCCAAGCTGACTTGTTGGACCGCATTGAAGTCCGACAAGAAGAAGGGGTCTTGGCTTCTGGTCTAGCTTTCAGTTTGCGTTTATCCGACCAGACGGCCTTGAAACAGATGGTTGACTTGGAAAAATTAGCTTATGGCAAGGTCATGTGGGGGATGAAGGATTTCTACCGGGACATGGTGGGGCGGCCGGATACTTTTTATCTCCAGGCTTTTTCCCATGGCGTCCTCTTGGCTTTTATTGCTTGCCGGGAAGAGCCTGATCATCTCCATGTGTCTAATTTCATGGTGGCCCCTAGTTGCCAGGGTCAAGGTTTGGGTAGTTACTTATTGAAAGAAGCAAAACACTTGGCCCAACAAGTTGGCCTCCAAGAAATTCAATTGGAGGTCCGCCAATCCAATAGGCAGGCCCAAGCTTTTTACCGGGCGCGGGGCTTTCAACGCTTGAAGACCCGGCACTTTTACTATCACGATAACCGTGAACATGCCGACTTGCTGGCTTGGCGCTTTGAGGAGGCTGACTCCAAACATGATTAAACGATTAGAGCTAGGGGCTGGACAAGCAATTTGGATGGTTTTGGAAGCTGCTTATCCCCAGCCACCGACTTGGACCGTTGAAGCCCTCGACCACTTTCTCAGTCGCCCCCATGCCCAGGTCTTTGCTTATTATGAAGAAGAAACTTTGCTTGCTTTGGCTCAGTTTCAGTTCTTAGCAGGTGAAGCCGAACTGCTGAATCTGGCGGTATTGCCTAACTTTCAGCGGAAAGGCTTGGGAGAGGCCCTCCTAAGAGAAGGAATCAGCCAATTGAAGGTCCTAGGGTTGGAACGTATTTTTTTAGAGGTGCGCGCAAACAATCGCTCGGCCCAGGCCCTCTACCAGAAACTGGGCTTCGACCGGCTAGCGGTCCGTCCCAACTATTACCAGGATGGGGAAGATGCCTGGATTTATTGTTTATTAGTCTAAAGATAGAAAAGGTGAGAAGATGTCAGTAACCCTATTAGCGATTGAATCGAGTTGTGACGAGACAGGGGCTGCGATTATTCGTGACGGCAAGGACTGCCTGGCCAATATCGTAGCCACCCAGGTCAAAAGTCACATGCGCTTTGGTGGGGTGGTTCCGGAAATTGCCAGCCGCCACCATGTGGAACAAATTACACAAATTGTGGACCTAGCCTTTGAAGAGGCTGGATTGACTTGGGAAGAAATTGACGGGATTGCGGTGACCAAGGGCCCAGGTTTGGTGGGTTCTCTCTTAATTGGGATTACCGCAGCCAAGGCACTAGCCTTTGCCCATGACAAGCCCTTGCTTGGTGTCAACCATATTGCAGGCCATATCTACGCCAATCAACTGGTTCAAGCCATGGCCTTTCCCTTGCTTGCCTTGGTGGTGAGTGGTGGGCATACGGAATTGGTTTATATGCCAGAAGATGGCGTCTTTGAGAAGTTCGGAGATACCCGTGATGATGCAGTTGGGGAGGCTTATGATAAGGTAGGCCGCTTGCTCGACCTGCCTTATCCGGGTGGCAAGCGGATGGATGAATTGGCCCAGGAAGGTCAGGATACTTATGCCTATCCCCGTCCCATGCTCGATGAAGATAATTTTGATTTCAGCTTTAGTGGGCTGAAATCGGCCGTTATTAACCACCTTCACAATGCTGACCAACGCGGGGAAGAGCTTGTTAAAGAAGATGTGGCGGCTTCCTTCCAAGCCGCAGCAGTAGAAGTCCTCGTTGAAAAAACCTGCCGGGCCCTGGATGAATATCCTGTTAAGCAGCTCTTAGTGGCTGGTGGGGTAGCAGCTAACAGTGGCTTGCGCCGCGAGCTCCAAGCGGCCCTAGCTGACCGCCATCCAGAAGTGACGCTTTACTTCCCACCCCTCAAATATTGTGGTGATAATGCAGCCATGATTGGTGCGGCTGCTTATAGCCTCTACCAAAAAGGCGCCTTCGCTAATTTGAGCTTGGATGCTGTGCCAGGCTTGGATATTAGCGATTCTTAACAATGCTGAGAAATGATAAAACCACTCTCTTTACTCTTAGCCGAGTGAAGAGAGTGGTTTTATTTTGTAGCTTGTTAATAGTGTAGGCAAAGGGCGAACTGGCTTTCTGGTCCCTAGTTCGCAAGTTATTCGTCCATAATTAAAAACAAGCTAGCAAGTGGTTCTCTGTTTGCTAGCTTGTCTCTTTAGTCTCAAGTTTCAACGGCCTACAATTGACTGAGCAATTCTTCCCATTGGTCCATGAGTTCTTGGTGCTGGGCCTTGAGGGGTTCGAGTTGGGCGTTGAGATCGAGGATTTGGGCGTTGTCTTGGTAGACTTCGGGTTTGGCCATTTCCTGCTCGATGGCTTGGATTTGTTCTTCGATTTGGGTGATTTCTTCTTCGCATTGGTCGACGAGACGCTGTTGGCGGCGTTGTTCGCGTTGTTTTTGTTTATTTTCTTCGTAGCTGAGCTTGCCCGAAGACTTCTCTTCGACTTTTTTGGCTGGGTCTTGACCAGTGTCTTGGGCGGCTTGCCGGGCTTCTTCTTCGGCCTTTTTGGCGAGGTAGTAGTCATAGTCGCCCAAGTAGAGCTTACTGCCTTCTGCTGAGATTTCGAGCACTTCGGTAGCTAGGCGGTTGATAAAGTAGCGGTCGTGGCTGACAAAAAGCAGGGTGCCATCATAATCGATCAGGGCATTCTCTAAAACTTCTTTGGAGTCAATATCCAAGTGGTTGGTGGGTTCGTCAAGGACCAGGAAGTTGTCGTGGTCCAAGGCGAGTTTGGCCAGTTCCAAGCGGGCTTTTTCACCACCGCTGAGACCATGGACGGGTTTCTCAACATCACTTCCGCTAAAGAGGAAGCTGCCCAGGATGGTCCTAATGTCTTGTTCATTCATACTGGGGTGTTCATCCCAGAGTTCGTGGAGGACGTCCTTTTTGGAATTGAGATTGCCTAGCTCTTGGTCGTAGTAGCCTAGGCTCACATTGGTTCCAAGTTGGTAGTCGCCCTTTAATGCTGGGATTTGTCCCGTAATGGTTTTGAGCAAGGTAGACTTGCCGACGCCATTTGGACCGACAATGGCCAGGGCCTTCTGTTTACGTAAATCGATATTAATCGGATAGGACAGGCAGTCGTCATAACCGATGGCCAGGTCATCGACCGTGAGAACGACATTGCCGCTCGACTTTTCCGTAGAGAATTGGATACGGGCTGAGCGTTCGTCCTGTTGGGGGCGGTCTAGCTTGTCCATTCGCTCCAGCTGCTTGCGTCGACTCTGGGCCATCTTGGTAGTAGAAGCCCGGACCAGGTTGCGGGCAATATAGTCTTCTAACTTATGGATTTCTTTTTGTTGCTTCTCATAGGCCTTCATTTGGGTCTCTAGGCGGACCGCTTTTTCCTTCAAGTAGAAGCTATAATTTCCGGCATAGTGTTCGATGCCGTGGTGGGTCATTTCATAGGTTTCGTTGGTGACATGGTCGAGGAAGTAGCGGTCGTGGCTGACGATCAAGAGGGCGCCGGGATACTTGGGCAGGTAGCCTTCCAACCAGTTGAGGGTATCGATATCCAAGTGGTTGGTTGGTTCATCCAGGATCAGGATGTCCCGCTTCTCTAGGAGCACCTTGGCTAAGGCCAACCGGGTCCGCTGCCCACCAGACATCTGTGAAATGGGCTGGTCGTACATATCCTCGGGGAAGCGGAAGCCGTGGAGGACCATGCGGATCTCCGAATCATAGCTATAGGCGTTGCGCTGGTTGATTTCTTCTTGGAGCTGGTCATAGGTCTTCAGTGCTTGTTCATAGCGATCAGGGTCTTGGATGACAGCTTCATCGGCCAGGACCATGGCCGCTTCATTGGCCTGGTCAATCAAGGCCAAGTCTTCCGTGAAGACGCTCTTCATCTCTTCATAGACTGTCCGTTCGCTGTTGACGGCGGAGTGCTGGTCCATATAGGCAATCCGGGTTCCCTTGCGCTGGGAAACGGTACCTTGGTCTGGACTCTCAATGCCTGCTAGGATCTTCAGTAGGGTCGATTTACCGGTACCGTTTCTACCGACTAGACCAATGCGACTGTTATCTTGAACTGTAATTTGAATGTCTTCAAAAAGGGTCTCAGCCCCAAAATGTCGGGCTAAATTGGAACCTTGTAAAAGAATCATTGTCTAGCCTCCTTCTAAAATACTATTCCTAGTTTAGCATAATTCCGCCACAGGGACGACTAACAAAATTTCGCTTAGCTTGTGAAAGGCTTTGCAAAAATAACTTTATCCCTTAAAATAGACTTATGGTGTGCTTAAAATCATTCAAATAAATAATAAGGAGCGATTCAATGGAACAAAGGAAATTAGTGAGCCGTCACTTAGAAGAAGTTGAAGTCGATGGCTTACGCTTCAAAGACCATAATAAAGATGGTCGAGTCAATCCCTATGAAGACTGGCGATTGAGCCCGGAAGAGCGGGCTAAGGACTTGGTCGGGCGGATGAACCTCCGCGAAAAAGCCGGTATGATGGTCCTCATTGACAAGCCCATGGGAATTTCAGCTGAAGAAGGTGAACCAACCAGCCATAATGGGGTCATTAACGAAGCCGATAAGGAGATCCAGTATCCCCATCCTAAGCATGAGCACCCGACCTCAACGCTTTTAGAAGACTTCCAAATCCGGCATATTATCTTAAGAGAGAATGCCAAGCCGGAAGAGATTGTGACCTGGGTCAATACCATGCAGGAAATGGTCGAGGAAAGTCGCTTAGGGATTCCCTTAGTGGTTTTGTCCAACTCCAAGAACGAAAACAATGAGGCTACTTTTAATGCGGAGTCAGCGATCGGCCGCTTTACCCAATTCCCTGGTACCCTGGGTCTGGCAGCGACTCGCAATATTCCTTTGATCAAGGCCTTTGCTGAAATTGGTAAGCAGGAATTCTGGCACAACAACATTCGCAAGGGTTATATGTACATGGTAGATACCGCGACGGATCCTCGCTGGTTTAGAACGTCGGGAACTTTTGGCGAGAACCCCGAACAGATTTCAGAAATTGCTGAAACGATTATCCCAGTCTACCAAGGAGAGGACTTAGACGACCAGGGTGTTGCCCTCACCATCAAGCACTTCCCAGGCGGCGGTGCACGGGAGAACGGTTTCGATCCCCACTACGAAGAAGGGAAATTTAATGTTTACCCAACTCCTAATAGTTTAGAGACCTACCACTTACCACCCTTCAAGGCAGCTATTAAGCACCAACCAAGCTCGATCATGCCTTACTATGCGATTCCTAGCCAGGAAAAATCCAACCTGCCCCAAGAACCCTTCCAAGCAGGTTTTGAAGAGGATGTGGCTTTTGCTTACAACCGTCAATTCCTCCAAGAGCTCTTGCGTGATGACCTAGGCTTTAAAGGCTATATCAACTCAGATACAGGAGTCTTGGATGCTTGTGCCTGGGGTGTTGAAGACCTAACTAAGCCGGAGCGGGTAGCTAAGATGCTCAAGGCGGGGACGAATATTGTCTCGGGGACCACAGAGGTTGAAGCCTTTGAGGAAGCTATGACCCAGGGCTTGGTCGATGAAGAGACGGTGAATGCTCGCTTGGAAGGCACTTTGAAGGAGCTCTTTGCTCTCGGCTTATTCGAGAATCCTTACCAAGATACTGACCAGGCAGAAGCCATCACCAATACGGCAGACAGCCGCAAAGTAGCCTACCAGGCCCACCAGGAATCGGTGGTTCTCTTGAAGAATGACCAAGAGCTCTTGCCTCTGACTGAGGACAAGTTAGCGGGTAAGAAAGTTTATGCGGAAATCTTTACCAAGGTCTATAATGAAGAGGAAATGGCCAGTCGCCGCAAGCAAGGAATCTTCGGTAATACAGATGAACTCAACCAAGAATTACTAGAGCAGATCCGCAAGACCTTCCCACAGATTGACCTGGTGACGGATTACCACGAAGCCGATATTGCCCTACTCTTCTTAGAACCAATCTCGGGTTCTTACTTCGAAGCCACTTCAGGCTATCTGGACTTACAGATCCACCAAGCAACGAACGTGGACCTCGACCGGGTGAAGGCCATCCAAGCAGCGGTTGACCATACGATTATTAATGTCAACCTCGACTTGCCATTTATCTTGGAGAATGTAGAGCCTCTAGCTGACGCCTTAACTGCCAGCTTTAATAGCTTTATCCAGGCCATCATTGATGTCTATACAGGGGCCTGCCCTGCCAAGGGGAAACTGCCTCTAACCCTACCCGCCAATGATGACGTGATTGCGGTTAATGATGAAGGTATTTGTGCTTCCCCTAATGATGTACCGGGCTACGATAAGGACAAGTATATGGACCGCGCTTATGCCTATCAAGATAGTGCGGGAAATAGCTACACTTATGGCTTCGGCTTAAGCTTAAATTAAAGTTTTAGATTTGCTACGAAGTCGAAATCCTGGTAAAATATTCCTATTCTATTTTTCACAATTGAACAAACAGGGGGGATTCTAGTGAAAAAGATACCAAAGGCAACAGCTAAGCGCTTATCAATCTACTACCGTTGCTTGAAGAATTTCAAGGCAATGGGGATGGATCGTGTCTCTTCCGAACAGATTTCTGATGCAGTAAAAGTCGACAGTGCTACCATCCGACGTGATTTTTCTTATTTTGGTACTTTGGGCAAACGGGGCTATGGTTATGAAATTGATCATTTAATTGAATTTTTCAGCCGCCTACTGAGCCAAGACCAGCTCACCATGGTCGCTCTGATCGGTGTGGGGAATTTGGGGAATGCCTTAATTTCTTATAACTTTAAGCAATCTAATAATGTTCATATTAATGCAGCTTTCGATATTGATCCAGAGAAGGTCGGTAAGATCCACGAAGGGGTGCCAATCTACAGCATGGACGAGATCGTCGACCAGCTAGAAGCCCGTCAAATTGATATTGTCATTCTAGCGGTCCCTAGTCATGCCGCCCAAAGCGTGGTGCCACAACTTGAAGAAGCTGGAGTCAAGGGAATATTAAACTTCTCAGCTAGTCGGCTCAATGTGCCTAAAGACATGTTTGTTCAGACTGTGGATTTAGCCAATGAATTACAGACTTTGATTTATTATGTGACCCACCATTAAGAAATCAGCTTAATATAAGTGATCAAAAAAGTGCCTCAAAGGAGCGAAATAGCTCTCTTTGAGGCACTTTTCGATTAATTTCTTTTAAGACCACTTACCTGGTTTATAGGTTTTTGATTCTTCGGTAGGCTCGAATTAACTGGATACTTTGGAAGATATCGTGGCTTGCTAAGAGAATATTAATGAAGGGAAGGAAGGACCAACCGTTTTCACTGACCATTGAAATAGCCAGGGAGAGGAAGAGGCCAGCAAGGATGATTTTTAGCACAATATTCATGACTAGTGATTGTAAAGACATAGCAACACTCCTTTTTAATCTTGCATCGTAATATGTAATGTAACGAAAATATGGCTAAAAGACAAGTGAGATCAGCTATTTTGGCGGAAAAATTTAAAGAAAAACTAAAAGGTCAAAAAAGTCAACAAAAGACTTGCATTCTAAAATAAAATGTTTTAAGATAATAAATGTAAGTTAGCACTTGGAAGTTGTGAGTGCTAACGATAAAAAGTGAATTGTTTTTTGGAACTGATGGAGGAATGTGAATTATGTTAAAACCTTTAAATGAACGTGTGATTGTTCAGCTTGAAGAACAAGAAGAAAAAACAACGTCTGGTATTATACTACCATCTGCAGCCCAAGAAAAATCCCAAGTGGGACGTGTTATTGCAGTTGCTGATGAAACAGAAGATTTCACAAGTCCAGTTAAGAAAGATGACCTTGTCTTATTTGAAAAATATGCCGGCAATGAAGTGGAATATGCTGGTGAAAAATACCTCATCTTAAAAGCGAAAGATATTGTCGCTGTTATTGAAGACTAGATCAAAAATTAAATTTAAAGATTGAATCATTACTTGTGTATCGAGAGGAGCATGAATTTTAATGGCAAAAGATATTAAATTTTCAGAAGATGCCCGTCAAGCTTTAGTGCGTGGTGTGGACAAGTTAGCGAATACGGTGAAGATTACCTTAGGGCCTAAGGGACGTAACGTTGTCCTCGAACAAAGCTATGGCTCACCATTGATCACTAATGATGGGGTAACCATTGCTAAAGATATCGAATTAGAAGACCACTTCGAAAACATGGGGGCTAAATTAGTCGCTGAAGTAGCTTCTAAGACCAATGATGTAGCTGGTGACGGAACCACCACTGCAACGATCCTAACCCAGGCCATTGTTCGTGAAGGCTTGAAGAATGTGACCGCTGGTGCTAACCCTGTTGGCGTTCGCCGCGGGATCGACGAAGCAATCCGGACAGCTGTTGAAGGCTTGAAGGAAAACTCTGTTCAAGTGGAATCTCAAGATGCCATTGCTAACGTTGCTGCGATCTCTTCTGGTGACCAAGAAGTCGGCAAGCTGATTGCTGAAGCTATGGGCAAGGTTGGCGAAGATGGTGTGATTACCATTGAAGACTCTAAGTCTATCGATACGACCTTAGACGTGGTTGAAGGGATGGAATTCGACCGCGGTTACCTCTCCCAATATATGGTAACAGACAATGAAAAAATGGAAGCCAGCTTGGAAAATCCATACATTCTCTTAACAGACCGTAAGATTTCAAATATCCAAGATATCCTTCCTCTCCTTGAACAAATCTTACAACAAGGTAGCCCACTGCTCTTAATTGCTGATGATGTGGATGGGGAAGCTCTTCCAACCCTAGTACTGAACAAATTACGCGGGACCATGAATGTAGTTGCTGTTAAAGCACCAGGTTTCGGCGACCGTCGTAAAGAAATGCTAGAAGACTTAGCTGTCCTAACGGGGGGGCAAGTGATCTCTGAAGATCTCGGCTTAGAATTGAAAGACGCAACCATCAACCACTTAGGTAAGGCTGGTAGCGTTACTGTAACCAAGGACCATACCACAGTTGTTGAAGGTGGCGGCAATAAGGAACAATTAGAACAACGTATTGCCTTAATCCGTAAACAAATCGAAGAAAGCACATCTGACTATGACCGTGAAAAACTCCAAGAACGCTTAGCTAAATTAGCTGGTGGGGTAGCCGTTGTTAAAGTCGGTGCTGCAACTGAATCTGAACAAAAAGAACGTAAACTCCGCATTGAAGATGCCTTGAATGCGACCCGTGCAGCGGTTGAAGAAGGTATCGTTGCTGGTGGGGGGACTGCTCTCATGAATGTTCAAGATAAAGTTGAAAAAGCAACAGAAGCGCTGGAAGGTGACGCTGCCACAGGTGCACGTATCGTGGCACGCGCCTTAGAAGAACCTCTCCGCCAAATTGTTGAAAATGCTGGCTTAGAAGGTTCAGTTATTGTGGAACGCCTCCGTTCTAAAGACCAAGGTATTGGTTTCAATGCCCAAAACAATGAATGGGTAGATATGATTGAAGCAGGGATTGTTGACCCAACTAAGGTAACCCGTTCAGCCCTACAAAATGCTGGCTCAGTTGCCGGTCTTATCCTCTCAACAGAAAGTGTTGTTGCGGATAAGCCAGAACCTGAAGCACCAGCAGTTGATCCAAGTGCTATGGCTGGTGGCATGTACTAAGCCGCTGATTAAAGAAGAAGCAAGAACTCTCGCAAGGGGGTTCTTGCTTCTTTTTTAAGCTGCGTTGCTGAGCATACGTTCCGCTTTTGAATTTGATCGTTAAAAAGCCATGGCACCGGCTCGAGCCAAGGTCTCTCGCCTAGCGAGCTTCAAACGTCTAGTACGGCTAACGCCTACTATACGTAATTCACATTGCTTGCTTAGACATGGCTAACGATCAAATTCAAAGCTCCACTCCTGCTCAAGATTAGCTGATTAAAGAAAAATTGCTTATTCTTTAATTCTAGAAATAAAAATGTGATCTTAAATACCAACAAAAAATCTTTTTTCGAGTCGTTTGCCTTGAAGTTTCGAAACTGAACTATTATCATAGAAGTATAAGATAAGTTGTTAAGTCAAAAGTATAAAAGAAAGAAGGAGATTTATTTTATGGCAAAATATGGTGTAGTTTTAGGATCAATTCGTAAGAATTCATTTTCTGAAGCCATTGCAAAAGGATTAGTGGCAGGTTTACCAAGTGACGCTGAAGTGACCTTTATCGAAACAGCTGACCTTCCACTCTATAGCCAAGACTATGATGAAGCAGCTGAACAACCTGCTGAATATACGCGTTTCCGTGATGAAGTGCGTGCTCAAGATGCGATTATCTTCGTGACTCCTGAACACAACCGTAGCATTCCAGCGAGCTTGAAGAATGCGATCGACTTAGGTTCTCGTCCATATGGTTCAAGCGTTTGGGAAGGCAAGCCAGCTCTTGTTGCATCACAATCACCAGCAGGTATCGGTGGTGCTATCGCTAACCATACCCTCCGTCAATCTTTAGTTTTCTTAGATATGCCAGTTATGCAACAACCTGAACTTTACATTGGAAACTCTGCTGATTACATCGGTGAAAACGGTGAAATTACAGCAGAAGATACCAAAGAATTCTTAGCAAGTGCTGGTAAAGCCTTCGCTGAATTCGCAGGAAAATTTATCTAAACTAAGTTTCAATTTAGACCTCAAGCTCCCTGATTTCGGGGAGCTTTTTTGGACCCCTCTGACTTGAATTCTCCAGTCAATTACTTGATAATGGGAACTGTAAACCCTTAACAGCAAGCTGAAGGAGGCTTTTTTGATGAAGACCTATCAAAACTATATTAACGGTGAATGGGTAGACAGCAAGTCTGGTCAATATACCGATGTAATTAATCCAACAAGTGAAGAAGTGATCGCCCAAGTTCCAACCAGTAATGCCGAAGATGTGGACAATGCAGTGGCTGCAGCTAAGGCTGCTTTTCCGTCTTGGAATGGCTTAGCTGTAGATGAACGCAAGGCCTACTTAGAGAAGGTGCTTGAAGGCCTTAAAGCGCATAAGGAAGAATTAGTCGATATTGTGGTTGAAGAGATGGGCGCCAGCAAGGCTTTTTCCCGGGATAACCAGGTGCGCAAATCGATCGGGGAATTGGAAGGAAGTCTCAAGGCCTTGGACCGCTTCAACTTCGAAGAACGTTACGATACGGCGACTGTTATTAAAGAAGGATCAGGAGTGGTTGCCTGCATTACGCCATGGAATTATCCTTTGAACCAGATCCAACGTAAGCTCACTCCAGCTCTTTTAACTGGTAATACTATCGTGGTTAAACCAGCCTCGGATACCCCCCTCACAGCCATTAAATTCATGGAAATTATTGAAGAAGCTGGCCTGCCTAAAGGGGTCGTTAACTTGATTACTGGACGGGGGAGTGAGGCCGGAGACCTTCTCGCTGGTCATGAGGATGTCGCTATTATTTCCTTTACCGGGTCAACCGAAGTCGGTCGCGGTCTCTACGATAAGGCGAGTGGTAGTATCAAGCGCCTCGTCCTTGAACTCGGCGGTAAGTCTGCTCTTATTGCCCTCAAAGGCGGCGACAAGGAACTCGCTGTGGCTAAGTCGATGAACACTGTCCTCGATAACCAAGGGCAGACTTGTGCAGCCTTGACCCGTCTCTTTGTCCCAGAAGATGAATTGGAAGACTATAAGACGGCTATCAAAGACTTCTATGACAAGGAAGTGGTCCTCGATGACCCAGCCGATGAAGCAACCAAAGTTGGCCCCATGGTTTCCGCCAAGCAAAAAGAGACCGTTGAAGACTATATCGAAAAAGGTAAGGCAGAAGGTGCTGAAGTCTTGGTAGGCGGGGGTAAAGTTGACCGGACAGGCTACTATGTGGATCCAACGGTCTTTGTCAATGTGACTAATGATATGACCATCGCCCAAGAAGAAATCTTTGGCCCTGTCCTCTGCGTGCTGACCTATACCGACACAGAAGACGCCATCAAACAAGCCAATGACTCCCCTTATGGCCTCTCTGGCGCTGTCGTTGGTCCAGAAGAAGAAGCCAAGGCAGTAGCCCGCCAATTGCGGACAGGTAACGTCTTCGTCAACGACAACCCAGGCAGCGACCAAGCACCATTCGGCGGCTACAAAATGTCTGGCTTAGGCCGCGAAAAAGGCTACTACGGCCTAGAAGACTACGTCGAAATCAAAGCCATCTTTGAAAATTAAAGGGTGTGAGACTTGGCGGTTAGACTCGGATGATTGGAGCAATTAAGAATAAGAGCGAAGCATTCGCTCGTTTCTTAATTGTGAAATCACTCCGAGTTTGCCAAGTCGAACCCAACTAGGAAAGGGTGTGAAGGCTAGCGGGAGAAATAGACCTCTGGAGCCAAGAGCCAGAGAAGACTGCAAGTCTTCGGCGGATCTTTGTGAAGAGGAGCTATTTCTGCTAGCCTGAACCCGACTAAAGGGTGTGAGCAGTTGCGCCCAGACTTGGATGACTGGAGCCCAAGCGAAAAAGAGCGGCTTTAGCCGATCGTTCCGATTGGGTGAAGTCACTTCAAGTCTGCAACTGCGAACCCGACTAGATAAGGGTGTGAGGGAGCGCGGTCAGAAGTGAACCTCTGGAGCAAAGCGACAAAGAAAACTAAAAGTCTTCGGCGACGCTTTGTGAAGAGGAGCCACTTCTGCCAGACCAAACCCTTTCTATCCCAAGGCTCCAACTGAAGTAGAAGTTGGGGCCTTTTATAATGGCTTTTCACTTGTAGCTGCTGGCAAATAGGATTCTTTAAGCAGCTTTTCTCAATCAATCTTGCACCTGGGCCGAACTTTGTTTATGATTAAGCATAAGACTTAAAAAGAATGGAGTGGCAAAGATGGCAATTTGGTCGAATGACTTTCATGACGCGATGTCAGAAGCGGCTTATCAATTTAATCAATCAATTCAAGTGGATGATAGACTGCTGGATGCTGACCTGCAGGGTTCAATGGCCCACGCAAAGATGCTGGGGGCCCAGGGAATTATTGAAGAAGCGGAAGCGGAGGCGCTCTACCAGGAACTGGGGCAGATGCGAGAAGACTACCGTGACGGCAAGCTAGCCATTGACTATGAGGAAGAAGATGTCCATAGTTTTATTGAAGCGGAATTGACCCGGCGCTTAGGGAATACAGGCAAGAAGGTTCACACCGGCCGAAGCCGGAACGACCAGGTTGCCACCGCCCTGAAGATCTATGTTCGAGATGAGATTGAGGTCCTCTGCAGCCTCTTGGAGGATGCCATGCTGGGCTTTGCTAAGAAGGCCCTCCAGCATACGGAAAGCATCATGCCGGGCTATACCCACCTACAGCGGGCCCAACCCATTACTTATGGCCACTATTTGATGGCCTATGCGGAAATGCTTCTGCGGGACTATGGCCGCTTGCAGGATGTGGGTAAGCGGATTGATTTAACCATGCCACTGGGGGCTGGTGCCTTGGCGACCTCTTCTTTCCCCTTGAACCGCGATTTAACGACGGAACTCTTGGACTTCTTGACCCCATCGGCCAATAGTTTGGATGCGGTTTCTGACCGTGATTACAGTATTGAAATGCTGAGTGCCCTCTCGATTCTGGCCATGCATCTCAGCCGGTATGCGGAAGAGACGATTCTTTGGGCCAGTCAGGAGTTTCATTTCATTCACCTGAAAGATTCCTTCTCAACCGGGTCATCCATTATGCCCCAGAAGAAGAATGCCGATATCCATGAATTGATGCGCGGAAAGACGGGGCGGGTCTATGGCGACCTCGTTAACGTTCTTACCCTGATGAAGGGCCTCCCTCTCGCCTATAACAAGGATATGCAGGAGGAAAAAGAAGCCCTCTTCGACGCTATCGATACCATGAAGATGATGGTGAGCCTCCTACCTGCCATGTTGGAAGCAACGATTGTGGATGTGGATGCCATGTATGCTGCTTGTGGTCAAGGCTTCTTGAATGCGACAGACTGCGCCGACTATTTGGCTGCTAAGGGAATGCCCTTCCGTGATGCCTACCAAATTACCGGTAACATCCTTCAATATTGCAGCGAAAAGAACCTAACCCTAGAAGACCTCTCCTTGGAAGACTATAAGCGCTATGCGGATGACTTTGAAGAAGATATCTTTGACGCAATCGACTTGAAAGCCTGCGTCTACCGGCGTAATGTTCTGGGTGGGCCAGCCCCTGAACGGGTAGAAGAACATGCCCAAGCCCTCTGCCAAGCCCTCGAGCGGTCTTAGGATAAGTCCTAAAATAATTTAGCAAAGTTCAGTTGACATTTGATATAGCCGTGATATAATAACAATTAAATTAAAGTACTCTCATAAAAGAGATGCGGAAGAGTAGCAAAGTCCCTGAGTAAAGCGAGCAGGTGGTGGTGGAAGGCCTGTCTGAAGACTGTGTGAAGCGCGCCGCATAAGCTCGACTAGATAAGATAAACTAGTCCGTGTCCGAGCGTTAATCGGCTAGAGATGTTGGCTTTGCCAGCAAGTAGAGTGGTACCGTGGATGCTTATTAACTCCGCCTCTTCAGATTGGAAGAGGCGGTTTTTTTATATTTAAGGAGGAGTATATAAATGGCAGAGAAGGAAGTAAAGAAGGTTTTAATGGCGTATTCAGGTGGTTTGGATACTTCCGTCATTATTCCTTGGATCAAGGAAACTTATGGGGATGACGTTGAAGTGATCGGGATGACCGCTAATGTCGGCCAAGAAGAAGACTATGAATATTTAAAGAAGAAAGCTGTCAATTGCGGGGCTTCTAAATTATATGTCGAAGACCTCCGCGAAGAATTTATTACAGATTATATCTATCCTGCCATGCGGGCTGGGGCTAAGTATGAAGGCAAGTATCTCTTAGGGACTGCCTATGCGCGTCCACTGATTGCCAAGCGGATGATTGAAATCGCCCATGAAGAAGGCTGCGATACCATCGTCCATGGCTGTACCGGTAAGGGGAATGACCAAGTGCGTTTCGAGCTCGGCTTGCGTGAATTCGATCCAACCATTCAAATTATTGCCCCATGGCGGATCTGGGATATTCAATCCCGGGAAGACGCGTTTGACTATGCCGAAGCGCACAACGTTCCGCTACCGATCACCCGTGAGACGAATTATTCTAAGGATGAAAACCTCTGGCACCTCTCCCATGAAGGCTTGGACTTGGAAGATCCTAGCCAGCAGCCTAAACTAGATGATATCTTAGAATTAGGGGTGTCACCTCAACAAGCACCAGATGAGAGCACCTATGTGACCATCGATTTTGAAGCAGGGAACCCTGTCGCTGTGGATGGTGAAAAATTGGATCCTATCGCCTTAGTTGAAAAATTAAACGAACTTGGCGGAGCCAATGGGATTGGCATCCTCGATATTGTTGAAAACCGTCTCGTCGGCATGAAGTCTCGGGGCGTTTATGAAACACCAGGTGGCCACATCATCTACCATGCCCATGAAAAATTGGAAGAATTATGTTTAGACCGCGATACCTTACAGTTTAAACAAGTCCTTGCCCATAAATATGCGGAATTAGTGTATAATGGCTTGTGGAATTCACCTCTACGCAAGGCCCTCCAACAGTTTGTGGATGAAACCCAAAAACACGTCACTGGCCAAGTCAAGTTAGAGCTTTACAAGGGCAATGTCATTGATGCGGGAACTACCAGCCCTTACTCCCTTTATAATGAAGAACTCGCAACCTTTGACGAAGATGATATCTACAACCAAAATGATGCTGAAGGTTTCATTAAGCTCTTCGGACTTCCACAAACCGCACGGGTACTTGCTGAAAAAGAATGGAAAAAGGACGGCAAAATTTAATGAAAAAACTATTTAAGTATAGCCTGCAGGTCCTCATGGCCTTTGTCCTCGCCTTTAGCCCACTATTGGCGGGAACGGGGGCCTTGGTCCAAGCGGCTGAAGACCAGCCAGCGGCATCGGGGCAAGTAGCAGGCAACGACCAATTACTCGATGAAATTAAGAAGCGGGGCGTCATTAAGCTAGGTGTCAGCCCTGATTATCCACCCTTTGAGTTCTTGACTCGTGAAGGTGGCGAGAACAAAACCAAGGGAATCGATATCTCCCTAGCGGAAAAGTTTGCTGATGACCTCGGCGTTAAGCTGGAAATTGTAAATATGGAATTCTCCAGCCTGATGTCCTCACTAGAAACCGGCAACATCGATATGATTATCTCAGGGATGACCTATACCGAGGAACGGGATAAGTCCGTAGACTTCACCAAACCCTACGAGAATGCTGGCCAATCCCTTGTTATCCGCAAAGATGATACGGACAGACTCAAAGATAAGGATAGTTTCGTAGAAGGAACGGTGGTGGGGGTCCAACAGGGGTCTTACCAAGAAGACCTGGCTAAGGCCCATATGCCTAAAGCTAAACTCCTTACCATGCAACAGGTTCCTGACCTGCTCAGTGCCCTAGGAACCAAGCAAGTCGATGGGGTCTTAGTTGATGAAATTATGGCCCGGACTGCGACCAAGGGCAATGACCAGTTGACTTATGTCGACGCTAAAGTCCCACGGGAAGAAAATGATGGCAAGGCGGTCGTTATTCCCGAGAACCAACCGAGCCTAGGGGAAGCGATCAACCATACGATTGATGAAGTGGTTGAACAAGACTTGGTCAACCAATGGGCGGATGAAGCCGCGGACCAATTAGCCGATACCGACAATGTGGACTGGATGCAGTATTGGCCTTTCTTCTGGGACGGCATTAAGATGACCCTCTTAATCTCCATCCTATCGATTGTCTTCGGGATGATCCTAGGCTCCCTCCTTGCCGTGATGCGGATTTCTAACCTGAAATTTCTCTCTGGTATTGCAGGAGCCTATGTCGAATTTGTTCGGGGAACACCTCTGATGATCCAAGTTCTCTTTATCTTCCTGGGGGTTGGGGGCTTACTCGGTATTAGCCCATTGGTGGCTGGTTTGATTGCTGTTTCCCTCAACTCAGGAGCCTATATTTGTGAGATTATCCGTGGGGGCCTCCAGTCCGTTCCTAAAGGCCAGGCGGAAGCCGCTCGGTCTCTCGGTTTGGACTACAAGACAACTTTGCGGAAGATTATCTTCCCACAATCCCTGCGCTCCATTTGGCCTTCATTAGGGAACGAATTCGTGACCTTGATTAAGGAATCTTCTATTGTATCGACCATTGGGGTAGCCGAATTAACCTTCCAAACCCGGGCCGTTACCAGCCAGACTTACCAAGGCATTATCCCACTCTTTATCTCCATGGTGATCTACTTCATTATCACCTATGCCTTAACCAAGCTCTTGAACCATTACGAAAAACAAATGAACGCGAAGTATAATTAATGGGTGTGAGCACAGGCGTTCCAAAAGGGATGACTGGAGGCAAAGAGGCTAAAAGCGGCTTTAGCCGATTGTTCCACTTTGTTGAAGTCACTCCCTTTCCGCATCCTCGAATCCGACTAAACAGAGTGCGAGCAAGAGCAAGTATCTCAAACAGAATTTTTGAATCAAACAAAAAACTGGGCCTGGTCCCAGTTTTTTTGCTATTTACAGTCGCTTGACTTGTTAACTTCTTTAAAAATTGGTTACAAATCGGGAATACTTTTGCATTGAAAAATGAAACATGCTATCGTAGTGTAGATATAATATTGCGATAAATATTAACGGAGGAGATTGACTTGAAGAAGAATAAGAAGAAAAAGTTCAATTGGCAAAGAGTTTTAGTTGTCGCCGTATCTCTCTTCTTGATTGGGGGCGTGGGCGTCTATGCCGCCTTGCAGCAGGAACCTGTTCAAACCGCTATTGAAGACCACAAGGAGAGTGGGGCAGAGAAAGCTGTCGCCGATCTCTACTTTGATGAAGCAAAGATGTTCTTAGCTGAAGATATCAGTCAAGAAGATATCGAAGCGGCTAAAGAAGATGTGGCTAACTTGAAGGATGAAGAAGGGATTAAGGGGCAATTACAAGGCGATTTGGAAGATGTCCAAAAACGCTATGATGTCCAAAATGCGACCAACAATCTCTTTGAAAAGACCAAGGACAAGCAGCCGCTCAATGGGGCAACCTTACAAAAATGGGTCATTATCAAGGATGGCTTGAAGAAGGCTGATGTTGATAAGGTTAAAAACCAACATAAAGCTGCCTTGGAATCTAAGGAAGATGGCCTCTACGGGACGCTAGCTGACCTTGTGAAGACAGCTGAAGAACAAGCTGACAAGTTCGAGAAATTTACTAAGACCTTAAACGACTTGAAATCTGATAAGTCTTTAAAACATGAAGACTTACAAAAAGAATTGGATAAGTTGCGTGAGGAAGCTGAGAAGGAAGAAAATCCTTATGTGACCGCCAAGATGTTAGATATGATCAGTCAAGTAGATGAAGACTTAACGGAACGGATCAGCCAAGCTGAAATTGACCAAGCCCGCAAGTCTGGTGCTTCACAAGATCAAATTAAGAAGTTAGAAGAAGAAGCTAAGAAGGCCCAAGACCAAGCCCGTGAACGGAGCGATCGTCTCCAAAAACAAGCGAATGAAGCGCGTCAACAAGCGACCCAATCTAACCGCAACCAAAGTCAAAATGTGGGCAACCGGGGCAGCCAACGTGTGACCCCGCCAAGCTCTCGTCCAGCTTCTAATAATAATAACGCAAACAACAATAATAATCGTCAAAATCAAAACAACAATAACGACAAGAAGGATGACAAGAAGCAAGAGGAAAGCAAGGCACCAAGCAAGCAAGAAAATAATGCCAACTCAAACAATAACGGGGGCAAAAAAGAAGAAACTAAGCCAAGCGCCAGCTCTTCTGCCGTCTCTTCTCAACCGCTGAATCCAAACCAAGGCTCAGCCAGCCCATCAACGTCTTCACCTTCTTCTACAAATCAAGGCGGAGCGACGAACCCACAACCATCACCAGAACCACAACCTGAAACGCCAGCTCCAGCTAATCCAAACAATGGTGGAACAGCTGACCAAGGCGGTAGTGTTGAAGGTGGAAACGCCGAGACAGGTGCTGCTGCTAGCTAAGTTTAATTTTTAATAATTTGAAAATATTTGATAAATAGCTGCTTGAACTATGGGAATTATGCTAAGATACCATATAGTAGAACAGCTTGAGGGGCGGTTTGAACCGTCCCTTTTTCTTAGGAGGATCATTATGCAAAGAAACGGCGAATGGACCAATTGGTATCGGGTCATTATTGGGGCAACTGAGGCCCTGATCTTACTGATATCTTATTTTATTTCATTCTTTATCCGCTATGGCCGTTACGTTCCCTTACGCAATTTCCAAGCTTTCCAGGGGGCGATTCCGTGGATTTTAATTATCTTTATTGTCTTTAACTTATTGTTCGGGATCTATGTCCTCTACAATAAGTCCAAGGGGGATATTTTCTTTATCACCTTGATTATCCAGGCCTTATTGGCTGTGGTTGCCATGGTCTTGAGTTTCGTGGGGCGTTGGTTTGCCTTCCCCCGCTCAGTGATTTTGATTGACTTTTTTGTGTCAACCCTCTTGATCTATGCCTTCCGGGCTCTAGTCTTTAGTATGTACCGCCGCTATGCCAGCAATAAGCGGGTGATGATTGTAGGTGAGGAGGAAGAAGTTTTCCCAGCCATCTATAATTTTAAGTCGTCTAAGTCTACCCGGCATATCGTGACCCATGTGGTGATCGACCACTACTATGAGAACGTGAAAGCTCGTTTGGATGAATTTGATATTGTTTACCTAGCTTCACAGATTGAAGAAGAGGAAAAACTCCGCCTCTATTCTCTCTTGATGGCGGAAGATAAGAAGCTCTTCCTTAACTCCAAGTTTGAAAACTTAGTCATGGTTAACCCTAATATCATGAACTTTGAAGATGAGTCGATTATTGAAACCTCTGACTTCAAGATTCCAGCAGACCAGGCCCTGATTAAGCGCCTCTTGGATATTATCGTTTCCCTTGTCCTTTTGATCATTGCTTCCCCGATCATGCTGGTAACGGCCCTCTTAGTGAAGCTCACCTCTAAAGGCCCCGTCTTTTACCGGCAGACGCGGATTACCAAGGGCAACCGCGAATTTGAAATCTATAAGTTCCGGACGATGACAGCGACCGCGGAGGACAGCACAGGACCTGTGATTGCAACCAAAAATGATGCAAGAATCACAGGAATCGGAAAGTACCTGCGCTCCCTGCGTATCGATGAGTTGCCTCAATTATTCAATATCTTGAATGGAGATATGTCTCTAGTGGGGCCACGTCCTGAACGTCCCTTCTTTGTTGAGCAATTCCAAGAACAAACCCCTCACTATTACCTCCGCCATAATGTACCAGCTGGCCTAACCGGTTATGCCCAGGTCTACGGCAAGTATGCGACGGACTTTAACAGTAAGCTCAACTTTGACTTGATCTATATCAAGACTTATTCCATTATCCTAGACTTCAAGATCCTATTACAGACGATCAAAATTCTCTTCGACAAGGTCTCCTCTTCCGGAGTAGACGAAGAAAGCAAACAAGTCGTAGACCGCGAAGCCATCCAAAAAATGAACATCCAAGTCATAGACTAAGGGTGTGAGAGGATGCGTTAGAAAGGGATCTCTGGAGCAAAAAAACTGGAGAAGTCTGAAAGACTTCGAAAGATTTTTGTGAAGAGGAGCCACTTCTGCTTGACTGAACCCGACTAAAAGGGTGATAACTAAGGTGATTGTTTATCTTTTGTTCATTAAAGAGAAATCCAAAATCTTGTAACGTCAATAAAAAAGAAAGCAGTAGCTTTTTTAAGTATTTATCGCTTCTATTTGACTATCTCCGTTTCAGGTTTAGTGGTTAGTAATTAAAGAAAAGTTTTGATATTAGTTACTTGTGAGCAGTAGTGGAACTTTGAAGTTGATCGTTAACCATGAAAAATCAAGCGTTGTGAATTACGGATAGTCGGCGTCAGCCGTTACT
>NZ_KV786060.1:326114-402267 GCF_001806805.1 Aerococcus sp. HMSC23C02 | reverse complement strand
GCTCGAGCCGGTGCCATGGCTTTTTAACGATCAACTTCAAAGCGGAACGAATGCTCACCAACGCGTTTTGGGAAAAAAACTTAAGAAAGAGCCTGGACTTGTGTCTCCGGCTCTTTCTTTTTTCTGTTTTTTGATTTTTATAAGCTAGCTAGATAGCTTAGGATTGGCTTTTTTGCGACAAAGTTAGGGTGAAGTGTTATAATGATAGAAAAATGACAAACAGAGGTGCCCTTATGAATTATCCAGATGACAGTTTAACCCTACATACTGACCTCTATGAGATCAATATGATGAAGACCTATTGGGAAAGTGGCAAGGCTGAACAGTTTGGGGTTTTTGAAATTTATTTCCGTAAGAATCCCTTCAATAATGGTTATGCTATCTTTGCGGGTCTGGAACGGGTGATCGATTATATTAAGAATTTACGCTTTACTGATTCAGATATCGCTTATTTAAGGGAGACAGTAAACTACCCTGATGCCTTCTTAGATTACTTAAAGGACTACCGCTTTCAAGCGACAGTCCGGTCCATGGTGGAAGGGGAGCTCTGCTTCGCCAATGAACCGCTGATTCAGATAGAGGGGCGCTTGGTGGATTGCCAATTAGTAGAAACCGCGCTCTTAAATATTGTGAACTTCCAAACCCTGATTGCAACCAAGGCTGCTCGCATCCGTACGGTTTGTGGTGACGATGGCCTGGCAGAGTTCGGTGCACGCCGGGCTCAAGAGATGGATGCTTCAGTTTGGGGGGCACGGGCTGCTTATATTGGCGGCTTTGATTCGACTTCTAATGTTCGGGCAGGCAAGACCCTAGGCGTTCCTATCTCAGGGACCCATGCCCATGCTATGGTTCAATCCTTCCAGAGCGATTATGAGGCCTTCAAGGCTTATGCCCAATCCCACAAGGACTGCGTATTCTTAGTGGATACCTATGATGTGATGAATTCTGGCGTCCCAGCGGCAATTCGTGTGGCCGATGAGATGGGCGATCAGATTAACTTTATTGGGGTTCGCTTGGATAGTGGGGACTTGACCTATCAATCCAAACGTGTCCGGACCATGCTCGATGCAGCAGGTTATGAAGATGCCATCATCGTCGCCTCCAATGACTTAGATGAAAAGACCATCCTTAACTTGAAGATGCAGGGGGCTAAGATTGATTCTTGGGGTGTCGGAACGAAGTTAATTACTTCCTTCGATCAAGCTGCTCTCGGGGCTGTTTACAAGCTCTGCTCCATGGAAGATGAAAATGGTAATTTGATTCCTACTATGAAGATCTCAAGCTCACCTGAAAAAACCACTACCCCAGGTGACAAGCAGGTTTGGCGCATTACACGCAATTCAGATGGTAAGTCGGAAGGGGATTATGTCGCGCTTAAACACGAACGCCCCGACCAATTGGATGAGCTCTTTATGTTCCATCCTACCTATCCTTATATCAATAAAACCGTCGTTGACTATACAGCGCGTCCGCTCTTGCAGACGATTTTTGACAAGGGGGAATTGGTCTATGACCAGCCTGAATTAGATGAGATAAAAGATTATACCAAAGGACGGCTAGACTCACTGTGGGATGAGTATAAGCGGATTTTGAACCCAGAGCAGTATCCGGTTGACCTCTCCCAAGAACTTTACGATTTGAAGATGAACAGCATTAAAGAGATTAAAGCCAAGATTAAAGCAGATATAGAGGCAGGTAAAGGAGGAGCATAATGCGTCCATTACAAGCACATATTATCGACCAGCTTTGTGTTAAGCCAAGCATTGATGTGGAGGCAGAGATCCGTCAATCAATTGACTTTATTAAGGCTTATTTTAAAAAGCATCCTTTTTTCAAGACCCTAGTTCTAGGGATTAGCGGGGGCCAAGATTCGACCTTAGTGGGCCGGCTCTGCCAGCTAGCCATGGAAGAATTGCGCGAAGAGACGGGCCGGCAAGACCTTCGCTTCATTGCAGTCCGCCTTCCTTACGGCCAACAGTTGGACGAGGATGATGCCCAGAAGGCTTTGGATTTTATCCAGGCTGACCAGGTGTTGACCGTCAATATTAAGCCAGCTGTGGATGCCCAAGTTGAGGCTCTCGAAGCAGCAGGGCTTGAGATCACGGACTTCAATAAGGGGAACATCAAGGCTCGCCAGCGGATGATTAGCCAATTCGCCATTGCTGGAGCTGATAAGGGGATTGTAGCCGGTTCTGACCATGCGGCTGAAGCAGTCACAGGTTTTTATACCAAGTTCGGTGATGGGGCAGCGGATATCATGCCTATCTGGCGGCTCAACAAACGCCAGGGGGCAGCCTTGCTCCAAGCGCTCGGGGCAGAGCCTCGCCTCTATGAAAAAGTGCCAACCGCAGACTTAGAAGACGATAAACCGGGCCAAGCCGATGAAGAAGCCCTCGGTGTCTCCTACCAGGCCATTGATGACTACCTAGAAGGAAAGGACCTTGCTGAAGCCGATGCTGAACGTATTGAACAACTTTACCAATCTAGCCAGCATAAGCGAGAGCTGCCGGTCAATGTCTATGACCAGTGGTGGCGTTAAAGACTTGTATATTAGAAATTAATTTATCGATAGAAGAACCCCTGCCAGGCGATCTTTAAGCCTAGCAGGGGTTCTCGTCTTTTTAGCTGTGTCTTATGATTTGTCGATTCTCTGATTGATTGCTTTAATTTGTTTGCTATAGTAGAAGTAGTAGCCTAGGGCAATGAGGAGAAAAATCAAGCTAAATTGTAGGCTAGCCGAGAGAATGATGTCCCAAGTCAGAGGGAACCAGTGATTCCATGCGGCTAGGCCGAGGAAGGTTAGCAGGCTTAAAGCCAGGTGGAAGAAGCCGGCTAAGAGGGGGCTGAGCTTGTCAATTTGGTAGAGGACAGAGCCGCCACCGCAGACGCAACCGACCAGGCTCCAGCTGATTAACATTTTAAGATAAACGGGGGAGGAAGTATAGATGGCACCCATGACAGCAAAGATAACCATACTGATAAAGATTCCTTGTAAGCTTCGATGAATAAATTCTTTCATAGTGGGGGCTCCTTTCATAAGCCAAGTTTTTCTTTAAACTGCTGGAGAAAACGACGGCTGATTAGAATTTTTTTCTGGTTACTGAGCTGGGCGTACATGTTACCAGAAAAGGCCAATTCTAAACTTTGAATGGCGTCTAGACGGACCAAGCTATAGCGGCTCGCCCGCAGGTAATCGCCCTTTGGCAAGAGACTTTCTAGCTTCTTTAGGCTGAGTCGGCAAGGATAGGTCTTATCCTTGGTCCAGATCGTTAGTTCTCCTTGGTTGATTTCTGCATAGAGGATGTCAGGGATGGCTAATACTTGGTAAGTGTCTTGGCTCTTGATCGTCAAGCGGTCAGTCTGCTGCTGGCCTTCTAGCTGGTAGAGCAGGTCAGAAGTTCGGTCTAGCCATTGACTATCAGAGGCGCGTAAAATTACTTGGTGTTTATCTTCGTCTTGGTCAAGGATACGCTGGATGACCAGTTTTTCTACTGTCATAGAAGTTCTCCTCCTTTCTGACCTTAGTATAGGCTAGAAGAGGCAAAAAGTCGTCCCGTTTTAGACGAGCGGTTGTTTTTAAGTCGTGAGTGGTAAAAAGGCCATAATAAAATCCCCCAGATTCACTCCGTTCTGGGGGATTTGTTGTGTTTTAGGCTTTGGCTTGGCGTCTTGCTCCAGTCATTCAAGTCTGGGTGCAACTGCTTACACCCTGTGCAGTCGGGTTCGACTTGGCAGACTCGGAGGGATTTCACAAGTCAGAAACGAGCGAATGCTTCGCTCTTATTCTGACTTGCTCCAATCATCCGAGTCTAACCGCCAAGTCTCACACCCTTAGATTTTCCAGATGTCTTGGTTGTAGTCTTGGATGGTGCGGTCGGATGAGAAGTAGCCGGCTTGGGCGATGTTGATGAGGGCTTTTTTGGTCCAACTTTCTTGGTCTTCGTAGTCGGCGTAGACTTTTTCTTTGACGTCGATGAATTCTTCAAGGTCAATGAGGGCCATGAACCAGTCCTTGTACTTGATGTCTTCATGGAGGCGGTAGAGGCGGTCGTGCTGGCCGAGCGCTAGGAGTTCGTCGCTTACAATGAAGTCAACTAAAGGTTTGATGCGTTCACGGTGGTAGTAGTCAGCCAAGTGCCGGTGGTAGTCGCCGGTTTCATACAGCTTGACAATGGTTTCACTGTCTTGACCGAAGATGTAGATGTTGTCTTCACCCACGCGTTCGGCAATCTCAACATTGGCCCCGTCTAGGGTACAAATGGTGAGCGCCCCATTGAGCATGAATTTCATATTGCCGGTCCCGCTGGCTTCTTTAGAGGCCAAGGAAATTTGTTCTGAAATGTCTGCTGCTGTGATGAGCTTCTCGGCGCTAGTCACATTGTAGTTTTCAACCATGATAACTTGGAGGTAAGGGCTCACTTCTGGATCCTTAGCGATTAATTCAGATAAGCAGAGGATCAGATGGATAATGTCCTGGGCAATGGTATAAGCTGGAGCTGCCTTGCCGCCAAATAGGATGGTAATTGGGGTGCTTGGCAGATTCCCGGCTTTAATATCCAAGTATTTGTGGATGATGTAGAGGGCTAGCATCTGCTGGCGTTTGTATTCATGGAGTCGCTTGATTTGGACATCGATAATGGCATTATCGTGTAATTGGACGCCTTGCTGGTCAGACAGGTATTCTTGGAGTTGGAGTTTATTGTGGTGCTTGATCTCTTGGAGGCGTTTCAAGCTATCTGCCTGGTCAATTTCTTTTTCAAAAGCTGTCAAGTCGGCATCCTTATGCCAATCTTGGCCAATCTTTTCATCCAGTAACTGGGTGAGCTCGGGATTGGCTGCCATGATCCAGCGGCGGAAGGAAATACCATTCGTCTTGTTATTAAATTTGTCTGGATAAAGCTCATAGAAAGGCTTGAGCTCAGAATTCTTCAGGATCTCGGTGTGGAGCTTGGCGACGCCGTTAGTTGAGAAGGAGAAGTGGATAGCGATGTGGGCCATATGAGCGCGGTCATCTTGGTCAATAATTTGAACCGCTTCTTTGTCTGGGTAGCGCGATCTAATTTCTTCATCCAATTGACGGATAATCTTGGCAATTTCAGGTACCACTTCGTCAATATAAGCCATGGGCCACTTTTCGAGGGCTTCGGCGAGGATCGTGTGGTTGGTGAAGGCAACGGTCTTTTCAATGACAGCTAGGGCTTCCTTGAATTCAAAACCATGGTATGTGGTTAAGAGGCGGACAAATTCCGGAATAATGAAAGCCGGGTGGGTGTCATTGATTTGAACCACGGCATAGTCATAGAGGTCGTGGAGGTCGCTGCCCTTGGCCTTCGCTTCTTCAATAATCAGTTGAGCAGCATTGGACACCATGAAATATTGTTGGTAGATACGTAAGAGGTTACCCACGTAGTCTGAATCATCTGGGTAGAGGAAGAGGGTCAGGTTTTGCGGGATATTCATCTTATCAAAGTTGATGCTGTCCGCTTCAATAATATCGGAAGTTACGGATTCCAAGTCGAAGAGGCGGAGGCGGTTATGGGCTTTTTGTTCAAAACCTGGAATTTCAATTTCATAGAGGCTGGATTTGAAGTTGAAGTGGCGGAAGGGAATCTCATAAGAGGTCTCTGTCTTCACTAACCAATTCGGATGGTTGAGCCATTCATCAGGCACAGAGGCTTGTTGGTTGTCGCGGAAGACTTGGCGGAAGAGACCGAAGTGATAATTTAAGCCAATCCCGTCGCCATTAATCCCTAAAGAGGCAATGGAATCGAGGAAGCAGGCAGCTAGACGGCCTAGGCCACCATTCCCAAGAGAGGGTTCAGTTTCAGCTTTTTCTACGTCATGGAGTGACTTACCATTGGCCTCAAGGACTTGGCTGACTTCATCATAGAGGCCAAGGTTGATGAGGTTGGTGGTCAGAAGTTTCCCTACTAGGAATTCAGCTGAGATATAGTAGAGCTTCTTCTTCCCTTGGTTGACAGGGGAGTTAATCATTTGTTCTTGAACATAGTCAAGTAGGACCTTATAAGTTTCTGCGTCAGAGAGATTGGCAAGGTCCTTCTTGAAGAGCTCCTTAGCGTGTTGTTCTAATGCGTGCATGTTAGTCTCCTTTGTTTGTAATACTTGTGCCTAACTTAAATTTAGGATTTGCACGGAAGTAGGTTTCCGTTAAGTCTGTCAATTGTTCATAAACATCAGCTGTTAGGGCATCTTCTGCCATGCGCCATTGCCAATTGCAACCGATGGTGGAGGGCGTATTCATCCGAGCGCGGTTGCCCAGATTTAATAAATCCTGCATGGTATAGATCGCGATTTGACTGCTTGAAGCAGCAATTCCCCGGTTGAGGGCATGGGAGGCTGCTTCGCCTTTTCTTCGATTTAAGTAAGCGTCCACTTGATCGCGTTGAGATTGGTTAGCGCTTTCTTCGTACCAACCGCGTGCGGTCTCATTATCGTGGGTTCCTACATAAGCTATTGTATTGGCAGAATAGTGATGTGGCAAGTCTAAACTGTCTGTTTTTCCGTTAAAAGCAAATTGTAAAATTTTCATTCCAGGATAGCCAGTCGCTTCCCGCATTTCAATGACTTCATCGGTCATAAATCCTAAATCTTCAGCAATAATTGCTAGGTCACCAAGGGCGTCCTTTAAGGCTTTGAAGAGCTTTAGACCCGGTCCCTTGGTCCAGTGGCCTGAAGCGGCAGTTTCAGAACCATAAGGCACCTCCCAGAAGGACTCAAAGCCGCGGAAGTGGTCGATGCGAACAATATCGTACATTTCAAAGCTCTTGGCCATGCGCTGGATCCACCATTGGTAGCCCTGGTCAGCCATATAGTCCCAGTCATAAATCGGGTTCCCCCAGTACTGGCCAGTATCTGAGAAATTATCGGGTGGCGTTCCCGCAACGGTCAAGGGATCTTTATTGGCATCCGTTTTGAACATAGCTGGCTGGGTCCACATTTCAACGCTGTCACGGGCCACATAGATGGGCATGTCGCCAATGATCTGGATATGCTTTTGATTGGCGTAGGCCTTGAGAGCTTCCCATTGCTTGAAGAAGAAGTACTGGGTAATCAGGTGGTAGTTATAGCAGTCGGCGTGGTCCCAGCAGAGGGTCTTGACCTGGTCTATTTGATAGGTCCGGTAGGCTTCTGGCCAATCGTACCAGGCCTTTAAGTCGAAAGATTCTTTGACGGTCATGTACTGGCAGAAAGCTTCCAGCCAATCCTGGTTACTTTGGACAAAGTCTTTGAAGTCTCGGCTCTTGTCTTTCTTGTCTTTTTGGAAGGCGGCGACGGCTTTTTCCAGGAGAGGACGGCGGACCCTGAAGATGCGCCCATAGTCCACGACTTCCGGATTCTCAGCAAATGACAGATCTTCGAGATCAGAAGCTTTTAGGTAGCCTGCTTCAACTAAACGGTCGAAGTCGATCAGATGGGTGTTGCCGGCAAAGGCCGAAAAGGATTGGTAGGGGGAGTCCCCGTAACTCGTTGTGGTCAGAGGTAGGATCTGCCAGTAAGATTGCTTGCATGCACTTAAAAAATCGACGAATTCATAGGCAGCCCGGCCGAAACTGCCGATGCCATAGGGGCTGGCTAAGGATGTAATATGTAGTAAAACCCCGCTTGTTCTTTCCATAAAGAAGCCTCCCAATCTAAAATTTTGATAATATGATGGCGTTTACAAACTCATTATAGTAAACTTAGACCATAAGCGCAAACGTTTTCTTAAATAAATAGAAAGGTGCCGAATATGACTGTAACTATTAAAGATATTGCCAAGGCCTCAGGGGTTGCTCCTTCGACGGTCTCTCGGGTGATTGCTGATAACCCAGCTATTAGCCAAGCTACCAAGGAGAAAGTTCGCCAGGTGATGGCTGACCTCCACTACTATCCCAACTACAATGCTCGACGCTTAGCCAGCCGCAAGTCGCGAACGGTAGGGATTGTCCTCCCGGCGGCTAGTGATGCTTTCTACCACAATCCCTTCTTTCCTACGGTTCTCAGAGGGATTAATGAAGCAGCAAGCCAGGCCCAGTATGCTCTCCTCTTATCGACAGGAGAGGGGGACCAGACGCGCTTAGATCATCTTCAGAATATGATCCTTGGTAAGCAAGTGGAAGGGCTCATCTTCCTCTATGCTAGCCGTGAAGATCCTCTCTTGCAATTTGCTCTTAGCCAGGACTGTCCCCTAGTCGTGATCGGTAACCTGCCTGGAATCGATGTGAACCGGGTCGACAATGATAACCCGGCCATCGCCTACCAGGCTACCCGCCACTTAATTAAGCGAGGGGCGAAGAAACTTGCCTTTATTGGTGGCGACCCCAAGCAGCAGTTCGTTAAAGAACGTTTGGCTGGCTTCAGCCAGGCCATGGAAGAGGCCGGTTTAGACCTAGCAGACGGGGCAGTTTATAATGATTTGCCCTTCCTCCAGTCCCCCGGTTATGAGCTAGCGCGTCGAGAACTACTTAAAAAAGACTTTGATGCTTTTGTCTTTGCTGACCAACTATTGGCAGAGGGGGCCTACCAAGCCATGCGGCAGTTAGGCCTTGATCCATCTTGGATGGTAACTTTTAAAGCCTATAGTGATCCGGATTTGGGCCAAATCGAGGGCTATCCCTACTTTGATCTCCACAGCCAGGACTTGGGCTACCAGGCCATGCAGGTACTTCTAGAAGTCCTCGCTCAAGCAGAAGATGCTCACTGTCACCGCTATATCTACCAATGTGTGACGAGTGACTTTATCTCTAACGAGTAGGTGACTTAGGGGAGGCTTGTTTCAGTGAAGGAAAGTTAACCGCGCACCCTCACACCCTTCCTAGTCGGGTTCGGTCGCGCAGAAGCAGCTCCTCTTCACAAAGCCCCGCTGAAGACTTGCAGTCTTCTCTGGGTCTTTGCTCCAGAGGTCCGCTTCTAACCGCGCCCTCACACCCTTATCTAGTCGGGTTCGACTTGGCAAACTCGGAGTGATTTCACAATTAAGAAACGAGCGAATGCTTCGCTCTTATTCTTAATTGCTCCAATCATCCGAGTCTGACCGCCAAGTCTCACACCCTTAATTATGTAATCGTTTTAAAATATACCTTTACAAAAAAATAGGGGAGTGGTATACTTTGCTCGAACAATGAAAACGATTTCGTTAACTTAGCCAAGATTTTAAAATAAGGAGTTGGATGATGATGAACAGTATCAAGAGAATTTTCTCTTTTGATTTTTGGCAACAATTTGGTAAAGCCTTGATGGTTGTCATTGCCGTTATGCCTGCAGCTGGTTTAATGATTAGTATAGGGAAGGCCCTACCATTGATTAATCCTGACTGGGCCTGGTTAATCACGACGAGTGGGGTAATTGAGAATATCGGTTGGGCGATTATTTCCAACCTCCACCTCTTATTTGCTGTGGCAATCGGTGGCTCTTGGGCCAAGGAAAGGGCAGGGGGAGCTTTTGCGGCTGTCACGGCATTTATCCTGATTAACCGGATTACAGGGTCTATCTTTGGGGTGACAACGGATATGTTGCTGGACCCTAGTGGACAAGCGGTGACCCATACCTTGTTTGGACAAGAGATTCCAGTGAATGGTTACTTTGTCAATGTACTCGGTGCTCCAGCCCTTAACTTGGGCGTTTTTGTGGGGATTATTGCGGGTTTCCTCGGTGCTAATGCCTATAACAAGTACTACAACTATCGCAAGCTGCCTGACGCCTTGTCTTTCTTTAATGGGAAACGCTTCGTTCCTTTTATGGTGATTCTTTGGTCAGCTATTGTGTCTATCCTCCTGGCTTTTATTTGGCCGGTGATTCAAACGGGGATCAATTCATTCGGTCAATGGATTGCTAATTCTCAAGATACGGCGCCAGTGCTGGCTCCCTTCCTTTTCGGGACCTTGGAACGTTTACTCTTGCCATTTGGTCTCCACCACATGTTAACGATTCCTATTAACTATACTCAATTGGGCGGGACTTATGAGATTCTTACTGGCGCTCAAGCGGGACAAGAAGTGCTCGGCCAAGACCCTCTCTGGTTGGCCTGGGCTTCTGACCTGATGAACTTACGTCGGGCCGGGGACACCAGCCAAATTCATTATTTGCTCGAAAACTTTGTGCCGGCTCGTTTCAAGGTTGGACAGATGATTGGTTCTATGGGGATTTTGATGGGCTTGACCTTGGCTATGTACCGCAATGTGGATAAGGATAAACGCGACAAGTACAAGTCCATGTTCCTCTCGGCTGCTATTGCGGTCTTCCTGACCGGGGTTACCGAACCCTTGGAATACATGTTTATGTTTGCTGCGATGCCGCTTTACATTGTCTATGCCCTCATCCAAGGGGTGGCCTTTGCCATGGCTGACATTATTAATCTCCGCGTCCATTCTTTCGGGGTGATTGAATTACTGACCCGGACGCCGCTGATCATCAATGCCGGCCTACTAGGGGACCTGGTTAATTTCATTATCTGCTGCCTGGTCTTTGCGGTATTGACCTATTTCATTGCGAGCTTCATGATCAAACGCTTCGGCTATGCTACGCCAGGTCGGATGGGGAACTATGAGAATGCCAACCCAGAAGAGGCTAGCAGTGGGGAAGAAGCTAGTGCGGATCCTAAGGGGTCTGGCGATGCTCAAATTGACCAAGTCATCCGTCTCTTAGGAGGATCAGACAATATCGATAACGTTGATGCCTGCATGACCCGACTGAGAGTATCGGTGAAGGATACGGACTTAGTGGGCTCAGAGAAACAGTGGAAAGACGCTGGGGCGATGGGCCTCATCATCAAGGAACAAGGGGTCCAAGCTGTTTACGGTCCTAAAGCCGACAACCTTAAAAATGATGTTCAAGATGCCTTAGATCGTCATGTTCAGCTCGACGCTATTGATAAAGAATAGAATGCTTAAGGATTGGCTCTGCCAGTCCTTCTGCTCTTGTTAGGAGGAAATCATATTGAAATTACTCAGCCTGAACTGCCACTCCTGGATAGAAGACCAACAAGAAGTAAAAATCAAACAGATCATTGACCATATTGTTCAAGAAGATTATGATTTCATTGCCTTACAGGAAGTCAACCAATGGCGAGAGAGCCCCTTGCTTGACCAAGTGGGGGAGACCTTCTTCCCATGCCAAGACCAGTGCCCCATTCGTGAGGATAATTTTGCCTATGTTTTGGTGAGGGGGTTAGAAGACCAGGGCTTGACGTATTTTTGGGCCTGGGCCTTTAACCACATTGGCTTTGACCGATACGAAGAAGGGGTAGCTCTCTTGTCTAAGCGACCTTTCAGCCCCCAGCGCTGCCTCCTATCATCTGAGGATGAGCCTGGAGACTATCGGACGCGGGCGATGATTTTGGCTGATTTTCCTGACATTGACCTGCAAGTGGCCTCCCTCCACTTATCTTGGTGGTCGGACCAGGTTGAAGAAGGATTCCAATATGAATGGGACCGTATTCGGAAGGCATTTGAAGATTTTCAAAGCCCCAGCTTATTGATGGGGGACTTCAATGCACCGAGCCATATTGAAGGTGAATCCTATAGCCTGATCCAGGCTGCTGGACTGGGGGATGCTTACCATCTAGCCGCTGTTTGCGAGGGCGACTATAGTATGGGCCCAGGGATTGCAGGTTGGTCCGATACCGATCAATCCCAGCGTATTGACTTGATTTTGATGACGGATGATTTTGAAGTTGCTCGTTATCAGAGCCAATTTGACGGGGTTAGGGGGCCGATTGTTTCTGACCATTATGGGATTAGCGCTGTGATTAATCTGCAATAAACATTAAAAACACCCACTGATTTTGACCAGTGGGTGTTTGTTTTGAGAAGCTATTTTGCTTAGTCTTGGGCGTTTTCGATAGCTGCAATTTTGTCGAGGCGTTTTTGGTGGCGGCCACCTTCGTAGTCCGCATCTAACCAAGCGTCAACGATCATGAGGGCGAGACCAGGGCCTACCACTCGAGCACCTAGGCAGAGCACGTTAGCATTGTTGTGGGCCTTAGTTGCTTGGGCAGAGAAGACGTCACCGCAGAGGGCAGCGCGGATGCCTTTTTCTTTGTTGGCTGTGATGGACATGCCGATGCCAGTGCCGCAGATGAGGATGCCGTAGTCCACACGTTCTTCTTGGACAGCGTGGGTCACCGCATGGGCAAAATCAGGATAGTCGACGGACTCACTGCTGTCTGTTCCGTAATTGACTACCTCGATACCGCGTTCTTTTAAGTGGTCGGTAATTAAAGCCTTGAGGTCAACGCCACCATGGTCAGCGCCAATTGCAATTTTCATTTTTGGAAAGCTCCTTTACTGATATAATCTGCTTCTTTTATAACGCACTTTACCTGAAGATGCAAGTTTTTTGCAAGCAAGTAGGAGAATTTCTAATTTTAAAATTTTTTAAAGAAAAAAAGAGGTCGCTAGCTTGAAAACTAGCTATAATAGGTCTATGCTTCTTAGCGAAAATGAAACTAGGGGTGCTGCTTTTGTGAAAAAATTGAGTCAAATTATTTATCAATTATCGATTTCGGGTGTCCAGCTGATTGCCGGCATTTTTTTGCTGGGGATATTGTTCTTGAATAGCCAGTTCAGTGCCCAGGTGGAGGAGTATGGTCGTGAAGTCGTCCGTTTCTATCCGCCGAGTCCGCTTTTTTGGCCCTATATCGGCTTGGTCTTAGTGATCCTCTTAATTGTATACTTATTGAGAGAGCGCCTACGAGCAGAACAGGTCTTTAAGTTTCTAGCTGTGCTTTATCTCATTCTAGGTTTCTATTTGATTTTGAACGGACCGCTTCATTTGCGGGCAGATGCTCGGGCAGTCCATGATGTCAGCAAGATGATGGCTGACCAGAACTATGCCTTTACCATGCTTGGTGCCTATATGTATAACTATCCCTATCAAATGGGCTTGGCCCTCTATGAGCGAATTCTCGGGGCTTTCTCAGACCAGGTGATCCTCCTCTTCGTCGCCAATTTATTCCAGGTTTTAGGGATTAATTACTGTATCTATCGGATCAGTGATCATTATTTTAAGGAAAAACAAGGGATAGTCTTGATGAGCCTCGTCTTGTCCTTTCTATTTATTCCCCAACTCTTCTTTATCCGCTTTGCTTATGGGGAAATTCCTGGCCTTTTCTGCTTGTTAGCAGGTTATTGGGCCCTTATCCAATACGGGGAGAAGAAACACCCGTTCTATTTGATCTTGACCTTTGTCTTCACAGCTCTAGCCCTGATGCTCCGCTTGAATTATTTAATTTGGGTGATTGCTTTAATTCTGGGCCAGATCGTGCTTTTCTTCAAGCAGAGGAATTGGCGCTATCTCCTAGCGGTTGGGGTCTTAGCCCTAAGCATTCCTGTCGGCCAAAAAGCTATTCCAACTTACTATCGCCAGGTTCATGGCTTCGACTTGGGGCCCGGAAGCCCTACTGAGCTGTGGCTGGCCATGGGGACAGATCCTTTGAATACGTCAAAGGCCCCTGGTTGGTATGATGAGAAGGCCCTCAAGCCTTTCCAGCGGACGGGTTTCGACCAAGAGAAGACCAAAGAGATTGGTCGGCAGAGGGTCCAGGCGAATGTTGATTACTTCAAGGAACACCCTGACTATGCCAAGACCTTCTTTGTCCATAAATGGGCAAGTATTTGGGCGGAACCAACTTTCCAAGGTATTTGGTCGGGCCCCCAATTTAAAGAAGATCAACTGACGACAGCTAAGGAGCCCATGCTGTCCCTCTACCGCTTTGGGAAACTATATTTTGCCTCCTTCCACTATATGAAGGGGCTGATTTTCTTGATTTACGGGGGGAGCTTAGTCTTTGTTCTCTTCCTCGTGCGCAAGTATCCCCAAATGACAGTGCTCATTATATTCTTTATTGGCGGGGTCATTTTCCATACCTTCTGGGAGGGCAAGAGCCAGTATGTTTATCCCTATGTCATTCTGCTTGTGCCGCTTCTAGCCGCTAGTTTAGGTCATCTTTTTCAAGCACTGGAAGGGCTCTGGGCCAAAGCTCGGGAAAAATTATTTTCTTAAATCTTAACGAACTTTGTCAGCTTTATGGTAAAATAAGAAGTCCAAACGACGATCATGAGTTGACCGGAAAGGAGGGTTGACATGAAACTTAATCGAAGCCACCGCTTAATTGCGATGACCCACTATTTACTTGCCCATCCCCACACCCTAGTCTCTTTGTCATATTTTGTGGACCGTTTTCAATCGGCGCGTTCTTCCATATCTGAGGATATCTCTATCTTAAAGAAGGAATTTCCAAATTCGAATATCGGAAGCATTGAAACGGTTGCTGGTGCGAGCGGTGGGGTCATTTTTCGTCCGAGCATTGCTCCAGACCAGGCCCTGGAGAGAGTCCAAGCCCTCTGCCAGGAGCTGACGGATAATGATCGCATCCTGCCGGGAGGTTATTTCTACCTGACCGATATTCTGGGAGATCCGGACCACTTACGGCTGATCGGGCAAATTATTGCCAGTCGCTATCGGGAAGCTGGTGCGACAGCTATTATGACCATTGCTACCAAGGGCGTTCCGCTCGCCCAGGCTGTCTCCATGTATTTAAATATCCCCTTCGTTATGGTACGCCGGGATTCTAAAGTGACAGAGGGAGCAACGGTATCGATCAACTATGCTAGCCAAGGCCAGAGCCGGGTTGAAAAAATGGAACTCACCAAGAACAGCTTAGGAGAAGGCGAGAAAGTCTTAATTATTGATGACTTCTTGAATGGTGGTGGCACAATCACCGGAATGTTAAGTATGACTAAAGAATTCAATGCGACCTGTGTTGGCATCTGTGTCCTCGCTGAGGTTCAGAACCCTGACCGCGAAGTAGCATTCGACTACCAGTCCCTGATGCAAGTGGTGAAATCACAAGATAACACCCAGTTGGTAGAAGTCCTTCCAGGGGGCATCTTTGATGACCATGACTAAATAGACAGAAACTCCTGAGTCTTAGATACTGAGGAGTTTTATTTTTGAATGCTTTTCTCTAGCTAAATCGATTAGGATGGCTTATAGTAGCTTGTAGGATAGACTTTTTCAAAGTGTATAAAAATGGCCCAGGGATCAAATAAGAAGCCTGATTTGATCCCTTTCTTTTCTTCTTCCCGCCTAGGCGGGGGGGATCCTTATAAGAATGAACAATGGGGATTTAAAATATTTTTTCTTCCCGCACATGCGGGGGTGATCCCTGTTAATCCTAAAGCGACAACGGTGGCTAAAACTTCTTCCCGCACAAGCGGGGGTCACTCTGGCACCTTATTATCCTAAAATGAATTACCTTAGTAATAATTATTTTTAAAGGAGTGAAGCTATATAATGCCAACAATCTATAAATCAACTTATGAATTGGATCCGTCCATTGGCTCACTCTTTATTGAGTTTACTAATAATACTAGTGGAGAATTTGGGGAATATGAAATTCCTGAAGATACGCCGTGTATGATTCAACGATTAATTGGAGATTCTGGGGAGGATAACTGGATTGAAATTATTAATCCAGAAGAGTTTTTAACCAATCCTTTCTTTGATGATTTTACTGTTAATCAATACAATATAAAACAATTGATTAAAGCATCGAAAATTGATTAAGGGAGGGGCGACTTTTGTTTCGTATTTTACGAAATGCTCTAATATTTTTTATTCCCGTACAAGCAGAGATGATATATATATATTTAAGCGGATCTCTGATCTAATCTGAAGAAAGGAAGCACACTTATGTACTTGCACTATGCTATTTTTACTCCATCAGCTGGCCAGTTCGCTATTGAATTTCCTGACTTGGAGGGTGCCTTTTCGTGCAAGCAGAGCTAATCTCAAGAAAAGAATATCATTCGGAAAAAATGAAAATAGAAAAAAGAGAAATGATAAAAATAGTACTTGCAATACTCAATATCATTCCTCTACTCATAGAAATATTCCAGTCGCTGACAATTAACTAGAATAATCTAGGGAAGTTGATCTTCCTTCACCTTTATTATATGGAAAAGGGAGAATAAGCTCAAGAGAAAACTTTTCCTGGATAAGCAGAGTACATAAAAGAAAGAATATGCTCGTTAAGGCTTCAAAAAGATAAAATAAAAAAGGAAGTTCAAATTTCAACAAGGATTAAAAAGCTTCTTTAGTACCATGGGGAGCCTCTATCTCCTCTGGTGCATATATTTAACAGAATATAGGAGGTAGACTAGATATGTCAACGCTAACATTAGTTTAATTAATTTTATTTGTAGTCGTGGTTATCTTCACTGTCGGGAGTACTGCTTATGACTCATGGAAAGATAAACAAGATGAACATAAATAAGCTAACCGGGGTAATTATAAACTTCTAAATTCTCACACTCTTTCTCTTCATCCCTTGTGAGCAGGCAGCTTCCAATAAAGGTTCGGTAAGGTGCTATTCTAGTTTTTTCTCACGCAAGTAGGTGTGAGTTTTCGGTTTATCGAGCGGATAAATTTTGGAATGATTTTGTAATTGTGACCCTCAATATCTTTAGGTTGAAAAATAAATTTGTACTTGTTATAGTATTTATGTAAGGTAGAATTAAATAGATTATGTATCAGAGGGGGGGTGTTATGATGCGAATAGGTGAAATGTTAAGAAAGGGTCGTTTGAATATGGGTTTGACTCAACAAGAAGTAGCTGACAAAATTGGCGTTCAAGTTGGAAGTATTGCTAACTGGGAACAAGGACGTTGCTATCCTTCAGCTAACTTTTTCTTGTCATTAGTTTCACTCTACAAAATTGAATTTGAAGATTTTAAATGAGATAATAGGGCTAACTTCTGCCTGTGTAAGCAGGTGTGATCCTTAAATGGATTAGGTAATATCTTTTCTTCCTGCGTTAGCAGGGGTTAGCTTGATTTTTAAGAGAGGAGAGGGTAAGGATTCAAACAACAGTCAACCCAGTTTTTTGGGCCAAGAAGAAAGAAGAGAATGGACGCTATCTATGGCTACCGCTCAGCCAGCACGCTCTGGATACGGCTCAAGTGTCGGGTTTGCTTTGGGAGCATTGGCTGAGTGATGGTCAGCGTCAGCTCTTAACGGATTCATTGAGCATTCAGGAGGAGAAAGTCGCTAAGCAAATGGCGGCCTTTTTGGGTGCATGTCATGATCTTGGGAAGATTTCAAGCTGCTTCCAGGCCAAAAAAGGCTTCAGTAATTCGCCTGATTTAGACCGGCAATTGATCGAACAGTTAGAATTTGAAGGCTTTGAGGGCTTAGGCGATAAACTCTTTAGAGATGTTGGACGGACGCCTCATGCAACGGTCGGTCAAGTTATCCTAGAACGTTTAGGTGTTAATCGTGGGATTGCCTCAATTATTGGCGGCCACCATGGCAAACCTGTTTCGGAGAAGACAACATTAAAACGTCAATCGGGATATGCTGAAAATTATTATCAGATGCCTAATCCCAACCATCCCGTTTCTAAACTTTGGCAGTCTGAGCAAGAGAAGTTTGTAGACTGGGCCTTAGCTTTTTCAGGATTTGATAGCGTGGAGGCACTACCTAAAATTAGTAAAAATGGGCAAGTGATTTATTCGGGGTTGTTAATCATGGCTGATTGGATCGCCAGTAATGAGCATTATTTCCCCTTAATCGACTTCAATGATCCAGTGACTATCGACCAAGAGAAAAGGATTCGTTCTGGCTTTGGCCGATGGTTTAAAACAAGGCCTATACATTTTCAGGAAATTTCCTCCATTGATGGAATCTACGATGACCGTTTTGGTGATCCGGATAGTGAGCACAGTTTTGTGCCGAGAGATTTTCAGCGAAAATTTACGGAATTGTTGATGGCTGTGGAAGACCCGGGCATCTTTATTTTAGAAGCCCCCATGGGTTTAGGAAAAACAGAAGCAGCTCTTATTGGGGCAGAAGTCTTGGCCAACCGTCAAGGGCGGAGTGGGATCTTCTTTGGGCTACCTACCCAAGCTACTTCAGATGGTATTTTCCCCCGGATATCGCACTGGCTATCTCGGGTGAGCGATGATTATATGGAAGATAGTTCGCTCCAACTCGTCCATGGCAAGGCGGCGCTTAATCCAGATTATGCCTCTTTAGCGTCTAATATTAATATTGATGGTGAAAGCGGTTTAGGAACGGTGACAGTCAATCAGTGGTTTAAGGGACGGAAAACATCCAACCTTGATGATTTCGTAGTGGGAACAGTGGACCAATTTCTCTTGAATGCTCTGAAACAAAAGCATCTGGCCTTGCGCCACCTCGGCTTTAGTAAAAAGGTTGTCGTGATTGATGAAGTACATGCCTGCGATGCCTATATGAATGTCTACCTCAATCAAGCGCTGACCCTAATGGGGGCGTACGGCGTTCCGGTTATTATCCTATCCGCAACCCTGCCTGCTGCTAGCCGTAACGAGATGGTCAAATCCTATCTCCAAGAGAGAGGAGATGCCAGTGAGAAGATTATATGGCCAGAAGACGGCCTACTAGAAGATGCTTATCCCCTAGTGACTTATTCAGATGGGAAAAGGATTAAGCAATTCGCCAATTTTGCGCCGCAGGAAAACCATCCCGTTGAAATCAAGCCGCTTGAAGAAGACCAATTATTTGATCAATTAGATGACTGGCTCAGTGGTGAAGGGGTGGTGGGCGTTGTAGTCAATACGGTGAAAAAGGCCCAAGACCTGGCTCAGAAGTGCGCAGCACGCTACGGGGATGATCTAGTCGATGTTTTGCACGCTTCTTTCATTGCGACCGAACGCAAACAAAAAGAGCGCCAACTCCTTAAAGAAATTGGTAAGGGGGCAGACCGACCCGCCAAGAAGATCATTATAGGCACCCAGGTGATTGAACAATCTCTAGATATTGATTTCGATGTGATGGTCAGTGATCTGGCCCCGATGGATCTGCTTATTCAACGGATGGGACGGCTCCACCGTCATGCCATCCAACGTCCTGCCCAACACCAAGAAGCGCGTTTCTATGTTATGGGTTTGTCAGATACTTTGGAATTCGATGAGGGATCCGAAAGTATCTATGGGAAAAATCTATTGATTCGGACCCAAGCTTTTCTACCGGAAGTTTTAAATATACCTGGGGACATCTCGCCCTTGGTGCAGAAGGTTTACGGTGATGCGCCCCTTGACTTAGCGGATGAGTTAAGACCGATTCTTGAAGAGGCTGAGCAGGATGAAGTAAAACATAAAAAGAAAAAAGAAAAAAAGGCAAAACACTATCTTCTCAAAGATAGATCAAAAAAACGTGCTAAGAGAAGAAAAGAAGAATCTTTGGTCGGTTGGTTGAATAACGCCAGTCCAAACCAGACGGAAGCGGGGGGCTATGCTCAGGTCCGCGACAGTGATGAGAGTATCGAAATTATCCTGCTAAAAGAGTTAGGAGAAGGTTATAGTTTTTTGGGTGAAAGTCGTGATATCTCAGAAGAGATTAGTGATTCTGACTTAGCAAAAAGGCTGGCCCAAGAGACCATCAAGCTGCCAGGCGTCTTGAGTAGGTCTTATAATATCGACAATACTATTCGATTCTTGGAAGATTATACACTCCAACATTTTAAAGACTGGCAAGATTCAGCTTGGTTAAAAGGCCAATTAGGTATTTTATTGGACGATGACAATAGCTTTATTTTGGATGGTTACCGCTTAACATACAGTCAAAAAATTGGTTTAATGAGAGAGAAGGAGGAATAGCATGGGGCACTTTAATTTGATTGATGAGCCTTGGATCAAAGTCTTAGATCTAGATGACCAGAACCAAGAAGTGTCATTAAAAGAAATCTTTCAGAATGCCCATCTCTACCAACGCCTAGCTGGAGAGACAGAAACACAAAACTTTGCGGTTTTGAGAATTCTTTTGGCCATCTTACAGACGACCTTTGATCGTTTTGATCTTGAAGGCGAACTCAGACCTCACTATCAGGATAATTGGAATATTGAAGATGATTGGGAAGTTCTGATAGATAATTTAGAAGATGATTGGGAAGAACTTTGGGAGGAACAGTTTCTTCCGAAGAGTCTATTTAACTATCTAGACCACTGGCATGACCGCTTCTACCTTTTTGATGACCGCTATCCTTTTATGCAAGTGACTGCGGAGGAGATTTCTGAAGATAAGATTAGTAAGAAGAAGGCTTCTAGTCTGTCGGGGAAAAATATTAACCGCTTGATTTCAGAAAGTGGGAATAAGGTAGCTCTTTTCTCACCCAAGTATGCGGCTAAAAAGAATAAAGAGATCCTCAGTGAAAGTGAAGTTGCTCGGTGGTTGATTACTTTGCAGGGCTATATCGGCCTTTCCGACAAGGTAATCTTTGGGCAAGAGAAATACAAGGCTTCCAAGGGTTGGCTCTTCGATATTGGCGGTATTTATCTAGAGGGAGATAATTTATTAGAAACTCTACTCTTAAACTGCCTGGCTGTGCATCCATATGATGAATTTTTGGGTAAAAAACAAAGACCAGCTTGGGAGTTATCTCCTGCTGAAAACGTTGAAGGCTATTTTACTCGCCTCGATCCAGACAACCTAGCTGAACTTTACACCCTGTGGTCTCGGGCTATCTATATCGACCCAGAAACGGACCTCAGCCAGCCTTTCGAATGTCAGGTGGTGAAACTGCCAGATCTTAGACACACGAATCAATTCCTCGAGCCAATGACTCTTTGGCGTCACAACGATTCAGGGGAGAACAAGGGATACTTTACCCCGCGCAAGCATCGGCCGGGACAGGCTATCTGGCGGTCCTTCGGTTTACTGGCTCTACCAGATTCGGATGCTGAAGACGAGAAGCAGCGGCAACCTGGAATTATCCAGTGGTTAAATAAACAAGACGAAATCATTGGCGAAAAAGTTATTAGCTTGCGCGCAGTAAGTATGGAGGATGACGGCAATGCTACTTCCTGGGTCCCGGTGAATGAAATTTGTGACCGTTTGGATATCCGCTCCTTTGCCCTGATCGATGTCGATGAGAGCCAATGGATGCCACGGATCAATGACACTGTGGATAAGACGAAGAAGATGATTGAAATTCACTTCCAATATTTTCTTAAAGATATTAATCAAATTCGAAATATTAAGCGTGACGATCCTAAGTATTATGGCTTCATTAACCAAAATATCGAAGAAGTCTACTTTCGAATCGATCGGCCCTTCAGAGACTGGCTACTTTCCTTAGAGATGTATGAATCTATGAATGAAAAAATCAAAGTTTGGGAGGATTGCCTCTATGATTTGATTAACCAGCAAGTCAATCAAATTATAGACAAGGCCGGGCCACGCGACTATACAGGAATCATTCAAGATAAAGAAGTAATGAATATTGCAACTGTCCACAATAAATTTTCTCGAATCTTGTGGAAAGCATTGAAGGAGGTATGACATGGCAGAAAGAATAGGGCTGTCGCAAGTGACTGAGTACCTCTTACACCAGCTCAGTCATAGTCTAGATAAGCCAGCAACCAAGGCAAGATTGGCTAACCTAAGGCACTCAATCGGGAGGGAGTTGAGTCAAAGCGTTGAAATCTGGCCTTTCCTTTTTGAAAATCTACCGGATGATTATCTGGGGCAGAGCGCAACTTTAACCGACCAGGAAGAAGCTATCCTACTTACCCTCCAGCTCTACGCCCTCTACCAACAAGGGAAGGACCAGGCAGTTTGGACGGAGGAAGTTGATCGACGTAAGAATTTCGGCCATTCGCTAGCTTATCTCAGACGAAATGAAGAAAATAAGGTGGCTACTGACCGGCGTTTTAACGCCATGATAACAGCGACAACTTATGAGGAATTTAAATACCACTTACGTCAAATGCTGCAACTGCTCAAGTCCAAGACGAAAGCAGAAGTGCCAGTTAATTTTGGCGGCCTAAGCCGAGATATTTATAACATCAAAGCAGACCGCTATGATTTTAAACATGATCGGCCTTATATCGAAGGCCTGCGCTTAAGCTGGTCTAAAGCCTACTATAGCTATCAAAGTAAAGAAGCGGACAAAGAAAAGGAGACTGACAATGACTAAACCACGTTTGTTTTTAGATATCCATGCCATCCAAACCCTACCTCCATCCAATATCAACCGGGATGATACGGGGAGTCCGAAGACCGCAAGATATGGTGGGGTACAACGGGCTCGGGTGAGTTCACAAGCTTGGAAGAAAGCTATGCGGGACTACTTTAAAGAATTTGGCGCCCTCGATAATGTTGGGGTGAGAAGTTTAGAAATTGTGCGTTATCTTGCTCATAAGATTCAAAAATTATCAGCAGACATGGCTTTAGAAGAGGCGATGGAACTAGCGGATAAAACCATTAATGCAGCTGGCGTAAAAACTAAAGACCAACGCGCTAAGGCCCTCTTCTTCCTTGGCGATCTCCAAGCAGAAAAATTAGCCCAAGCTGCACTTGATGGAGTCACAGACAAAAAACAATTGAAGGCTATCTTAAAAGATAATCCAGCCATTGATATTGCTCTATTTGGGCGGATGGTAGCCGATGATCCTTCCCTTAATGAAGATGCTTCCTCCCAGATTGCTCATGCCATTTCGACCCATGCGGTACAGACGGAATTTGACTTCTATACTGCCGTTGATGATTTTGGCAAAGAAGATAATGCGGGCGCTGGTATGTTAGGGACTATCGAGTTTAACTCGTCCACTTTATATCGCTATGCGGATGTAGCTGTCCATGAATTCCTTCAGCAATTAGACGGTGACCAAGAAACCCTTAAACGAAGCCTAAATTTATTCCTTAAGGCCTTCCTTAACTCTCTCCCTACTGGTAAAGTAAATACTTTTGCTAACCAGACTATTCCTCAAGCTGTTCTTGTTTCCTTGCGGTCCGACCGACCACTGAGTCTAGTGTCGGCTTTCGAGTCGCCGGTTCGCGCAGAAGACGGCTTTGTGAAACCTTCCATCGACCGTTTGCTAGCTGAAGTAAATAAGGCAGAAAAATTATTAGATCCCGCGATCGCAACGTTCTATCTTAATTTAGACGGGGATGAGCGTGATCTAGACCGTGTACAGACAGTGGATTCTCTAAGTCAACTTCAGGAAGCCGTGGATCAGCAAGTATCCGAGCAATTAGATCAAGCAGGTGAGTAAGTTGAAATCAATCGTTTTGAAGTTTGCTGGCCCCTTACAATCCTGGGGAACGCAGTCTCATTTCGAAAGCCGCCATACGGATTTGTATCCTTCGAAATCAGGGGTGGTCGGTTTATTAGCTGCTAGCCTAGGTTACCGGCGTGACCAAACCGAAGATATCCAAGCCCTCAATCAACTCGATTTTGCGGTCCGTGTTGACCAAGAAGGTGGGCTGAGGCACGATTATCAAACAGCTCATAAGTACAAGGCAAATGGTCAGCCAGATCGAACTTATGTGACTAATCGCTATTACCTAGAGGATGCGGTTTTCCTAGTCGCCTTGTCCCATACGGATGAAGAATTTATGGCAAAGATTGCCCAAGCCTTAAAGCAACCTTATTTCCAGCCTTATATGGGGCGTCGGTCTTTACCTCTTCCCTTAGATTTTATTATTGCGGAAACGGATCTGGGAGCAGTGGAGACTCTACAAAGCTTAGACTGGCAGGCTGCTCCCTGGTACCAAAGGCAGCACAGCCGGATTTTGGATGCTTATGCCGATGCAGGTTTAATAGAGGACGCTAAACGAGAACAATGGCGAAAAGATTTGGTGGTATCCTTCGACCAAAAAAATCGCCATTTTCAAACCCGGCGGGAGCTTAAGTTTCAAATCGAGCTTCCCAGCTTGATCCAGGAAACAGAACATGATGCTTTTGGCGAGTTAGGAGGTTAAGATGTATCTTTCACGTGTACAGATCGATAGTCACAACCGTCAAAAAATTAAGGATTTGACCCATGCGGGGGCCTACCACAATTGGGTAGAGCGGAGCTTTCCCGAAGAGTTCAACTCAGGCGAAAGAAGTCGAAAGCTTTGGCGCTTAGACCGCTTGCAGGGTAAAGATTATTTGTTGATTGTGAGTGAAGAGGAGCCAGACAAGGGACAATTAGAACGCTATGGCCTTCCAGGTAGTGCTGAAACTAAGTCTTATGATAATTTTCTAGGACAGATTGAAGACGGCATGCGTTTAGCTTTCCGTGTGACTTTAAATCCGGTAGTTTCTAAGAGTTCAGGCGAAAAAGGTGTACGTGGGCGCGTGATGCCCCATGTGACAGAAGAGCACCAACGCCAATTCTTGCTTGATCGAGCAGAAAAAAATGGTTTTATTTTAGAAGCTGAGGATTTTAAAATCGTGGAGAGTAAACGTGCCCTTGTCAAAAAATCTGGACAGCGGAACTTGCGCCTCATTCAAGTGACCTATGAGGGTGTATTGACGGTGGCGGATAAGGACCGCTTTATTAAGACCTTAACACAGGGCTTCGGCAAGAAAAAAGCTTACGGTTTTGGCCTGATGACAGTTATTCCATTGAGGGATTAAAGATGGATAAAAAATTTGGAGCTAAAAAGACTGAACTCCAAGAATTGCCTCGGATTGGGGACCGCGTCAGTTTTATTTATATTGAGCACGCAAAAATTAACCGCATCGATAGTGCCATTACGGTAAGGGATAAGCGGGGCGTTGTTAGGATACCCTGTGCGATGATTGGCGTTCTTCTCCTAGGGCCGGGGACCGATGTGAGTCACCGGGCGGTTGAACTGATAGGTGATACCGGAACTTCTATGGTCTGGGTGGGTGAACGGGGTGTCCGCTTCTATGCAGGGGGACGGCCTCTTGCCCATTCTACGCGTCTGCTCGAACGGCAAGCTAAGTATGTATCCAATCGCCGCTTGCGGCTAGCAGTTGCTCGTAAGATGTATGAAATGCGTTTCGATAATGAGGATGTATCCAAGTTAACTATGCAACAATTACGTGGCCGTGAAGGTGCCAGGGTTCGGCGGACCTATCGTTACTATGCCGATAAGTATGACGTTCCTTGGGACAAGCGCCAGTACAAGCCAGACGATTTCTTGGCTAGCGATGTGGTCAACCAAGCCTTATCAGCGGCTAATGTTTCGCTTTACGGTTTGGTCCACAGCATCACGGTGGCTTTAGGACTATCCCCAGGGCTTGGCTTTGTCCATACTGGGCATGATAAAGCTTTCGTTTATGATATTGCTGACCTTTACAAAGCAGAATATACGATTCCCTTGGCTTTCCAGATTGCCAGTGAATATACAGCTGAGGATGATATCGGTCGCTTGACGCGGTTAAGACTCCGAGATAATTTGGTTGATGGCAAATTAATGAAGCGCATTGTAAAAGATATCCAAGTCCTGTTAGATATCTCTGAAGAAGAGGAGATTATTGCAGAAAACTTTGGCCTCTGGGATGATAAAGAAGAATTAGTCAGCTATGGGGTTAGTTACGATGAGGAGGGAGATTGATGCCTTTCACCGTAATCACCCTCTCAAAGACTCCAGCTTCTCTAAAGGGAGACTTGACTAAATGGATGCAGGAAATTTCAACAGGAGTCTATGTGGGCAACTTTAATCGACGGATTCGCGAAAAATTATGGGAAAGAGTGAAAGAAAACGTAGGCAATGGAGAAGCAACGATTTCCTATGCGGCCCAAAATGAAATTGGCTATCGTTTTGAATCCTATAATACCTCGCGTCAGATGATCGAACTAGAAGGTATTCCGCTTGTCTTGCTCCCTCAGGCCGAGGACAAGGGAGCTTATATTAAACAAAGAGGCTTTAGTAATGCCAGTAAGTTTCGCAAAGCAAGGAAATTCTCACGACCAAACTCTATCAATGTTCCTAGCTACATTATTCTCGATATCGAGACAACAGGATTAGATCCTAAAAAAGATCAAATGATCGAAATAGGCGCTTTAAAGATAGATGGGTCAGAAGAGAACATCTTTCATTCTCTGATCGCTAATAAGAAAATCCCTGAGCAAATTCAAAAACTAACAGGGATTAGCCAGAAAGACATAGATGAAGACGGTAAAGATGAATCGCAAGTACTTGCAAAGCTTCTCGAATTTATCGAAGGTCAGGTTATTGTCGGTTACAATATCAATTTTGATATTAGTTTTATTAATGAGCAATTGAAAAAGATGGGACAGGAGAATTTATCTAATCCAATTCTTGATTTAAAGACTATTGTCAAAAAGGAGAAGATGTTTCTAAAAAATTTTCAATTGCAAACAGTTTTAGCGAGTTACGGGATCAATAAAAAAGTCCCCCACCGAGCCTTGGAGGATGTTAGATTAATGGCTGAGCTCATTTCTAAAGTGAATAAATTTCCAGTTTACTTAAAAAAGAAAGCCCGGTAATACAGGGATCCTTTAGTCTTCTTCCCGCATATGCGGGGGTGATCCTCAGCGTGTTTTCTGGGTACTTGATAGGGGTTCCTTCTTCCCGCATATGCGGGGGTGATCCTCACGGCCTAGGGACGCGCTATCCCCTTGTGCACTTCTTCCCGCATATGCGGGGGTGATCCTGACAACACGGGGAGCTACCTCCGCCAGGGGGACTTCTTCCCGCATATGCGGGGGTGATCCTCTTTTCGTTTCCGATGTTTATCTTTAAGGCACCTTCTTCCCGCATATGCGGGGGTGATCCTACTTACTACTATTGTTACTAACTGGAAGCATACTTCTTCCCGCATATGCGGGGGTGATCCCACAAAGTCTTCATCAGCAAATAGATCATACCCCTTCTTCCCGCATATGCGGGGGTGATCCCTAGACCGGGCGACTTCAAACATGCTTTACATGCTTCTTCCCGCATATGCGGGGGTGATCCCTTCAGGGAAGCTTGTCATCTCATTTAATGACTCTTCTTCCCGCATATGCGGGGGTGATCCTACTGGGGCAGTCATTAAACAGGGCGACACCACCTTTTTCCCGCATATGCGGGGGTGATCCCTACGGCCTCAATATCAACTGGGGCGGGTCCTGCTTCTTCCCGCATATGCGGGGGTGATCCAAGTTCCTGATGACTTGAATGAATATGTGTTAGCTTCTTCCCGCATACGCGGGGGTGATCCTCTAATTGAAATGTGATAAAGCTCCCGACCAGTCTTCTTCCCGCACATGCGGGGGTGATCCTCCCGAACATCTGCGAAGCGGTCGCCTCGTAGACTTCTTCCCGCACATGCGGGGGTGATCCCGCCCTCCAGTCGTGGTGGATAAGTACGCCAATCTTCTTCCCGCACATGCGGGGGTGATCCCGGAGAATTAGGCCTGATGCACCTAAAGAAGTTCTTCTTCCCGCACATGCGGGGGTGATCCCAACTACTTTGGCATGAAGGCTAGCCCCAGTTGCTTCTTCCCGCACATGCGGGGGTGATCCTGACGGCCACTATAGCTATGATATTGCGATTTTCTTCTTCCCGCACATGCGGGGGTGATCCCTCGTCCTCCTTAATTGCTCGATTGGCAACTACCTTCTTCCCGCACATGCGGGGGTGATCCTATATAAGCATAAAGTTCATAAAACGTGAACTTCTTCTTCCCGCATATGCGGGGGGTGATCCTATTAGCGTTTACCCTCTAAATATTGCAAATTGTAATATATAATTAAGAAAAGAAGTGAATAAAGGGAGGTATAAATATGTTTCCTGAGATTTTGAAGAGCTACAGAAAATCAAGAGGCTTGACTCAGAAAGAATTGGCGAATAGGCTACACGTTTCTCAACCTACTATCGGGAGTTGGGAAGTTGGCAGGACGGAGCCTAACCAAGAAATGCAGAAGAAAATAGCCGATTTTTTCGGCATTTCTGTAAATACCCTATTGGGAGTAGATGATAACGATTCGGTTGACTTGAAAGTGTTACTTAAAAATTCAAGCATGACATACGGCGGAAAAGAAATAAGCGATCACGACTTAAAAGTCTTGGAAGGCATAGTGGAATCGCTGCTTGGCGGTGATGAAGGTGGGGATAGATAGCTTAATTTCAGATTTAATCGCTAAATATAATACAAACGATCCTTTTGAGATAGCAGAAAATGAAGGAATACTCTTCTCCTTCTTCCCGCACATGCGGGGGTGATCCTAGAAATAATTTGCAAAAGTTATAATAGATAAACTTCTTCCCGCACATGCGGGTGTAATTTCGGTAGCCAGCCTTGCAATGACCACTTCTTTCCGCATAAGCGGGACCTATAAACTTAAAGCAAGGCAAAAGAAAAAAGCCAGAAAGAATATTTCTTCCTGGCTTATGTTCATTATAGGCTAGCTTATAGCTTATTTAAGGCATCTTGCTTTCTAGATCGGAAATTCGTTGCTCGAGCGATGAGATTTCTTCATGCATACTTGAGATTTCCTCGGTCATTTCATCAATGGTATTAGGGGGAATCTCTTCTTGGCGTGGATTGTTTTCGATAACCAGCCAAGCAATAAAGAAGATGGCAGTCACCGCAAGAATGACATAAATCCAATTGAGTTTGGGTGAGCCGTGGTCTAATTGCTCGAGGGCTTCGTCGACGGTCAGATTCTCCAAACGTTTCCGCTCGCGTTCACTGAGGTTTTCCAAATCCTTTAAGCGATAATATAATTTTTGGCGTTTCGCTTTTTTAGTCATTTTTGTCCATCCTTTTTACTAGCCTTGATTATACTGAGAAGGCCCATTCGCCTTGCTTAAAGATAGGAACTTCTTCGCCGTTTGCGCGGATGCCGTAAATATCCATAGCTTCGGAGCCTATCATGAAGTCGACATGGACATTTGAGACATTTAAGCCAATAGCTTGAAGTTCTTCATCCGACATTCCTTCCGTGTTTTTAACCGTGGTGGGGTAGGCGGCACCGATAGCTAAGTGGTTGGAAGCATTCTCATCAAATAAGGTGTTATAGAAGGTGAGATTGCTTAAGGAGATTGGGGACCGGTGAGGAACGAGGGCGACTTCGCCCAAGCCACGCGCTCCATCGTTATTTTCAACGAGATCTTCGAGGATCTTTTGTCCTTGCTCAGCCGTAATTTGGCTAATTTGCCCATCTTCAAAATGGACTTCAATGCCTTTAATGGTAGTGTTAGCATAGGACAAGGGCTTGGTTGAACGCACATAGCCAGACATCCGACGCGTATCTGGGGCGGTAAAGATTTCTTCTGTCGGCATATTGGCGATAAAAGGCTTTCCATCTTGACTAAGGCTTTCTGCAGAGGTCCAGATGTGGTCCTTGGGTAAACCGAGATAGAGGTCTGTCCCCGGAGCTAGATAGTGGAGGCTGTCGAACTGTTGGTCGTTCATATAAGCCGCGCGTTTTTCTAGATTATCTTTGTGCTGGTCCCAAGCGGCTACGGGGTCGTCTTCATAGACCCGGCAAGCTTTAAAGATTTCGTGCCAGAGAGCGTCCACGCAAGCTTTGGGGTCATCCGCTAATTCGGGGAAGACGTGTCGGGCCCAACCATAGGAAGCAGCTCCAGCAACGCCCCATTTAATGGCATTTTTCATGGTGGCTTCTCGGCGAGTTTCGAAGGCCAGGCTATTGGCTTTTTGAACCCGATGGACTTTTTCATCAGGAATCCCATCTAGCAAGTTAGGATCGCTGGAGATGATGGATAGGCGGCTAATTTTCTTGTTTTCAATCAGGTCTTTATCGCGAGCGATGGTGTACTCTTCGATAGTGGTTAGATTTTCGCTGGCCACATATTGGTAGTCCATCTTTTTTATCGAATCGTCTTGCCAGGTGAAGTAAACGCGCTTGGCTCCTGCTTCATAGGCATGTTTGGCAAGTAGACGGGCCAGGGGAGCTTGGTCGATGTCAATATAAATCATGACATTCTCCTGACTTTCTACTTGGATACTTTTTTGGATAAGGAGTTGGGCGTATTTATCGAGTAGTTCATTGAAATTCTCCATAAGGACCTCCTTTTAAGCATTCATGGATTGGTAGCATTCAAGGCATTCCGAAGCAAGTTTTTCGATAGCTTGGATGTCGTCTTCTTCTGGATTTAAGTCAACCTTGACAGATTCGCCTCCGCGTGTCGCTCCGGTTTCTGCCAAACGTTCGTCGAAGTCAATAACAGACTGGCAGAATTTTTCATAGAAAAGGTCGCCTGAACCCAAGGCAGCGTAGACTTTACCTGTTAGGTCAACCTCTTCTAGGTCTTCGTAGAGGTCGACGATTTCATCGGGCAGGTCGCCGTCTGTGCCGTAGGTGTAGGTGGCAACTACGCAAATATCTGCGTCTAAGAAGTCTTCGCCGTAAGCATCGGTGCATTCGACCATTTCACAGTCAACACCTAGGTCTTCAAAGGCGGCAGTCATCACGTCGGCAATTTCTTCTGTATTACCAGTTAAACTGGCATAAATTATTAAGGCTTTAGGCATAACATTTCCTCCATTACTCAATTTAAAGCTTTCTCTCTAAAAGTATAGCAAATTATCTCTCTAGCTGCGACTTCCAATGACTCAATAAGGAAGTATAAATAAGAGAGGCCGAATGGTCACAAGAGTGAAGCATTCGGCCAAGCAAGGGCTAGTTTGAATTAACGTAAGGCGTAGATGCTGTGGCTTTCAAAGTCGTCTTGGATATCTTCTGGTAACCAGTTCAATGTACTGCGGACAAGCATTTCTGCAATCACGCGGGTATCGTCAAAACGGTTGTGGGTCATTAAGTAAGAGATATTCTCGACATACATTAAAATCCAAATTTGTGTGGAGAAGAAATCATTCTCCTCATTGCCCATACTATCATTGACTGCAGCAATTAAAGCACGACAGGCTTCAACGCATTCTTCCTCTAAGAAGTCGTGGTCTCCGAGTGAGGTTAAGGTTCTAAGAATTTCTAGTAAACCATTGTAGAAATTTTCACGGTTGTGGTCGTTGAAGGCTTGCTTTAAACCTCTTAGTAACTGGTCACACTCTTCTTTGATTACAGCCCCATCTGTTTGGTTCTTTACCATGCGGTCGAGCAGGCGGAACCAGAGAATGAGCGCATAACGCCCCCTTAAGGCAATAATGCTTTCGTTATTTGGTGCTTCTTTAACAAAGTATCCTCGGTAAGGACGTGTTTCAACAATTCCTTCTTCTTCAAGTACGCTCAAAGCAGCCCGTATCGGACTCCGACTCATACTCAAACGATCTGAAATATCAGCTTCAACGATATGGTGGCCAGTTTTCCAATTATCGCGTAGGATCTGGTCCTTAATATACAAATAGGCCACTTGCTCAAATTTTTGTGTTTTACCCATAATGAATCACCCTTTGCCTTTTTTTGTTCTTATTTTATTTAAGAATTATATATCCCATTCAATTTTATTTTGCGTGAATATCGTATAAAAGTCAATTATTATGTTTTTTAAAGCCATTAATTATGCGAAAACATTGACTCTAAAGCTTTGCATAAGTACCATATTGTTTTTTATGCCTTTCGATACGACGGGGCTATGGAAAAGCGATTTAGGCTATCCAAAAATATTGCATCCAGGTCCTGTCAAAGTTAACATTTTCATGTATACTAGGAACAGTAGTAGAATGAAGAAAGGAAGTCAAATTTTTATGATTACTTTGAAATCCGAACGTGAAATTGAAGCAATGGATCGTGCTGGGTCGATCATTGCCATGATTTTTGAAGAATTAAGAGATGTCGTGAAGCCTGGTATTACGACGGGAGAAATTGACCAGTATGTGGAACGTCGTATTCGCGAAGAAGGGGCCATCCCGGAAGAGGTTGGTTTTGAAGGCTATCCTTATGCGACCTGTACGTCGACCAATGATGAAATTTGTCACGGCTTCCCTGACCGCAAACGGGTGTTGAAGGCAGGGGACATTTGTTCAGTGGATACAGTTTTATCTATCGATGGTTTCTTTACGGATTCTTGTACCACCTTTGCGGTTGGCGAAATTGATCCTGAAACCCAACGTTTACTCGATGTGACCAAGAAGGCCATGTACCTTGGCATCGAGCAGTGTGTAGCTGGTAACCGCATTGGTGATATCGGAGCGGCTATTCAAGAATATGTTGAAGCAGAAGGCTTCTCCGTAGTGCGTGAATTTGTGGGACATGGTATCCAACCCACTATGCATGAAGAACCAGCCGTTCCTCACTATGGGACAGCTGGTCGTGGCCTCCGCCTGAAAAACGGAATGACCCTCACCGTAGAACCCATGGTCAATGTGGGTGCCTGGAAGTCAAAAATGGATGATAATGGTTGGACGGCTCGAACCATTGATGGAAGCCTCTCTGCCCAATATGAACATACCTTGGCGATTACACCAGATGGGCCTAAAATCCTTACCATGCAGTCACCTGTCCCAGGCGAGGATGCTTTAGGTCTTGACCAATTGAAGATTAATTATAATTATCCAAAATCAAATTAAAAAATAAGAAAGGTGCGGCAAAAAGTGTTCAGTGCTAACTGAACTTTTGTCGCACTTTTTACTTGGGTTCAGGCTGTTAGAAATAGTCCTCTTTACAAAGATCCGTCGAAGATGTCTAGTCTTCTCTGTTGCTTTGCTCCAGAGGTCCACTTCTACCCGCGCTCCCTCACACCCTTCTTTAAGAAATGCTAAAGTTTATCTTGTGATTGCTTGGCTATGGTATAATTCATCTATGTATTAGTGAAAGGTATTAAGGTAAAGGAGACTCGAGCCTATGGATGAAGATAAGTATTTAGCGCGTCGTGAAAGGCGGCGGTCGAAAACCTTGAAAAAGAAGCGGCCAGGCTGCTTCATTTTGCTGGGCCTATTGCTTATTTTACTCGCTTTAGCAGGTTTTGGGGCTTATAAGTTCTATGGGAGCCTCTCTCAATTTACCAATAGTATCTATCAGCGTGTTGCCCGGGATAATATGCGGGATGCTAATGTATCCTTGCGCAAGGGAGAGCCAGTCTCGATTCTTTTAGCAGGCATCGATAATGGGGCCCTCTTCTATAAAGATGTGCCGGATGGACGCTCCGATGTCATGATGGTGATTACCATTGATCCCGAAAATAAAAAGTCCCAGCTTTTGAGTGTGCCGCGTGATGCCCTTGGCCCCATGGACCGCACGGATGACTTTGATAAGCTCAACCATGCCTATATGGATTACGGGATTAAGGGGACGATTAACTCCTTGCAGCGTTATCTTGACCTGCCCATTGATTATTATGTCGAAGTGAATATGAAGGGCTTTATCGACATTATCGATGGCATGGGGGGGATTGAGATCACTCCTAATCAAACTTTTACCCAGAATGGCGCCAAGTTTGAGGAAGGGGTGACACGGACCTTAACGGGTGAAGAAGCTATTCACTATGTGCGGATGCGCAAGGCTGATCCAGAAGGCGATATAGGTCGCGAGAAGCGCCAGCAACAGTTGGTCAAAGCAGTGATTGATAAGGTGCTGACCCTCGATACGATCACGAATTTCAGGGAAATTATGGCTGCCCTTGGTAATAATCTGAAGACGGATTTGAGCTTAAATGATATGATGGCCTTGCAGAAGAATTATCTTCCGGCCCTGGCTTCTATTGAACGCTTGGTCTTCAAAGACCACCAAGATCTTAATTTAGACTTTGGCTATTATCTCTTGGTACCAGAGAAAGAGCGCCGGGAGATGTCTAATAAGCTAAGAGCTAATCTGGGCTTAGGACCGACGCAAAAAGTTATTGTTTACCCTCCTAGTTATGGGGTAGTCAACCGTTACTTCAGGGTGATCGATGAAGATGAAGACGGTCAGATAAGTGATGATGACCTCTTGACCTCGGCAAGTGACTATACCATTGCTGATTTGAAAGAAAGGATTCACAAGGCTTCGATGAAGCAGGGGATTAATTACTTTGAAGATGTCTACATGGATGATGAAGGCGTAATGCAACCATCGCTCCTTTACACGCCTAAGGATCAAATGTTGCTTCAAGCAAACCAATTGAAACGTGCCGACCGTTTTGGTGGATCGATCGATTCGTCGGAAGGAAGTGGGGGCCAAGTGCCCTTAGAATCGGGCCAGGGCCTAGGACCAGTTGACCAAGGACCGAGTGCTTTGCCGGGTTCTTCTGGCTTAGTTGATCCTAGTTTAACAGCACCATCAACTGGTTCAGAAGAGACAGGGACAGAATACGCTTATTAACGAGGAGGCTAGTTATGATTGCTGTAATAGGAAGTTTATCAACAGACTTTGTCGTGGAAACGGATATCTTGGCTGATCGTGGTGAAACGGTTACTGGGCGGGACTTCCACACGCTTTTTGGCGGTAAGGGGGCCAACCAGGCTATTGCCGCAGCGCGTTTAGGAGGGCAAGTCACGATGTTTGGCTGCGTAGGAGATGATGTCTTCGGGGCAGAAATCCTAGCTAATCTCAAAAAAGAGGGAATAGACAGCCAGGCAGTGGAAATTATTTCCAATCAGTCTTCGGGTTCGGCCCATATTACTGTTTACCAAGCAGATAATGCGATTATTTATATTCCTGGCGCCAACCAGGAAGTGACAGTGGCTTATCTCAAGCGCCACCAAGAGGCCCTTTTGGCTGAAGAGTTTTTTGTTATTCAAAATGAAATTCCTATCGAGAGTATCCAGTATTTGATTGACTTGGCCCAAAGCCATGGTAAGCAAGTGATTTATGACCCTGCTCCAGCGATTGCCCTGGATGAAAGCTATGTTGAAAAATGTAGTTACCTGACACCGAATGAATTCGAATTGAATAACCTATGCCCCAATGCATCAATCGAAGAGGCGATTCAGCGCTATCCCGAGCGCCTATTAGTCACTCTGGGAAAAGATGGGGTGACCTATGCCCAGCAGGCTGACCGTGCGATTCAACATGTGCCGGCTTTTTCAGTCCAAGCGGTGGATACCACAGGAGCAGGAGACACCTTTACTGGAGCCTTTGCCTATGCCTTGAGCCAAGGTCTGCCCCTCAAAGAGGCGGTGGCTTTCGCTAATGGGGCCAGTGCCCTATCCGTTCAAAAGCTTGGGGCTCAAACGGGTATGCCGACCTGGGAAGAGCTGATAGCTAGTGAGTATTTCCAGGAAGACTGGTTGACTTATTTTGAAAAGAATTAAGGAGGATTTATGAGCAAAAAAGCCTTGTATGCAGGAAGTTTTGATCCGATCACGCGGGGCCATCTCGATATTATCCAACGGGGCGCCCGGCTCTTTGACCAAGTCTATGTCGCGGTTGCCAGCAATACCTCTAAGCAAGCCTTTTTCAGTCCAGAAGAGAAGGTAGCCTTAGTTGAGGAAGTGACAGCTGACCTGGCTAATGTGCAAGTGCTGCAGTTTACAGAGGGTCTCACAGTTGACTTAGCCCGAGACGTGGGGGCTAGCGTCCTACTTCGTGGGATTCGTAATAATACAGATTTTGAGTATGAAATGAATATGGCTGAGATTAATAAGCTCCAAGCCCCTGATATTGAGACGGTGATTCTCTTATCTGATGCGGCATACCGTGCCTATTCATCAAGTATGATTAAGGAAGTGGCTAGCTTTGGCGGAGAAGTTGAGGCGGCGGTACCTAAAGTCGTTGCCCAAGCCATGTTTGCCAAATATAAGGACTTGAATGCATAAAAAGACTCCTGACCAGCAGCTGCTGGTTCGGGAGCCTTTTTCATTGGTGAGTTTTTAATCTTGACTGGCTTATCCAGCGCTAATTTGACCGACCACGTCATCATGCTTGACTTGGCCTTGGGCTGTGATAGTTAAGTCGTCAACATCTTGCATATTGGTACAAATGACAACAAAAGTGTCATCCTTACCAGCTTCGCGGATGGCTTCTAAGTCAACCTTGGTTAAGAGATCGCCTTGTGCAATCACTTGCCCTTCATGGACCTGGTGTTCGAAGGGTTTCCCCTCCAATTCAACCGTATCGAAACCTAAGTGGATAAGGAACTCGAGGCCAGATTCGGTAGTAATGCCCATACCGTGTTCAGTTGGGAAAATCGTCTTAATCTCACCATTAATAGGGGCATAGACTTCACCTTGGCTGGCCTTAAGCGCATAGCCGTCGCCAAGCATTTTCTCTTGGAACATAGGGTCACTGACATCCTCTAACTTGACCATTTCGCCATCGGAAATGGCATAGAGTTCTTGGATACTGTCATCATAGCTAGTTTCTTCTTGGCTTTCCTTATGCTTATTTCGTTTAAAGAAGTCAAACATCTGCACTCCGCCTTTCTATATCTAAATGTATTATAGCCCTTTCTGGGAGCGGTCTGCAACACCAAAGCGCCAAAGCATTAATTCTTAAACATCTCCTCAAGAATATGGCCTAGGCGTCAACGGGGACATCGACATAGACCTTATCTCCAAGTTCAAAATTGGCCTGGCCGCTGCTGAGATTGGTGATGGCTTCTTGGCAGGCTTCTACTTGGTCTTCGGCAACCCCGAGATGATAGCAAACATCTGCAAGATAGGTCGTATCCAGCAGCTGGTAGGGGCTATTTTCAATCCAATGTTCCATGGGCCCGGTGAGCGGGTAGTCCACTTTGACAGCGACTTCTTGTTGGATCTGGCGTTCAACGATACCGATAGCTTGGAGGGCTTCACTCACCGCATGGCTATAGGCGCGGACAAGTCCCCCTGCTCCCAGTTTGGTGCCACCGAAATAGCGGGTGACGATGACAATGATGTTTTTTAAGTCCATTTGTTTAAGAACTTCGAGCATAGGAACACCCGCTGTCCCGCTCGGTTCGCCGTCGTCCATGGCACGTTGAATTTGATTGCGTTCGCCAATTTGGAAGGCAACGCAATTGTGGGTGGCCTTCCAATGTTTTTTATTAATTTCTTGGATGAAATCCTGGGCTTCTTCCTCGCTAAAGACCCGTTTGGCCTGGCAGATGAAGCGGGATTTTTTGATTTCAATTTCATGTTCTCCTGCTTGGCGTATGGTGCGATAAGCTAACATCGCCTTCACCTCATTTCTATACTTACTTTCATTTTACGCGAACGAGAGTCAAATTTCGACTTTTTTATCTTTTTAAGGAAAGTATCTTTACTTTTATAAAAGCATTTAGTGAATAAACGAGCTTTTGGTTTATATATGAGTAAGGAGGGAGAAAGATGGAGGAACATTCAACTGACGCTTTGCGTGGTCGTTTGCTGACGGCGGAAGAAGTGGAGCTAGCCCCTGAGCAAATCGAAGGCTTGGAAGGGGTCCAGTGCCTAGAGGCGGTGTCTGGCCAGTATGGGCAGTTAAGCTGCCAACGCTGCCACAACCAGGACCAGGCGGCTTTTTACCGGAATCCTTGTTTCCAACGTGAAGACTGCTATTATTGCCTATCTTGCCTACAATTTGGCAAACTTTCTTCTTGTGATAGACTCTACCACCTTCCTCGCAAGCCGGCGGTTAAGCCTTCGGAAGCGGAAGTATGTCTAGCTTGGCAGGGGCAATTATCCAACCAGCAGGCAGAAGGCGCCCAAAAGATCCGGCAGAGCTTCGAAGAGGGGAAAGATTGTTTTATTTGGGCAGTAACTGGAGCAGGGAAAACGGAAATGTTATTTCCGGCCCTCCAAGTCGCCATGGCGGACGGCAAGCGTTTGGCCTTAGCCAGTCCACGTTTGGATGTCTGTAATGAGCTCTACCCCCGCTTACAAGCGGCCTTCCCCCAACTTGATATTGCGCTCTTGCACGGGCAATCCGACCAGTCTTTTCGTGACTGCCCGTTGACCATTTGTTCCACCCACCAGCTCATCCGTTTTCAAGCATATTTTGATGGCATTATTATCGATGAAGTGGATGCTTTTCCTTTTGTCGATGATCAAACTTTACATTTTGCGGCTGAGCGTGCGCTAGTTGAAGGGGGCGTGCGGATTTTCTTATCGGCAACCCCTAGCCGGCGACAGGAAGCAGCGATTAAAAAACAAGAGGTGGCAGCTTTTATCCTACCTGCCCGCTACCACCGCAAGGCCTTGCCCGTTCCCCACTATGTATGGGTTGGTAATTGGCGGCAATCCCTGAGTCAGGCTAAATTGCCCCGCCGATTGGATCACTGGATAGGCAGTAAGCTAGAGGCCAAACGCCGCTTTTTGCTCTTTTTACCCCATATTCCTTTGATGCTAGCCTTGGAGGAGGTCTTACACCGTGTTTTTGACCAGGCCCGCCTAGCTAGTGTATCGGCTAAAGACCCTGAACGCACAGCCAAGGTCCAGGTCATGCGGGAGGAGGGCTATGATTTCTTACTCACGACGACGATTCTCGAAAGAGGGGTGACCTTCCCCAATATTGATGTAGCAGTTCTCGGTACGGAAGATCGGACTTTCACCCAGCAGGCCCTAGTTCAGATCAGTGGCCGGGTGGGACGGAAGGCGGACGCAGCGACAGGAGAGGTGGTCTTCTTCCACCAGGGAAAAACGCGGGCCAGCCAGGCAGCAATCAGGCAGATTAAAGACATGAACCGGCTTGCCCATGAGAGGGGGCTGCTCGATGACTAGGTGTCTCTTGTGCCAAGAAAGCATGCCGGCTCATTTCTCGCTCAAGGATTTTTTAGCTTTCCGCCCTATTACAGAAGCTAAGTTATGTACAGCTTGCTGGCAAAGCTTTGCTTGGATAAGTGGGCAAACCTGCCAGCAATGCGGCCGATCTCATGAAGACTCGGATACTGCTTATTGCAGGGACTGCCTGCGCTGGCAGGACCAAGGGTGGTACTTTAAAAACTGCGCCCTCTTGCATTACGACGCAGCCTTTAAGGCCTGGGTCCACCAATTCAAACGCTTGGGGGATGTGCGATTGGCTGCTTCTTTTGAACAAGTCTTGCGTGACTTTCATCAAGGACAGCCGGAAGCTATCTGGCTACCTCTGCCATCGAGCGAGGCCAATTACCGTAAGCGGGGCTTCCACCAAACCGAATGCATCCTAGAAGCAGTCGGCCTTCCCTATGACCAAGCTTTCTTACCCAGCCAGCCCAAGGAAGGGAAGCAAGCACTCAAGGGCCGACGCGAGCGCCTGCAAGCGGACCGCGGAATCCGTTTAGCCCCAACTTTTTCTTATCCCAAAGACCAGGCCTTTATTCTTTTCGATGATGTCTATACCACGGGAGCCACCATGTTTGCCTGCTACCAGGCGCTCGACCAGGCGGGTTATCAGAATTTATCCGGCTTTACTTTGGCACGATAGATTGAACAAATTAAATTTCAAAGGCCTTTTCATTGAAAAAGAAAGCGTTATTTTTTATAATAAGATTAGAATCAAGAAAGCGAATGAGCTTTCGCCAGGAAACTGGTTAGAAAGGAATGAGTATTTATGTTTACTTATAATGTTAGGGGAGAAAATATTGAAATCACTCCGGCTATCCGTCAATATGCGGAAGATAAGATTAGTAAGCTAGAGAAATATTTCGATAATGATCCAGAGGCAACAGTATACGTGAATGCTAAGGTTTATCAAAACCATGATGCGAAAGCAGAAGTTACCATTCCTCTCCCACGATTGACGCTCCGTGCAGAAGTTACTTCACAAGACCTCTACGGGAGCATCGATTTAGTGGTAGATAAACTAGAGCGCCAAGTTCACAAGTATAAAACACGGATGAACCGCCGCTCTCGGGAAAAAGGACTCGGTGAAATTGCTGCTGATGAGCAGAAAGCTGGGGGCGACGATCATGGGATTGAAATCGTTCGTCAAAAAACTTTCTCAGTTAAACCGATGTCAGCAGAAGAAGCTGTTCTCCAAATGGACTTACTCGGCCACAACTTCTTCATCTTTGAAAATGCAGAGACCGAAAGCTTTGCCTTAGTTTATAAACGTCATGATGGCAAATATGGTTTAATTGATATTGAAGAGGAATTTACTAAAGATTAAGCTCAGCCTGATAAAATTTATCTGTCTTAAAGAGTCAGCTTAAAGCTGGCTCTTTTTGTATGCATTTGAAAATGTTTAGAAAGAGGATTCAACTTGTGCTTGTTAGAAATTTCTTTATAATTAGAATTGAAGGTTTTTAGCTAATTATATAGATAGAAAGTGTGGGATATAATGGAATTGTACGAAATTCGTCATTTGCTCGATGGGGACCGCGATCAATTGGAAAGCTTCAGGGGGTCTCTTTGACTTAGACAGTTTGGAAGAGACGATTGCTGAAAACGAAGCGAAAATGCTGGATCCATCCTTTTGGGACGATTCGGACAAGGCGCAGGAATTGATTCAAGCCAATAACCAGGCGAAGTCTGTTTATCAAACCTTCCATGACTTGGAGGAAGAGTACGAGGAGCTTGAGACGCTCTATGAATTGGTCAGTGAGGAACCTGATGATCCCGATCTTGGGACAGAATTGCAGGATAAGATGCAAGCTTTCACCCAAGCAATGGTTAAGTATGAACGAAACATGCTGCTAAGCGGCGAGTATGATAAGCTTTCAGCGATCGTTGAAGTTCATCCGGGAGCCGGGGGAACGGAATCCCAAGATTGGGCAAGTATGTTGACCCGGATGTACGAACGTTGGGCGAGCCAACATGGTTATAAGATTAATTACTTAGACTATCAATCTGGGGATGAAGCAGGCATTAAGACGGTTTCGATGGAAATTCTCGGCCACAATGCATATGGTCTCTTGAAGTCTGAACATGGGATACATCGTTTGGTAAGAATTTCACCCTTTGATTCCAATAGTCGCCGGCATACCTCCTTTGCCTCAGTAGAGGTGATGCCAGAGATTGACCAACAGACAGAGATTGAGATTAATCCTGATGATATTGAAATGGACGTTTTTCGTGCGTCAGGGGCTGGGGGCCAGCATGTTAACAAGACATCATCAGCTGTCCGCCTCAAGCACTTGCCCACGGGAATTGTTGTTGCCTCCCAAGACCAGCGTTCCCAGTTCCAGAACCGGGAAGTCGCCATGCGGATGCTCCAAGCTAAATTGGCTCGGATTCTAGAGGAAGAAAATGCTAAGGAGTTGGATGAAATTCGCGGTGAGAAATCTCAGATTGCCTGGGGCTCTCAGATCCGGTCTTATGTTTTCCATCCTTACAACATGGTCAAGGACCACCGAACGAATTGCGAAACAGGCGATGTCGATGGGGTGATGGATGGTGAGATTGATCTCTTTATTGATGCCTATCTTAAGGCTCAGTTGAATAATGAAGTTGAGAATTAAGTCGTGATGAAGATGGGGTGTAAGGAATGAAAAAGGTACTAATTGTTGATGATGAAGCGTCAATCCGTAAGTTATTGCAATTCAACTTGGAAAAGGAAGGCTATGACGTGACGACGGCGGAAGATGGTAACCGGGGTTACGAATTAGGGAAAAGCAATGAATTTGACCTGATCATCCTGGATATTATGTTGCCAGGTATTGATGGGATGGAAATTTGTCGCCGTCTCCGACAAAAAAATATCGAAACAGCCATCCTCATGTTAACAGCTAAGGACCAAGAGTTGGAGAAGATTATCGGACTTGAACTAGGGGCGGATGACTATATGACGAAGCCTTTCAGTCCGCGTGAAGTCCTGGCACGGATGAAGGCGATCCTGCGCCGGTCCACTCGGCAGTCGGAAGAAAAAGCCAAGTCCCAAGCAGAGGCTGACTCCCTGCGCCAGCATGTGGCTGAAAATTCCTACCCAGTTCCAGCAGATGACTTAGAGGAAGATGAGTTAGTTAAGGTGGGAGATATTATCATCAATACGGGAGACTTTTCCGTTAGCGTGCGGGGCGAGCTTGTTGATATGACACCTAAAGAATTTGACTTGCTTTACTATATGTCCAAACGGGTGAACCGGACCCTATCGCGGGAACAATTGCTACAGAAAATATGGGATTTTGACTATCCAGTGGAAACGCGTATTGTGGATGTTCATATTAGCCATTTGCGGGAAAAAATCGAAGAAGATACTAAGAAACCTCAATATATTAAGACGGTTCGGGGCTTCGGCTATAAGTTTGAGGTTCCTAAGCCATGAAGCGGCTCACAGCACGTTTAACGGGTCTTTTTGCCCTACTTTTTATTCTTTATAGTTTTCTTTTTGCCTATAATGCCAACTTAGTGGTGGAACACGTTGTAGGTGAGGAAACACAGGAACAGATGACAGAGACAGCCGCTACTTTGCGCAAGTCCTTTATGTCCTTAAATGAAGAAAATATTCAAAATCGTGACCGCAAATGGGTGGGAATGATTAATAACTTGATTGGTGTTCTCAACCCAGCTGAGCGGATCATTATTTACGATATGGACAAGCGGGAATTAATTGCTATGGGGAACGCGGACTTGCCTGCTGCACCTCGAGAAAGTCAAGCTTTTGACAGGGCCTGGGCCAATACGACAGATTTTAAGACCCATGATAACAATTCGGAAGATAATACAATCTATCAGTATACGGAATTTATGCGCAATAGTAAGGGAGATCCCATTGCCTATATTCAAATTATCCGGGCGGTGTCCGATCTTTCTGCTGCCCAGTCACGCTTGATGGGGATTGCATTTATCTGTTCGATACTGGCTATGGCTGTCTTATTAGCCTTGCTCTATTATTATTTCAAACGTTTGTCAAATCCTGTCCAGGCTATTACCCGGATTGTCGATGACCTTTCTCATAATGATTATCAGAGTCGCTATGAAAGTAAGGGGATCGAGGAGTTCGATGAAATCGGTCGCAATATTAACGGGCTTGCAGAGAATTTAGAACGGCAGCAGGGGCAGATTCTAACCCAACAGAAACGATTAAACCAGCTGATTGACTATCTGATTGTTGGGGTCCTCCTCATTGATGACCAGCAGCGTATCCAGGTAAGTAACTCAGCCTTCTTTACGATACTAGGTATTGAGACGGATGATATTTGGGGCAAGCGCTATGATAATGTGCTCCATGGTTACCGGCTCAAACAGATGATTGAGAATTGTTTTCAAGACAAGAGTAATTACAACGATGAGGTTTACTTATACTATCCCAAAGAAGTTATCTTAGATGTGAATGTGATTTATATCGAGGAATCGCCGGCGGGTCCTGATACGGGCAGCCAGGTGATTGTTCTGATTTATGATATCACTGAAATAAGACGCTTAGAGAAGGTTCGAACAGATTTCATTTCCAATGCCTCCCACGAGTTGAAGACGCCGATTACCTCGATCCAAGGCTTTGCTGAAACTCTCTTAGATGGGGCCTTGGAAGATCCTGACTTGGCCCAGGAATTTGTCGGCATCATAGCCTCTGAGAGTAATCGTTTAACCTCCTTGATTTCAGATATTTTGGACTTGTCTAAGATTGAACAGGATCAGATCGGCCATAAGGTAGAAAGTATTGACCTGGAAGTTCTGGCTAACGGCGCTTTGGTGAAAGCGGAAGAATTAGCCTTGCGGAAAGGAATCTCACTGCATACGGTGAATCTCCACGAGGAACCGATTATTTTCAATAGTGAAGCTGGCCGGATCGATCAAATATTAACGAATCTCGTGAACAATGGGATCAAGTACACTAATCCGGGTGGCGATGTCTGGATTATCTTAGACCTGATGGAAGCAGAGGGTTACGTTCATATTAGCGTCAAGGATAATGGTGTCGGGATTCCCCGTGAAGACTTGCCCCGTATTTTTGAACGCTTTTACCGGGTGAGCAAGGACCGGTCAACCAATTCAGGAGGGACAGGTCTCGGTTTATCTATTGTTCGTAACTTGGTCAATAGCATGAACGGGAAGATCCATGTAGAGAGTCAATATGGCCAGGGCTCTTGTTTCAATGTCTATCTGCCTATGCTCGATTTGGAAGATAATGATGACGGAATTGAGATTTTAGAAGAATAGTTTTTTTAATTTTAAGTTATAACAAACTTTACATAAAATTTACAAAACTTTAACATTACTCGCTGATTTTTAGCCCAAACTATACAAGAAATTTACAATTAACGTGTATGATTAATATATAGCAAAAAATATTAATCCAAATGAACTCCAAGAGTTTAGGAAGGACGGTTAATTCATGGTAGAAATGAAGAAGTTTTCAAAATTAATCACTGTATTAGGGAGTGCGGCTCTATTAGCTGCATGTGGTAACTCAGCTAGCGATAGCGGTGATTCTGAAGCTGATGCAGGTGGCGCTTCTGGTGCTCCTGAAGGTTTAATCCAAGTGATCAGCCGTGAAGAAGGATCTGGTACACGTGATGCCTTTGTTGAAATTACAGGTGTTAAAGAAGGCGACAACGATAACACAACGGATATGGCAGATATCCAAAACTCAACAGACGGCGTGATGACTTCTGTCGCTGGGGACCCAGCAGCTATTGGTTACATTTCTTTAGGGTCATTAAACGATACCGTTAAGGCCTTAAATGTCAATGGCGTTGAACCAACTGAAGAAAATGTTGCTTCTGGTGAATATGCGATTGCTCGTCCATTTAATATTGTTCACAAGGGCGACTTAGAAGGCGCAGCTCAAGACTTCCATGACTTCATCTTCTCTAAGGAAGGCCAAGACATTATCTTAGCTGAAGGCTATGTGCCAGTGAAGAGTGATGCTGAGGCTTATGCCGGCGACGGTTCTGCAGAAGGAAATATCAATATCTCTGGTTCCACTTCTGTTGGCCCTGTTATGGAAAAATTAAAAGAAGAATATGAAAAGTTAAACCCAGGTGTAAGCATTAACATCACCCAAAACGGTTCTGGTGCAGGGGTACAAGCTGCCCAAGAAGGAACCGCTGATATCGGTATGGCTTCCCGTGAACTTAAGGAAGACGAAACAGATGTTGAAGCAGAAGCAATTGCCCAAGATGGGATTGCTGTTATTGTAAATAATGAAAATGGTTTAGGAGATATTACTTTAGAAAGTGTTAAAGGTATCTTCGTGGGTGAAATCACAGATTGGTCAGAAGTTAAATAGTGACCTAGCTTAAGAAGAGAGGAGGACAGCTACTATTGAACACTAGTAGCTGTTTTCCAATGTTTATGAGACTTGTATATTTTAGAGGAGAAAGCAATGAATCAAAATAATACACTTGAAGTCGTAATGAAGTGGATTTTCTTCATCTGCGCCTTGCTGTCTATCTTTGCTTTAGCAGCAATTTGCTACTTCATTTTTGCACGCAGTATTCCTTTCTTAGCTGACTATGGCCTGGGAAGCTTTCTGTTTGGTGATACTTGGAAGCCAACTAATGATATCTATGGGATTGCTCCAATGCTGGTTGGATCTTTCTATGTAACCTGCCTGGCTATTTTGTTTGGGGTTCCGACTGGCATTTTTACAGCAGTCTTTATGGCCTTCTACTGCCCTGACAAATTGCATAAAATCCTTAAACCTGGGGTCAACCTGATGGCTGGGATTCCATCCATCGTTTATGGTTACTTCGGTTTGGTGGTTTTAGTTCCGATTATCCGTAAGACGGTTCGGTCGATGGGAATTCCTTCCAGTGGGATGAGTGTATTTACAGCTGGCCTAGTTTTGGGTATTATGATCTTACCGACTATTATTACCATGTCCGAATCATCCTTGCGTGCGGTTCCTAAGTCCTATTACCAAGCTTCTGTTGGTTTGGGGGCAACTCACGACCGGACAGCCTACCGCATTATGGTACCAGCTGCTCGCTCGGGGATTCTGGCCTCCGTTATTATGGGGATTGGTCGGGCTGTCGGCGAAACCATGGCGGTTATCATGGTAGCCGGGAACGCGGCTGTCTTCCCTAAAGGTCTCTTCCAAGGGACCCGGACCATGACAGCTAACATTATGCTAGAAATGGCCTATGCATCTGGCGACCACCGGAGCGCTTTGATTGCCACAGGGGCTGTACTCTTTGTCATCGTCCTAATGATCAACGGGATCTTAGCAGTTGTTAAACGCAAAGGAGGCGTGCAAGGCTAATGGATAGAGCATTAAAGTACCTAACCTATTTCTTTACTATCGTAACTTTTGCTTGGCTTATCTATATTATCGGCTATGTGTTAATTAATGGGATTCCTTACCTATCAGCAGACCTTTTTGCCTTTGAGTATACAACAGATAATGTGTCGATGATGCCCGCCATTATCACAACCATTTATGTGATCCTAGGAGCCTTGTTAATTGCTGTACCTCTGGGGGTCTTCGCTGGTTTTTATTTGATTGAATATGCTGGTAAGAACAATAAATGGGTAGAAGCCATTCGGGTAGCTTCTGACACCTTATCAGGGGTTCCATCCATTGTTTATGGTTTGTTCGGGATGCTAGCCTTTGTTATTGCTGCTGGCTTCCAATATTCATTACTAGCAGGTATCTTGACCATGGCGGTTATGGTCCTTCCATTAATTATTCGGAATACCGAAGAAGGGCTGATGTCTGTTAGTGACAAGATGCGTGAAGGGAGCTTTGGTTTAGGGGCTGGTAAGCTACGGACCATCTTCAAGATTGTTTTACCAGTGGCTATGCCTGGTATCCTATCCGGTATCATCTTAGCGATTGGACGGATTGTTGGGGAAACGGCGGCTCTTATGTACACCTTAGGGACCGCAACTAGCTTGCCCGATAGCTTATTTGCATCTGGTCGGACACTGGCCTTACACATGTATATTTTATCAACAGAAGGCTTGCACCGTGACCAAGCCATGGCAACAGGTGTTGTCTTACTATTATTTGTATTAATTATCAACGGATTATCGACTTGGTTATCCAATAAATTAGGAGCTCAAGGGGGACAAAAATAAAATGGCAGAAGAACACAAAGTAACAATGACTGCTCGGAATATGAGCCTATTTTATGGCAATTTCCAAGCCTTGGAAGATATCGATATGGATATTTATGAAAAACAGGTAACCGCCTTAATCGGCCCATCAGGTTCAGGGAAATCAACCTTCTTAAAGAGTTTAAATCGTATGAATGACTTAATTGAAGGTTGCAAAATTACAGGTGAGATTGCTTTAGATGGTAAGGATATCTATGCCAAGGATGTCAATGTTAACCACTTGAGAAAACGGGTGGGGATGGTTTTCCAACAACCTAACCCCTTCCCTATGAGCATTTATGACAATGTGGCTTATGGTCCACGGACTCATGGCACTAAAGATAAGGCAGAATTAGATGAAATCGTGGAAACTTCTCTTAAAGGGGCTGCCATTTGGGATGAAGTCAAAGACGACCTCAACAAGTCTGGTTTAGCGATTTCTGGTGGTCAGCAGCAACGGGTATGTATTGCACGTGCGCTTGCAGTAAAACCAGAAATCTTATTGATGGATGAACCAACTTCAGCTTTGGACCCAATTTCAACCCTTAAAATTGAAGAACTTGTTCAAGAGTTGAAAGAAAAATATACCATTGTTATCGTAACCCACAATATGCAACAAGCAGCTCGGGTATCTGATTATACAGCATTCTTCTATGCTGATCCTGATCGTGCGCCTGGCCATTCACGGATCATTGAATTCGGGCCAACCGAACAAATCTTCAATAATCCAAATAACGAACAGACAGCCGACTATGTTGCTGGACGTTTTGGTTAATCAAAATATATTTTACCTAGCCGGACCTCGAGTCCGGCTTATTTTTTTGCAAATCATTTGAGAATCGACTAGGAAAGCTTTAGAATGGGGCGTGGAGTATAATAATAGTTAATTCATTTAATCCATGCTATAATGAATCAGAACACTTGTTTGTATAGGTAAATAAATTGTCAAAGAAAGAGTGAAGTCTGTGAGAGATGAAATAGTGGTTCGTGGGGCACGTTCTCACAATTTAAAAAATATTGATGTTGAAATTCCACGCAATGAAATGGTCGTTGTAACAGGCTTATCAGGTTCGGGAAAGTCTTCTCTAGCCTTTGATACGCTCTATGCGGAGGGACAGCGTCGTTATATTGAAAGCCTGTCAGCCTTCGCTCGTCAATTCTTAGGGAATTCTCGCAAAGCAGATGTCGATAGTATCGATGGGTTGAGTCCTGCTATTTCAATTGACCAGAAGACCACCAACCGTAATCCTCGGTCAACCGTTGGAACGATTACAGAAGTGAACGATTACTTGCGTTTACTTTACGCCCGGGTAGGTCAGCCTATTTGTCCCAATGACGGGACACCCATCGCTAGCCAGTCCATTGACCAGATGATCGAGCGGGCAGAAGCCTTGGAAGAGAGAACCCGCGTCCAAGTTATGGCACCGGTGGTTTACGGCAAGAAGGGCCAGCATAAACGATTATTGGAGAAGATTCAACAGCAGGGCTATGTCCGAGTTCAAATTGATGGCGAGCTCTATGATATCGAGGACCTGCCAGAACTAAATAAAAATCAGAAGCACAATATTAATATTGTAATCGACCGCTTAGTCATTAAGGAAGGTATCCGGACGCGCTTAGCGGATTCTTTGGAGACGGCTCTCCGCCTAACGGATGGCTATGCCCTTTTGGATATCATTGATGGGGAAGAGATCCTTTTTTCTGAGCATTATGCCTGCCCCCTATGTGGCTTTACCGTAGGAGAACTGGAACCTCGGCTCTTTTCCTTCAATGCCCCTTATGGACGTTGTGAAGTTTGCGATGGTTTGGGACAGAAATTGGTGGTTGACTTGGACTTACTGGTCCCTGATCCATCGAAAAGTCTAGAAGAGGGCGCCATTCAAGCCTGGAATTCTAATTGGTCAGGCTACTATCCAACCCTCTTAAAACAAGCAGCGGAAGCCTTCGATATTCCTTTCGATAAAGCCTTTGAAGATTTGACTGAAGAGCAGAGGGACTTATTGCTCTATGGGTCTAAGGATGAGACCTTCCATTTTCACTATGTCAATGATTTTGGCAAGGTTCAAGATAAGGATATGACCTTTGAGGGAGTTGCTAATAATGTCAGCCGGCGTTACCATAACAGTTCATCCAATATGGTGCGCGACAATATGCGACAATACTTAGCCGAATTGCCCTGTGACAAGTGCCATGGCAAACGCTTGAATGAGCGGGCCCTCTGCGTCAAGGTCGAAGGTGAGGATATAGCAGAAGTAACGGCCATGCCCATTGAAAAAACAATCCACTTCTTTAAGCAACTCCACTTGGGTGAACAGGATAGTGAAATTGCTGCACCGATTCTTGAAGAATTGCGGTCCCGGCTGGGCTTCTTACAAGAAGTTGGTCTCGATTATTTAACGCTCGACCGGTCAGCCGGTACCTTATCGGGTGGGGAAGCCCAACGTATTCGTTTGGCTACCCAGATTGGATCTAACCTATCGGGTATCATGTATGTCCTAGATGAGCCTTCGATTGGTCTCCACCAAAGAGACAATGATCGCTTGATCCGCTCTCTGCAGAGAATGCGTGATTTAGGGAATACCCTCATCGTAGTGGAACACGATGAGGAGACCATGTGGGCTGCAGACTACCTGATCGATATGGGACCAGGCGCTGGAGAGCATGGGGGCGAAGTCGTGGCTAGCGGCACCCCCCAAGAAGTAGCTCAAAATCCTGATTCGCTGACAGGCCGCTATCTGAGTGGAGACCTTGCCATTGAAGTCCCATCAGAGCGTCGTCAGGAAGATAAGGGCTGGCTAGAGATTAAGGGCGCCCGTCAAAATAACCTGAAAGGGATCGATGTCCGCTTGCCTATTGGGCGTTTGGATGTCGTGACCGGCGTTTCCGGATCGGGTAAGAGTTCGCTGATCAACGAAGTCCTCAAGAAGACCTTGGCTCGCGATCTCAACCGGGCGCAAATTCATCCCGGTAAGTCAGACAGTGTCTCGGGTTATGAGGGCCTAGATAAGATTATTGATATTGACCAGAGCCCAATCGGTCGGACACCCCGGTCGAATCCAGCGACCTATACCTCTGTATTTGACGATATCCGGGAACTCTTTGCCCAAACCAATGAGGCGAAGATCCGTGGCTACAATAAGGGACGCTTTTCCTTTAATGTCAAAGGAGGGCGCTGTGAGGCCTGCAAGGGTGACGGGATCCTTAAGGTAGAGATGCACTTCTTGCCGGATGTCTACGTGCCTTGCGAGCTCTGTAAGGGGACCCGCTACAATGCGGAGACCTTGGAAGTCACTTATAAAGGAAAGAATATTGCGGAGGTCTTGGACATGCGGGCTGAGGAAGCCTTAGACTTCTTCTCTGCGGTGCCAAAGATCAAGCGTAAATTACAGACCATGGTGGATGTGGGCTTGGGCTATGTTAGCCTGGGTCAACCTGCGCCCTCGCTTTCCGGTGGTGAAGCCCAACGGATGAAATTAGCTAGTGAGCTCCAGCGCGTGGCGACAGGGAAGACGGTCTATATCCTTGATGAACCAACGACCGGCTTACATAGTCATGATATTAAGCGTCTCTTAGAGGTCCTCCAGCGTCTAGTGGATGCGGGAAACACGGTGATTATTATTGAACATAATCTAGATGTGATTAAAACCGCCGATTATATTGTTGATCTGGGACCAGAAGGCGGCGAAAAGGGTGGCCAGCTCGTTGCTGGTGGGACCCCTGAGGAAGTGGCCCAAGTGGAAGCTTCCTACACCGGTCAATACCTAAAACCATTACTGGAAAAAGAATAAGTTGTGTCAAAGAGGGTGGACGAATTTACCAGCCTCTTTTTCACCGAGTGAGGAGTCCATATGAAAATTATCCATACTTCCGATTGGCATATCGGAAAAGTGATCAATGAAAGAAGTCTGCTCGATGACCAGGCGGATGTTTTAACGGCATGGATCAGTCAGGTAGCAGAGATGGGGCCAGATCTTGTGATTATTGCGGGGGATCTTTATGACCGGTCCCTTCCTAATCGCGAGAGTGTCCACCTGTGCAATCAATTATTGACCCAGATGTCGGAAGAAATCGCTTGCCCCATTTGTATTATCTCGGGCAACCATGATAGCGGGGAGCGCATCGACTATGCTTCCGCTATCTTAGAAAAGGAGGGCCTCTACTTAGAGGGCATGGTCAAAAAAGAAATCCGCCGTGTCTGTCTGGAAGAGGCTGATGTTTATCTCCTGCCCTACAGTGACTATGGTCAAATCCAAAAGTTATACCCTGACCAGACAATCCGCTCTATGGCCGATGCGCTAGCGGTTCAAATCCAAACCATTAAGGCGGGGGACTGGCGACCTGACCGGCTCAACCTCCTAGTCTTCCATGGCTATGTAACCAATGTCGATTTGGACGAGGCGGGGGCAGATTTAGAGCACACGGAGTCTGAACGTCCCCTGAGCATGGGGAACTCTGCCTATGTTCCTGCTGATCTTTTTGAGGATTTTGACTATGTTGCCCTAGGACACTTGCACGGCCGCCAGTTTGTTAAAAACCAGCATATCTACTACAGTGGGTCTCCCTTAAAATACTCAAAATCGGAAGCCCGCCAGCGCAAGGTTTTTTTAGAAGTTGATCTGACCAAGGAAGACCTGACCGTTACCCCCCATCCCATCCAGCCTAAATATGATTTGCGGCAGGTAAAGGGGACTTTTGAAGACTTAATGGCCGACCAGTCTGATGACTACCTCTATGTGGAACTGACCGATGCCCAGCCCGTCCATGAAGCGATGGCACGCTTGCGCCAAGTCTATCCCCACATTATGGCCTTGACCTACTCGGCCCTAGAAGTCGATCAACCACAATCTGAAACAGGCTACCAGGCCCAGCAAAAAGAAGCTTTAGACCAGGTCTTTGCCGATTTTTATGAAGATCAAACGGGCCAGGTCTTGACGGCTTACCAAGAGCAAGTGGTTAAGCAAATCATGGCTGAGGCCCAAGGCAGAGGAGAGGAGGCAGGTGACCAATGAAACCGATTATATTAGAGATGCAAGCTTTTGGTCCCTACCGTGAGCGGATGCAGATTGATTTCCGGGACCTAGGCCAGACCCAGTTGTTTCTAATTACGGGACCCACTGGCGCTGGTAAGACAACCATATTCGATGCCATTGTCTATGCCCTCTATGGTAAGACCAGCGGCAGTTCGCGCCAGGAGGCTGAGCTCAAATCAGACTTAGCCAGTGACCATGAACTGTCCTATATTTATTTGAGCTTTGAACTTGGCGGAAAGACTTATTCCGTTAAACGTATTCCCCAGCAAAAGGGCCCCAGTCCCAAAACCCAACGTCCGATCAACCTGAAGGCAAGTGTGACTTTCGACCGAGGGGACCGGGTCTTCCAAAAGACCCAAGAAGCCAACCAGGCCCTAGAAGAACTATTAGGCCTCAGTGTCGACCAGTTCCGACAAATTGTGATGCTGCCCCAGGGTGAATTCAAGCAGCTCTTAGAGGCCCCTAGCCGTGAAAAAGAGGTCATCTTTCGCAAGATTTTTACGACCTACCATCTTAAAAACTTCCAGGATGACCTCCTGGCTAAGAAACAAGCTTTAGAAAAAGAAATGGGCCAAGACTACCAAGCCCTTAAGGAGGACAAAACGGATATCCTGGACCTGCTAGATGAAGCGAGTCAAGAAGCTTTAAGAGAAGCTGCTAATCAAGAAGACTTCGCAGCTTTTGCGGACCAAGTGGCGGAGGCTTTGGAAAACCAGCGAGCAGGTGTTAAGGCAGCGGAAAAGAAGATCGGAGACGGGCAAGCAGAAAGTCAGGTGCTCAACCAGCACTTAGAGCGCTTAAAAGAAGCGGACCGCTTGGCCCAAGCACAAGTTGACTTGGATCAAAAGTCTTCGGTCTATCATAAGGCCAAGGCGGACTGGGACTTCTATCAAAAAACGCGGCCCCTGGCTAAGAACCAAGCTGACTTGGAACAATTGGCGGAAGTCATTAGCCAGGAGAGAAAGCGCCTGGGGGAAGTCGAAGCAGAAGCTAGCCAATACCAGGCCGCTAAAGAAGCTGCTCAAACTAGCTTAGAAGCCAGTCAAGACTCCTATGCCCAAGTCGACGACTGGGAGGAAAAGCTGGCTCAGATGCGCTTGGAGGAACACGACTTAAAGACCTGGTTGAAGAAAAGGGAAGGTGCCCAAGCACTTGACCAATCCATCCAGACGAGTCAAAAGAGACTTCTTGCGCTTCAGGAAGACCAGGAAGGCTTCGCGCAAAAGATTGACCTAGCTAAAGAAAAAGCTCAGCAGCTCCAGAATCAGTGGCTGAATCCTGACGACTTGCTTAAGGAGCGCTACCAATTGGAAAATAAGCAGGCAACTTATGCGACTTACCGCCACTTAATGGCAAGCAAGCAGGAGCAGACAGACCAGCTTAGCCAGCTGGAGCTAGACTACCAAGCGGCTCAAGAGACTTGGCGGCAGACTCAGTCGGCGCTTGAAGCAGGTCGGCTCAGGGAGCAAGCGGATTACCTGGGCAAGTTAGCGGCTGACTTAGTCCCTGGCCAGGCTTGTCCGCTTTGTGGGAGCTTGGACCACCCGGCAGTTTATGAAGGGACAAGTGACCAAGAGGGGCCGGTGCCAGACACTGACAGTTTAGAAGCTGAGGAGCGCCAGGCCTACCAGGATTTGACCCAGCTGGGTAGCCAACTGGGCTATGCCCAAAAAGAAATGCAGAAGCTTACAGACCAGCTAGAAGACCAGGCAAAAGAAGGGAATTTCTCTTCTGACTTAGTAGAAGAAGATCGTCGCCTAAAGACCCAAGCGGACCAGCTACTAGCTAAAGAGAAGGCCCAAGCTCAGCGACAAAGGGACTATGACCAGGTCCAAGAAGATCTCGTGACCTACCAAGAAAAACAAGTTGCGGTCAGACAAGAAGAAGGTCAGCTCGAGGAACGTTTGGATAACCAGGAAAGGCAGTATAAGGACTTAAAAGAAGACATGCAGGCTTTGGCTGCCCAGCTAAACTACCAGGAAATGGATGACCTCCTGGCTGCTGAAAAAGAACTTGAACAGAAAATTCAAAAGGTAAAAGAGGCCTATCAAAAAGCTCAAGCCAGCTTCCAAGCAGCAAGTGACCAAGTAGTTCGCTTAAAAGCACAGAAAGCGGGCTTGGAAGAGAGCCTGGGACGGCAAGACCAGCGTTACCAAGAGGGCTGGTCACACTTCCAGGCAAGCCTAACCGATTTTGATCTCACGGCCGAAGACCTTTCTAACTACCACCGTGCGGATAAAGATTGGTCAGCTGTGGAGAAATTTTGGCGAAATTATGAACAGGACCGTTATGCTCTGGACCAACAAATAGCCAAGAATCGGCAGGCCTTGGCTGCTAGGGAGGAGGCTTTAGACCTTGACCAAACTCAAGCCCGTCTCCAGGAAGTAAGCGAGCAAGTTCAAAAAGAACAACAATACCGGGATAGACGCTTGACCCAGCTGACCCGCCTAGACCAGCTCGACCAGGCCTTCAATGCCCGCTTAGCCCGCTACCAAGCGCAATCCCAACATTACGGGGAATTGGTCTTACTCGCTGAAGTCGCTAACGGGACACGATCAGGCAGCCAACGTATTTCTTTTGAGCGCTATATCTTAGCTTATTACTTTGATCAGATTATCCAGCAGGCCAATCGACGCTTTAAGCAGATGACGAGTGGCCGCTATCAGTTCTTGCGTGAACGTACAGACAAGGGGGGAACAGCTGCTAAGGGTTTAGACTTGGCGGTAATGGATTATTATTCCGGTAGCAGCCGCAGCGTCCAGTCCCTATCAGGGGGTGAGAGCTTTAAGGCTTCACTCTCCCTGGCCCTAGCCTTAAGCGATGTGATCCAAAATCATGCAGGTGGTATTGAAATTTCAACCCTCTTTATTGACGAGGGCTTTGGTAGTTTGGATGAAGAGTCCCTCCACCAGGCCATGGATACCCTGATTGAGCTCCAGGAAGCCAGTGGCCGCTTGATTGCGATTATTTCCCACGTGGAGGAATTGAAGCAGGAGCTGCCCGTTCAATTGGCGGTGACAGCCAGTCCAGCAGGCAGCCGCTGTGCCTTTCGGGGGCTTACAAGATAAATACATCTCAGGGCCTATGTTAAAACTTGAAAAAATTGAGATAATAGGTTCAAGATAAACAAGGAGGCGACACGATGAGTGAGGACAAACAACGTATACTGAAATTAGTTCAAGAAGGTTTACTCAGTCGAGAAGAAGCCTTGGTGCTTTTAGAACAGCGCCAAGCTAAAGAAAGTGATAACCAAAAGCAGAAGCAGAGCCTCTCATTTGAAGAAGCACAAGCCTTGGCGGAATTCTATGAAGACCAAGGCCAGGATGACTTAGCCCAAGCGATTCTGAAAAATTATTACTTAGATCGCGAAGAAAAATTAGAAGCTGAATTAGATGCCAAGGAGGCTGCCTTAGAAGAACTGGGGTTGGCTGAATCAACGGACGAAGCGGAGGCCAAGTTGGCCTTAGAAGAAGAAATCAAGGGTCTCAAAACAGAATTGACTTACTTGCGTGACCAAGCGAACCAATCAAATAATGACTCAGCAGACGGACCAGCAGAGGAGCCAAAAGCAAAGACCAGCCAGGCAGAGAAGACAGGATTGGGTCAAATGTTCAAGGACCTTAAGACGGCCGTTGAAGGAACGGTTCACTTTGACCGGGGCCGGTCGGGGATCCCCCGTCCCCACTTAGTCACCCGGCAATTTGAAGAACGTTTTACTTTTGACGAGATCGCCAAGAATTTTGATTTTTCAATCTCTAAGGGAGACATCCTGGTTGAAGTCGCCGAGATCGACCGGGTGGAAGTCTTAGTGACAGGGACTATCCTAGGTAAGTACCAGGAAGAAAGCGTTGAAGAAGCCTTTAGAAAAAGAACCCTGATTGAAAACCAAGGCGGATGTTTACGTTTTGAATTAAATAACCGCCTGCTATCTACTAATATCCACTTGCGCCTTCCCAAAGTAAAATTCGGCCAATTAAATTTTAGGAGCTTATTAGGAGGCATCCAGCTGACTGGTTTAGAAGCGGAAAACCTGGATCTTTATACCATTGATGGGGATATCCGGGTCGCTGAGTGCCAGGCAAGCAGTGGCCGGGTGAATACCAAGAACGGTTTAGTAGTTTTGGACCAAGTTGCCTTTGACCATCTGGATGCGCAGACAGCCAATGGGGACCAGCGCTTCATTGGAGCGGTTCGCGAGCTGGCCATGGATACCCTGAATGGGAACTTGCGGTTGACGGTGACAAGCCCGGACTTAGAGACCGTTAACTGCCAGACCACTTCGGGAGATGTCAAGCTCAATGTTAATCCAGCAACGAGTTTGAATGCTGACCTGCGTTCCAATAATGGGACTATACGTTGGCGGCAAGAAAGCTTTAAGGTAGAAACCTTGGCTGATTCTCGCTTTAACCAAGCGAAGAGCATATATTATTTAGGCGAGACACGCCCTGCCCAAATCAACCTGTCATCCGTTTCTGGAGATATCTGGTTGAAGGCAGAGGCTAAGTAATAGGAGGATAACCATGACTAAAAAATTAAGAAGATCCAAAACAGACCGCGTTCTAACCGGCTTACTAGGGGGCCTGGCAGCTTATTTTGGCGTCAGTTCAACCCTTATCCGCTGGCTTTACGCCATCTTCACTTTCTTCAATCCCTTCCTCATCCTGATCTACATCGTGGCGGCTTATTTGATTCCAAGTGAAGGAAAGCCTTTTAAGCGCAAGGCTGAGAAAACCCACCGCCACCCCCGAGGTTTCGGTCGCATTAAAGAAGCTGAACACATTGATGATGACCAGCAGGGAAATTGGAATGACTTTTAACCTATAATAAAGAGAGTGTGACAAAAGTCGGTTAGTCCTGAATCACTGGAGCGAACTATGGGAAATCGTTGGAAAACGATTGGACATAGTTCATGAAGTGGATGTCAGGACTGACTTTTGGAACAGATTTTTGCTAAAAAAGTTCGTTATTTTAAAAGAGGCCGGGGCTTTTGTCCCAGCCTCTTTTATTTTCTTTGCCTGCCTAAGGGGCGGTCCTTGATGTCGGTGAAGCTTCTTGGGGGAATCTATGGTAAAATAGGAGAAAAACAGCATTGATGCGAAGGATGGAAGGAGTTCTACATGGCGGTAGTTACAGTTCGTGAGCTAGTAGAGGCACTCAAGATGAATATTATTTCTGGTGAGGACTATCTGGATCGAGAGATCACAGTATCAGATATTTCGCGCCCGGGATTGGAATTGACCGGTTATTTTAATTATTATCCTGAAGAACGGATCCAACTTTTTGGCCGTAACGAGCATTCTTTTATGAGCAAGATGACCAGTGAAGAACGTTTATTGGTGATGCGGCGTCTAGCCCGGGATAAGACACCGGTTTTTGTTTTTTCCCGCGACTTGCGGCCGGAGTACGAAGTGATCCAGGCAGCTAATGAAAACCATATTCCGGTGATTGGGATCAATACCTCGACCACCCACCTCTCTTCTCGCTTGACGACCTTTCTTCAGGAACGTTTGGCGACCCGTACCTCGCGCCATGGTGTCTTTGTTGAGGTTTATGGTTTAGGTGTGCTCATTATGGGCGAGAGTGGCGTTGGTAAGTCGGAAGCTGCCCTCGAACTGGTTAAGAATGGCCACCGCCTGGTTGCTGATGACCGGGTCGAACTCTATCAAAGAGATGAATATACCATTATGGGGGAGGCGCCCGCTATCCTTGAAAACATGATGGAAATTCGGGGCCTGGGCATTATTAATATTATGACCCTCTACGGCGCAGGAGCTGTCCGCCAGAAGCAACAGGTGAACTTGATCATCCAGTTGAAGCTCTGGCACAAGGAGGACAAGTATGACCGTTTGGGAACCGCTGCCGAAGAGGAAGATATCTTTGGGGTGAAGGTGGCTAAGATTACCGTTCCGGTTCAGATGGGACGGAATATTTCTAGCATCGTCGAAGTAGCTGCCATGAATTTCCGAGCCAATGATCTCGGCTACAATTCAGCCAAGGAATTTGAAGACCGTTTAACGCATTTGATCGAAAGTAACAGTCAAGAGGAAGGATAATATGTTGAGTGATCGTGTTTTAGCAGCCATTGATCCCGTCGCTTTCGAGCTATTTGGCTGGCCCATTCGTTGGTATGGGATTATCATAGCTGGAGGTATCCTTTTAGCTATTCAATTGGGTAGCCGTGAAATTAAGCGGCGGGGCTGGCCTGAGGATTTAATTTTAGATGTCTTGGTTTGGGCCATTCCCATTGGCTTTATCGGGGCTCGACTCTATTATGTGATCTTCGAATGGGATTATTACCGCCAGCACTTGGATGAGATTATCCAAATTTGGAATGGTGGGATTGCCATCTATGGGGGCGTTTTAGCGGCCCTATTGACTATTTACCTTTATTGTCGGTCTAAGGGCTGGCGCTTCCTACTTTTGACAGATGTGATGGCGCCTTACCTCCTGCTTGCCCAAGCCATTGGCCGCTGGGGAAATTTTGTTAACCAGGAGGCCCATGGAGGCCCCGTGTCGGTAGAATTTCTTCGTGACCGCCTCCACTTACCTGATTTTATTGTGGAAGGTATGCAGATCGACGGGGTCTACTACCATCCGACCTTTCTTTACGAATCACTATGGAACCTTTTAGGGGTTGTGGTTCTCTTGTATTTACGTAATATTAGGGGCAAACTGAGAGTAGGGGAGACGACCTTCCTCTACTTGATTTGGTATGGGATCGGACGTTTCTTTATTGAGGGGCTGCGGACAGATAGCCTCTATTGGGGGCCCTTCCGTGTCTCCCAAGTCCTATCCTTAGTCTTGGTGCTTATTGGCCTGGGCGCAATTATCTGGCGACGTTGGCAAAAAGCTCCCACTCCCTACCAGGAAGCGAGTCTCTATGCGATTGAACAGAAGAAAACGGAGGAGAACTAAATGCAAAGTTATCGTGTTGCAGTATTAGGCGCTGGCTCTTGGGGGTCGGCTCTCGCCATGGTATTAAATGACAACCAGCACCAGGTTCGGCTCTGGACCGTTGATGCAGACCAAGCAGAAGAGATCCGTCAGACGCGGATTAATGCTGCCTACCTGCCCGACCTGCACCTAGCTGAGGATATCTTAGTGACGACGGATTTGAGCGAGGCACTCAAACAAGCTGATATGGTCTGTTTTGTGGTGCCGACCAAGGCAATCCGGTCTGTCAGCCAACAAGTAAAGGAAGTTTTAGCCTCTGATCAAGCTTCGGGAGCGGACAAGCCGCCGCTTATCCTCCATGCTTCTAAGGGCTTGGAACAAGGTAGCCATTTGCGGATCAGTCAGATTATCGAAGAAGTTCTAGAAGACTGTGACTACCGCGGCATCGTGGCACTGTCTGGGCCAAGTCATGCGGAAGAGGTGGCGGTCCGCCATATCACAACGATCACAGCAGCGAGCCGAGACTTAGAAGCGGCCAAGGAAGTCCAAGCAGTCTTTCTCAACCGCTATTTCCGGGTTTATACCAACACTGACTGTATCGGTGTGGAATTGGGTGGGGCCCTGAAGAATATTATTGCGGTCGCGGCCGGCGGGGTAGATGGCTTAAACTATGGGGATAACACCAAGGCAGCCTTGATCACGCGTGGTTTAGCCGAAATTACTCGTTTGGGCCTGGCTATGGGTGCGGATCCCCTAACCTTTTCTGGCTTAAGCGGAGTGGGGGATCTCATTGTGACCTGTAACAGCGTCCACTCACGGAATTGGCGGGCCGGCAACCAGATTGCTCAGGGAGCTAGCCCTGAAGAAGTAGAAGCTAAGATGGGCATGGTCGTTGAGGGAATTCCGACGACCAAGGCGGCATACGAATTAGCGGCTGACTTAGGTGTCGATATGCCCATTACCAATGCTCTCTACGCTATTCTCTATGAAGGCATGCCGGTGGAAGAAGCCCTAACCCAGCTGATGATGCGGGAAGGTAAGGAAGAAGCCCAATTACGAAGCGCATTAATTGACTATCTGGCGAAAAGAACTTAAAGTAATTTCTTAAGGAGGACTTATGAAAAAAGTACGTAAAGCAATTATTCCAGCGGCTGGTTTTGGAACCCGTTTCCTACCAGCTACTAAGGCGATGGCTAAAGAGATGCTACCGATTGTCAATAAGCCAACCATCCAATTCATAGTGGAAGAGGCATTAGCGTCGGGAATAGAAGATATTTTAATCATCACAGGTAAGAGTAAACGCCCTCTAGAAGACTACTTTGATTCGAATATTGAACTCGAGGGCGTCCTCAAGCAGAAGGGTGAGGACCAATTACTAGAACTAATACAGGAGAATGTTGGGCTTAACCTCTACTTTAAGCGCCAATCCTATCCACTAGGCCTCGGTCATGCGGTTCTTCAAGCCAAGGCTTTTGTTGGCGACGAACCCTTCGTGGTCATGCTCGGGGACGATTTGATGGTAGATGAGGAACCATTAACCAAGCAATTAATTGGCGCCTATAATGAGACCCATGCTTCCAACATTGCCGTGATGCCCGTTGCCGAGGAAGATACCGATAAGTATGGCATCATTGATCCTGAAGCGAAGTTCCGCGATGGCATCTACAATGTTCGCCGCTTTGTCGAAAAACCGGATCCTTCTGTGGCCCCTTCTAACTTGGCTATTATTGGCCGCTATTTACTAACACCTGAAATCTTCGGCCTTTTAGAAACTCAAAAAGCAGGAGCAGGCAATGAAATCCAATTAACTGATGCCATCGATCGTTTGAACCGCACTCAGCGGGTATTTGCTTACGAATTTAAGGGCCAACGCTATGATGTGGGGGATAAGCTTGGCTATATGAAGACAACCATCGAGTATGGCTTAGGCCAAGAGAGTATCCGCCAGGGCCTGACTGACTATCTCCTGAGTCTTGAGGACGAATTAAATAAGGAGTGAGAGAATGAGCGAAGAAATTAAACAATATGATGTCTTAGTCATTGGCTGTGGGCCAGCGGGGATGACTGCCGCCCTCTATACCTCACGGGCAGCCCTATCGGTTCTAATCTTAGAGCGGGGTGTACCGGGGGGCGAGCTCTTGAATACAGCTGAAGTAGAAAACTATCCAGGCTTCCCTAGCATCCAAGGGCCAGACCTGGCGACCAGTATGTATGAAGGGGCCATGCGTTTCGGGGCAGATTATGCCTATGGGAATGTTAAAGCGATCCATCCCGGCCAACCCTACCATACGATTGAAACCGATACGGCAACCTACCAAGCTAAGGCGATTGTGATTGCAACGGGGTCCACCCACCGTCTCCTGGATGTGCCAGGTGAGGCCGACTATGCTGGGCGCGGAGTTAGCTACTGTGCTGTCTGCGACGGAGCCTTCTTCAAGGATGGTAAGTTGATCGTTGTAGGTGGAGGAGACTCAGCTGTTGAAGAAGGGGCTTACTTGACCCAGTATGCCAAGCAAGTGACCATTGTCCACCGACGCGATCAGTTACGGGCCCAAGCGATTCTCCAAGAGCGGGCCTTTGCTAATGAGAAGATTGATTTCACCTGGGATGCCCAAGTCCAAGAAATCCTAGGCGACGGTCAGAAGGTGACGGGAGTTCGGATTGTTAAGAAGGATGGCTCTTCTTATGTGGAAGACTGCGATGGGGTCTTTATCTATATTGGCCTCCTCCCCAACCAAGCTGGCTTTGATGACCTGGGCATCACCGATGAGGAAGGCTGGGTCATCACTGACGAGAACATGTTGACGAAGGTCCCTGGTATCTTTGCTGCTGGTGACATCCGCCAAAAGAAATTGCGGCAAATTTCAACCGCAGTTGGTGACGGCGGCCAAGCTGGCCAAGAAGCTTATAATTATATTCAAAGCTTATAACTAAATAATGCCAACAAAAAAAGCGCCCGACTAAAGGCGCTTTTTGTCTATCTAGCAATAGCTAATTTAGACTAGATATGATTTTCATTGGCTTCTTCTGTGACGAATTTTGTCCCGAAGTAACCACCAAGAGCTGAGAGAATGGCACCAAGTAAGAGTCCGACAAAGGCCCAGATTGAAGCTTGAGCAGTCGTGTCAGAAGCTTTGTTGGCTTCATTCCGTAATTGTGCAATCGCGTCTTGAGCTTCAGACTTGGTTTGGTCAAGCGCTTGGCTAGCCTGGTCAATTTGTTGACGGGCTTCGCTGGCTGCACGGTTGTACCCTTCGACAATATTTTGAGTAGTTTGTTCAGCTTCCGCTTGGGATAAATCAGAGTTAGATTCGATGGCATTGGCAACGGCTTGTTCATCCACGTTTTCCGTGATGCTTTCTGTCCGTGCTTGCAATTGATTACTTAATTGGTCAAAGATAGCATCTGAATTCTCAGGATTCGTTACCAAGTCTTTAGCAGCTTGGCTGATGTCGTCAGTTGCCCCTTGGAGCTGCCCCTTCAAGTATTCTGGTTGGAGCTCTTTGATATTGGTATCACGTAGGACGTCGTTGACATCGTTTTCTAAACTTTGGATGTCACTTTGGTTCACATCAATTTGGTCAGTGAGGGCATTAACGCCATTGGAGACGCTATCAGCTGCTGAAGAAGTTACACTTTCAACGCTTTGACCGGCTGTCTGTGCCACTTGGCCAAAGAAAGTCCCCACGGATGACAGGATCGACACGGTAGCGACTGAAAGTAAAATAAAGGTTGCGATGGTTGATACAGCCCAGGTTAAGAAACCGTGAACCACACCCACGCGACGGGCGGTAATCCCAGAAACAAAGCCAGCCCCTAAGAATGAAAGGATTAATTGGATAACCGTCCAAATTAAGACCCCAGTTCCAACGCCTGACATTGGATTGCTCGCTTTAGGACTCACTGTCCCGAAGCCAATGGCATTACCAATAAAACCGAGGGTGATCATTAAGGCGATAAAAGTAACAACGCCTGCAAAGATCGCTCCCCATGATAGGTTGTAGCCGGCTTCTTTGTCGCCAGCTCCTAGATAACGATTAAATCTATGCATAAATAATTCCTCCTTTTCCATTAATTTAATCTTTATGTATGATAAATTCAAGGCATAAGCCTTTCCATGACGGGCATTTGGTCTATTCCACCCTGTAAGCGCCCTCTTTTATGAAAATAAGAACAATAATTGTATTAAATCTCTGTCAGAAAGCCAATGAAAAAATTCCCTTAGTGAGTATTTATATATTTTTAAAAATTAATCAGAAGGCATGAAGACAAGATTGTGCTAGACTTAGGAAGAGGCTTTACCCGCCGCTTTCATATCATTTAAAGGTCAGATTTGTTATAATGAACATATACGCTTGCTTGCAAGCGAGACTCTACGAATGAAGTTATTTTGCGATAACTTGGAAAGGTTAGATATGAAAACAGCTTATATTATTGACAGTACAGCGTCCTTACCGGAAGCTTACCAAGACCATCCCGATGTCTATCAAGTTTACCTATCGATTCATTATGCGAATGGTGATAGCTTGCGTGACACGACAGACCCCGAAGCCCTACAGCGTTTCTACGAAGACTTACCCAAAGAAGAAGAGATTCCGACGACTTCCCAGCCCCAACCCCAGCAGTTCTACGATATTATGGACGACTTAGTAGCGGAAGGTTATGAGGCGGTTTACGGTTTCTTCTTGTCTGCCGACCTAAGTGGGACTTATCAAACCGCCTATTCAGTCATGCACGAGTATGATGACCGCTTAACAGTTCATGTGATTGATTCTAAGTCGATTTCTCTAGCTATTGAAGCCCTGCTTGACCATACGATACGTCTCCAAGAAGCCGGGGCTAGTGAAGGGGAGATCCTTGACCACCTGGAAAAAATGGTGGATCAGACAGCGCTTTTATGTTGCTTTGAAGACTTGTCTTACCTGGTTAAGGGAGGGCGAGCTGGTAATGCCTCGGCCCTCATTGGAAAAATATTGAATATCTTCCCTGTGCTAGAGGTCCATAGCAAGGTAGAAGTTTTTGCTAAGGTGCGGTCGCGTAAACGTGTTTATGCGACAATTGTTGATGAAATCGAGAAGCGGATCCAGGACTATCCTGACGGGGTAGAGCGGCTGATTGTTTTGGATGCCCTCAATCCAGAAGGGGTGGCAGCCCTAGAGCAAGCTTTTACAGCTGCCTATCCCCACATCAGGGTGGAGAAGACTTATCTAACCCCAGTAATTGGTATCCATGCAGGTCGGGATGCTTATGGCGTGATTGCCGTTCCTAATTTACCTCGCCGCTACCAAGCCAATTAAAGAAGAGGAGGCAGGACTTGCAATTAACGAGTTTAGTTTATCTGATTGACGGTGATGAGGTTCTTATGCTCCATCGGACTAAGAAAGCTAATGATATCAACCATAATAAATGGTTAGGTGTAGGCGGTAAGTTCGAATGGGGAGAGAGTCCTTTAGAATGTGCCCGAAGAGAAGTGAAGGAAGAAACGGGCCAAGACCTTCTAGAAGCCCAAGCTCGGGGCGTGATTACCTTTTTCTTTGCCGATGACGAGCCCCTCTACATCTTCCTCTATACTGGTCGCTTGGCTTCCCGGCAAGTGATCCAGACCTATGAAGGGGACTTAGAATGGGTTAAGCGCGACCAGATTCCCGATTTAGAACTCTGGGAAGGAGATCGGATTTTCCTTAAGAAATTATTTGAAAGCGACCAGTATATTGATATGAAATTAAGTTATGATGCGGAGAGTCGTTTGCTTGCTTGTGAAGATTTCTCCCACTAGCCTAGTGATTGAGAGGAGTTGATGCGTGTGCTTGTTGATGTTCATACCCATATTCTTCCGGAAGTGGAGGAAGGCTTGCGTTTTGAAGATACCTTGCCCAGGGTCAATCAAATCTTACAAGCAGGCACTAGCCATGTCTTGTCGCTAGCTCCTTACCAGCACGATACGACCATTGCACCGCTCGCTAAATTAGAAGCTGTCGCTGAGGCCTACCAGGAGGCGCTTGACCGCAGAGGCTTGCCCCTCCGTCTTTATCCAGGCCACGAAGCCTTGTTAGAAGCAAGCTTAGCCGATGATGTCTTAGCGGGAAAAGTTTCTTTCGCAGACCTCAACCAACGCTATTTATTCATTCGTTTTCCCGACCAAGATTTGCCTGCCTATACCCAGGAAGTTCTCTTCAGCTTGCTTGCTCATAATATTCGGCCCATTATTAGCCAACCGGAAAAGCAAGCCTGCTTTCAAAACAAGCCCCAGCTCCTTTATGATATTTGTGAGCAGGGTTGCAGTATTCAAGCTTCAGCGACTTCCTTGCTGCCCTCCAGCCCAGATCCCGTTTACCGCTTGACCTGGGACTTGGTTGAGCGCCGCTATCTTCATGTGATTGCCTCAGGGGCTTTCTGTGCTAGCGATTCCTGGCGAGGGGACAGTTTGGCTAGCGTTTACCAATACTTAGAAGAAAAATATGGTGAAAGTTTTAGCTTTGATTTAAAGCAGAATGCCATTAGTTTATTGAATGGGGATCCCATGGTGACCCATTATCAGTTGAAGAAGAAACGGACATTTTTTGACTTCTTCAAGCGCCAAAAGTAAGAAGAAAGGTGGTTCTTATGGCGAAGAAACAGCGCAAACCTCTAACCGAGATTCTAAAAATTATGAAAAATAAGCTGGCCTTTATCATTATGGCAACGGTTATCGGGATGATCCTGGCCAGCCTTATCTCCTTCCTCGTTCTTGAGCCCCAGTATGAAGGGACAGCCCAAGTGATTGTCCACCAAAATACGGAGGAACAAACGACTGCCCCCTTAGCTGACCAGGCCAAGACACTGACCGATACTTATAAGGAAATTGTTGTAACACCAGCTGTCCTGGAACCGGTCGCTCAAGGAGCGGAGGAGGACTTGTCCTACCAGGCTCTGCGTGATCGGGTGCGTGTGACGACCAATGAGGAGTCCCTCGTGCTACAAATTGCAGTGGTCGACCATTCGCCCTACACGGCTTCCGACTTAGCCAACCAGATTGCCTCAAGCTTCGGCAAGCAGGTGAATGAAATCTATCCCAATAGCCAGGTCAAGCAAGTGGCTGATGCAAAAACCCATACAAAAAAAATCCGGCCTAAACCCGTTTGGGATATCTTGATCGGTGGTGGGCTAGCCTTCCTTCTCGCCTCGCTTTGGGCCCTCTGGCAAGCCTACCGCGATAAGACAGTCCGCAGCGAAGAGATTGTCAGCGAGATGGGCTGGCATTTAATTGGGGTCCTACCCGAAATGAGCCAGACAGAAGTACGAGAAACGCGCTTCAAACGGAAGGGCCGGTCAGCTAACTACGACGACAATAAACGTCGCATCTAGGAGGTGTTAAGAATGTTTTCTCGTTTCAAACAAAAAGAAATCGTCAAAAAGAACCGGGAACAGCGCCAAGGTTCCAGCTTGATTACCCTCCAGCGCCCTAATGATATTGTCTCGGAACAGTTTCGGACTATTCGAACCAATATTCAATTCGCCATGGAAGAACAGAAATTCAAATCCATTATGTTTACTTCCTCGGGAGCTTGGGAAGGGAAGTCGACCATTGTAGCCAATATCGCAACGGTAATGGCCGACCTGAACTTACGGGTCTGCATTGTAGACTGTGACCTGCGTAAGCCTACGATTCATAAGACTTTTGACGTGGATGAACCTTCTGGCCTGACCAGTCTGCTGACCCAAAGAGAACTGAAGACCATGAATTATGTCCAATATGTTCCTGAGGCTAATCTCTATGTCTTGCCGGCTGGTCCTAAGCCGCCAAACCCTGCCGAACTCCTGAGTTCTCAGCGGATGGCAGATATCATTGATGAACTGGAGCAGCTCTTTGACTTGGTGATTATTGATACGCCACCGATCCTCTTGGTGACCGATGCCCAGATCATGGCATCACGGGTCGATAATGTCATCTTCGTTTTGCGGGAGAATGTCTCCCAGATTCGCAATGTCCAAAAGTCCAAAGAACTCCTCGATGCTGTCAATGCCAATGTCCTCGGTGCCATCTATAATGGGGCCGTAGGGGATGCGATCAACTCCTACTACGGCTACGGTTACCACGACGAAGAAGTTTAAGAATGATGATTTAGCATGGTCAAGAGCCCAGCTAACTAGGCTTTTGACTATGTTTTTTATTTGCTTAGGCTAATAGCTATCCTAAAAGAGACTGATCTTTGTTAAGGGCTTACATCTTTTGAAAATTAGGATAAGATTAGAAGCCTTTACGGGTAAAATTTGCTATAATATAGGAAAAGAATATGATGAGGAGTGTTAATCATGACTTGGCAAGAAAACTTTAAACACTGGGACGACTTTGAAGACCTCGATCCAACTCTAAGAGAAGAATTAGACACTTTAAAAGAAGATCCCGAAGCTTTGGAAGATGCCTTCTACCAACGAATTGCTTTTGGGACAGCAGGTATGCGCGGACTCATGGGCCCAGGAATTAATCGCTTGAACATCTATACGGTTCGCCTATCTACAGAAGGGCTGGCCCGCTTAATGGAAGATTATGGGGCCGAGGCCAAGGAAGCTGGGGTGGCGATTGCCTATGATGGCCGCCATGATAGCCAGCGCTTTGCCTATGAATCAGCAGCTGTCTTGGCCAAGCATGGTATTCCAACTTACGTTTATGAATCCCTGCGTCCAACCCCAGAGCTTTCCTTTACCGTGCGTAAACTGGAAACCTTTGCGGGGATTATGATTACTGCCAGTCATAATACTGCTGAATATAACGGCTATAAGGTTTATGGCGCGGATGGCGGCCAGATGACGCCTGAAGATGCCGATGCCCTGGTGGCCCACACGGAAGGGGTTGACCTCCTAACGATCCCTAGCTTGTCCCAAGAAGAACTGAAGTCGAGTGATCTCTTAACCATTATTGGAGAAGAGCTTGACCAGAAATACCTGGCCCGGGTAGCAGAAGTGACCATTGACCAAGACCTGGTTAAAGAAATGGGCGACCAAGTAACCATCGTTTACACCCCTCTGCACGGAACTGGTCAAATGCCGGTTTCACGGGCTCTAGACCACGCCGGTTTCGAGTCAGTTGTCTTTGTTGACGAACAGAAGAATCCGGACCCTGATTTCACCTATGCGCCAGATCCTAACCCTGAAGATGCGGCAGCCTTTGAATATGCTATCAAGTACGGGGAAGCAGAAGCAGCTGATATCCTGCTAGCAACCGACCCCGATGCTGACCGGATGGGGGGCGCTGTCCGCCTACCTAATGGCAAGTACCAAATCTTAACCGGGAATCAGATTGGGGCCCTCATGACCCACTACATCCTCCAGGCCAAGAAGGATGCCGATGAATTGCCTGATAATGGTGTTATTTTGAAATCTATTGTTTCATCGGAACTTCCAGCTAAGATTGCAGCGGCCTATGGGGTAGACACCGTTAATACTCTGACTGGCTTTAAGTGGATCGCGGATAAGATCAAACAATATCAAAAAGACCAAAGCAAGACCTTCCTCTTTGGTTTCGAAGAGAGCTATGGCTACCTGGTTAAGCCCTTTGTCCGTGATAAGGATGCCGTTCAAGCTATTCTCCTAATGTCAGAAATGACCGCCTATTATAAAAAACAAGGTAAGACGCCTTATGATGGCCTGCAAGAAATCTTCCAGGAGTATGGTTACTTTAAAGAAAAGACCATTTCTGTTAAACTACCTGGACAGGCAGGTGCCGCTAAGATTGAGCAATTGATGAAGGGCTTAAGAGAAGAACCCCTCAAGGAAATTGCGGGGGTTCAAGTTAAAGCAACTTCTGATTTTGCCGACCAGTCCAAAACTTATGCGGATGGCAAGCAGGAAAGTTTAGACCAAGCCCCATCAAATGTCTTGAAATATGAACTTGAGGATGGGACCTGGATTGCTGTTCGCCCAAGTGGGACCGAGCCTAAGATTAAGTTCTATATTGGCGTAGAGGCAGAGAATGAGTTAGCTGCTCAAAAAGCCCTCAACCAATATGAAGCAGCGATGAAAGAATTTACAGCATAAAAGTTGAATCCAAGCTAGGGCAAAGACCTGGAAAGTCCCATCTTTTTATAGGAGTGATCGAATGACCAAAAATAATATTAAACTTGTGATAATTACGGGGATGAGCGGGGCCGGCAAGACGGTCGCCTTGCAATCCTTTGAAGATATGGGATATTTCTGTGTCGATAACTTGCCACCTTCCCTCTTGACTTCTTTTTGGGACCTCTTGCAAGGTTCGGATACGATCAGTAAGGTTTGCCTAGTGATTGACCTGCGTTCGCGGGATTTCTTTACCGAACTCAACCAAGTCCTTACGAATATGGACCATAAAGATTTTATGAAATTGCAAATTATCTTCCTTGAAGCGAGCGATAGCAAGTTGGTATCGCGTTATAAGGAATCTCGTCGCAGCCACCCGCTCCAACAAGACGGTACAGTTTTAAACGGTATCCAGCGTGAGCGCGAGCAATTAGCTGCCGTTAAGGAAAATTCGCATCTAGTAATCGACACCTCGTCCTTGTCACCGAGGGAGTTGCGGGCAACCTTAATACGTGAATTCCATAGCGGGGATGATGCTATTTTTACGGTAGAAGTGATGTCCTTTGGCTTTAAATATGGAATTCCAATCGATTCAGATATTGTCATGGATGTGCGTTTCCTCCCTAATCCCTATTACCAGACAGAGCTCAGACCGCTGACGGGTCAGGATGCACCGGTCTATGATTATGTCATGGCCCAGTCCGATACCCAGATCTTCTTTGATAAATTTACAGATATGATCGACTTCACTCTGCCACTCTACGAAGCAGAAGGAAAGAGCAGTGTGACGATTGCCATTGGCTGTACGGGAGGCCAGCACCGGTCTGTCGCTTTGACCGAGCGCATTGGAGACCATATCAAAGCGCTGGGCTACAATGTCCATGTTTCCCACCGGGATGCCAGTAAGAGTCAGGCGGCGGTGAAGCATTCATGATTAACCGCGACTTGCTTAACCAAGCCAAGAACGATAAGCTAAAAATTACTGTCATTGGAGGGGGGACAGGCCTCCCCATCCTCCTGTCCGGTCTCAAACAGGCCAATTGTGAGATTACGGCAGTGGTTACAGTCTCTGATAATGGGGGAAGCAGCGGCAGTATCCGGACCTCCCTCAATACCATTCCACCAGGTGATATTCGAAATTGTATTGTGGCCTTATCTGAAGTCGAACAAATCTATAAGGATATTTTCCAATACCGCTTTGCACCAGAAGACCAGGAGTTTTCAGGCCATGCGATTGGGAACCTGATTATTGCTGCCTTAGCTGAGATGCGCGGGGATGTCTTTAGCTCCCTCCGTCTTTTATCGGCGATGATGAAGGTCAAGGGGCGGGTCCTCCCGGCAGCTGAAGAGCCGCTTGTCTTACGGGCCCACTACAATGATGGGCAGACGATTGATGGCGAAACGGAAATTGTTGGCCAGCGCCGGCCAATTGACCGGGTAAGTGTCCACTGTATGCCAGGCAGTCCCTGCCAGGACCGGAAACCCCAAGCAGGTCGTCAAGTGGTCTCGGCCATTCGCGAGGCAGATCTGATTGTTTTAGGACCGGGCTCCCTCTATACCTCGATCCTTCCTAATTTAGTGATTGAAGATATCCGCCAGGCAGTTCTAGAAAGCCCAGCCAAGGTCGTCTATATTTGTAACATTATGACGCAGTTAGGGGAGACGGAGCACTTTTCTGATGCGGACCATGTCCGGGTGATCAATGACCACCTCCAGGCTAAGCGAATTGACTATGCCTTAATCAACAAGGCCCCGGTTCCCTATGAATACATGGAATCTGACCTCACCCCAGAGTACTTGGTCCAGGTGGAAAGAGACCGGGCAGGGATTCTCCAAGAAGAAGCCCAAATTGTTGCAGCTGATTTCCTTGACCTCAGAGAGACAGGCGTGTATCATGATCAAGATAAACTTGTCGAAACGATTTTACGTCTTTATGAAGCGGATAAAGGTTTCGAGTAGAGAGGAATACCAGTCGTGAGTTCATTTGCTGCAGATGTCAAAAAAGAATTAACCCGGATTGAAGTGAGTGTTGCTGAGGCTCAGGCAGAGCTTTCTGCTTTGGTCAGGATGAATGGTTCGATTAACTTATTGAGTCAAGGTCTGGTCTTAAATGTTCAGACAGAGAATGCGGCCATTGCCCGGCGGATATATAGTCTTTTTAAGAAAACCTACCAGGTGACAGGCGAGATTATTGTGCGCCGGAAGATGAAATTAAAAAAGAACAATGTCTATATTGTGCGTATCCATGAAGAAGCCCAGGCCATCTTGTCTGATATGGAGATCCTAGACCGCTTAATGATTATCCCCCAGGTTCCCCAAGCTATTAAAGCGGATCCTAAATTGGCCAAGGCCTATCTACGGGGCGCTTTTCTAGCGGCAGGATCGGTGAATAATCCAGAGACGTCGAGCTATCATCTGGAAATTTATTCCATCCACCAGTCCCACAACCAAGACATTATCGAGCTTATGAACGCTTATGATCTCAATGCCCGGCAGATTGAACGACGGAGCGGCTATATTACCTATCTTAAGGAAGCGGAAAAAATTTCTGACTTCTTAGCCTTACTGGGTGCCACCCAGGCTATCCTTCGCTTTGAAGATGTCCGGGTGATGCGGGATATGCGCAATTCCATCAACCGGATTGTGAACTGTGAGAGCGCTAATTTGAATAAGACGGTCACCGCTGCCGGTAAGCAAATTGAAAATATTAATTATATCGAAGCCCGTGTCGGCTTAGGGGAATTGCCAGTCAAATTACGGGAGATTGCAGAGGCCCGCTTGAAACACCCAGGGGCCAGCTTGAAGGAGCTGGGTGAGACCTTGGAGAGCGGTCCGGTTTCCAAGTCTGGCGTCAACCACCGCCTCCGCAAAATCAACCAATTTGCCGAAGAATTGCGCCGGCAGTAGAGTGTGCAAAATAAGTGCTTTAGCTATGGAGGCACCCCATACAAATTTAGAGAGTTGGTCTTTGGCCAGCTCTTTTTGTATGTCCGAACTTATAACTTAGCTTGTGGATTGCAGGAAACTTGGCAAGTATTGTATACTCGTATCAGAAGATAACCGTCAATGGAAGTTAGGTGGAGGGAGGTCTTAAGATGGCGCTTATCATCTTTATCATTTCTATTCTTTGCTTGGTCTATGGCTTTCAAGGTAAGTACCGATTGGGAGCAAGTGCCTTAAGTTTAGGCTTGGCTTTAGTCGCTCTCTATCTCTGGGATCCGGGCCATTATGCCTTTATCGGTGTCCTGGCCCTAGGCTTAGCCTTAGTGATTTTTGAGGCCTTTTTACCTTCTTTAGGAATCTTAGGGCTGATAGGTCTGGGGATGCTGGCTTTTGAAATCTTCCAGCAGCGCTTGTCTCTCGGCGCTTTAGGCTTTGAAGTTTTGGCTGCTCTTTATTTGGGCCTAGTGACTGCTGTTTTGATGATCCGTCTGGTCCTTGCTAGTCCCCAAGCCCAAACACTTGTCTTAAAAGACCAGCCAGGCTCTCAAGGCAAAAGAGGAGACCAAGAACTTTTATTGGGCCAGCAAGCTAAAGTTGTCGCCCCTTTGAGACCGGTTGGTAAGGTGCGGGTCTCAGACGGTCGGGTAGTTGAAGCGATCAATGAGCAAGATTTTGTTGACCGTGGACAAGCCGTTGAAATTATTGCAGTTCGGACAAAAGACGTGAAAGTGAGGAGAATCGATCATGACTAATGTGTGGTTAGCAGCTTTTCTAGTATTTTTAGCCTTTATCCTGCTTATCCTATTCTTTATCTTTGTGCCTGTGGGCCTTTGGGTAACGGCTCATTTCTCAGGAGTTAAGGTAGGTTTAGGGGACTTAGTGGGCATGCGTTTGCGCCGGGTGAATCCGTCTCGTATTATTAAACCCCTGATTAAGGCGACTAAGGCGGGGCTTGACTTGGACCTCAACGACCTGGAAGCTCATTACTTGGCAGGTGGGGATATTAACATGGTGGTGGATGCCCTGATTGCAGCCCAACGCGCCATGATTGACTTGGAATTCGAACAGGCAGCAGCCATTGACCTGGCAGGCCGTGATGTCTTTGAAGCTGTCCAAGTTTCGGTTAATCCGAAAGTCATTGAAACGCCCGTGATTGCCGGGGTCGCCATGGATGGGATCGAAGTTCGCGCCAAGGCCAAGGTAACGGTGCGGGCCAATATTGAACGCTTAGTCGGTGGGGCAGGGGAATCAACCATCATTGCCCGGGTTGGTGAAGGGATTGTGACGACGGTCGGCTCGTCTAAGACCCATACCATTGTTCTCGAAAACCCTGACTCTATCTCACAAACCATCCTGCGCAAGGGTCTGGACTCAGGAACTGCCTATGAAATTCTCTCCATTGATATCGCTGACGTCGATGTTGGACGCAATATCGGAGCCAAACTGCAAGCCGAACAAGCAGAAGCTGACAAGCGGATTGCCCAAGCCAAGGCTGAAGAAAGACGGGCGATGGCTGTGGCCAATGAACAAGAAAATATCGCCAAGACCCAGGAAATGCGTGCCAAGGTCGTCGAAGCCCAGTCTCAGGTGCCTCTTGCCCTGGCTGAAGCCTTGCGTTCAGGACGTTTAGGAGTGATGGACCATTATCAATTAGAAAATCTCCAAGCTGACACGAAGATGCGTCAGTCCTTTGGGGAAGAGGAAAGCCCAGCAGGTGACGACTAATGTGGGCGTGGGTCTTACTGGCTTATGTTATTTACCGTCTCATTAAAGCTCTAATCCAGGCACTGGGCCCTAGTCAGGAGGCAGCTGAAACAAGTGAAGAGACTGTTGGTGAAGGGGAAGCACTCACCCCCATTGAATTAGAGGAAGGCCACGAAGAAAATGCTGGAACCTATGACCTGGACCAAGATCTAGACTTGGCGCCAATGTCTTCAGATACGACCAACGAAGCGATTGATGATGCCGTTGACCGTTTCCATGAAGACCATGAAGACTTTAAGGCTTACTTGGATGACCATGCCCGAGCTCTTTTGGCAGATCAGGACCAGGCTGCTGCTGATCTTCCGAAGATTAGTTCGAAGAGAGACTCAGGCCCTAAGCGCCGTCCAAGTAAACAAGAGATTCGCCAGGGCTTGAAATGGCAAGTTTTGCTCAACCCACCGCCCAGTCGTCGGAAGAAATAATGAGATTGTTTTAAGGAAAACCTTGCTTTTGTGGCTAATATAGAGTAAAATATTCGGCGGACAATTATAATGAATAGCCAAGCAGAAAGGTGAAAATCGTGCAAACTTTTGATTACGAACAGGTTCAATTAATTCCCGCTAAATGTATTGTGAAAAGCCGTCGCGAATGCGATACAAGTGTTGAGTTTGGTAAACATCGCTTTAAAATTCCGATGGTACCAGCCAATATGCAGACGGTGATTGACGAAGCACTCGCTATCCAATTAGCTGAGAAGGGCTACTTCTACATTATGCACCGTTTCCAACCCGAAAAGCGCCTCGACTTTATCAAAATGATGAATGAAAAAGGCCTCTATGCTTCCATTAGTGTGGGAGTTAAAGATGAGGAGCGCGACTTCATCCGTGAAGTGAAGGCTTCGGGGCAGGCAGTGGATTATATTACGATCGATATTGCCCATGGGCATTCACAAACAGTGATCGATATGATCCGCTTTATTAAGGAAGAATTACCCGATACTTTTGTGATTGCGGGGAATATTGCCACACCAGAAGCTGTTCGCGATTTAGAAAACGCCGGTGCTGATGCGACTAAGGTGGGAGTTGGCCCTGGTCGGGTATGTATAACTAAGATTAAGACTGGTTTTGGGACCGCTGGCTGGCAGCTAGCTGCTGTCCGCCTCTGCGCTAAAGCCGCCCGCAAGCCGATCATTGCTGACGGGGGGATCCGGACCAATGGTGACTTAGCGAAGAGTATCCGCTTTGGAGCCAGCATGGTGATGGTAGGGTCACTCCTTGCCGCCCATGAAGAGTCCCCTGGCGAGCAGGTCGAAGAAGATGGCGTCACTTATAAGGAATACTTCGGTTCAGCTAGCCAATTCCAAAAAGGCATCTACAAAAACGTCGAAGGCAAGCGGATTTTAATTGAGAGCCGGGGCAGCCTCTTCTCTACCTTGAAGGAAATGGAAGAAGACTTGCAGAGCTCAATTTCCTATGCAGGAGGACGCGACTTGGGGGCGCTGCGTACCGTTGACTATGTGGTGGTACCAAGTATTTACAACGGCGACCGGTAATTTATAGGAAAGATATAAGCAATAAGTCGATAATTTCGGCTAAACTGTGTTACAATGAGATAACCCTAAGCTAAATAGAGCAAAAGCTTAGCGTATTCTCATTAAAATCAGAAAGAAGTGATATTGACATGACAGATTATCAATTTTATATTGATGGTGAATGGCGTAATGCCTCATCCAATGAATGGATGGAAGTAAAGAATCCAGCCAATGGTGAAATCGTGGGGCGTGTTCCTCGGGGGACTGCCGATGATATGAATGCTGCGGTTGCAGCGGCAAAAGCGGCCTTCCCAGCATGGAATGAAACCAGTGTGGAAGAACGGACTGCTTTATTGAAAAAAGTGCGTGACGGTATTGCTGACCGCCAAGATGAAATCGCTGATATTATCGTCCAAGAATTAGGCGCACCGATTAGCCTCGCTCGCTCTAAGCATGTCCAACAACCAATCAAAGAAATGGATGACATGTTCGATGACTTAGAAAATGTTCATTTCGAAGAAGATATTGATGGGACGCAAGTGGTTAAGGAAGGCTTCGGCGTAGTAGCTTGTGTGACGCCATGGAACTTCCCATTAACTCAGATTGAACGTAAGATTGGGCCAGCTCTGATTGCGGGTAATACAGTGGTTGTAAAACCTGCGACTGATACCCCAATTACTGCTGTCCTCTTAGCTGAAATTTGCGAGGAAGCCGGCTTACCTAAGGGCGTCTTTAACTTAGTGACAGGCCAAGGTAGCCAAGTTGGCGACGTGCTAACGGAACACAAGGATGTTGATGTCATTTCCTTTACAGGGTCAACAGAAGTGGGCCGCCATCTTTACCAACATGCCAGCTTTACCATTAAAAAGTTAATCCTAGAACTTGGTGGTAAATCCCCATTGATCTATATGCCAGGTGGCGACTTGGACTATGCAGTGAAGAAATCCATGGATACCGTAGTCAATAACTGTGGGCAAACTTGCTCAGCCTTGACTCGTCTCTTGGTTCCTCGCGAGGAATTGGAAGCGGCTAATCAAAGTATTTTGAACTACTATGAAAAGAATGTCGTAATCGGCGATCCGACAGATCCTGATACAGTGGTAGGTCCAGTTGTTTCCGAACGTCAAAAAGAAACCGTTGAATCCTATATTCAAAAGGGTAAAGAAGAAGGCGCACGTGTACTTGTCGGCGGGGGTAAAATCGACCGCGAAGGCCACTATGTTGAACCAACTGTCTTTACCGATGTGGATAACAAGATGGTTATTGCCCAAGAAGAAATCTTCGGCCCAGTTCTCTGTGTCATTCCTTATGACAGCTTAGAAGAAGCCATTGAAATTGCTAATGATACAGAATACGGCCTATCCGGTGCTGTCGTTGGCCCAAGCGATGAAGAAGCTATCGCAGTTGCCCGCAAGATCCGGACCGGCTCTGTCTACATTAACAAATCCGGCAAGAGCAACAAGGCACCATACGGCGGTTACAAACAATCCGGTATCGGACGCGAAAACGGCCGCTACGGCGTCCAAGACTACCTCGAAATCAAATCCATTTATAAATAAAGGGTGTGAGCAAAGGCGGTTAGAAAGGGATGA
>NZ_KV786060.1:317092-326094 GCF_001806805.1 Aerococcus sp. HMSC23C02 | reverse complement strand
AAGTCACTCCCTTTCTGCCTTTGCGAACCCGACTGCAGGGGGGTGAGCAGAAGCTTCTGTATCCTCGCCCCCACATTTGAAAGTATAAAAAAGCAACAGGCTGCCTTTTCGCAGCCTGTTTTTATTAGGGGAGGGATTTTTCTATTTAGTCTTTAGCGACTTGGATAGTCATGACTTTGTCTGCGTCGCTTACTTTTTTACGCAAGAAAGTGACATCGCTGATCACAATTTCAATCGCTGTTTGATTGTGGCCAGCTTTATTCTCATAACGCCGGCTTTGGATCCGGCCAACGAGACCCAGTTCATCACCCTTTTCAAGGTATTTGGCGATTAGCCGGGCGGTACCGTTCCAAGCGACAATGGGAATAAAGTCCGCTTCTTGTTTTTGACTATTGCGTCGGTTAATTGCAATGAGATTATTTAGGACAGCATTGCCATTGGCAAATTCTTTAATTTCAACATCAACGGCTAAGCGACCGATACAAGCAACTTGATTCATTTATTCTCACCTCCTATTAGATATATAAACGAAAAAAGCTGAAATTCACGAAACAATTTTAAGTTTTTTTACTTCAAAGCTAATTTAAATAGGGTACAATAGTTTTGAAGGCTCACATAGAAAATACTTATTTTTGTGAACGATAAAGAAAGTGGGGACCTCGAATGCGTATACTAATGATTGAAGATGATGCCTCGATCTCTGAAATGCTAGGCATGTACTTTGAACAAGAAGAGGACTGGTCAGCCATTTTTATTGCTGATGGTCAAGAAGGTTGGGAGTATTTTCTTAACCATGAAGAAGAAATTGAAATGATTATCTTAGATTTAAACCTGCCCTCTCTAAACGGCAAGGAAATCTGTAAGCGGATCCGCGCGCGCAATAAGATGGTACCGATTATCATGCTCACAGCTCGTGATTCTGAGAGTGACCAGATCCTGGGTCTGGGTCTAGGGGCGGACGACTATGTCACTAAACCCTTCAGCGCGATTACCTTGATTGCCCGGATGAAGGCCCTCTACCGCCGCTACCAGGAAGAACAGGACCAGTTAGCCGCTGTTGACCAGGACCAAGATAAGGGAGCTAAGCAGGACCAAGACCATATTGTGTCTACCCAATCGATTCGAATCAATACCAAGACCCGAGAAGCCTATTATAATGACCAAGAGATTAAGAATTTAACGCCTAAAGAATTTGATATCTTAGCCCTTCTTGCTTCTCATCCTAAACAAGTCTTTACCCGAGAAAACTTGCTCAGCAGCCTCTGGGAAGAGCCGTTTTACGGGGACGAGCGAACGGTTGATGCCCATATTAAGAAGCTCCGCCATAAGATGGAAGCTCTAGGGCCCCAGGTGATCCAAACAGTCTGGGGTGTCGGTTACAAGTTCGACGAGACTGAGGGGGATTAGTTTGCGTTACTTTTACCAACTCTTGTTAGCTTTTATTGTTGTGATTTTATTTACCCTATCCGGCTTGTCCTATGTCATGATCCGTATCCCGGAAGAACGTTTTCAAAATCAAACGGCCCAACAATTGGATTCAATGGCCGATTATTTTGAAGAAACATCAGTCAACCCGGATTACTTAGCAGACAAGCAAGAGCTCTTAGGGAGCGCGGGCATTAAGGTTTTTCTCTATGACCAAGATGCCCAGCTTGTCTATCCTAAGGTGGAAGGCCAGGGAACAGAGCCTGTCTCCAACTATCTCGACCAACAAGATTTGGCCAGTTTAAAGAGCGGGACACGCCAGCCCATGCGTGCCTTTGATATGGGCTTTTCTAAGGAAGATGGGGATGCCTTAGCCACTTTTGTGCCCCGTTTTGATGGCGATCGCTACCAGGGCTTTGTGGCTATTGGCAAAAATAACTTTGAATTTGGCCATCGTCTCTTAGGCAACCGCATGGATACCCTGGTTGCGGCTCTCTTAGTAGGCGGGGCTGCTTTAGTCATTGCCCTGGGGATTTCTTACTTCTTGAACCAGCGGATTGGCCGCATCCGCCAAGCAACTAAGGAAGTAGCGGATGGTAATTACGCTGTCCGCTTGCCCCAAGACTATGATGATGAAATCGGCGACCTCAGCCGGGACTTTAACCGGATGGCAGAGTCTCTTGAAAGTTCGATTGAGGAAATTAACCGCCAGGAAAATATTCGCCGGCAATTTATGCTGGACGTGGCCCACGAAATGCGGACGCCGCTAACCACCATGAATGGCCTCTTAGAGGGCTTGCGCTATGGTCTAATCCCAGAAAAACATTTTGACCGGAGTATCGAACTGGTCCACAATGAGACCCAGCGTTTAACGCGGCTCGTTAACCAAAACTTAGACTATGAAAAGATCCGCTCGCAGGAAATTTTCCTTATGCCGATGACCTTTAAGCTGCGGCAAATGCTGGAAGACCTGGCCCTTCAACTGGAAGAGGCAGCTAAGTCCAAGGAAGACCAGATTCTAATCGATTGTTCGGACGAGACAGAAGTTTATGCGGACTGGGACCGGCTCCGGCAAATCCTCTTTAATATTACCCAAAATGCGATCCAATTCACGGACCAAGGGCAGGTTAAGCTGCAAGCCCGCGAGACGAGTGAAGCAACAGAAATTCAAATTATCGATACGGGGATTGGGATGACGGAAGAGGAATTAGCCAATATTTGGGAACGCTTCTACAAGGCAGATGAATCACGTAAGTCATCGGCCTATGGGGAATCAGGACTCGGTTTGGCTATTGTTCATGAATTGATCCATGCCCATGGTGCCCAGGTGGAGGTTAAGAGTAGGCCTGGCCAAGGAACCCGTTTTATCCTGACTTTTCCTAAAGCAAAGGAGGAAGATTGTGACAATCAAGATGACCGTTAAATTAAAACAAGAAGCAGCCCAAGCCCTGCGCCAGGGTCGGCCCCTCTTGCAGGCAGATGATTTTATGGGGGAAGTCTCCTTTAATGAAGGTGACCAGGTTTATTTGACCGATTCCAAGGGAGACTTCCTCGCTATGGCTTACTTGGCTAAGCAGAATAAGGGCTTGGGCTGGGTCTATAGTTACCAAAGAGACCAGGTTCTCGACCCGTCCTTTTTCAAGCAAATTTTTAGCCGAGCTAAGACTAAACGCCAAGGCCTATTCGATGATGAGCTAACGACAGCCTTTCGCTTCTTTAATGGGGAAGGTGATGGCCTGGGTGGGCTAAGTGTCGATGTCTATGGGGATTACTTACTGATCCAATGGTATTCTCTAGGCATTTATGCCTATCGGGCAAGCATCGTTGAAGCCCTTAAGGAAGTCCTACCAGCTTGTCGGGGGATTGTGGGGAAGAACCGCTTCCAAAGCCAGGACCACTTAGCCAGTGAATGGTTGGCTGGAGAGGAAGCGCCTGAGCATTTTACAGTCCTGGAGGAAGGGCGTCGTTATGTGGTCCGACTCAATGATCATTGGATGACGGGCATCTTCCTGGACCAGCGCGAGGTCAGGACCTATCTTCAGTGCGAATTAGCGCTAGGTCGCCGCGTGCTCAACACCTTCTCCTATACCGGCGCTTTCTCAGTGGCAGCTGCCCTGGGTGGGGCTAGTCAAACCTGCAGTGTGGACTTGGCCAACCGCAGTCGTGACTTGACGGAAGAACAATTTGCGGCTAATGGTATCCCCTTAGCTGACCAGGAAATTTACGTCATGGATACCTTCGACTACTATAAGTATGCCCAGCGTCATAACAAGTTTTATGACTTGATCATTATGGACCCACCGAGCTTTGCCCGGAATAAGAAAAAAGTTTTCAAAGTGAACAAAGACTATCCTAAATTAGTGGCGGGGGCTTTAGGAATCCTAGCCAGTCAGGGGGACTTGGTCTGCAGCACCAATGCTTCCAATTATAGCCTGGCTGCTTTTAAATCTGATATTGAAAAGGGCGCAAAGAAAGCCCAGCGCTCTTTACGTCTCATTCAAGAATTTAAATTGCCAGGGGATTTCCCTGTGCCAGCCCACAGTCCAGAAAGTGACTATTTGAAGGTATTGATTTACCGGGCCGACTAAAAAACAGCACCGCTGGAACGTTCGAGTTTAAGCGGTGCTGTCTTTATTTGATTAGGCCATGCTGAAAGCTTGGTAGGCGGCGCTTTCGCCGGCTGCGTGGCCTGTGACGAAGGCGGCAGTGATATTATAGCCCCCTGTGTAGCCGTTGATGTCGAGGAGTTCCCCACAGATAAAGACTTGGGGATGGGCCTTGCTTTGCATAGAGTATGGGTCGACCTCATCTAGCGTGAGTCCGCCTCCGGTGACGAAGGCTTTATCGATCGATAAGCTGCCATCGACTTCAAAGTTAAAGCCCTTGAGCTCATGGACTAAGGCGGCCCACTGCTTCTTGGATAGGTCCTGGCAGGGAGTCAGGCCAGGGACCTCGGCTCTCTGGCAGAGAAACTCGGCATAACGCTCGGGGACGACTTCTTTGAGGACATTGCGGATAGCCTTAGCCTTATAGTCCGCTTGGAGGTCAGCATAGGCTTGGATGAGCTCTTCTTTACTGCGGCCAGGGAGGGCATCGAGTTTCAAGCGGACGGTTTTTTGCTGGCCTTGGCGAAGCAAGTTTTGGACGAACATGGAGCAGCGCAGAACAGCCGGCCCACTGACCCCAAAATGGGTAAAGATCATATCCATTTGATGGCTAACGACCGGCTTTTCTTTGGCATCCAGGACGGTCAGCTTGATATCGCGCAGGGAGAGACCGTGGAGGGTTTTCTTTTTGATAAAGGGCTCTGAAGAGGTTAGGGGGACCTCGGTGGGATAGATGGGTTGGATGGTGTGGCCCAAGCCTTCTAAGATAGGATAGGCGTCTCCTGTCGACCCCGTTCGCGGATGGGCCCGGCCACCCATGGCTAGAACCACTGTGCGGGCCTGGAAGAGGCGTTGGTCCTCAAGTTGAACGGTCACCCCACCAGCTTGGAGCTTGAGTGCTTCGACTTTGGCCTGGCAGATAATGTCAACTTCTAGATGCTTCAATTCATCGATAAAAGTCTGCAGGATGGTCTTGGCTGAGTCCGAGACAGGGAACATGAGGCCGTGGTCTTCTTCCTTAAGAGCAACACCGCGTTCTTCGAAGAAGGCCATAATATCGCTGTTGTCAAAACGCGAGAAGGCACTGTAGAGAAACTTGCCATTGCCTGGAATATGGTCGATAATATAGCGGGCGGGACGCTTATTGGTGACATTACACCGGGTCCCTCCAGTGAGCAAAAGTTTCTTGCCGAGGCTGGGATTTTTTTCTAAGAGGAGGACCTGGGCGCCAGCTTGAGCTGCGGCACAAGCTGCCATGAGACCGCTAGTCCCTCCACCAATGACAATCACGTCGTAAATCATAAAGAACTCCTTAAATTTATTTATTTTAATTGCTTTTATTTTCAGCTAGTTTTTACTATTGATATACTAACAAAGTAACATATTGTATGAAGAAAGGGAATGGTCAACTATGGCATATATCGAATTCAAAGATGTCGTTAAATCCTATGGTGAAGGCCGGTCCCAGGTGAAGGCAAATGACCATATGAGCTTTGAAATTGAAGCGGGAGAATTTGTCGTCATTCTGGGACCATCAGGAGCGGGTAAATCGACAACCTTAAATATTCTAGGGGGAATGGACAAGCCCACATCGGGTGAAATCTGGGTAGATGGCCAGGAGATTGGCCAGTTTAACGACCGGCAATTGACTAAGTTTCGCCGGGACAATGTTGGTTTCGTCTTCCAATTCTATAATCTCATTCCCAACTTGACCGCCCGGGAAAACATTGAATTAAGTGAGCAGATTGCCCAACAAGCCATTGCTGCTGACCAAGCCTTGGCAGCAGTAGGCTTAACGGACCGGCAGAATAACTTTCCTGCCCAATTGTCTGGGGGCGAGCAGCAGCGGGTTTCTATTGCCCGAGCCCTAGCCAAAAATCCTAAACTCCTTCTCTGCGACGAGCCGACAGGAGCCTTGGATAATGAAACTGGTCAGCAAGTCCTCGCCCTCTTACAGAAGCAGTCTCGTGAAGAAGAGACAACAGTCATCGTGATTACCCATAACCGTGCCATTGCCCCGATGGCTGACCGTGTCATTGAGATCAAGAACGGCCAGGTGGCAGATAGCTACCTACAAACAGAGCCCAAGACCGTTTCTGAGATTGAATGGTAGGGGTGGCTATGAAGAAAACAGCTTTATGGAAAGATAGTTTACGCGAAATAAAAAATAGTTTTTCCCGTTTTATTGCCTTGATGGGAATTATCTTCTTAGGGGCAGGCTTTTTCGTAGGGATCCGAGCGGCAGCCCCCAATATGCGTCAGACGGCTAACCTTTACTTCCAAGACCAACACTTACAGGATCTGAGCCTGCAAGCTGACTGGGGACTAACCGATGAAGATATTGACCGGGTGGATGACTTGGAAGGCATCCAGGCCTATCCCTACCGCAGTGTCGACCGAGAAGAAAAAAATCAAGAGAGTCTCTTACGCTTCTTGCCGAATTTTAACCAGATGGGGGAAGTTAACCAGTACAAGTTACGGTCTGGCCGTCTCCCTGAAAATAAGGATGAAGTGGCTTTGGATGTCCGCTTAGCCGAAGAAGGGGGCTTTAGCTATCAAATCGGAGATGAAATTGAACTAGCTGATCCTGACCAGACAGGCAATGACCAAGCTCCAGGCCTAGCCTCCAATCGTTTCAAGGTGGTAGGCTTTGTGACCTCGCCGATGTATATTGACCAGAGTGCTCGGGGAAATAGCCCTATCGGCAAGGGGGCTATCGATGGCTTTGCGGTTGTCCAGCCCGAGGTCTTTACTGGAGACCTGTACAGCCAGGTGGCCTTCAAGGTCGATGGCTTAGAAAATTATCCAGCCTATAGCGAGGCTTATGAAGAAAAAGTTGACCAGGCTAAGTCGGATATCGAAGATGCGCTGGATGGTCGGCCAGAGGAACGCTACCAGCAACAACAAGAAGACTTAGACCAAGACATCCAAGCAGCGGAGGAGGACTTGAAACCAGGCCAAGAAGCTATTCAAAAGGCCAAGGATCAAGTTGAGGCGCAGAAGGAAAGCTTGCAGAGTCAAGAAGACCAATTGAAGCAAGTGACTGCTGGCCTAGGAGAAGGCGCTGCTAACTTACCTCAATTCGCCCAAGCTAGAGAACAATTAGACCAAGGCAAGGAAGCTATTAAGCAAGCCGAAGAGGATATCCAAGCTAAGGAAAAAGACTTATCTCAAGGCCAGGAAAAACTCAACCAGGCCAAGACATATAAGGAAGAAATGGAAGTCCCCAACTACCAAGTCAATGACCGCAGCCAATTGAGTGGTTACAGTGAGTATGAAGACAATGCAGACCGGATTGCCGCCATTGCCCAGGTCTTTCCTGTCATCTTCTTCCTAGTGGCCGCCTTGGTAAGCTTTACAACTATGACGCGGATGGTCGATGAGCAGCGGATCCAATTGGGGACGCTCAAGGCTTTAGGCTATCGGTCTTCCGAAATTGCGATTAAGTTTCTATTATATGCTGGACTAGCCAGCGTCATTGGGACCTTGCTGGGAGTGGCAGTGGGCAATTATCTCTTGCCCAATATCATTGTCAACGCCTACGGGATGCTCTACGATCTAGGACAGGAAGTCTACTACGGCTTCTACTGGAAGGACTTCCTCCTTGCCCTCAGCATTTCCCTCCTGACAACCGTTGGACCGGCCTGGTTGGTCACCCGCAATTCGCTAACCGAGCCAGCGGCCGTCCTGATGCGGCCCAAGCCCCCTAAAGAAGGCCAACGCATTCTCTTAGAACGTTGGACCTGGTTCTGGCAAAAACTTAGCTTCAATAATAAGATTAGTTTGCGTAACCTCTTCCGCTATAAGGGCCGCAATGCCATGACTCTGATCGGAGTTGCTGGTTCAACTGCTCTCTTATTGACAGGTTTTGGAATATCTGACTCGATATCTGGCTTGGCTGACCGCCAATTCATCGATCTCGAGCATGCCCAAGCCATTGTTCAATACCAGCCCAAGCTATCGGCGGAAGAAGTGGATGAGCTAAATGAGACCGTCCGCCAGCATGACCAGGTGGCAGATGCCCTGCCTCTCTATACGGCTAGCTACCAAACAACAGACGACCGGGTCAACCAACAGACCGTTTCCCTCCATGCCTTGGACCCTGATTCTAACTACCAGGACTTCTATGCCCTCGCAGATGTGGCGACAGGGGAGAGAATGGCCCTGCCTGAAGATGGGGTCCTCATCAACCACAAACTAGCTAAACTTCTGAATATCCAAGCAGGGGATACCATCAGCTTGGAAGATCCTGATGGTCAAGTGGTGGACTTGCCAGTTAAGGGAGTCTTTGAAAGCTACATCATGCACGATGTCTTTATGAGCCAGTCGGTCTACGAAGACTTAATCGGAAGTCTGCCTAGTCAAAACCAGGTGGAAATAAAATTAAAGGATAATGCGCCTGAGAAGAAGGACCAGGTCATCGATGATTTGATGGCAGAAGAGGGGATCGTCACGGTCGTTAATATTGACCAATTCCGGAACATGTTCAATGAAACTTTGGAAACTTTAAACCTGGTGACCCTGGTCTTGATTATCGCGGCAGCTATCCTCGCTTTCATCGTGCTCTATAGCCTGACCAATATAAATGTCTCGGAACGGATCCGGGAATTATCAACCATCAAGGTGCTGGGCGCCTACCCACTCGAGGTCACCCTCTATATCTACCGGGAAACCCTCTTGTTGACGGTGGGGGCTATCCTTGCTGGACTTGCCATGGGACAACTTTTAACCACTTATATCTTGCAGACAGTGGAAGTGGACATTATGATCTTCCCGGCCCAAATCCAAGGCTTGTCCTATCTCTATGCTAGCCTTCTAACCTTAGTCTTCTCTCTTATTGTTATGGCGATCATGCACCATAAATTGAAGCAGGTCGATATGGTTGAAGCCCTCAAAGGGGTGGAATAAGATTTAATTATTTAATACATCCTGTTAGTGAGCATCCGTTCCGCTTTTGAATTTGATCGTTAA
>NZ_KV786060.1:310350-317072 GCF_001806805.1 Aerococcus sp. HMSC23C02 | reverse complement strand
TTTGCTCCTACGGCTAAAGCAGCACCGGCTCGAGTAGCTTCAGCTCTTGGAGCAGAGCGACTTAGAGATGAAGTTCAAGGCTGCGCTAGCAGCGTTGCTACCTTCTTCTCGCCTAGCGAGCTTCAAAGGGCTAGTAAGGCTAAACGCCGACTATCCCTAATTCACATCGCTTGCTCGTTCATGGCTAACGATCAAATTCAAAGCTTCACTCCTGCTCAGAAATAATCTGTATTGAAATACAGCTTTAATTACCCGTCACGATTACTAATAAGTAGATAAATAAAAAAGTAGCTGTTAGCAGCTGCTTTTTTATTTTTAATAGAAACATTCTATTGAAAAAATAAGAAAGATGATAAAATTCTGATTGATTTCTTAAAAAAAGCTTGACTTAATTGTCTGAAAATTCTAAACTATATCTCATAGCAAAAAAACAAGGAGGTTCAGGCATGTCAATCAAAAAATTTGTTTTACTAATGATGAGTGCCCTGACGCTGGGAGCCTGCTCCAGTCGAGCAACCCAACCAGCCAGTGGTGAGCAAGAAGAATACGACACCATCAAAATTGGAGGAAACCTGGAATTATCAGGTGGGGTATCGGCCTACGGGATTGTTCAAAATAACGCCATTAAACTAGCCATCGATGAGAAAAATGCTCAAGGTGGGGTCAACGGCAAACAAATCGAATATGAAGAGTATGATAATAAGTCAGCTCCAGAAGAAGTGACCACGGGGGCTGCCCGCCTGGTCGACTTAGAAGATGTTGCTGTTCTATTAGGGCCGGCAACGACGGGGAGTGTTGAGGCTCAGATTCCAATTTCCTTGCAGAGCCAAACCCCAATGATTACTCCGACTGCGACGGGGGATACCATCACCCTCGATAACAATGGCAAGACCCTGCCAGAAGTCTTCCGGACCTGCTTCCAAGACTCTTTCCAAGGGGCCGCCTTAGGAGCCTTCGCTAACCAAAAAGGCTTCCAAAAAGCAGCAATTATTAAAGATAATGGATCAGATTATGGGCAAAACTTAGCCGATGAATTCAAAAATACCTATAAGGGTGAAATTGTAGCGGATGAAAGTTATGTGACCAAGGAGACGGATTTTAGCGCCATCTTGACCAATGTGAAGCGCCAAAATGCGGATGTGATCTTCGTGGCGGGTTACTATGAAGAAGCGGGTCCCTTGATTAAGCAGGCCCGGGAAATGGGCATTCAAGCAGCGATTTTAGGCCCTGATGGTTTTGGTAATGAGGAAATTGTAAACTTGGCCGGTAAGAAGAATTTTACGGATATTTACTATGCGGCCCACTTCGTTGCCGACGAGAATTCGCCTCAGCGGACTAAGGACTTCATGAACAATTACAAGGCCAAGTATGGGACAGAGCCTGATATGTTCGCGGCCCTGGCTTACGATGCCGCTTACCTTGCCTTTGACGCCATGGAGCGTGCTGGTTCAGACAAGCGGGAAGATGTGCGTCAAGCTCTTGAAGAAACCAAGGATTTTGAAGGAATTACAGGGACCTTCTCAATTGACGACAAGCATAATACAGTGAAGACAGCCTTTATCCTAGAGGCTAAGGATGGAAAGGTCGTTGATTCAACAGCGATTGATCCAGAATAGACAAGTTCATGAGACCAAGTGGACAGGTTCCTATGCGTAAGCAGGGCAAAAAGGTTTGTTTTTTGCAGGTGCCTGTCTTCTCTCTTTGAGAGCGGGTGGTCTTAAGCTGATCAGTTATAAAAGGAGGACGGATCAAAGTGGCTAATTTCTTTCAACAATTAATTAATGGGGTATCGCTCGGGAGCATCTACGCTCTGATGGCTTTGGGCTATACCATGGTATACGGCATTATTGGGCTCATTAACTTTGCCCACGGGGATATTTATATGGTGGGGGCTTTCGTTGGCTTTAGCTTGGTAACACAGACAGGGCTCGGAGTCTTGCCAAGTATCCTAATTGCCATGATTTTTACAGCAATTCTAGGGGTAATTGTGGAACGCCTGGCTTATAAGCCCCTGCGCGGTCAAGCTCGGATTTCAGCCTTGATTACCGCAATTGGTGTTTCTTATCTCTTACAGAATGTCATGATTTATTTGGTGGGGCCTGAAGTGCGGGCTTTCCCGACTAACTTGCCCAACTACAGTTTACAGATTGGCTCTGTCGCCGTGAGTACGCAACAGCTTTTAATTTTAATCGTTACTATTATCCTGATGGCAGGCCTCCAGTTTACCGTTCAAAAAACCAAAATGGGCCAGGCCATGCGGGCGGTTTCCGTTGATGAAACAGCTGCTCGTTTGATGGGGATTAATGTCGACCATGTGATTTCCTTTACCTTCGCCTTGGGTTCTGCCTTGGCTGGTGCTGGTGGGGTCTTAGTTGGGATTTACTATAACTCTATTTCACCACTGATGGGGCTTACCCCAGGGATCAAGGCATTCGTTGCGGCGGTGCTTGGTGGGATTGGCTCGATTCCAGGTGCCATGGTAGGCGGCCTTTTGATCGGCTGTATTGAAACCATGGTCTCTATGATCGGCTTATCTACCTGGAAGGATGCCGTGGTTTATGGCGTATTAATTGTTATCTTACTGATGAAACCAACCGGAATCTTTGGTAAGACAGTTAAAGAGAAAGTGTAGGTGGTTTTATGAGAACGAACAGTTGGGCTAAAAATTTCTTTACCAAGTCGAGTCTGTCATGGATAGGTCTTATTGTGGGGGTCTTTGCCTTTATCTTAGCCTCTTATTGGACGGGACAAGTCACTGCCTTTACACAGAATATCCTGATGAAGATTGGTATTAATATTATTCTTGCGGTGGGGTTGAACTTGATTGTCGGCTATGCCGGCCAATTCTCCTTGGGACACGCTGGCTTTATGGCTATCGGGGCTTACAGTGCCGCCCTGGTTTCCAAGGCTATCCCAGGTGTCCAAGGGATGTTCCTGGGGATGGGCCTAGGCCTCGTGATTACTTTTGTCCTCGCTCTAGTGGTTGGGATTCCAACCTTACGCCTGCGTGGCGACTACTTGGCCATTGCTACCTTGGGGATTGCAGAGATTATCCGGATTACTATTATGAACCTCGAGATTACCAATGGGGCAGCCGGGATTGCTGGGATCCCACAAAATGTTAACTGGATTACCCTCTATGTCTTTGTTGTCATTACGACTTTGATTATTGTGAACTTTATCCACTCCAGTCCGGGCCGGGCGATGATTGCTGTCCGTGAAGATGAGATTGCCGCGGAATCAGTCGGCCTACAGACAACTCGCTATAAGACCATTGCCTTTGTTTTAGGGGCTTTGACTGCAAGCATCGCTGGAACTCTCTATGCTTCTTACTTTGGTGTGATTACACCGGGCCAATTTACCTTCCAAAAATCTATTGATATCTTGATTATTGTTGTTTTCGGGGGAATTGGTTCGATTACCGGGAGCTTTGCAGCAGCTATTCTCTTAGAGCTATTGAACGTTATCCTAGCGCCTTACGGTCAGTTGCGGATGATTGTTTATGCCCTAGCCATCATTGCCATTATGATCTTTAAACCATCTGGCCTGATGGGAGAATTTGAACTGCGCTTTTCACCTTTCTTTAAACAGAAGAAACAATATTCTAAATTGAAAAAGGAGGATTAAGATGACTTTGCTAAAAGTAAATCAATTGACCAAAACATTTGGTGGTTTGACGGCTGTCTCCGATGTCAATTTAGAAATCGAAAGTAATGAACTGATTGGTTTGATTGGTCCAAACGGGGCTGGGAAGACCACACTCTTTAACTTGATTACTGGGGTTTACGAACCGACCAGCGGCAATATTGAATTTGCTGGCCAAGATATTTCCGGAGCGAAACCTGAGAAGATTAACCAGGCAGGTATCGGCCGGACCTTCCAGAATATTCGACTCTTTGCCAATCTAACGGTTTTAGAGAATGTACTGATTGCCCTCCATACAGAACATGGGGCTGGCTTCTTGACTAGTGTCTTGCGTTTACCCGCTTACTACCGGAACCGCAACCAGCTCTACCGCCGGGCCATCGAACTGCTCGAAGTCTTTAACCTAGAAGATCTGGCGAATGAGAAGGCTAAGAACCTCGCTTATGGACAGCAGCGGCGTTTGGAAATTGTGCGGGCCTTGGCAACTGAACCGAAGTTACTCTTCTTGGATGAACCAGCTGCCGGGATGAATCCGCGTGAAACGGCAGAATTAACCGAATTAATCCACCGCATCAAGGATGAATTGGGGATTACGGTAGTCTTGATTGAGCATGACATGTCCTTGGTTATGAATATCTGTGAACGCATTTATGTTCTAGAATACGGCAAGGTAATTGCAGAAGGGAACCCAGAAGAAATTCAGTCGGATGACCGCGTGATTAAAGCATACCTAGGAGGTGTCGATTAAAATGTTAGATATCCGAGATATCCATGTCTCATACGGCATGATTGAGGCTCTCAAAGGAATTGACCTCAAAGTTGAAGAAGGACAGATTGTTTCCTTGATTGGTTCGAATGGGGCGGGTAAGACGACGACCCTCAAGACCATTTCAGGTCTCTTGCGGCCCACGACAGGGGAAATCTTATTTGAAGGTAAGCCCCTACAGAAGATGTCGACCATCCAAATCGTCCGCAATGGGATTTCTCAGGTTCCAGAAGGCCGTCATGTCTTCCCTAAGATGACCGTCTATGAAAACCTCTTGATGGGCGCTTATTCACGGACCGACCGTTTACAAATCATTGAAGATATTGAACATATGTTTGAGTTCTTCCCCATTCTAAAGGAGCGCTTGAACCAAGATGCGGCGACCCTTTCCGGTGGGGAACAGCAGATGCTAGCTATGGCCCGAGCTCTGATGGCCAAGCCAAGGTTACTCTTACTCGATGAACCCTCCATGGGGCTTGCGCCAATTATTATCCAACAAATCTTTGAGATCATTCAAAAGATCCACAAAGAAGAAGGGACAACGGTGCTCTTGATTGAACAGAATGCCAAGTCTGCCTTAGAAATCTCAGACTATGCTTATGTGCTTGAAGTCGGTCGGATTACGGCAGAAGGTCGCGGCAGCGAACTCTTAGATTCAGAAGAAGTCCAAAAAGCCTATCTGGGGGGCTAGGAAGCCTTCCATTCACTGCATCCTTGCAGGCAGTCTGCCTGGGCAAAGGGTGCAGTTTTTTGCTTGATGGGCCGGCGACCAAAGTTTCTTTTTCTTGTTCAATTGTGTAAAATAGAAGGAGAGGAGGAATGCTATGGCAAAGCGCAAAAAGTCTCGCTTAAAAAAATTTAAATTAGGTAAGCAGCCAGCTCGCTCGCGGAGGCAGAAAATCCTCCTTGGAGCGCTTTTTGTCTTTGCGCTAGGGCTCCTAATTTGGCCATCTATAAGATTAGAGAGTCATGAGGAAGATCAGACGACAGAGGAATTTTTGGATGAGATTGGGCACTATGCGGCCGCCAATGCCAAGGAATCCGGCGTTCTCCCCAGCTTGGTGGTAGCTCAAGCAGCCATCGAATCGGACTTTGGCCGTAGCCAGCTCGCCCGCGACTATAATAACCTTTTTGGGCGGAAGGCTTATGGGAGTGAGCGGGCGGTCCACTTGCCTACCCAGGAATATACGGCGGCTGGTTATGAGACGGTGGAGGCCCCCTTTAAGGTCTACCCCTCTTGGAAGGCAGCGGTAACTGACCATGGGCGTTTGATGCAGGAGGGAACCGATTGGAATCCAGACCTCTATCTGCCGGTGCGTCAAGCTGAAGATTACAAGACAGCGGCTTACGCCTTGCAGGAAGCAGGTTATGCAACAGATCCTCACTATGCAGAAAAATTAATTGAAATCATCGAAAGCTATGGTTTAACAAAATATGATAAGCTAGATAAAAATATAATATTTTAAACTTTGCATTTTTAATTCTTTGTGCTATATTAAAAGTAAGTTAAAATCAACTAACAGTCGATTGGAGGGGAATTTGGTGGCCAAGACGCAAAGCTATAAAGATACTGCTTATGAGTATCTTAAAGAACGTATAGATAATAATATTTTGTTGCCTGATACCCACTTGAAGGAAGTTGAAATCGCCAACAAGTTAGGGATGAGCCGGACGCCTGTACGTCGTGCAATGGCCCAACTTGAAGAAGAAGGTTATGTTAAGATTGAACCTTATAAGGGAGCGGTTGTAATCAAATCTTCTTTAACTTCAACGGCTATTGTCGAGCGGCTACAGTTTGTTGAGCTGATGGCTATGCACTTATTCCAACACATGCAAAATAAGGATATTCATGTAGACAAGGAAGAATTGCATGAGATAGTTGAAGAAATGGAACGAGGACGAGAGTCGGAAGATGATGCAACTTATTATGCGGCAGAGTTCAAGCTCTTTCGCTTTTTAGCCTTCTATCATTCCAACTCTTACTTCCGTCAAATTGGCTTAAGTACTATTGCCACCTTGCATGAACTTTATTTAAAAAATGTCAAAGCAGACCAACGTAATTTCACAAAAGAACGGAACGAAACCTCGGACGTCTATCCCGAATTCATCCGTGCTATAGAAGAAGCAGACTACCCCAACGCCCGCAAACAAGTAAGAATATGGATGAACCAACTCATCCTCAACCAAATCAATAGTTAACGAAGGGTGTGAGGGAGCGCGGGTAGAAGTGGACCTCTGGAGCAAAGTGCCAGAGAAGACTGCAAGTCTTCGGCGGCACTTTGTGAAGAGGAGCCACTTCTGCGCGACCGAA
>NZ_KV786060.1:289745-309350 GCF_001806805.1 Aerococcus sp. HMSC23C02 | reverse complement strand
GTTGCCCCCTGTGAGACTAGGACGCTGCCGCGCAGTTCATTATTCCGCAATAGCTCAGTTGGTAGTAGCGCTTGACTGTTAATCAAGATGTCGTAGGTTCGAGTCCTACTTGCGGAGTTTTTCTTTTATAGCTTGCTGCAGTAGCTCAGTCGGTAGAGCGTCGCCTTGGTAAGGCGGAGGTCGTGGGTTCAAATCCCATCTGTAGCTTCATTTAGGGGGCCTAGTTCAAACTAGGTCTTTTTTCTTGCTTTATTGCTTAGTTTAAGCGGTCATGTTCGCAATTTGTTTTTTTATTTGATAGACTAAATTAGAATGGATAACTTAATATAAGGAGATTATTATGGAAATTATTGGATTTATTGGCGTTTTAGCCGCCATCTGTTTGATTATCCTCTTTTCAGCTAAGGGGCTCAATATATTAATCGGAGCTCCTCTAGCGACAATGGTAGTCTTAGTAACGAATCGCATGAATGTACTGGAATGGATGCTCAGTCCTGAGCAGTCTTACCTGGCTTCAGTGGGTAATTTCTTTGTCAGTATGTTCGCACTGTTTATCTTGGGGACGATTCTGTCGCAGTACATGCAGGATTCCCATGCGACGACCTCGATTGCGCGGACGGTCTTAAAGATTGTGGGCCGGGATAAACCTTTTAATGCCCTCTTTGCCCTCGCTGTCATTGGGCTCTTGATTTCTTATGGGGGGATCAACTCGGTGATTGTTTACTTCGCGATTATTCCCATTGCTCACTCGGTCTTTAAGGAACTGGATATTAATTGGCGCTTGATCTGTATCCCTGTCTTCTTAGGGGTGGCGTCAATTACGATGACCATGCTGCCAGGGACCCCTTCACCAACCAATGTTATCCCAGCAGAAGCTCTGGGCACATCAATGACGGCTGGGAAATTGCTCGGTTTCGGGGCGTCGATTGTGGCCTTTATTTATGGGGTGGCCTACATGAAATTCCGCTTGGACAAGAGTTTAGCTAATGGTGAGACCTTCTATTCTTACCTCGAGGATACGGACCAAGAGCTGCCAGACCCTGATGAGTCCGACCTGGATGAAGAGGAAGTGGCTGAGGAAGATATACCACCTTTCTTCTTGAGTATCTTGCCGATGTTGGTCTTGATTGGGATTATCTTTATGTTTAGTGAAGTGACTAATATTGTTGTCATTGCCCTCCTAGTAGCTGTTTTACTCTGTGCTATTTTCTTCAGAAAATATTTGAATTCTTCGGATAAGGAACTCTTGAATGAGGGGGCAGCTGATGCTGTAATGCCAACCCTAGCCATGGGGAGTACAGTGGCATTCGGGACGGTCTTGATTGAGTCGACAGGCTTTAACTTCATTGTGACCTTCTTAAACAGTGTCCTTGCCAACCCAGTCTTACGCTTGACCATCGTGTCCGTTGCCTTGGGGGCTATTACTGGTTCTTCTTCAGGGACAGTGGGGATCTTAGTCAATACGATGGCACCAGAGATTATTGCTGAGGGGGTTGACCCTGTTGTCGTTCACCGGATCTCAGGTGTGGCATCTTCAATCTTTGCTCTCCTTCCCCATGCCGGAGCCTACATTACCTTTAGCTCTCTAACACATCTGCCTCAGAAGTCGACTTATCGTGATTCCTTCGCGATTGTCGGTGGCTGTCACTTCGTTGCTTTAATTACCATGTTAGTGATCACTTACTTCTTTTATTAAAATTAGCCGGCAATCTTTGTCATTGCCTACCTGCACCCTAGCTTATGTCGTGAGCTGGGGTGTTTTTGATTATGATCAAGTTGGAAAATAATTGATCGCTTTTAGCGAACACAGGTGTTCTCTTATTGATCGCTTTTAGCTAAGGATTCCATGCTATGATGAATGATATATATAGAGAACAGGGGCAGATAAATATGAAACACGTTGAAACGATTTTGGCGCAGTTAGGTAACCACAGCGATCCGCGGACAGGGGCAATTAATACACCAATCTATCTCAGTACAGCTTATGCCCACCCACACTTGGGGGAATCGACGGGTTATGACTATGTGCGCACCGCTAATCCGACTAGAGATGTCTTGCAGGCAGGAATTGCAGAGCTCGAAGGGGGCAAATATGGCTTCGCAACGGCTTCAGGGATGGCAGCTATCCAGTTAGTCCTGGAAGGTCTCTTAAAGGCTGGCGACCGGATTGTTACCCTCCAAGATCTCTATGGGGGGTCCTACCGTTACTTCCACCACATGGAAGAATTAGGGGTCTACCAATTTGAATACTGTTTGGACCAGGAAGCTTTGGAGGCTGCCTTGAAGGAAGAGACAGCCATGGTCTTTATTGAAACCCCCACTAACCCCTTGATGGTAGAATTTGATATTGAAGCCATTGCTGATTTGGCCAAGGCAGCGGGCGCGCTCTTAGTGGTCGACAATACCTTCTATACACCGATTATCCAACGGCCTCTGGAACTTGGAGCAGATGTTGTTGTACATTCGGCTACTAAATACTTGGCTGGCCACAATGATGTTCTAGCTGGCTTGGTGGTCTGTTCGCGCGATGACCTCGGAGAAAAATTAGACTTCCAATTGAACACAACGGGCTCGACCTTGAGTGTCTTTGATTCTTGGTTAGTGATCCGGGGCTTGAAGACTTTGGCGCTTCGCTTCAAGCAGCATGAGAAGAATGCGCGGGCTATTGTGGACTACCTGAAGGAAGAGCCCCTAGTGACAGCCGTGAATTATCCTGGCCGTGGGGGGATGTTGTCCTTTGCTATTAAGGATACGGAATTGATCAGTGACTTCCTCCAGGCCCTAGATATTATTACCTTTGCGGAGAGCTTGGGTGGGGTGGAGAGTTTGATTACCTATCCTAAGACCCAGACCCATGCGGATATTCCTGAAGAGGTCCGGCTCTCTTATGGTTTGACCGATGAAATTTTACGGATTTCGACGGGGATTGAATTTGCTGAAGACTTGGTCGCAGACCTCAAGCAAGCTTTTGATGCTGTGCGTTAACTTGCTAGCCAAGTAAAAAGGAAGTCAGAGCGGATGGCTCTAGGCTTCCTTTTTCTATTATTATAGGTCTTTTTGCTGGTAGTATTTGATGGATAGGAAGAGGGAGAGGCCCCAGAGACAAGTGCAGATGAGGTAAAAGGCCATCAGCAAGCTTGTGGTGGAGAGGGATTGGAGCCAGATGATAACCTGCCTACCGCCGTCGAATGTTTTCATGAGCCAGGGGCCGATGGTGAAGCTAGCGAACCAGATGACCATAAAAATCAGCAGGGAGATCCGGCGCCCTAGGAAGAGATGGAGGGGGAAGAAGAGGGCCACGACGAGCAAGCTCAAGAAGAAATAGAAGACGGCTTGGCTGAAAGGATAAGTGGGGGTCAGGAAATTTAGAGCATAGCCAATCAAGAGGAGAGCGGTCGTCGAAGCCATGGCGAAGAGGTAGTGGGCCAGGACATACTGGCTACGGCTGACCGGCAGGGAGTTGTAGAAGACTTGGTCACTGGCGTTCTCAGTGGACAGGCACATGATCGCGCCATAGAGACTGATAAAGGGAAAGAAAGAGGCAGACTTGTCTTCGCTTAAAGTAAAGGTGAAGAAACAAGCGATGAGGAGTAAGACAGCTAAGAACTTCCAAGACTGGAGCCAGTCCTTATAAATCAGTGCTTTCATGAGAATCTCCTTTCACTGTGTGGTACATGATATCTTCTAAGCTAGCCCTTTCAATCATTAGCGCCTGCCCGTAGTTTTCTTTTAGCGCCTGCGTATCTTGACTGAGGGCTTTGAAGCCGTGGGGACTGGTCTGGATGCCTTCTAGGAGTGCTACTATTTCTGGGTCTTCCAAGAGCTCAACAGGCCCCTTAACCAAGCGGTAACGGTCTCTAAGGTCGAGCGTCGAGGCATTAAAGACGACTTGCCCCTGGTCGATAAAGATGATGTAGTCAGCAATCTGCTCGAGCTCTTGGGTATTATGGCTGGAGATCAGAATGCTTGTCTCCCCGTCCAGCATTTCTTCCTGGAGCAGGTCTAGGATTTCTCGGCGCACAATCGGGTCTAAGCCTGAACTTGGCTCATCGAGAATAATTAAGTGGGCATGGTGGGAGAGGGCAATGGCTAGGGCCAGCTTGAATTTCATCCCCGTCGAGAAATCCTTGATCTTCTGGTCGACGGAAAGGCCGAACTGGTCACAATAGCGCGAAAAAAGGCCTGTGTCCCATTGACTGTAGGCCTTTTTGACAATATTCTCTAATTGTTTGATCTTGAAATTCTCAGGGATAGGGTTTTCAGCATAGACAAAACCAATCTGGTCTTTAATGGTAATGGCGTCTTGATCCATGGACCGGCCGAGAACTCGGATAGCCCCTTGGTCGGCATGGATGAGTCCCATGATTAATTGCATGGTGGTGGTTTTCCCTGAACCATTAGGGCCAATGAAACCTGTAATATAACCCTTAGGAATAGCTAAATCAAGCTTACCCAGCTGGAAAGATGGATAGGCCTTAGTCACCCCGTCTAAACGAATGGCTTGGTCTGTCATGATGACGATTCCTCCTCTTCAAAAAGTGACTGTAGTAACTGATAAAGGTCCTTGGCGTTGAGGTCTAGCTTGCGCGCGGTACGGACCGCCTCCTGCAAGTAATGGTCTAATTTCAAGCGCTCTTGTTCCTGTAAGAAGTCCACATTCAAGTGGGCGACAAAGGTTCCCTTGCCTGGTATGGATTGGACGAAGCCCGCTTGTTCGAGCTCTTCGTAGGCCCGCTTGGTAGTAATAATCGACACATTGAGGTCACGGGCAAGTTGCCTTAAGGAGGGCAGTTGCTGGCCTGGTGTCAGGCTGCCCTTGAGGATTTGTCCTTGGATTTCTTGGATAATTTGTTCGTAAATTGGTTGGTCACTGGATGACGACAATAAAATATGCATAAAATCTCCCACTCATATCGTATATATACGGTATATACAGTATAGGTGAAATTTCTCGAGAAGTCAAAGCAAAAGCCAGCAGAAAGTGATGGATGCTCTGCTGGCTTTTAAAACTTTTTTATGCTTTTCTGAGAAATGACTGAGACAAAGATTCCGATCTCTTTTTAAATAGCAAATATTTTTCAAAAACCTGTTCCAAAAGTCAGACCTGACATCCACTTCACGAACTATGTCCAAACGTTGATCAACGCTTGGACATAGTTCGCTCCAGTGGTTCAGGCCTGATCGACTTTTGTCACACTCTCTCAGGTTCGAAGTGGTCGTCCTGGCTTTCGGAGACGTATTTGCCATTTTTCTTGTGCTGTTTGACGCAGGCGGTGAGAAGATATTCGATCTGACCATTGATCGAGCGGAAATCATCTTCTGCCCAGGCTGCGAGTTCTTGGTAGAGCTTGTCGGAAATCCGGAGGGGGACTTGTTTCTTCTTAGCCAAGGCTAGTAGAGGCTCCCTGAATTGACAATGGGTGAGACGTCGTTATTTCCGCATAAGACGACGAGAAGGTTGGAGACCATGGCAGCCTTGCGTTCTTCATCGAGTTCGACGACGGACTCTTCTTCTAGTTTGGCCAGGGCCATATCGACCATGCCGACTGCGCCGTCCACGATCATGGCGCGGGCATCGATCAGGGCGGAGGCTTGTTGGCGTTGGAGCATGGCAGCTGCGATTTCTGGTGCATAGGAGAGGTGGGTGATCCGAGCTTCCAGGATTTCTAGCCCAGCAAATTCCACCCGTTCTTGGATTTCATTCTTGATGCGTTGGGCCACAATTTCCGAAGACCCGCGTAAGGACCCATCGTCAGGTTCGCCGTCCCCGCTAGTATCGATAGGAACGCGAGGATTGACGTCATAGGGGTATTGGCGGATGATATTGCGCAAGGCGGTATCTGTTTGCAGGGAGAGATATTCCTTGAAGTTATCGACATTGAAGACTGCCTTGGCTGTGTCGTTGACCTTCCAGATAACAGCGACACCAATCTCAACTGGGTTGCCCAGATAGTCATTAATCTTTTGCTTGGAATTGTTGAGGGTCATGACCTTCATCGAGATCTTTTTGTCCTGACGATTGAGGTTCAAGCTAATGGCTTCCTTATCTTGGCTGGCCCCGCTAGGTTGCTCACTAACTTCCCCGCTCTGTCCTAACTTGGTCTGGGCCGCTGGGTTAAAAGCCTGGGCGAAAGGGTTGACATAGTAGAAGCCCGCTCCCTTGAGGCTTCCATAGTAGTGGCCAAAGAGGGTTAAAGTCAGGGCTTCTTGGGGCTTAAGCACCTTGAGACCAAGGAGGAAGACCCAAGCGAAGGCGATATAAGCCAGGGCTAGACCAATCACCAAGTTGGATCCAGCCTGGTTACCGTCTTGATTAATGCCCCAAATAAATCCTAGAACAGCAAGCACTAGTAAGACAAAATAAGTGATCAAGACGATCATGCCCTTCTGTTTGCCGACGAGCACCTTCTCTTCGATCTTATCGCTGTGGTCCAACTGTTGGCCCAGCTGGTCAATTTGATTCTGATTCTTCTTCATTTCAACATCCTCCATTCTATTTGATATCATAATGATATCATTTTATAATATACTATGCAAGAAAACCCTTACAAAATAAAAATCCCCTAGTCAATGACTTGGCTAGGGGAAATGGGCAAAATTATGCCAGTATCCGTGTTCTCTTGTAGTTTTTATTCCTGTTGGTAGCGGATAGCAGCTAGTTTGAAGGCTTCATAGCTATCGTAGGGGCTATGGGCCGCTATGATAGGGTCCAGCTGTTGGCTCGGCATGTCCTCCATAGCTTCCAGACTGTCCCTACCGACTTGGGCTAGGAGGTCGCCCTTGGAGACTAGGTCGGAATGAGCCTGGAGGAAGCTGTTGCTGAAGAGCTGGTCCAGCTTGCTGGCATCCACTGGCTCTTTTGTCTTCTTTTTCTTCTGGGCCAGGTCAAAGCGGTCGCCGAAGCCCTTGAGCTGTGTGATATCGAATTTAAATCCCATGTGATCGACTCCTTTCTTCCAGTATAATCACCTGGCTGGTAAAAGCAAGGGAGCAAGGCTCTGGCGAGGCAATTGACTAAAAAGATGTTAGAATAAGACCAAGAAAGGAGCGATGCCTAATGGCTAATGAAATTATCAAAGAGAATAATGCCTATGTGATTCGTTCAGATGAAGGCGAGAAAATCGCTGAAATTACTTATTCCCCAGCTTCCGAGGACTTTGTGATTGCCGACCATACCTATGTGGATGAGAGCTTGCGCGGGCAAGGAATTGCGGGCAAGTTGCTGGACCACCTGGTGGCTGAAATGTCCAAAGAAGGTAAGCAAATTAAGGCTCTCTGCCCTTATGTTGTGCGTAAATTCCAGGAAAATCCTGAAAAATATGACGCCATTAACTTCGATAAGAAAGATTAAGCGAAAGACCTAGAAAGCGCTTGCTTCCCTCTGCTTTTGGGCTATAATTAGGTTAGTAGAAAAAATAGTTCACGGAGGGGATTATAATGAAAGAGATTAAACGTATTCTAGCCCCTGTGGATGGGTCAACACCCGCCAAAGCGGCCTTAGAAGCAGCAGTTGACTTAGCCCAACACCATGGGGCTGATCTGACGATATTGAACGTGATTGATGACTTCGGTGCTTATACGGATGCTAGCGATTATACCAAGCTGAGCGATATCTTATATGACAAGAACCGGATCAAGTTGGAAGAGGATGAAGCTTACGTCAAGTCCCTGGGCTTTGACCGGGCAGAAATTAAGCTGCTCAGAGGCGAAGCCAAGGATGAGATTGTGTCCTATGCTGAGGCCAATGACATCGATCTGATTGTTGTGGGTTCAACCGGTAAGGGCAGCATCCGCCGGGCCCTCTTAGGCTCTGTATCATCCTATATTGTCCGCCATGCCCACTGCGATGTCCTCGTGGTGCGCTGATCGGGGACATTCGGAATTTCGATAAGCACTGTTCGCTTTTAGGTGTCAGTGGCCTAGCTTAGATACTGATAAAATAAGACAAAAAGCTGATGATGACAAGCTTTTGGACCAGATTTTGGTATTTGGCCAAGCCTGATAAAATCACTGATCACGCGCTAATTAAGGGGGCTCCAAAATGGGGCCCCTATTTTTTTGCTTGCGCAAGTGCGCTTATTTTTGTATAGTAAGTGATGATAAGAAGAGAGGCGAGGGGTGCGACAATGAATTTTCATAAATTAAAGTATGTTGTAGTGGCAGCAGATAGTGGGTCCTTCCGGGAGGCTGCCCGCCGCCTGTACATGGCTCAATCCAGTCTATCCACTGCGATTAAAGAATTAGAAGAAGAATACCAGATCCAGATCTTTGAACGGACCAAGCGGGGGATCTATATCACGCCGGAAGGGAGCGAGTTCCTCTCCTATGCCCGGGATATCCTCTCCCAAGTGGATGTCTTGGAGAAGCGCTACCTGGAGCCAACAGGCAAGCAGATTTTCTCGGTGTCGGGCCAGCACTATGACTTTGCCTCCGAGGCCTTCTCCCAGCTGATTGCGGAATCGGACACCTCGCAGACAGACTTCCGTTTGTTGGAAACCTCAACCAAGGAAGTCCTCCACGATGTGCGCTCAGCCTACAGCGAATTGGGCATTCTCTACATGAATCCCAATAACCGTAAAGTCATCCAGCAATACCTGAACCGCCATGAGCTGGACTTCGTGGAGTTGGGTGAATTCTCGGTCCATATCTTTGTGGGCCATGACCACCCCCTAGCGGACCGGGACAGTGTGAGCTTAGAAGACCTGGAACCCTATCCTTCCCTAGGCTTTGAGCAGAAGGAGAGCAATACCCTGCAATTCTCGGAAGAGGTGATTGAAGGGGATAACAAGGACCAGCAGCAGATCATGGTTTCCGACCGGGGGAGTTCTATCAATGTCCTGGTCAATACCGATGCCTATCTGATTGGCTCCGGAATCTTGAGCTCACCCTTCAAGACCATGATGCGGACCATCCCTGTCCGCGACCAGGAACCCAACCATATCGGCTATATCCACGCCAGCTACCGCAAGCAATCCGACCTGGCCAAGCGCTATATCGAGCTCTTGACGGACATGGTGGATTAATAGTATAAGCAAAGTGATGCCCCCAAAACGTGGACTAAGTTTTGGGGGCTATTGCTTTAGCTAATGGGGATTAGATTGCAGCGTCGTAAAGTAAAAGTTAGTGATGAAAGTTGACCAAGTGATACGGAAAATGTTTCAGATATTTGAAAGCGGTTGAGTATTTTGTTATGGTGAAAATGTACAAAGAAGTTAGTGAGGTGTGATAATGAAAAAGGAAACCATATTTTCACCTTTTGCCTTAATCTTTGATATTGGTATACTTGTTTTCTGGATTAGCTTGCAGGTTTACCTAGGATCTACCTGGAAAGAAGCCATCTTCTCTGGATCAACTTGGTTATTCTTTTTGGCTGTTCTATCTTATGTTTCTAGTTTTATCAGGTACCACAAGGGTAAATGATTCATTCTAAGCTTAATCTCTTGAGATGTGCCAAATAATAGACTAGACAGCGATACAGTGCCCCTAAAATTTGGATTCTTAGTCCAAATCTTGGGGGCTTTTCTTATTTCGTGATAACTTCTATGTAAGACATTTTCCTGCTTTTAAGCGAATAGACGCTTTCGATCCCAAAAAATACCCTTTTTGCAAGCGTATAATTTGCTTATTGTGGCTTGTATCCGCTAAAATGAAGGTATTAAGAAAGCAATATTTTGTTTCAGAGTGGAGGGATCTCAATGGGAGGCTTTCGTCGTTTTATCCAGATTGTCGTTACATTAATCTTTATTTTGGCCCTAGTTGCCGCCATTTCCTTGTTCTACCCAATTCCTTACCTATCCGCCTTCGCGATTAGTTACTTAGCTGGAAATTGGACCCTACGTTTGGTTGTGGCCGTGATTTTAGGCCTGCTCTTACTTTATTGTGTCTTCCTGTTCTTCAGAGCCTTATTTGTTGCCAGCAAGCACCGGAGAATGGTGATGGATGCGTCACGCGGGGATATGAATGTATCCAAGCAAGCCATTGAAGCAACAGCTTTGAGTGCCGTGAAGCATGTGGGGAATATCTACTATCCAGATGCTAAGGTGACCATCTACGATAAACCTGAGGATACAGAAATCGATATCCAAGTGAGTGTTGGTGAGATGGATAATGTGCCAATGCTCGGTCAATTGATCCAAGAGCGCGTTCAAGCAGCCGTACAGCGGACCTTGCACCTCGATGTGCACCGGATTGATGTCAAGATTAACCAAGTGAGCCCGGCAGAGAGTCGTCAAGCCAAGCACTTGACCCGGCCAGCGCAACCACGTGTTAGATAGTCAGGAGGAGTCAAATTATGGATAATGAACAAGTAAAGAAAGTTTGGGACCAATACAGTGGTCGGATTATTGGCGCAGTACTCGGCTTTATTTTTGCCCTCTTATGGATGAGCATTGGCTTCGCTGAAACCTTGCTGATTTTTGTGGTAATGGGTGCTGCCTACTGTGTGGGCGCTTACTTCGACGGAGAATTAGATCTTAACGCTTGGTTAAAATTCTTCAATATCAAGTGATATCAGTTTCATTTCTAGGTAATTTTTGTTAGAGTGAAGATAGTGTAAATGTAATAGAATAAGTAAAGGGGAGTTATTAATGTCTGAACAAGTTCAACATCAAAACGAATTAAGCTATGAAGACAAAGTAATCCAAAAAATTGCCAACTATGCGGTACAAAACGTTGATGGCATCTTAGAATTAAAAGGTGGCATGACTTCTGGCATCAAAGGTTTCTTCTCAGATAACGGTGAAGATGAAACCCGCGGCGTAAGTGCTGAAGTTGGTAAGAAAGAAGTAGCTCTCGACCTTGAAGTTATTGGTGAATTCGGTAAAGACTTACGCAAAGCCTTTGACGATACCATTAAAGTTGTAAGCGAAAACGTTGAACACATGACTGGCTTAAAGGTTGTAGAAGTTAATATGCACGTTAATGAAGTTTACACCAAGAGCGATTATGAACAAAACAAGAGCGATAAAGAACGCGAACAAGCAGCACGTCGCCGCAAAGAAGCTAGCGACTACTCTGGTTCTTCACGCGTTCAATAAGATCTATAGTGAAGAGCATGTTAAGTGTTCAATCGAGAAGCTAGGACAAGCAGCCTAGCTTCTTTTCTTTTAGGGAGATAAGTTAGGGATCGCCGTTTCTAGTAGGCTTGATTAATAACAAAAGAATAGTTGTATTATCAGTTAAATTTTGAGCAGGAGTGGAACTTTGAATTTGATAGAAAACTAGAGTAAAGGATAGATTCTCTTAACAAAAATTCTTAGAAGGCCTATAATAAAGTTAAGTAAAGGAGGAATGTATGATGCGTGCAATGATTTTACTTGGAAGAGGTTATGAAGAAGTTGAAGCGCTGACTGTGGTGGACTGGTTCCGGCGGGCGGGGCTTGAGATTGATATGGTCTCGGTGTCGGATGAACTGGAAACAGTAGGTGACCACCAAATTCACATCCAGGCTGATAAGCGTCTGGCCGAGATTGATCCCAGCGATTATGACTTGATTGTGACCCCAGGTGGCATGCCTGCTTCTAAACAATTAGCAGAAGATTCAGCTGTCCTAGAATTGGTCCAAAGCCACCACCAAGCTGGCAAATGGTTGGCTTCAATCTGTGCTTCCCCGCTTATCCTAGAAGCAGCTGGGATTGCTAGTGAAGCGGAAGGAACCTGCTATCCAGGGATCGAAGAGAAGGTTCACTTCAAGGAACATAAGGAAGACTTGGTGGTCGTAGATGAAGAAGCTAAGTTGGTGACTTCCCGCGGTCCAGCTACAGCGACTTATTTTGCCCTCCGCTTAGTGGAAAGCTTTGCCGGTGAAGAGGCCGCTAGTGACTTGAAGCAAGCCTTGCTCCTTGACCGGGTGGAAGCGAGCCTAGTCGATCATGCTTAAGGCTCTTTTCCAGGCTCCCGTTCGTTTCTACCGGGCTTATATTTCGCCCTTATTTCCTGCCACTTGCCGCTACTATCCTTCTTGCTCGGCCTATATGCTGAGAGCTCTGGATAAGCACGGCGCCTTGAAGGGGGGCTTGATGGGGCTGGGGCGGATCTGCCGCTGCCATCCTTTCATTAAAGGCGGCTTTGACCCGGTACCTGACCACTTCACCCTTTGCCGCAACCGGGAGGAGATCTCGGAGGCAGAGCGGGCTCTCTTGATCCAGGCCAAGGCAGAAGAAATGAGCGACCAAGAGCTTTAGAAAATCCTATTATTTTTTTCAAAAAGGGCTTAGGAAAAATTCACACTTAATTCACAGGGGACCCTTATAGTATAAGCATACCCAACAAACCCAAATAAACTTTTCTTCATATCTTTCTCCTCCAAATTGAAAGATATCTGAAAAAGGCTGAGCTGTGGAAAGGCCAGCCTTTTTCTTTTTGTCAGGGTGTGAGGGAGCGTGGTTAGAAGTGGGCCTCTGCAGCGAAGCAACAGAGAAGACTAAAAGTCTTCGGCGACGCTTTGTGAAGAGGAGCCACTTCTGCGCGACCGAACCCGACTAGATAAGGGTGAGAGAGGATGCGGGAGAAAGGGACCTCTGGAGCAAAAAGGCAGAGAAGGCTGCAAGCCTTCGACGTCCTTTTGTGAAGAGGAGCCCTTTCTGCATCCTCGAACCCGACTAGCCCGAACCCGACTAGCCCGAACCCGACTAATACTACGGATAAAGCACAAGACGGCTTCAGCCCTTGTTGATCCACTGAACATTTAAGGACCAATTTCAAAAGCGGAAGGGATGCTCACTAATACGGTGTGGTAAGGCTTCAGGATTTTTTGAGTAAGCAAGCTTGAACTTTTGCTGGTAAGCCCCTATAATGACTAGGCGAGCTAATGTTGATGGCTCCATGATTATTTATAAATGGAGGGGTGTTGCGCTTTGAAGTTTATTTGGAAATATCTGAAGAAATATCCTGGCGACTTATTGATGTTGTTTCTAGGCATGGCTGCTTTTGTAGCGGTGACTCTAGGCCTACCAACTATGGTCGCTTTTATTATTGACCACGCCATTGTGGCAGGCAATATGTCCGTCTTTTACCGTTATATGGCCTATATGGTGGTCTTTGCCTTAGTTGGGGTAGTGGGCCAGTTGATGGCTTCTTACTTTATTAGTAAGATCGTCAACGATATGACCATGAAGATCCGCAATGACGTTTATGCGAAGATGCAGTCGCTGTCGCACCATGAATTCCAAGAATTAGGGGTGCCGTCGCTGACGACACGGATCACAACGGATGCCTTTATTCTTTTACAATTTACCCAAATTATGTTGCGAACAGGTATGACATCGCCCTTGATGATTGCGACGTCTATTTTTATGATTACGACCATTTCGCCAGCCCTGGGTGCTTATATTATTCCGATTGTACCGATTATCCTCCTCTTGGTCCTCTTTATGACCAAGCTCACCCTGCCTATCTCAGAAGACCAGCAGGAAAGTTTGGACCGGATCAACCAGAGTTTGCGTGAGAATATTACGGGGACCAGGGTTGTGCGGGCCTTTAACCGCCAGGGCTATTTTGAGAAGCGCTTCGCCAAGGTGGCCAGTCTCTACAAGCAGCTCACCAAGAAGCTCTTCAAGTTAGTGGCTGTGACGCCTTCTGTTTTTAGTTTTCTCATCAATGTTACCATTATTATGATTATGCTAGTGGGGTCACGTTATATTGAGCAAGGCCAGCTCCAGGTGGGGAATCTCTTCGCCTTCATTGAGTATGCCTTCCACATCTTAATTTCTCTGATGCTTTTTGCCAATATTTATATGATGTACCCCCGGGCTCTCGTTTCGGCGGGCCGGCTCCAGGAAGTCTTGGATACGCCAATTACGGTTGAAAATCCTGACCAGCCTGTGATGGAGACCGATGGCAGTGGGCGTTTGGAGTTCCGCCATGTGGACTTTGCCTATCCAGACGCCAGAGAGCCTGTCCTAAGAGATATTTCCTTTAGCTCTAAGGCAGGGGAAACGGTGGCCTTTATCGGGTCAACGGGTTCGGGGAAATCAACCATTGTGAAGTTGATTCCACGTTTCTACGATGTGACCAAGGGGGCTATCCTCATCGATGGGGTGGACGTCAGAGACTTAGACCTTACTGTCTTAAGGGATAAGATTGGTTTTACCCCGCAAAAAGCCAACTTATTTACGGGTGAAATCGCAGACAACCTCCGCTATGGGAAAGAAGATGCTACGGAATATGATATGGATGAGGCGACTTCGATTGCCCAGGCCCGTGAATTTATTGAACGCCTGGAGACTCGCTACCATACCCACCTGGCTGAAGGGGGAAGCAACCTCTCCGGTGGGCAGAAGCAGCGCTTGTCTATTGCCCGGTCCATTATCGGAGGACGGGAGATCTATATCTTCGACGACTCCTTCTCCGCTCTCGACTATAAGACCGATGCGGCCGTCCGCCAAGCCCTCAAGGAAGAGACCAAGAATGCGACAACCATTATTGTGGCTCAGCGTGTGGGAACTATCATGCATGCGGACCAAATTATTGTGCTCGACCACGGGGAGATTGCGGCACGAGGCACCCACGAGGAACTTCTGAAGACCTCTCCGCTCTATTACGATATTGCCTCATCCCAACTTAGTGAGGAGGAATTGGCTCGATGAAATCAACTGAATTAATGAAGCGTATCTGGTACTATCTGCGCCCCTACCGTCTGCAGTTCTATCTGGCCATCCTAGCGACTGTCGTGATGTCGGTCGCCAATGCCTTGGAACCCTATGTTCTTGGCCTGGCTATTACGGAAGTGGCCAATAATGTCATCGACATGGTCAAGGGGGTGCCGGGAGCTGGGATCAACTTCCCTTACTTGGTCCGGATCCTAGTGATTTATTTAATCCGCGGCCTTTTCTTCCAGGCTGGCCAATACTTGGGGATTTACTTCTTAACCAATGCTACCCAGGATGCCATGTACGATCTGCGCTTGGATATTTCGCGCAAGGCCAACCAATTGCCGGTTGCCTACTTCGACCAGAACCAGACCGGGGATATCCTCAGCCGGATGACCAATGACGTGGATGCGATCTCTAACGCCATGCAACAGTCCGCTATGCAGCTCTTTATCGGGGTCTTACAGATTTCCCTAGCGATTATCTCCATGCTGCTTTTGGACTGGCAATTGGCCCTGATTAGCTTGGTGATGTTACCGGTCAGCTATTTGGTGGCACGGCGGGTAATTCATTACTCCCAACCGATCTTTAAGGAACAGGCGGATGCTTTGGGCCATCTCTTTGGTTATACCCAAGAAAACTTATCCGGCTTTACCGAGATTAAGGTCTACAACCGCCAGGAAGAATCAATTAAGGAATTCCAGCACCGCAACAAGCAATTGCGCGATATCGGCTTTAAATCGAGTTTCTTGTCTACGATTCTCCAACCCTTGCTCAGCTTTATCTCCAATATTTCTTACATTGTCATTACCTTCTTCGGGTCGCTGAAGAGCTTCCACGGCACATTGACGGTCGGGAACCTCCAAGCCTTCTTGAACTATGTTTGGCAAATTAACCAACCTATTAACCAAATTACCGAACTGTCCGGTCTGATCCAGAGCGCCTTTGCAGCAGGTGGGCGGATCTTTAGCTTCCTGGATGAGGAAGAAATCAGGACAGCTGGCGAAGACCAGACCTTGCCTCGGCCGGTTAAAGGGCATGTGCGTTTTAACCATGTTCGCTTCGGCTATGATCCTGAGAACCCGCTGATGAAAGATGTGAACTTCGAAGTGCAACCAGGGCAAATGATTGCCGTGGTTGGGCCGACCGGTGCCGGGAAGACGACCCTGATCAACCTCTTGATGCGCTTCTATGATATTGATGGAGGCAGCATTGAACTGGACGGGGTGAATATCCAGGATGTTTCCCGTGAAGACCTGCGCCGGAACTTTGGTATGGTCCTCCAGGATGCTTGGCTCTTCAATGATACGGTGATGGAGAATATCCGCTTTGGGAACCTGGAGGCGGGCGACTATGAGGTGATTGAAGCGGCTAAGGTGGCTAATGTGGACCACTTTATCCAAACCTTGCCGGGGGGCTATCAGATGGAAATTAATGAGGAAGCCTCCAACGTCTCGCTCGGGCAGAAGCAGTTGATGACCATCGCTCGGGCGGTGATTGCGGATCCGAATATCCTGATCCTCGATGAGGCCACCTCCTCCGTCGATACCCGCTTGGAACAGCTGATCCAAGAGGCCATGGATAAGATTATGCAGGGGCGGACTTCCTTCGTTATCGCCCACCGCTTGTCGACTATCCGCAATGCTGACATGATTCTCGTGATGCAGCAGGGGGATATTATCGAACACGGGACCCACGATGAACTCCTGGCCAAGGGTGGCTTCTATGCTGATCTCTACAACAGTCAGTTCAATGAAGAAACCGCGACGGAAATTCATATGGGTTACTAGGGGGACTGTGCGTTAAAAGTCGTGCCCCCTAAAAAGCCAAAAAGCTCCGAATTCCAAGATTTGATTGACTTGGATTCGGAGCTTTTTAGTTTGGCTTCTTTAGTAAGTGGTGGAGGTGAGCTGCTATTTGGTTGTTGGAGTTGGCTTGATGCTTTGCACTTAGAGGATGGTTGGGTCTTGGCTGCTGGAGAGTCCCTGTGTGTCTGCTAACTTGTGAATGAGCCTTCCGTTGGCGACTAGGCTGGGATCGGCTAGCGAACAGGGCTTCTATTAGAAAGTAGGGTCGCGTCAACTTGCAAAGGAGGCTCCGCTTAGCAAGTAGCTTGGTGGCAATTAGCGAAGAGGCCCCCTGTTTAGCAAGTTGAAGCTCTGCTCGGCAAGCAGCCTGGGCTCTTCCATAATGAAAACAAGCTAGCAAGAGTCTTGCTAGCTTGTTGGTCCTTATTTTAGTGGGAATTGGCTTGGCAATCCATATTCGGGCCTTTTTAGTGTGGGTTGATCATCCTCAACCCACACTCCTGGTGCTTGTTTCAAGCTTGGTCATTGCCAAGCCACACTTTCGTGGTCTGATTATGGATTGTACCTTGCCAATCCACAGTGCTAGGTTCTGAGTGTGGGTTGGAAGCTGCCAACCCACACTCCCGATGTCTATTTAAAGGTTGAATGCCTTTGCTCACACCCTTATCTTTCTTTTCGGATCATGTCGTGGGCTTTGACGGGTTGGTTGACTTTCATGCTGATGATTTGCATGGCGTGGGGGGCGCGGTCGATGGATTGGCCGTCTTCGTCGCGCATGGCGGTGAGTTCTTGTTGGAAGTGGCGCATGCCGGGGCCGTAGAATTCGATGAGGTCGCCGACGCCAAAGTTGTTTCGCTGTTGGATGGTGGCGATTTGGCTGTCTGGGTCATAGTCTAGGACTTCGCCCACGAATTGGTAGCGGGGGATCCGGCGGCGCTTGCCGAAGAGTTGTTCGTTCTCAGTTGGGCGGCCATAGTAGAAACCGGTTGCTAGTTCACGTTGGGCTGATTTCCAGAGTTCGTCAATCCATTCTTGTTGGACTTGGTAGTTATCGGGGTCTTCCAGGTAGGCATCGATGGCTTTACGGTAGACATTGATGACGGTGGAGACGTAGTGGATGGACTTCATCCGGCCTTCGACCTTCAAGGAGTCGATGCCGTTCTGGATGATATCAGGAATGTGGTTGATCATGGAGAGGTCAACGGCTGACATGGCAAAAGGTTCATCGATATCCGTGCCTTCTTCACCCTTGCCGACCATGTAGCGGTCACCGAGCTTGGGCATGTCATAGAGGCCATATTGCCAACGACAGGATTGGCAGCAGCCGCCCCGGTTAGCGTCGCGGTGGGCCATGTGGTTGGAGAGGGTACAGCGTCCCGAATAGGAGATACACATGGCGCCATGGACGAAGGCTTCAATTTCGACATTGGTTTTTTGGCGAATTTCAGCGACTTCAGCCATGGAGACTTCCCGGCCCAGTACACAGCGGGTGAGACCGGCATCTTCCCAGAAGTTCAGGGTTTCATAGTTGACGGCAGATTGCTGGGTCGACAGGTGCATTTCCAGGCCTGGCGCGTCGCTGGCACAGATTTGCATGAGGGCAGGGTCGGAAATAATGACCGCATCGATACCGATATCGCGGATGGTGCGGAAGAATTCGCCAGCGCCTTTTTCATCGCCGACGTGGGTGACCATGTTAGAGGCCACATAAACCTTGGCATTGTGTTTGTGGGCATAATCAACGGCTTCACGCATTTCGTCGAAGTCGAAGTTGCCTGCCCGACTTCTTAAGCCGTATGCCTCGCCGCCGATATAGCAGGCATCGGCGCCGTAGTGGATAGCAATTTTTAATTTTTCAAGGGTCCCGGCTGGTGCTAGGAGCTCGGGACGTTTTAATTCACTTTGTGTCACACTGATTTCCTTTCTAGTTAAGTGCTTATTGGACAGTATCCTTGTCGAAGAGGAAGAAGCCAGTCGAAAGTTCGCGGTTTTCTGGATGAAGCTCGCGCACTTTTTGGTCGAGCTGGAGGGCATAGGCATCATTCCATTGGCCAGCCTCAATCGCATCGCGGGCCTGGGCAAAGAGGCGGTTGATGTCGACAAAGGCTTGGCCGGGGCAGTAGATGCCGTCCGCATACCAGTGTTGGATGCCGGCTTCTTGGAGGTCGTCCAGGTACATCATGAGGTCCAAGTCGTTGTTGGCGAAGATATGGGTGCCGTGGTCGTCTTCATAGATGGAATAGTGGGTCTCGTCCTTCTTGGGTTCGGAGAGGAAGAGCTCGTGTTCGGCGACCTCGGTCTTGTCCTTGCCGACAAAGTTAAAGTAGTTGTCAAGGAGCATGCGGCCGCTCTGGTGGATGCAGGAGGCACCGTAAGTTTGGACCATAAGTGGAATCTTGGCATCCCGGGCCATCTCAGTTAGTTCGACATAGGGAACTTCCCGGGCCACCAGGGCGCCGACCGCACCGTACTGGGCCCAGAAGTTAACTTGTCCCGGACTAGTTACAAGGACAGAGGCGTCGTAGATATAAGGCATGCGGTAGGCTTCTTCTTTGAGGATTTGGATCAGACCGGTGTCGCCAACCATGAGTAAGTCAGCGCCCATGCCCTTGACCGCAGTCAGATAGTCGCGGGCCCGGTCGATCTTGTCATTGTGGAGGATAGCATTGGCTGCGACAATCACCTCTTTGCCTGCTTGGTGCGTGATGCGGATCATTTCAGCCATTTCTTCCCGGTCAAAATATCCCGGCAAGCGGAGGCCGTAGCTGCTTTCGCCAATGACGAGATAGTCGACGCCGGCTTCCAGCAGGGCTTGACCTTGGCTCAAGGATTCAGCTGTCGCAATCAATTTAATCATTCGTTTCTTTCCCTCTTTCTTCATTATAGTACACATCTCTACATTTTAAGTTCAAAAGCAATAAATGTCTAGGCCTTTCCGCAAAAGTTGGGGAAATCTTAGTGAGAAAGCCAATTTTAAAGGGCAGTGGCTATGAAAAAAACAAGACTGCTTATGATAGTGTGCTGGAGAGCATCCGTTACACTTTCGAATTTGATTGTTAAAGAGAAGAAAAGTTCATTTAAAAAGCCCTGGGCTACTCGTTGAGGAGTGAACCAGGGCTTCTTTGTAAAGAATTGTATTGATGAGCATCCGTTTCGCTTTTGAAGTTGGTCTTTAAATTTCAAAGGTTCAAGAACGGCTAGCGCCGTCT
>NZ_KV786060.1:264876-289725 GCF_001806805.1 Aerococcus sp. HMSC23C02 | reverse complement strand
GCTAAAGCAGCACCGGCTCGAGCCAAGGTCTCTCACCTAGAGAGCTTCAAAATTAGAATGCGACAAAAGTCGGGAGCTCTGAACCACTGGAGCAAAGGAGGGAAGAGCCTTGTAGAGGCTCACCCATCCTTTGTGAAGTGGAGTCAGAGCTGACTTTTGAAGCAGGTTTCGGCTAGTAACGGCTGACGCCGACTATCCGTAATTCACATCGCTTGCTTATTCATGGCTAAGGTCCAATTTCAACGCTCCACTCCTGCTCAAAAGTAATCGTTACATATTTTTCTAATCCTAGCTATCAATACTAGAAATTAGAAAATCTAAAAATAGTGCTTTTTAAGGAGAGAGTGAAAGTTATTTGTCAGCGCTCTAATGATTGTGAGCTAGTTGTTGGAGCTGGTGCTGGTAGTTTTTGGCCTTGAGGTTGGGGAGGCTGAGCATGGTGGCCAGGCTGATTAAATAGAGGCTGGCTAGGAAGAGCATGACCATGGGGACGGAGGAGACGTCGAGCAGCCAACCGATAACTACCGAGGAGAAGCCGCCTACTGCCCGGCCCACATTGAGGATGACGTTGTTAGCAATCGAAGCAATGTGGTCGGGATAGAGACGGGTAATCATGGCCCCGTAACCTGCGAACATGCCGTTGACGAAGAAACCGACGATGGCGCCACCAAGAATCATAGTGAGTGGTGACCGGGCAAAGGTGAAGAGGTAGACGGACAGGGCAGACAGGCTGAGGAAAGTAGCATAGGCCAGGCGGGGTCCCCGAGCGTCAAGCAAGCGGCCGAAGGTGAACATGTCCAGGCACATCCCAATAATGGTTGCAATCATCCAAGTTGAAGAATCCTTCACGCTGACACCGCTGGCTTCCTGCATAATGGTCGGCAGCCAGTTCATCATCCCGAAGTAGCCGGCAATTTGAACGGTTGTCATCAGCATAAGTCCCAGGGTCTGCCGGCTGAGTTCAGCTGTTTGGAAGAGTTCCTTGATCGAAGGCTGTTGGGCTGCAGCTTTCTTTTGTTGGCGGGCTTGGGTGTCCGCAAAGACTTGCTGGTCATCGATCGCAAAAACCATCCAAATCACGAGTGCGACTGGCAGGAGGCCAAAGAGAAAGAGGCCGCGCCAGCCGAAGAGGGGAGCGATGAAACCGGCGAGCAGGGCAGACAGGATGGAACCAATCTGACCGGCGATCCCGTTGAGGGAACTGACCCGTCCCATCTTCTGGGCGGGCACAATGCTGGCCATAATGGCAATGGCGACACCGTATTCGCCCCCAACTCCCATACCTGCTAGGAAGCGCATGAGGTAGAGGTAGCCGAGGTTAGGAGTGAAGAAGATGAGCCCCGTAGCCAGAGAGAAGAGGAGGATGGTCCACTTGAAGACCTTAAAGCGGTTATAACGGTCAGCAAGGACGCCGAAGACTAGGCCTCCGACCAGCATGCCGAGGTTGGTGATGGTGGCAATGAGTCCGGCTTGGGCGCCGTTGATGCCGAGCTGGGCGATAATCGCCGACATGGAGAAGGCTAGGAACATGACATTGAGGTCGTCGGTTCCTGAAGCCAGGATAGCAGCGATGAGGGCGCGTTGACTGTTGGTATTGGGATGATTCACAAGATGACCTCCTTAATTAAGACACTGGCTGACTAGTCACTGTGGCTGGCGGTCCAAGCTTGGGGATCTTGGTACCATTGTTCGAGCACATCCTGGGCAGCTTCCACTTCGGGATCTTCTTTAGCTGCGATTGGGATCAAAGTTTTGAAGTCCGATAGGGTGTAGAGCGGGAAGTCTTCCTTGGCAAAAGCTTCGCGGCTGGCTGGGAGGAGGTAGTTAAAGATGGCCAGGGCAGCGACGATTTCGCCACCTGCTTCTTGGACTTGGTGGGCGGCATGGATCACTGAGCCACCGGTTGAAATCAAGTCTTCAACCATGAGAACCTTGGCCCCTTTTTCGAATTCGCCTTCGATGGCATTTTGCTTACCGTGACCCTTGGCTTTATCGCGGACATAGATCATTGGTAGGTCGAGAGCTTGGGCGATAAAGGCGGCATGGGGGATACCGGCAGTTGCTGTTCCAGCAACCACTTCGATATCCGGACACTTGTCTTTAATCGTCGCCAGGAAGCCGTCGATGAGGAGCTGGCGGACTTCAGGATGGGAAATCGTCAGGCGGTTATCGCAATAAATAGGAGACTTGAGGCCACTGGTCCAAGTAAAGGGCTGGTTGGGACGAAGGGAGATGGCATGGATATCTAAGAGGGCTTGGGCAATTTTTTCGGCTTGTGACATGGTAGATTCTCCTTTTCTATTCTGGTGACGGATTAGGCTTGCCATTCGGCAGTGATATCGCGGTAGGCTTGGACTGGATCAGCAGCCTGGGTGATGGGACGGCCGACAACAATATAGTCGCTGCCGAGCGCTTTGGCCTTGGCTGGCGTGGTGATCCGCTCTTGGTCTTCCCGTTGACTCTGATAGTTGCTAGGACGGATGCCGGGCGTAACCGTGATGAAGTCAGTACCCACTTGGTCTTTAATCAGGCGGGATTCTAGAGGCGAGCAGACAACCCCATCGAGGCCTGCTTTTTGGCTGAGTTGGGCATAGTGGACCACACTCTCTTCGATGGTCGCTTGGGTCAGTTGTTCCGCTTGCATGGCAGCTTCAGAGGTTGAAGTCAATTGGGTGACCGCAATCAGGAGAGGGCGCTTATCGGGATCAGGTTGGGCTTCCGCAATTGCCTCCATAGCCCAGCGCATCATTTCTTCCCCACCCGCAGCGTGGACATTCAGCATATCAACGCCCAGTTCCGTCAGCGCGCGGATACTACGGTGGACTGTGTTTGGAATATCATGCAGCTTCAAGTCAAGGAAGATGTGGTGGCCAGCCGCTTTGAGTTGCTTCACCAGGGCTGGACCGTTGGCATAGTACATCTCCATCCCAATCTTGACATTTAAGGCTTGCCCCTCGAATTGTTGGATAAAAGCCTCCATCTTATCGACCGTATCGAAGTCTAGGGCAATAATTGGTTTATCTTTTTGCATTTTTAGCCTCCAAAAATAACTATTTTTTCCCAAAAAAAAGCACGTTGATTAAAATCAAAGTGCCGACCCCCTGCTTGGCGCCAAGCATAAAGGATGCGAATAAAATTTTGCTCAAATTGTCAAATATTATATCCCCCTATCGAAAGCTTGTCAAGCCTTTTCAGTGAAATTCTTTAAGTAAATTTTGCGAGTGCATGGTGCTAGTGAATTGTGCTGTTGAGCTTGCGTTGCGCTTTTGAATTTAGGCCTTGAGTATCAGAGGGTCAAGAACGGTTAACGCCGTTTTGTACTATATCCGTAAGTCGCTTACGCTCCAACGTCTATAGCAACACCGGTTCGAGCTAAGGTCTCTCGCCTAGCGAGCTTCAAAGGGCTAGTACGGCTTACACCTACTATCCCTAATTCACATCGCTTGTTTCTCCATGGCTAAGGCCTAACTTCAACGCTCCACTCCTGCTCAACAAATACTACTGTATTTTGATTACTAGTTAGCAATATTAAAAGTTAAAATCTGTATTGAAATTTTTTTAGTGCAGTTGAATTGCGTTTGTATTCTGTATTTAGAGCTTTTGATTGAGTGTTTAGGTTGCTAAGCCACACTCGGGGGGCTCTATTGGGCCTTGGACGCGGTCAATCCACATTCCACAGCCCCGATTGTGCCTTCCCCAGCTACAAGCCACAATTGGCAACCTGGATTGTGGCTTGCTTATGATTAACCCACACAGTGCCCTCCCGAATGTGGCTTGAGTCCTATTAATCCACACTCGGAGCCTTTGATTGTGGCTTGCCTGTGTCAAACAAAAACACTTCCCCAGCCAAGCGATCAAAAGCTGCCGCTTGCTATAGGGAAGTGTTTACTTTGAATGACAATTTATGAATTTTGCTTTGTTATTGATGACTCAGCAGAGCCTCTATTCAACGCCGAATTCTTGGCGGACTTGGTCGGCAATCCGGTTGGCGTAGTCGGCGGCGAGTTCGTCTGTTTTGGCTTCGACCATGACGCGGAGGAGGTTTTCGGTACCGCTAGGGCGCACCAAGATCCGTCCGTCACCGCCCATGTCGGCTTCAACGGCTTGGATAACGTCTTGGACGCTTTCAGACTTCATGGCATCTTCGCGGCCTTGGCGGGTCACTCGCACATTGACGAGGATTTGTGGGTAAGATTGCATCTCGTCGGCGAGTTCGGAGAGTTTCTTCCCAGTTTGCTTCATGACGAAGAGCAATTGGATGGCGGTCAGTAGGCCGTCACCAGTCGTGTTGTAGTCCATGAAGATGATATGGCCGGATTGTTCACCACCTAGGTTGTAACCGTGTTCGCGCATGGCTTCTACCACATAGCGGTCGCCGACCTTGGTAGTTTCCACATTGATGCCAGCGGCTTCTGTCGCCTTATGGAAGCCGAGATTGGACATGACGGTGGCAACAATGGTGTTGTTCGTCAAACGTCCGCGCTCGTTCAAGTACTTGCCGCAGATGAACATGATGTGGTCGCCATCAATCAAGCGGCCCTTCTCGTCGACAGCCAGACAGCGGTCGCCGTCGCCATCGAAAGCGATCCCCACGTCAGCTTGGTTGTCGAGGACCATTTGTGCGAGGGCTTCAGGGTGGGTGGACCCCACGCCGTCATTAATATTGAGGCCGTTAGGGGAAGAGGCCATGGTTTGGAAGTTGGCTTCTAGGTCAGCGAAGAGGCGGTTAACCAAGGGAGAGGTTGCCCCATTAGCCGCGTCGATGCAGACATTGATGCCTTCGAGTGAAGAAGTGATGGTGGATTCGAGGAATTCCAAGTACTTGGAGGCCCCTTCCAGGTATTCACTCACTGTACCTAAACCTTCGCTGCTTGGCCGTGGCAGGTCGTCTTCCTCCTGGTCGAGAAGGGCTTCGATTTCTAGTTCTTGGTCATCAGAAAGCTTGAAGCCGTCACTGCCGAAGAATTTAATCCCGTTATCCGCTGCTGGGTTGTGGCTGGCTGAAATCATCACACCAGCTGTGGCACCGGTTGTCCGGGTCAAGTAGGCCACCCCAGGGGTTGAAATGACGCCTAATTGGAAGACTTCAATGCCAACGGATAAGAGGCCGGAGATCAGGGCATGTTCAAGCAATTGCCCTGAGATTCGCGGGTCACGCGCCACGAGGACACGCGGATTTTCACTCTGTTCGCCGGCATGCTGGAGGAGGACATAGCCCCCACAACGGCCTAATTTAAAGGCGAGTTCTGGTGTCAATTCGCGGTTAGCTTCACCACGAACGCCATCCGTTCCAAAATATTTACGCATAATGAATAATCTCCTTAGTATTGGTTTAATTCGAGGATTTTTTCTTTTGTACAAGTCATCTTAACATGAAAGCTTCAGCCTGTGAAGTTCGAACTTAAAGGTCTAGGCGGAGGGGTCTTGTTCCTGGCTGGGAGAATTTGGGCGGTCAGCTGTCGACCGGCTCTCCTGGGACCGCTGGCTGCTAGCGGAATTAGCCTCTCTTGTTGCTTCTTCTTGGCGGCTGGCAGCGTTCTGCCGGTGGGGCGTGACCTTGACCCGGACTTGGGCCGGTTCCATGGAGGCTACCCCGGCTGGCAGTTCCAGGTCCACCTGTGTTTCTTCTTCCTTGCTAATCTGGCTGACATCGACATAGCCCATCACCCGGTTGAGCTGGTGGATGCTGGCGGGATCTCCCGAGAGCACCGTGTTATGGGTGGTAAGGGGTTCGATCTCATAGTCGGTGTCGGCCCGGCCGTTGATAGCTTCAAATTGGATGGGGACGGTATTGGTATTGGACTGGATGTCGACTTGGACTTCCACTTGCTTAGGATCGGCACTGATATCCAGCATCTGCCCCTGGCTATCCGCGATTAGGACCGTGGCCGAAGTGGTATAGGAGTCGCTGGCATCGCTCGGGATATCCACATTGACATAGACCTGGCTGATCTGTTGGAGCTTGTCGCCAGAGCCTGACAGGGTAACGGTTTGAGGGTTGACACTCACATTACCGACCGCATAGTCGGGGGAGAGCTTATCACTGTTCACCCGGACCTCAATGGGATAATTTTGGGTCTGGAGTTCCGCAATAGTGATATTGACGCTGGAAGGGGAGAGCTTGTAATGCAATTCCTTGGAGATCCCTTCCAGGCGGAGCTTGATATAGTGTTGGCCCTGGCCGAGCTGCTCCAAGTCCTCAGTGACGACCTTGAAGTTCTCAGCCTCCAAGGTTTGTTGGATAAGATTGGCTGGTCCCGACAGCTCCACGTCCACGGTTTCGGGCAGACCGGTAATATAGTAGTTTTGGACATTGCCCTTGATGTGGACGGGGACATTGGAAATGGTCTCCGTCGAATTCTCACTCACATTCTGGAAGAAAGAAATGGGATTGTCATTGTAGCGCTCAGCCTTAACGAAGACGAACATGGTCAAGGCGAGGAAGAGGGCGACCAGGAGAGTTAACCACTTATTGTCATAAATTTTATTCATCGTCATGCGCCTCGCTTTCCTTCTCTTCTTTAGCGAAGAGGCGGCTCAGGATATTGCTTTCGGACTGTTCTTCAGCCACAATGAAGTGGTCTTGGAGGCTTTGGCGGAGTTCGTCTTCGGAGAGGTCGCGGATAATCCGGCCGTGGTAGGTCAGGGAAATGCCCCCAGTTTCTTCAGAGACGACAACAGTAATGGCATCGGTCTGCTCGCTCAAGCCGACTGCTGCCCGGTGCCGGGTCCCCAGTTCCTTAGGGATATCGGGGTTCTCCGAGAGGGGCAGGAAGCTCGCCGCGGATGTGATCTCCCCATCTTGGATAATGACCGCCCCATCGTGGAGGGGGGTGTTGGGGATAAAGATATTAATGAGGAGCTGGGAGCTGATCGCGGCGTTCAGGCTGATCCCGGTCTTGGCGAATTCGGTCAGGGACTGTTCCTGCTCAATCGAGATCAGGGCCCCAATCCGCCGCTTGGCCATGTACTTGGAAGCGTCAATAATCTCTTCCACCATTTCCTCCATGGGGTTGGCGTACATCTGCTGCTTCTTAGCTGTAAAGAGGCGTTGGCCCAAATGTTCCAGACCGCGCCGGATCTCAGGTTGGAAGATAATCAAGACCCCTACGACGGACCACTGGATAATACTGTTCATGATCCAATCGATGGTCTCCAGACGAAAGACCGAACTCAGAATCTTAATCACGATAAAGACAAAAATCCCATTCAAAATATTGATCGCCTTGGTATGTCGGATCACCTTCAACAATTGGTAGAAGAGAAACCAGACAATCAAGATATCAATCAGATTGAAGAGGTGTTGGAAAGTAAAAATAGATGACCAGTCAAAAGACATGGCGAGGCCTCCTTATCAGCTAATTCACGAATGCCCAGAGCATTCTTACCTATTAAGTATAGCATACCCGGCCCCCTAAACCTCCCTTGAGGCCTGGCTTAAAGCTTAGGAAATCTTTAAAATGACTGGGGTAGATAATTAACCTTATTATAGAAGTTAAATCTATTAATGGCAGCTAGAAGAAAAATTGGTTTTTATTTAATGCTTTGTTAAAATTAAATAAAAGCGTATCCATGAAAAGGAGTGACAGAATAATGAAAATTCAAGTGACTGATCTCTTAAAACTTAGTCTGACGATGATTGTTGCGGTCTATTTCATTCGAATTTTTAAAGAGACGGGTTGGCCCTTTATTTGGACAGACCTAACTTGGGGCCTTTTCTTTGCGGTAACAGCTATGATTGGGCCACGGATTAAAGCCTATCAGAAGGCTAAATACCAGGCCAAGTGGGGAAAGCCGACCAATCGGAGATAGGGTGATTTGATTTATCTAATTGCAAAAAACCAAATTATGTTAAACTATGATTATCACTATAGCCTTAACATATATTTAGGAGTGTGAGAAGTTAGATGAGGAAAGAACAGCTTTGGTCACTATGGAAGGGGCTAACAGGCCTCAGCTGGCTGCTTTACTTTTATTTTTTGATTAGCCAGGCAGAAGTTACTTGGTGGTTTCAATGGTTAGCGAGAATAACCTTCTTATTATCATTATTTGTCAGTAGTCAGTTTTTGGATAAACGTAAGGATTTGGGTAAAAAGAAATTTTATCAGTACCTTATTGGTATTCCTATCCTCTCTTTTCCTCTAATAGCTTTTCAACCCTTTGTTGAAATAGGCACTATTACTTGGACTGATTTTAAGCTGACTGGCCTGCTGACTCTAGGCTTGATTATTATGATTGTCCTAGCCAATCTTTTCTATGATTGGAAGCAAGAGAGAGATTAATCCGAAAAAAATATCAAAAAGGTCTTGCCAAGCCCAGACTGAGATGTTATTATAATTGAGTACGATAAATCAAATTGATTCGTCGGGTGGGATAGCGAAGTGGCTAAACGCGGCGGACTGTAAATCCGCTCCTTCGGGTTCATAGGTTCGAATCCTATTCCCACCATTTCAATTATTATTGGGGTATCGCCAAGTGGTAAGGCAACAGACTTTGACTCTGTTATGCGTTGGTTCGAATCCAGCTACCCCAGTTGAGGAGACCAGCAGGGAGCTGGTCTTTTTTTGTGCGAATGAATAATGAATATTGTAGCTATTCAACAGAATTGTTATACTTAAGGTAACTCGAGAAAGGAGTTGTGCTTTATGGAGCTTTCCCAAGACCAGGTGCTCATCCGGCGCCTGAAACGTTTTGCTATATTTTTCCTTGTGATTAATGTCTTTAATGCGATTTCCCAATTGATTACCACTATCTCATCCTTCCAGGCTAAGGACTTTGACCCCAGCCAGTTTGAGATGTTGGGGCAAGAGATGGTCGACCAGATGAAGCAGACCTTTGTTTATGCCCATTCGACCCCTGTCCGCTTGATGAACGTGGTTTACTTGCTATTGTATCTGGCTTTAGTCTTTATCTTCTATAAAGAATGGCAAAAATTGCGTGACTTCCAGATTGATCCTCAGACCAAGACCAACTTTGTGATTGCCTGCGCCATTAGTTTGGCCATTCCCTTGGTCAATGCCTTGCTGACCCACTTGGCGGGTCTGGGCGCCTTCTCCGCTATGGCGGGTTGGATTTGGGCCGCAATTGTGGTTGTCTTGAATCTAGTGCTTTTCGGTATTTGTTTCTATACTTATAAGAAGTTGGCGGACCAGGGCGCGGTTTAAGCGCCTATCCCGTCTCTTTGTTTCAGCCTGTCAGTGTGGGTGACTTGTTCATCCAAGCTGACAGGTTTTGTTTTTACGCCCAGGCATGTTAGAGTCAAATTATAATATGTAGAGAGGGGTTATTACCATGTTAACGATCTATCGTCCAGGCGACCAGGCGCCACAGTCTATACTCGAGGCCTTGGAGGGTGTGGACTCTCCAGGAGGGGCCTACTTGGCGGAGAAATTAGAGGACCAGAAGCTCCAAGACGGTGAAATGGTCTTGGTGGTGACGGATGCCAGTGGGAGCTTGATGGCCTTTGCCTCGCTCTTAAAGGAAGATATTGTACCAGACCTCGACTATGGCCCTTTTTTATCCGCCGTCTATGTCGATCCTAACCACCGGGGGCAGGGTATCTTCTACCATTTAGTGTCCCTGGTCGAACTGGAAGCCAAGAGCCAGGGCCAGGACCAGCTCTATGTCATCTCCCAGCACGAAGCCCTCTATCCCAAGGCCGGTTACCGCTTCAAGGAAGACCTGGTCGACTTCATGGAACGGCCGGTTTATTGCTTTAGCAAGGCCCTTTAGCGGCAGAATATAACAATTCTTACAAGAAGCCCAGTCTAAGAAAGCTTGTTTTCAAGGCAAACTTGCTTAGCTTGGGTTTTTCTTTTATGTTTTCTTAGGCTTTTTTGTCATAATGCGGTATGTAATTTTTGACAAAAGACAATTCAAGCCGCTTTTTATTACAGGATTTTTACATTTTTTCAGCTAAATTTCAAAAACTCCGGACTTGTTAACAGAGTCGTTAAGGCTGATTAACAAGTCGGTCGGAGGGCTTTTTTTGTCTTGGGGGCCGTGCTAAGATATTTCTTGTCGACGAGGCAAGGCCCTGACGCCTTCGCCTGAAGTGAAAGAATATAGATAAAAAAAGAGATGAAAAAGGAGAATTTACTCAAATGAAATTTAACAAGGTACTTTTCGGAGCAAGTGTCGCAATCGCAGGTTTTGCTTTCCAAGCCGTTCAAGGTCAAGACGTTCAAGCCGCAGAATGGGTGGCTCGTACAGTTGAACAAGTTCAAGCAGACGTTAAGGCTGTTGACGGAGACGCTAAAGAATACACTGTACAATGGGGCGACACCCTAAACGTTATCGCAGCTGCAGTAAACGCTGACGTGGATGCTATCGCTGACCTTAACGACATCGAAAACGCTAACCTCATCGAACCCGGCCAAAAATTAACCTTCGAAGTGGACAAAGACGGCAAGGCTCACAATGTCAAAGCTGAAGGCCAAAAAGCTGAAAACAATGACCAAGTTGCAGCTCAACCACAAGCCCAAGCAACTTCATACGCTAACGCACCAGCTGCTCAACCTTCACAACAAGCTTACAGCTACGAAGCACCAGCTCAAGCTGCTCCAGCCGCTTCAAACTACACCGGTTCATCTTCATCCGCTAAAGAAATCATCGCTCAACGCGAATCAGGCGGTTCATACTCAGCAACTAACGGCCAATACATCGGACGTTACCAATTATCAGCCAGCTACCTAGGTGGCGACTACTCCCCAGCCAACCAAGAACGCGTCGCTGACCAATACGTAGCCAGCCGCTACGGCTCATGGGACAACGCCCTAGCCTTCTGGAACAACAACGGTTGGTATTAAAAAAGGGTGAGAGGGCACGCGTTTAGCTTTCCTTCACTGGAGCAAGTCGCCAGAGCAGTCTGCAAGACTGCGGCGGGGACTTGTGAAGTGACACGAAAGCTGCGTGACCGAACCCGACTAGGTAGGGTGAGAGCAAAGGCGCTTAGAAAGGGATGACTGGAAGCAAAAGGGATAAGGACGGCTTTAGCCGGCCGTTCCCTTTTGCTGAAGTCACTCCCTTTCTGCCTTTGCGAACCCGACTACAGAGTGTGAGGGCACGCGCTTAGCTGCAAAAGCCCGACACCATCCAAAAACATTCAATATACACACTGAAAAGCTAGCACGGCAGAACTAAGCCGTGCTAGCTTTTTTCAGTATTTAAGGACAAATATGGGGCAACTTTCAAATAGAGCCTCTGAGCGCAAGTAGGATGTCATGAACTTTCAAACAGAGCCTCTGAGTGCAAGTAGCAGGTCATGAACTTTCAAATAGAGCCTTCGAGTGCAAGTAGGAGCTTGTCAACTTTCAAACAGAGGCTTTGAACACAAGTTGCAGACCTCCAACTTTCAAACAGAGCCTCTGAATAAAAGTTGAAACAGAAATCCCCAAAATTTAATTTTTGACCTTTTCTCACCATAACTCCTGAACTGTTGAAAATCACTCCTAAGCCCTTGAGACTGGGAATCTGGAAGGCCAACATGTTATAATTAAGGGAGTTAGGAGGCTTGCGAATGTTTGAAATAATTATTTGTGAAGATAATCCAGCACACCTGGAAGCAATGACGACTTATGTGAAGAATTATCTTGTGATGGAAGAAGATTTACCCATTCGCCTGGCTCTATCAACTGATGAGTCTGCAGAGGTTCTTGCCTATGCCAAGCAGACGTCGACCAAGCAGGATAGCCTTTATTTTATTGATGTGCGCCTGGGTGACCAGCAGATGAACGGTCTCGATTTGGCGCGCAAGGTCCGCCGCTACCAGCCCCAGGCCAAGCTAGTTTTTGTCACGGCTCATGAGGAGTATATGCCCTTCACTATGACCTACCATCTGGAAGCCTTGGATTATATTTTGAAGGATAATCCCCACAAGATGCGGGACAAGATGATTGCCTGTATCAAGACGGCCTACGAGCGGAGTCTGGTCCTGTCTCAGAGCCTCCCACCCTTCGTTATCCAGAAGGGAGCCCAGACCCAGGTGATCCGCAGCGCAGCGATTAATTATTTCGAGACCCTGCCTGCCCACCGCATCCGCCTAGTTGGTCCAGAGGCTTTGGTGGATTTCTATGATTCCCTTAAAAATATTGAAACCGACTACCCGCAATTCGTCCGCTGTCACCGGTCCTACCTGGCTAATATTGAGAATATTCAGGAGTTAAATAGCAAGGAGCGTCAGATTACCTTCCTAGATGGTAGTGCCATTCCTTTCTCCAGAGACCGTTATGAGAACTTGATGGAAGCTATGGCAACTTACTCCAACCAGTACACCAGGTAAAAATCTTCTTCATCATAAAAAACGACCGCCCGACTTAGTTTTTATGGCTAAGCTGGGCGAGTCGTTTTTTCTTATATTCATTTACTGACGTTTCTTCCACCAGTAGGCAAGGGGGAGGATCAAGAGAAGGAGGAGGCTTGGGAGCTTCCAATGACTTCCTTGGTCTTCTTTACTTGCCAGGCTTTCTTTGGAGGCCTGTTCTGTTTTAGCGCTTGGCGTGTCCTCCGCTGGCTCTGCTGGGTCTTCAATAGCTTGGAGGTCTGAATCAGTCACTTCCTCCTCCGCTGCCTGGACAGGCTTTTGGAAAAGTTGGGCGATGGCTTCCTTAACTGTGAGGCCGTCTTTTGTCCGCAGGGGCCGGTCTTCTGGGGAGAGCGACCGGGCTGTCTTCCTGTCTTGACTGCCACCTGGCTCCAAGAAGATTCCTTGAATGTTTTGGATGAGCTGAGCTAAGGAGCCAGTCTTTGGCTGATTGTCTTCGCTGGCAAGCAGGGCCTGACGTTTAGCTAGGCGTTGGCTGGGTTGGCTCGCCCAATCTTTGAGGCTTTGGCGGATCTTATCCAGCCAAGAGCTGACTTGACTTGGGCGCTCATTTCCTACGTGCTGACTTGAAGAACTAGTCGGTTGGTTCACCTGTCCCGGTCTGCTAGGACGATGGGAAGCTGCTGGCCTATTATCCTCTTCTTTATTAGGTAGGGTCACCTGACTTTCTTCATAAGGCTTATCCTTGGTGATGTCATCACGACCGTCAGTCCCTTTACCAGCCCCAGCTCCAGCTTCTCCTGGATCTGAATCTTGATTTGCTTTATCGGGTAGTTTGACCTGTCTCTTTTCATAGGGTTTCTCTTTGGTAATGTCATCGCGACCGTCTGTCCCTTTACTGGCTCCGTCTTTAGATACTTTTGCATCAGGCACTGGATTTGCTTTATCAGGGAGTTTGACCTGGCTTTCTTCATAGGGTTTCTCCTTGGTGAGGACCCGGCGTCCCCCGGTGCCTGTTCCGCCTTGGCCAAATTCGTTACCGATATAGCGGTAAACGCGTTCGGGATGGTCCAAATCGGTATAAAACTTCATGGCATAGATAATGAATGGGGTTGGGCTTTCCAAGCCAAACTGTTGGACCCGGTAGCGGCGTTGGGCCCCGTTGTAAGGATCCTCTGCCCCGCTGATATTCGTAATGGTAAGAAGGTAGTCTGAACTGTCTTTCACCGGTTCAGTTTGGTAGTGGAAGGCTTCGAATCCTGACGTTTTATCTGGGGATTTAAATAAGTAGAAATCGTTTTTAGAGTAAATGGGATAGACATTAGTCCCTTCAAACTTAGTTGGAGTGGGTAGGAGGTTGAAGATATTAGGGATATCGATAGGCTTCTTATCCGGCCCTTGCGTATACAAATCCTCAGCAGTGTTGATGAAGGGGATTGGCTCACTTTTCCATTCAGTGAGGGGCAAGGTGTAGACTTTTTCGGGCCCATCTGTGACCTGCTCCTGGTCGCGGCTAAGGAGCCTGTATTTAATCTGATAGGTCTCACTGTCATTGTCTGAGACTTCCTTGCGCCAAACTTCTTTGTGGGAAGTCAGTGCAGGCAGAACAATCTTGCCGACCTTTCGCTCAGTCAGGTCATAGCGGTCAATATGGATGTGTTCGGTTTGGTCATCGATTTTTTCACGTTGGCTTTCCTTAGCGAAATAGTGGTATGGGTCATCTGCTTTCTTAGCAAGGATAAAGTCGAGGTCACTTGGTATTTTGGAAGCGGGATCGACCTTTACTTCCTTTTTTTGGGCCCATTCGTCGGTAAAGTGGTAGATCTGTTGGTAGTGGTAGCGGGTCTGCTTGTCATCGAGATCTTCTTTGGAGACCCGCCAGTGGACCTTAAAGTTCTTGGTGTCTAAGGCAGGCTGCGATCCGAATTGGTAGATCAAGTCGACTTGCTTGCCGTCCTCATGGGGGATGACAAACTTAGACCACTCGATTTTATTCTTGAGCTGCCCCTTCCTATCTATCGAATAATAGTTCAATTGGTTAAAAGGAAGATTGAGGATAGGGTCCCACTTACTCTCAACATTCTTCCAATTGACGCCCATCCAGAGCGGGTGGAAGCTGAGTAATTCTTCATCCGAAGCGCCTTTAGGACTATGGGGCAGTTCCTGGTAGGCGAATTCAGAGAAAGGATTTTCTTCAGATTCAACAATAAAATAGCTGTTATCATCTTCTAACATGCCAGGGCGAGCTTCTAAGGGTTCTTGGAGTTTTTTCTTATCTATCCAGCGCCAAATTCGTAAGTTCCCAAAGTCCTGTGGGTTGAGGGTCCAATTCTGGACGCCAATGAGCATGTCGCGGTCATTTTTGCTGCGCAGGGGACCGAGGAAAGTGATACGGAGGGGGTTACTAGGGTTTTCGCGTTCGGGAATGATGAGGTGCCGGCCTTTGGGAGATCCGGAACGTGATTGGATAGGGAAGAAGTAATAGCGGCCACTTGAATCTCTAGAAAGACCGATGAGATCAAAGTCATAAATAATTTGAAGCTTGGCTTCTTGTTCACTTAGCCCTTCTTTACTAAATCTTTGGTAAGGGGGGAGTTCAGCCTGTTTTGACTCTTCGGCTTGTTCGACGACGCGGTCAAAACCACGGTCTAAATCATAGCGGAAGGTCAGGGTGGCGGCTTTCTCGGGGTCGAGGGGCTGGTCATTGAGCTTGTATGAGATGGTCCACTTCTTCTCTCGGCCGGTCTCTAGGTGGGTGTAAGTGACCAGGAGGCGTTTTTGGTCTTCGGATAGTTTGATTAGACGGGACCAGTTGCTTGGAGCATCAATAATAGTCAGTCTTTGCTCTGCAGCCAGATTTTTGGGGTAACCGTGCGGATTTTTAGTGTTGTGATCGGTCCAGCCATAAGAATAGTTGATTAATTTATCACTAGGGAGCCCCTTCTTGACCAGGGCTTGGAAGACCAGGGGAAGTTGGTCAGTAGGGGTTGAAGAAGGATCTTCTGGGGAAGAGAGAGGGTGTCGGCTGACAACTGGTCGATAGGGCTCGGGCTGGTTTGCGGTTGCTTTGGAAGTGGCCTTTGAAGCGGTTGGCGCTGTATTAGCGGGTTTGTCTTTAGGCGTAGGTGAAGCTTTCTTCTCGCTGGCTGTTGACTTTTCCTCATTGGGGTTTGTTTTTTCAGTCTTGGCACTCGATTCAGCTTCCTTTTCACTTTGAAGGGACTTATCGCCATCAGCTGTTTTTTCGCCCGTGGAGACAGAACTTTCACTGGTTTCTGTTAGAGCGGTGGGCGTTTCCTCCTCTGTTGGACGGTCTGCTGCTGCTTCTGCTGGGGCTGACTCGTTTTCCTTGCTTTGGACAGCCGAACTCGTTTCGAGGGGAGCGGCTTGGACTTCCTGGCTCAGGAAGAAGCAGAGGGTGGCGCTACAGGCAAGAATTTTTAGAATATCTTGTTTTAATTGTCTTTGCATGAGGATTCTCCTTATAATGGTAATATCGATTAATATAAATATAGCACGTTATATAATTTTTAACTAGTTTGAACGAAGGAGGTGGGCCATGCTTGCTTATTTGATGAGCCATTTGACCCTCTATGATTTTGTTTTTCAGGCTTTGGTGGTCTATACCTGCCATTTTTGGGCCAAGGGCAAGCGGTCTGTCACTAGCTACTTGGTCTTGTACGGACTCTTGTTGTCGACAGCCCTGAACCCTTTAATCGTGAGCCTGAACTTTTACATGACCTTTAATTTTCTCCTGGTTGCGGCTTGGCTCTATTGGCAGTGGCGAGAATTGACCCAGGTGATGACCATGACAGCCCTAATCTTTGTGAATATTTCTTGCCAGGATAGCTATTACTTTAACCTTGTCTACGAAAGCCTCCCCTATGGTACACTGGGGCACTTCCTGGTCTGGCTCCTGGGCTCAGTCCCTCTGCTTTTCGGCCTCAGCCGCTTGGAGGACTGGCTCTGGCGGCGGTATTTCTCTAGTTCGATTCGCCGGCACATCTCTTTCTTGCTCCTGACGGTGGGCCTAGCTTTCTTATTATATTTTCCCGCCTTTGTCCGTGACTTCCAAAAGGTATCAGCTATTAATTCGGCGACCTGGGTCTACCTGGCCTTGACCAATCTTTTCTTACTGGTCTTCCTCGTCTTAGCAGCGGCTCTCTTCTACCAGGGAACGGAACGGATCCGCCAGGCAGAGCGCCAACAGGCTGAGCAGCGGATAGATGCGGAATATGGGCGGTTGATTAGCCAACAATATAAGGAAATGCGGCGCTTTCGCCACGACTTGAAGAACCTCTTAGTGGGCTTCGGCGGCTATATTGACCATCAGAACTGGGAGGGCTTGACGAGCTATTACCAGTCGCTCAAGGAGAGTGGGACTAGTCTAGACCTGGCAGAGGACCATCCTATCTTTGACCTGGCTGACTTGCCCAATGATGCCTTGCGGGAACTGGTCCAGACTAAGCTAAGCTTGGCCCTGAGCTATGAGATCCCTGTCCATGTTGAAGTAGCCGAGGACCTTCCTCAAGTCCAGGAAGGGGTGACAGGTCTGGTCCGGATTGTCGGTATCCTGCTCGATAATGCCATCGAAGAATCCGAGGGTTTTGACCAAGCTGAGCTGACTTTTGCGGTGGAGGCGGTGGAAGGCTACCTGTCCATCAGTGTGGCCAACCGCTGCCAGGATCCTGACCAAGTGCGGGCCGTGCTCCAGCAGAGGGGGCAGTCCACCAAGGCTGGGCCCGGCCAGGACCGGGGCTACGGCTTGGTCAATGTCCAAGAGCTGAGCCAGCAGCAAGGGATCCAGCACTTTACTAGTTTCTTGGGCGACCTCCTGGTTCAGGAGCTCTTGATTGATTTGAATGCATAAGAAAAAGCGACCTTGTCAAGGAGGTCGCTTTTGTCTTAATGAGGTATAGCTTGTAAATTTAGCGGAGGGCCATGAGGACGTCGATTTCGTCTTCGTTGAGGCCGACCATGGCTTCGCCTAGGTCATAGGAGACTTCCGCGATGACGTCGGGCTGGTCGTAGTGGGCGACGGCCTTGACAATGGCCTGGGCGCGTTTTTCTGGGTTGCCGCTCTTGAAGATCCCGCTACCGACGAAGACTCCTTCTGCTCCGAGTTGGCGCATGAGGGCGGCATCAGCAGGTGTGGCCACGCCACCGGCAGAGAAGTTGGGGACAGGCAGGCGTCCTTCTTGGTGGACGAAGCGCAGGAGCTCGATCGGCACTTGGAGGTCCTTGGCCTTGGTGTAGAGCTCGTCTTCTTGGAGGGCGCGAACATTGGCGATTTCTTGGTTGAGGGTGCGGAGGTGTTGGACAGCTTGGACCACGTCACCCGTCCCCGCTTCCCCCTTAGTTCGGATCATGGCTGCCCCTTCGCTGATACGACGGAGGGCTTCTCCTAGGTTGCGGCAACCGCAAACGAAGGGCGTCTTGAAGTCGTGCTTGTTGATATGGTTGGCATTGTCGGCGGGAGAGAGTACTTCCGATTCATCGATATAGTCAATCTTTAGGGCTTCGAGGACCTGGGCTTCAACGAAGTGACCGATCCGCGCCTTAGCCATCACGGGGATGTTCACCGCTTCTTGGATCTTTTGGATAATGGCTGGATCGCTCATCCGACTGACCCCACCTGCCTTGCGGATATCGGCGGGCACGCGTTCGAGCGCCATGACGGCCACAGCACCTGCTGCTTCGGCAATCTTGGCTTGTTCAGGGTTGATCACGTCCATAATGACCCCACCCAGTAATTGGTCGTTAACTTCTTGGAATTTTGTCATGATTGGGCCTCCTTTTTCTAATGCATTTATTATAAAATAAAGCTGTAACCTTCTAAAGGTACAAACATCAATAAAAAAAAGGGGTACAGATGCCATGTTATCGATTGACTTTAAGCCAGGCGAGAAACTTTATGAACAGATTTATGACCGTTTGAAGGCGGCCATTTCGGACGGCTACTATCAGAGTGGGGACCAGTTGCCTTCCTTTCGGGCCTATGCGGACCACTTGGGCGTTAGCTTGAACACGGTCAAGACGGCCTATTTCCAGCTCTTGGAAGAGGGTTATATTATCTCTAAAGAACGCTGTGGTTTCTTCGTGGATAAGATCGAACTGGATCATCTGGGACCGAGAGAGGCGGTCTATCCCCAGTATCTGACGGAGGAAAAAGCGGCCTCCCCTTGGCGCTATGACTTCTCGCCCTCAGCGGTTGACCTAGAAGGCCTGGCTCGGACCGGTCTCCAACAAGCGGCCAGTCTGGGAATGGCCCAGGCTAGTCGCTACCAGCAGGCCAATCCCCTGGGTGAAGCGCCCCTCCGCAATGCCTTAGCCCACTATCTCTATGAATTCCGGGGCCTGGCCACTTCGGCTGAAAATATCGTGATTACCCGGGGCTTTTCCCATAACTTACTGGCTCTAAACCAGGTCTTCGGCCAAGCCTGTTATGGCCTGGAAGATCCCGGCTATGCGCTGAACCTAGCCAGCCTGCATGCGAACTTTGAAGGAACGGAGAAGATCCCCATTGACCGCTACGGTTTCTCAGTCAAGGACCTGGAGCAGACGCCGGCCAATATTGCGGTGGTCTCTCCCAACCACCAGTTTCCTACCGGGCAAGTGATGGGGGTCCGCCGTCGCCAGCGCTTGTTGAACTGGGCCTCTGAGCGGCCCGACCGCTACATTATTGAGGATGACTACGACTCCGTCTTCAAGTATGCGGGGCGGCGGATTCCTGCCATGAAGGCTATCGACCGGGACGACCGGGTCATCTTATCGGGGTCCTTCTCCAAGTCAATTGGGCCTTTTATGGGCCTGGCCTATATGGTCCTGCCAGACGCTCTCTTGGACGCCTACGCGACTTGTGCAGACCTCGGCTTGACCCCCTCGATTGCTAGCCAGTTGACCCTCAGCCAGTGGATGGCGGAGGGAGCCTTCACCAAGCATGTCAACCGGATGAATACCTATTACCGAAAGAAGCAGGGCCTGATTCTCGACGCCCTCCAAGAGCTGCCGGGCCTGTCTTTCACCCAGGCGGATACAGGCCTCTACCTGGTCTTTCGCCTAGACCCTGACTGCTATGACCTGGACCAGCTGACCCAGACCTGGCAGGCAGAGGGCCTGAAAATCGACAGTGTGGCCAGCTATAGCCGCCAGCTGACCTGGCCCTGGGCGGACTATCTCCTCGGACTGGGCGGCGTCCCCCTAGCTGACCTGCCCCAGGCGCTGGAAGTCCTTGGCCAGAGTTTGGAGGGGAGTCGGGTGTAAGAGTTTCATTGGTGTTTGGATTTCATCAAATAAATAATACTGTTATTTTTGTTATTCAATATAATGAAGAATAGAAAAATTATTTCAAAAGTATTAAGTCTATCTCAAAGAAAATAAACAGTAAAAAATATGTAAATCTTTTCTATCCTACGTGATATATATATATATATGTTAGTCTTTGTTTAAGAGTTAGGTAACTAATATCATAGAAGGTGGAAGAGTTATGAATGCCTTTATTAATTTTCTTATGGCAGTTTTCTTTATCATATCAGGAGATAAAAATCCTGGTAATGAAACAAATTTAAAATTTATAGGTGTGATTTTTTTGTTTTTTGCTTTAAAAGAAACGTTTATAGATAAAGAGAAATAGCTGTTACTACAATGGGTTATGGGTTAAACCTTTTTGAAATTTGTTGGTATATTTTTAAAAGGGTTAATCATTATTCTGATCTTTGTATGAAAGAAAAAGAGTTCGAAGTATCTTAGCGAATTGGCTAAAACTTTGAACTCTTTATTATTATTAGATAGTTATTTTTTTACCGGTCAGAATTAATCTTGAGGTCCTTGAATTCAGGCAAGGCTAGGTTGAGGCAGACGCCGACGATGGCGGCTAGGGCGGTCCCAGAGAGGGAGAAGACGCCGACTTGGAGGATAGCGCCGCCCAGGCCTAGGACGAGCATAGCACTGGCGATAACCAGGTTGCGGACTTGGTTGAAGTTCACCCGGGCTTCGATGAGGACTTTCAAACCGTTGCTGGCGATGACCCCATAGAGGAGGATGGACATCCCACCTAGTACGGAGGCGGGGATGGTTGAGATGAGGGCGGTAAACTTGCCCAAGCAGCTCAGTATAATGGCGATGATCGCCGCATTGCGGATGACGCTAACGGAAGATACTCGGGTCAGACCGATAACGCCTGTATTTTCCCCGTAAGTGGTGTTAGCAGGTCCACCTAGAAAAGCAGAGACGGCCGTTGCTACCCCGTCCCCAATCAGCGTACGATGGAGGCCCGGTTTTTTCAAGAATTCACGGCCACAAATTTCGCTGAGGACGGTGTGGTCCCCGATGTGTTCTGAGATGGTAACTAGGGCGACGGGCAGGATAGCGATGGCTTCAGGACCGAAGTAGAAGCGATAGTTATCGAAGAAGGGGGTCTGGAAAGGAAGTTGGAATTCGGGGAATTGGAACCAGGCCGCTTCATGGACAGGAGTGAAGTCCACTAAGCCTAGGCAAGCAGCGGTGAGGTAACCCCCGATGAGTCCAATCAGGAAGGGGATAACTCGGATGAAACCCCGACCATAAACGTTAACGAAGGCGCAAATTAAGAAAGTTACGATAGCCACTAGCATTTCCTGCCAGGTCCCGTCTGCGGTAAAGCCCGCATTGCTGACGGCGGAGGAAGAGAGGCTTAGACCAATCACAATAATCATTGGCCCAATGACGATAGGGGGCAGGAGCCGGTCGATCCAACCGGTTCCCAGGGCTTTGACGAGGAGGGCAACCAGGACGTAAATCACACCCGTCAGGATGACCCCGGTCTGGGCGGCTGAAATGTCGCCTCCCAGTTGCTTAATGGCATAGGACATGGCCCCAATAAAGGCAAAAGACGATCCCAAATAGACAGGAACCTGGTGCTTGGTCGCAAAGTGGTAAATCAAGGTACCTAAACCACTACAGAAGAGGGCCACTGAGACTGGTAAACCCAAGATGAGCGGCACCAGAATCGTTGCTCCAAACATGGCGAAGACGTGCTGGAAGCTGAGCAGTAAACCCTCTGCAAAGGGCGGGGTGTCCTCAATATCAAAATTCATGCGTAACTGTTTGGTGTTCATTTCCATGACTTCATCCCTCCATAAAGCAATATCCAATCATTGATCAAGAGCCAGCCTAAAACTGGCCAAACTTTTGAAATTATACCGCATAAAAATCCCTTATTCAAGGGAAGGTTAAGAAAAAATTAAAAAATAAGGGTGCGAGAGGATGCGGGAGAAAGGGACCTCTGGAGCAAAAGGGATAAGAGCGGCTTTAGCCGGTCGATCCCTTTTGTGAAAAGGAGCTATTTCTGCTAGCTTGACCCCGACTATAAGGGTGTGAGGACGCGCGGCTAGCTTCCTTTCACTGGAGCAAGTCAGAATAAGAGGGAATACTCACTAAGCAGATATGGTAAAAAACAAAAGAGGCTGGGACAAAAGTTCCAACCTCTTAAAAAGAATTTTTCAAAACCAGCTCCAGAATCCAGATCTGAATCATTGGAGCGAATGACTTTTATCATGCCCTTTCAGGCTAATCAATAGAAACAGCAGTCCCGCTACAGGTTACCATGAGCATGCCATTGTCTGCGCCGAGGACCTCGTAGTCCATCTTAACCCCAACAACAGCATTGGCACCTAATTCCTCGGCCCGCCCCTTCATTTCGTTAAGGGCTTCTTCCCGGGCTTGATTGAGCTCCTCCTCGTAGCCTTGTGACCGACCGCCGAAGATATTGCGTAAGCCGGCGCCAATATCTCTAAACATGTTAATTCCGGTAATCACTTCACCAAAGACAATGCCGTGGTAGGCTTGGATGTTTTTGCCTTCAATTTGGGCAGTAGTTGTGCTAATCATGAGACCATCTCCATTTCTAATTGTAAACGTTTTCTACAATTTAATCATAACAGAGAATGGTGCTAGAAAAAACACTGCTTTTAAAATATTTTGTCTTGTGGGAGTGTTAGCAGTTCTATTTGTATGCAAATGCAGGTGAGAGCCAATAGAATGCTGCTATTTTCGCCCAGAGCTTTCGCGTGCAAATATAAGCTTGCTATTTGCATAAAGAACCGTTTAGTGCAAGTCGGAAAGCTGCAATTTAGGCTTTGTAGCCAATCAAAATCTCTAAATCAATCGTCATCTCTGTGAGGTCAAGAGCTGCCTGCCGCTCTTGGTCTGAGGCGTGCCACATGAGCGGGGTCATCTGGATGAGCTCAGCCATGAGAGCGGGTGTCGTGGCAAGCTGGTTATGGTAGTGGAAGCTCTCCATCTCTGGGAAGCTCTCCTGGAAACGTTGGCGGCTCTGGCTGGGATCTTGGGCGACGTCTTCTTGGTCGAGAACCAAGCGGCGGAGTTCGATGAGATAGCTTGGTCCTGGGATAATCTTAATAAAAGGGGCGTCAGTCTTTAAGACCCGTTTCACTTCTTGATAATTGGAAGGGGAGAGGATGGTCAAGGCTAGGTCCAAAGTCTTGTCGGCGAGCGGAATCTGGGCCAGGTCAGCCACAGCCCAGAGCGCCTGACTGGATTGCTTGGCTGCGCTTTGGATGCCGGCCTTGGCTAGGTCCAGACCCAGACCGTGGACTTCTTTATCTCCGAACTGGGCCAAGAAGTCTAGCAGGTGGCTGCCTTCGCCTGTTCCCAGGTCGGCTAGGAAGATAGGGCCTTGGGGAAGTTGGGCAGCGATACTTAGGTAGGCCTGACTGAGGGCTTGCCCGTAGAGCTGGTTTTCGCCCATAACGACTTGGCGGGCTTGGAAGAGGTCAGCGGTGTAGTGCTTTTCCTGGTGGTTGGGAGCTAGGTTGATATAGCCCTGCTTAGCTAGGTTGAACTGGTGGCGGTTGGAACATTGGAGGTCTGGGTTCAGGGCTTCATGGCAGAGGGGACAAGTGAGTCGTCCCTGCCAGGCTTGGATTTTTGCTTGGGCGCGTTGCTTTTTACTTTGCATAATAGGGACCTTTCCTTTAATATTAATCGTGTACCATGCTGAAAAGCGATGGTTTTAGAACTATCTTATCATAAATAAGAAGGTGTCTCATGTTTAGAAGAAAACGAATCTATGAAGCTGTGGAAGAGTCGGATGGTTACCGGGTCTTGGTCGACCGACTTTGGCCGCGTGGCGTCAAGAAGGAAGAGGCCCAGCTAGATGCTTGGCCCAAGGAGATCGCCCCTTCCAAGGACCTGCGCCAGGCCTTCCACCAGGCTGACCTGGACTTTGAGGACTTTAGCCAGGCCTATGAAGAGGAGTTAGAGGGGAATGAAGAGATCCAGGAAACCTGCTTGGACCTGGCCCGCCGTGCGCGCGACCACCGGGTGACCCTCCTCTATGCCAGTAAGAATGAAGAAGAGAACCATGTCCTTGTTCTTGAAGCCTATCTTGCGTCGCTACTGAAGGGGATCCGGACAGACTTGGAGGGAGACTAGACCATGAAGAGAACTTATTATAGTTTGGCCATTGGCGCTTTGATGGCCCTCATTGCTCTTGGCCTGGAGCTGCTTTTCCCTGATAGCGCCCTCGAGTTAATCTTTGGGCGGCCAGCTCTTTTTGCGGAAGGTTGGCCCTATTGGCTATATTTTATCGTGGTGATGGGGCTGGCCTTTAGTCTAATGACTAAGGCCTATGATTTAATCGACCTCCGCCTGCCAGGGAATGCCTTCTACAAAACGGTGGTCTATGTGGCCTGCGAGCTCTTGCTCTGGCTCTTGTATACAGCGGAACCCCTGCCTCATTTGGACCTGCCCAGTCTGACCATCAATCTCTTGAAGGGCTTTATTATTTTCTTGGTCCAGTACCAGTTAATTCGCCGCTACTTGGCCACCGAGCGCTACCATTACCAGCGTAAGGCCTTCCTGTATTGGCGGGGGATCGCGGTCTTTACGGCGAGTTTTGCGGTTTTTCGAACCCTGGGTAATCTCGCCTTCGATCTCTACCAATTGCCCCGCAACCTGATGGCCTTTTCCATCCTATGGGCCTCTTTGATGGGCTTTGCGGTGGGACTTGTTTTTTGTTTCCTGCAGAGGTATCTCAGTAAGCAGGACAAGAAGGGCAAGACCTTCCAGTTTAGCTTTAACTTCTTTAGTCCCCTAGTGATTAGCTACCATCTCTTCTTGGTCTTGAGCTATGACCTGGATGCGGTGGGGCTTTTGATCCGGATTGCGCTAGATATTCTTGCGGTGCTTGTCGCCAGCTGGATTGTTAGCCAGTGGCAGATCGACGAATTTATTGACTATGACCAAGCCGACAGTCAGACTTAAGGAGGGACTAAGATGATTAATATCAAACGTATGGGCATACTGGCTCTGGCCCTGATCCTAGCGGGCATCCTCTATGTCCTCTGTCAGAAGCTGGGCCTGCCAGACTTCCTTACGCGCGTCCTAGCTGCCCTGACCTGCCTAGGCCTCTATCTCTTCCTGGCTGATCGTTTACTCAAGCAAAAATAAAACAAAGCGCCTTCCTCGATTGGATTTAACCGATCGAGGAGGCGCTTATTTGTTTGGGTACTTTATGAGGCGGATGGTTGATTTAACTGCCGAGCCTCGTACTCTAGTTGGGTTCGGTCGCGCAGAAGTGGCTCCTC
>NZ_KV786060.1:241454-264856 GCF_001806805.1 Aerococcus sp. HMSC23C02 | reverse complement strand
AAACATTCGCTCGTTTCTGACTTGTGAAATCACTTCGAGTCTGCCAAGTCGAACCCGACTAAAAAAAGGGTGTGAAGGCTGGCGCTTAGCTTTCGTTCACTGGAGCAAGTCACCAGAGTAGTCAACCAGACTGCGGCGGAGACTTGTGAAGTGACACGAAAGCTGCCAGCCTGAACCCAACTAAGCAGGGTGTGAGAGGATGCGGGAGAAAGGGAGCTCTGGAGTAAAAGGACAGAGAAGGCTGAAGGCCTTCGACGGACTTTTATGAAGAGGAGCCCTTTCTGCATCCTCGAACCCAACTAAAGTAAAGCTACCCCAAAAGAAGGCCTTTGATCAGGCCTTTTTTCTTGTCTTGATGGGTCCCTGGAGATTGAAGGGGCGAGGGATAAATGATAGACTTGAGAAGTATTTAGTGAAGGGAGACTAAGATGGCAAGCAGGGAAGATTTAATTCAAGGACTCAACGATAAACAAAAAGAAGCTGTACAGTGTACCGAAGGACCGCTCTTGATTATGGCTGGGGCAGGCTCGGGTAAAACCCGGGTCTTGACCCATCGGATGGCCTATATTCTAAGCGAGAAGGATGTCCGCCCTTGGAACCTACTGGCGATTACCTTTACCAATAAGGCCGCAAAAGAAATGCGCGAGCGGGTGGACCAGTTGATTGGTCAAGGCGCAGAGGCCATGTGGGTGGCAACCTTCCACTCCATGTGTGTCCGCATCCTCAGACGGGAAGCAGAGGCAATCGGGCTTTCGCGTTCCTTCACCATTGCTGATCCGGCTGAACAGCAGACCTTAATTAAACAAGTGATGAAAGACCTCAACATCGATACGACTAAGTTCAAGCCCCGGATGATCTTGGGTAAGATTTCGGATGCTAAGAATAATTTGCAGACACCTGACCAGTATGCTGACACGCATTCTGGCCTGATTGAAGATATCGTGGCTAAGTGCTATGTAGCCTATCAGAAACAATTATTGGCGGCTCAATCCTTGGACTTTGATGATTTAATCATGTATACGGTGCGCTTATTTGAAGAACAGAAGGAGGTTTTGCGCTACTACCAGCAGAAATTCCAATATATCCATGTAGACGAATATCAGGATACTAACGAAGCCCAGTACCGCCTAGTTAAACTATTGGCTGCTTACTTCAAGAATATCTGTGTAGTGGGAGACGCCGACCAGTCCATCTATGGCTGGCGGGGGGCTAATATGGAGAATATCCTAAATTTTGAAAAAGATTATCCCGAAGCCAAAGTCGTTCTCTTGGAACAGAATTATCGGTCCACTAAGACGATCCTGGCTGCAGCTAACAACGTGATCGGTCGCAACCAGAAGCGCAAAGAAAAAGATCTCTGGACAGACAATGACCAAGGCGAGAAGATCCATTATTACCGGGCACAAACGGAGCAGGATGAGAGTTACTTTGTTATTGAAGAAATTAAAAAGGCCCTCCAAAAAGGCTACCAATACAAGGATGTGGCTGTCCTCTACCGGACCAATGCCCAATCACGGGTGGTCGAAGAAAACCTGGTTAAGGCTAACCTGCCTTACCGCATTGTCGGGGGCTTGAAATTCTATGACCGCAAAGAAATTAAAGATATCCTAGCTTATTTACGCTTACTGGCTAATCCCCAAGACAATCTCAGCTTTACCCGGGTAGTGAATGTACCTAAGCGGGGCGTAGGGCCAGGCAGCTTGGATAAATTGCGCCATTTTGCCAGTGACCAGGGCTTGACCCTCTTGCAGGCAGCAGGTCATGTTGATTATGCACCGATTTCAGGTAAGGCAGCTAAATCGCTGAAAAATTTTGCGCAGATGCTAGCTGACCTTAACCAGGAACGAGCTGAACTCAGCATCCGCCAACTAACAGAGAAGCTTTTAGACCAATCTGGCTACCAGGAAGACTTAGAAAATCAGAAGACTCTGGAAGCTCAGACACGCTTGGAGAATATCCAGGAATTCCTCTCCGTTGCGGATGAATTTGATAAGCGTTGGCGGGAGGAAGCGGGCGACCGGCAAGCAGCAGCGGCGGCTGATGACCAAGGCCAGCCGGTCCAAGCGGAAGCTATCCAATTGCCAGAAGGTCCTGGACCATCGGCTCAAAAGCAAGAGGCAATCAGTCTCTTTGGCGATGACACCTTGGACCGCTTATTGGATGAGGAAGATTTAGCGGCTCCTGAACTTGAGGAAGACCGTTTACTAGCCTTTCTCACCGACCTCTCCCTGGTATCAGATACAGGCGAAGAGGAAGAAAGCGCTAGCGGCCAGGTGACCCTGATGACCCTCCATGCGGCTAAGGGATTGGAATTTCCTATTGTTTTTATGATCGGTATGGAAGAAGGTCTCTTCCCCTTGTCTCGGGCAGCTCAAGACCCAGATGAATTAGAGGAGGAGCGGCGCTTGGCCTATGTTGGGATTACCCGTGCTGAAGAGAAACTCTATCTCAGCAACAGTTACAGTCGCATGCTCTATGGTAAGCGTGAAGCCCATGCCCCCTCACGCTTCATTGAAGAGATCGATGCTGAACATCTCGACCAATCCGCTAAGCAAGCGACCAGCTTTTCCTTCGACTTTGGCCAGAGCCAAGCCAGGAAAGCCGGTTCTTACCGCAATTACCTCAAAGGCAAGCAGCAGGAACGGGCAGGGGCTCAGACTTATTACGACCGACAAGGCAAGGAAGCCAAGCGGTCCGTCTTTGACAAGCCGCAAGGTCAAAGCAAGTCAGCTGACCAAGAAACCGCCTGGCGAGTTGGCGACAAGGCCCAGCATAAGAAGTGGGGCCTAGGCACCGTTGTCAAAGTGACCGGCGAGGGGAATGACCAAGAATTAGATATTGCCTTTAAAGCGCAGGGAATCAAACGCTTGTTAGCAGCCTTTGCGCCGATTGAGAAAGTTTAAGAAGGAGGGGTCAAAAGCCAGTGGATGCTAAAGAAGAAATTCGAAAATTGACCGAGCAATTGAACCACTATGCCTATGAGTACTATGTCTTAGACCAACCGAGCGTGACTGATGCGGACTACGACCAAGCCTATCGACGTTTAGAGGACTTGGAGGCCCGCTATCCAGATTATATTCAGGCTGATTCACCGACCCAACGCGTTGGGGATAAGTTAGATAATCGTTTTGAGAAGGTCCAGCACCCCACGCCGATGTTATCTTTGGGGGATGTCTTCGACCGTCAGGAATTAGAAGACTTCATGGCTTCTGTGGAACGGGGTTTAGGCTTTATGCCCCGCTTTGTTTGTGAAATGAAGATTGATGGTCTGTCGGTTTCGATTCGCTACCAAGAGGGGGCCTACCAAGGGGCGGCTACCCGGGGCGATGGCACGGTAGGCGAAGATATTACGGCGAATGTGAAGACGATCTCGGCCGTGCCGATGCGCTTGCGGGAGGCCCAAGACCTGGAAGTGCGCGGGGAGATCTATATGCCCAAGGCTTCTTTCAAACAGTTGAATGAACAGCGTGAAGAGGCAGGACAAGCCACCTTTGCCAATCCCCGTAACTCGGCAGCTGGTTCGGTCCGCCAACTCGATCCTAAGGTCACGGCCCAAAGAAAGCTGAATGTCTTTCTTTACAGCGGCGTCTTTGATGAGTCATTGGGTGTCTCTAGCCAGTCTGAACTCCTGGCCCGTTTGCCCGAGCTGGGTTTGCGGGTTAACCCTAATTACCGGATCTGTCAGACAGCTGAAGAAGTTTGGGCTTATGTGGATGAGGTCCAGGAGAAGCGTCATGAACTCGCCTATGAAATCGATGGTATTGTGATTAAGGTGGATCGTTTTGAAGACCAGGAAGCTCTAGGTTATACCGTCAAGGCACCGCGCTGGGCCATTGCTTACAAGTTCCCAGCCGAACAAGCTCAGACCGAATTAAAGGATATTGAGTGGACGGTAGGGCGGACTGGGGTCGTCACTCCAACAGCGGTGATGACGCCTGTTCTCTTAGCTGGTTCAACGGTGCAGCGGGCCAGCCTCCACAATGCCGACTTGATCCAGGACAAGGACTTGCGTTTGGGCGACCAAATCATTATCCATAAGGCAGGGGATATCATCCCCGAAGTGGTCCGTGTCTTAGAAGACGAACGGCCAGCTGATAGTCAGCCCTATGCAATTCCCGAAACTTGCCCCGTTTGCGGCAGTGATTTGATCCATTTAGAGGATGAGGTTGCCCTGCGCTGTGTGAATCTAGCTTGTCCGGCCCAGGCCAAGGAGAAGCTCTACCATTTTGTATCCCGCAATGCCATGGATATCAGTGGGGTAGGCCCCCGTTTACTAGAACAGCTTTATGACCGTGACCTAGTCGGCGACCCTTCAGACCTCTACCAATTAGATAAGGAAAGTTTACTCGATCTCGATAAGGTAGGCGATAAATCTGCTGATAATATCTTGACGGCCATTGAGGCTTCCAAGGCGAATTCTCTGGAACGCTTGCTCTTTGCCCTCGGTATCCGCCATGTCGGAGCCAAGGCCGCTAAAGACCTGGCCGCTCATCTTCCTAGTATGGAAGAACTGATTGCAGCTGACAAGGCCTCCTACCTAAGCATTGATGGGATCGGTGAAATTATCGCTGACTCACTTGAAGAATTCTTCGCAAATGATGAGGTTCTAGCCTTGATTGACCGCTTGCGTGCAAGTGGACTCAATATGACTTATTTAGGTGCTAGCCCGGAAAGCGTCGCCGACCAGGATTCCTTCTGGCAAGGTAAGACAGTGGTGCTGACCGGCAAGCTTGACCAGTATACGCGCCAGGAAGCTAAGGCAGCCATCGAAGCCTTGGGTGGTAAGGTAACCGGGTCTGTTTCTAAGAATACGGATATTCTCGTTGCTGGCGCTGATGCAGGGAGTAAGCTGACTAAGGCTCAGGATTTGGATGTGACGATTTTTACAGAAGCTGATATGGTTGACCGTCTCGATTAAAGACCTGGCCAGAGAATTATGCTAAAATAAGAGAAACTAGTTTTTATAATAAGGGGAAAAATGAGTCATGAAACGATTACACCATAAATTGGGCTTGCTCGTCTGTCTGGCCCTGGCTCTTGCGGGCTGCCAGGGTCCAGACCAGGCCGAGGAAGGTCAGGCCCAGGAGAGCAGTGGGCAAGCCTCGCAAGCTGAAGAACAAGATGCCCCGGCTCTTTCCATTAACCATTACCCAGCTGCGATTGAAGACGGCCATTATAAGATGAGCGAGAGTCGGGGCTTGATGGCCCGGCCAAGTTCAGAAGCCAACCTACGCAACTTTGAAGAGGGCCTCTACCGGATCGCAGAGGGGCAATTCTCGACGGAAGAATATTACTTCCAAGAAGGTCAATTGATTACACGAGAAATGGCCAACCAGTGGCTAGGGGCTAAGACTAAAGACAATCCGGAGGGGCTCAACCCCGAAGGCAGTGCCTCGGATAAGCGAGAAGATTACCAGCCTAAGTATCTCAACAGTATTCTAGAATATAATTTCATGAAAAAAGATGCTGAGGATAACTACCAGCTGGAAGGAGTCACTATCGGTTTGGCTCTCAATTCAGAAGATACCTTCAGCAATGGAGAAAGCCAGGAAAAAATAAGTATCGACAAGGACCAAGCCTTGGAACATGGCAAGCAGATTGCAGAAGAAGTGGTGGCACGGATTCGCAAGGATAAAAAATATGCCAAACTTCCTATTCAAGTGGCCCTCTTCTACAATGGCCCTACCGATAGTTTAGCTGGTGGATCTTATGCTTCAGAAGTGGTTTCGGTAGCTGGGACGGCCTTCTCGGACTGGGAGAACTATGACACCCAGCACCTGGTCTTCGGCGTTGACGATGCGGCAGCTGAGGAGGATAATGTAGCCTTTGCGCGTTTCACTTCCGAAGTTGAAGATTTCTTCCCTCGCCTGAGTGGCATATCTGGGGTAGGAACATATGAAGAAGGCCGCTTGAGCCAGATTGATATTGAAATCAATACCCAGTTCGATGGCTATTCAGAGCTCGTTGCCCTGGTCCAACATACCATGAACACGGCCAATACAATCTTTAGGAACAATCGAGGAAGTATTACTATCCGCGTGGAAGGACCGAGTGGCATACGTGCTATTATGGAAAGGCAAGCGGGCGAGAATAACTTCACTTATGAAATGATCTCCTAAAGACTTGTAGGATCCTTGCCGTTGTGACCCTTTTCTGATTATGATAAAATAAGAAGGATGACAGTCTTTGCTGGAGCTTTTCCAGTTAAGATGTGGCCTTGAACCACCATCTTTTGCTCAACCAGCTCAGTCAAATTTTGACCTAAATGTAATGTTATAAAGTAAGCGACTAAGGAGGCGACAACATGGAAGTAAACAAAGATTTAATTCAGCATGTTGCAAAATTAGCAAAATTATCCTTTACGGATGAGGAAATTGATAAAATTACCGACAAATTCGAAAATATTATCCACATGGTAGACCAGTTAGAGGAAGTGGATACAACAGATACGCCGATTATGACCTGGGGGATTGATCTGGAAAATGTCTTGCGCGAAGATGAGCCCGTACCAGGCCCTGGCGCTGACGTGCTCTTGAAGAATGCGCAAACCCCTCGTGATGGTTTTATTGGTGTACCAACAGTTATCGATGAAAGTGAGGACAATGCCTAATGAGTAAGAGATTTGAGGAAACAATCCGTGGCCTGAACCAGCAATTAGTCGATGGCGACATTACAGCTGTTGAACTGGTTGAAGAGACCATCGCTCGCATCAAAGCTTTAGATGAAACTTACAATGCTTTTATCACTCTGAATGAAGAAGCGGCACTCGAAGCTGCTAAGGCGAGTGATGAAGCCGGCTACAGCACCGACCGTCCCCTACAAGGGATTCCTTTGGGGATTAAGGACAACATTGTGACGGAAAACTTGCGGACAACAGCGGCTTCCCGGATGTTAGAAAATTTTGTTCCAGTCTATAATTCAACGGTCTGCGACCGCTTAGAAGCTGCTGGTGCTATTATTATCGGTAAGTTAAATATGGACGAATTCGCTATGGGCGGGTCTACGGAAACTTCTTATTTCGGTCAAACCCGCAACCCATGGGATACCGACCGGGTTCCTGGTGGTTCTTCCGGTGGTTCAGCTGCGGCTGTCGCTGGGGGCGAAGTCGTTGCGGCCCTAGGTTCTGATACTGGGGGGTCTATCCGCCAACCGGCTGCTTTCACAGGGATTGTTGGTCTAAAACCAACTTATGGCCTGGTTTCTCGTTGGGGGCTGATTGCCTTCGGGAGCTCCTTTGACCAGATTGGGCCAATGACCCGGACGGTGGAAGATAATGCCATTATTCTCGAAGCCATTGCTGGCCATGATGACCACGACTCAACGACAGCTGACTTGACAGTACCTAAATATAGCCAAAACCTCGATGACGGCATTGAAGGGCTCAAAGTCGCTGTACCAAAAGAATTCTTCGCTGAAGGCGTCGATGAAAAGGTACAAGAAAATGTCCGTCAAGCCATTGCTAAATTAGAAGAATTAGGGGCTATTGTTGAAGGAGTCAGCATTCCTCACTTGAAGTACGGTATTCCTGCTTACTATATCCTCGCTTCATCAGAAGCTTCTTCTAACCTCCAACGTTTTGACGGTGTCCGCTACGGCTACCGAGCAGAAAACGTTAAGGACCTAGAAGATCTCTATGTGCGCACACGGTCTGAAGGTTTCGGACCAGAAGTTAAGATGCGTATTATGCTGGGAACTTTTGCCCTTTCTTCCGGTTACTTCGATGCCTACTTCAACAAGGCAGGTAAGGTGCGTTACCTACTCCGTCAAGAGCTGGCTTCGGTCTTTGAAAAATATGATGTCATTGCAGGACCTGTCTCCACGACACCCGCTTATAAATTGGGTGAGCGCGTCGATGATCCTCTACAAATGTACATGGCTGACCTCTTAACCGTGCCGGTCAACCTAGCTGGCCTGCCAGGCATGTCGGTTCCAGCCGGATTTGATGAAGATGGCTTACCAATTGGGCTCCAATTAATTGGTAACTACTTCGATGAATCCACGCTCTACAAGACGGCTTATGCCTTCGAACAAGCAACTGACTACCAAAGTAAACACCCAGAATAGGAGGAAACAGCGTGAATTATGAAACAGTCATTGGTCTGGAAGTCCATGTCGAATTAAAGACCAAGTCTAAAGTTTTTTCTAGTGCTCCTACCAGTTTCGGAGCTGCCCCAAATGAGAATACCAATGTGGTGGACTGGGGCTATCCAGGCGTTCTGCCTTTCACTAATAAAAAGGCTGTTCATTATGGCTTAAGAGCTGCGACGGCCTTAAACTGCCAAGTGAACCCACGTCAATACTTTGACCGGAAGAACTACTTCTACCCAGATAACCCTAAAGCTTATCAAATTTCTCAATTAGATAAGCCACTGGGTGAACATGGTTATGTCGATATTGAAGCCAATGGAGAGACCAAGCGGATCGGGATTGAACGAATCCACTTGGAAGAAGATGCCGGGAAGAGTATCCACTCTGGCCAAGGCTCTCTGGTTGACTTAAACCGCCAAGGGACACCCCTTGTTGAAATTGTTTCTGAAGCAGATATGCGCTCGCCTGAAGAAGCCTATGCCTATCTTGAAAAGATTCGTGAAATCATGATGTTTATCAATGTTTCCGATGTGAAGATGGAAGAAGGCTCGATGCGTTGCGATGCGAATATTTCCCTCCGTCCTTATGGGCAAGAAGCTTTCGGAACTAAGACCGAAATTAAGAACTTGAACTCCTTTAACAATGTGCGTCGCGGCCTGGCTTATGAAGAGAAACGCCAAGCTCAGGTTCTTAACAGCGGTGACCAAATCTTACAATCTACCCTACGTTGGGACGATGCCAATAACAAGACAGTCTTGATGCGGGTTAAGGAAGGAGAAGCGGACTACCGTTACTTCCCAGAACCTGATCTGCCTCCATTTACAGTGAGCCAGGAAGAATTAGACCAAATCAAGGCTGACATGCCTGAGATGCCAGACCAACGCCGTAAACGTTACATTGAAGAATTCGGTCTGCCAGAATACGACGCCAAGGTCTTAACCTTGACCCGTGAAATGTCTGAGTTCTTCGACGCCACGCTAGCTGCGGGCGCCGATCCGAAGCAAGCGTCGAACTGGTTGATGGGCGAAGTCTCTGCCTACCTAAACGATAATGCCAAGAGCCTTGACGAAATCGGCTTAACAGCTGATAACTTAGCGGAAATGATCCAACTTATCCAAGACGGGACGATTTCTAGCAAGATCGGGAAGAAAGTCTTCAAACACCTCGCTGAAGAGGGCGGGTCTGCTAAGGCCTATGTTGAATCAGCAGGACTGGTTCAAATCTCTGATCCTGAACAATTAGTGCCAATGATTAACGACGTCATTGATGCCAACCCTCAATCCTTGGAAGACTACCAAGCTGGTAAGAAGAAAGCAATGGGCTTCTTAGTTGGTCAGATTATGAAGGAAACGCGCGGTCAAGCCAACCCACAAGTTGTCAACCAATTGCTTAAAGAAGAATTAGATAAGCGTTAAGACTGATTCAAATAGCTCCCTTGTCTTGGACAGGGGAGTTTTTTTCTTGCCTCATTTTAAAATCGGATGTCCTGTTTATTAAGCGATAGCTGGCTTGCTAGTGGGTCCGTCTAAATAATAGGTCAAACACTTTTTCCAAAGAGAGTCCTGCCCTTATTACTGGTATTAAAATAAATTGCCATTATAATTAAAGTAAAGAAAACGTTAATGTTAATGAAGGGAAAGGGCTTACTATGGATGCTAAAATAAAAAATATGTTCCACATCGGCCTAGCCTACTTGGGTGTTATCATTGGGGCAGGATTTGCGAGTGGTAAGGAGATGCTGCAGTACTTTGTTAGTTTTGGCAAAGAGGGAATTTGGGGTGTGGCCCTGTCGGCATGCCTCTTTGTTATTGGGGGGATCGTCCTCCTTCAGTTTGGCTCTTACTACAAGGCCCAGGAGCACAGCGAACTTTTCAACCATATTTCTTCGCCCCTGGTGTCAAAAATTATTGATTTTATCATTAATATGAATCTCTTCTGTACGGGCTTTATTATGATTGCGGGAGCGGGGACTAATCTCAACCAGCAGTTCGGCTTGCCCATCTGGGTGGGGGCCTTGATCTTGTCGGGCCTGGTTATAGTCACTGCCTATATGGATGTGGACCGAGTGACGACTTTGATTGGTGCCATTACGCCTTTTGTCATTGTTTTTCTGATTGGGATCCTTATCCATACCCTGATCCAACAGCCTCTGACCTTTGAGGAGGCGATGGCACTATCAGCTAGTCAACCGACGACTCTGCCGAATTGGTTGATTTCGACTCTGAATTATTCCTGCCTGGCCTTGATGCTAGCCTTGTCCATGGCAGTTGTGATTGGTGGGGAACAGTACAGTCCCAAGCAGGCAGGTTTTGGCGGGCTCTTCGGAGGCCTCTTGGTTGGTGCCCTCCTCTTCGCTTCCTTCTTCTCCATTAGCTTGAATATCGACCAGGTGGCAGGGTCATCCATGCCCCTCTTAGCCCTCTTCAACGCTATTAATCCAACGCTGGGCTTGGTCATGGCGCTGATTATCTTTGGTATGATTTACAATACAGCCATCGGAACCTACTATGCCCTAGCCAAGCGGGTGTCGAGAGCCCAACCAGAAAAATTCAGCCGCAATATGATTTTTTTAGTAGCGGTTGGTTTTGTCCTTTCTTTTATTGGTTTTGAAACCTTAGTGGCCTATCTCTTCCCCTTTATTGGCTATTGTGGCTTCTTCGTGATTGCCCTATTAATCATCCAATGGGGCCTACGTTACCGCCACATTCATAAAGAGAGCGGCATTCGCGAACGTTTACTGGAACATGAGGAGCGGCGCTTATCGGAGGACTATGACTTTGACCGGGAGGACGCTGCCCAGATGCGCGACCTTTACGATGAATCGCGTGTGGATAATAAGGAACTATATGATGAAGTGACTGAAATTGGTCAAGAAGAATTTGGTGAAGATGCGGCTCCTCAAGACTAAGATTGAGTACCAGAGACTGAAACAGACTAATACCATACAAAGCCCCTGCTCAACACTTGCTGTTAAAAGCAGGGGCTTTGTATGGTATTCTTCCAAATAAATGAGCTGCTTGATGTGTCAAAGGCTAACTTAAAGTTTGATCCCCTTATTTCTGAGGTTAGCTAGGCACTCGTCCATATAAGCCGCATCGTGTTCGGGAAAGATGGGCTGGCTGATAGGAACTGCTTCTAAATTAGAGTAGGGCGCACACTTCTTGCCCCGATAATTCTTATCTTCCCAAGCTGGGTCAGGATGGTAGCCCCGAGCCTTCATTTCACCGATAACGAGCTGGTGGTAGGCATAGAGCCGGTAGGGGGAATAGTTAAAAACATAGTCGACCGTTGCGTGTTTCTTCCCCCAGCCGCCTCCACGCAGTGCAGCACACTCTCGGTGCTGGCCTAGGAGCTGTTGGCGGGGTAAGGCTGGAATCAGGTCCTGGTGCCAGAGTCGCATATCAAACGCCCTCCTTTGTAAATAGTTTAACATAGTTCTGTTCGAGCTTTAATTAGAAGGGGTGGAGAATTTTATGTTAAACTGGATGCACGATTACACGAAGGAGTTATTTTAAATGATGAAATTTATTTCTTGGAATATTGATTCGCTGAATGCAGCACTTACGAGTGATTCGAACCGCGCTCAAATGTCCCGGGATGTCTTAGCGACTATCCAGACTTATGAGGCAGATGTTATTGCCATCCAGGAGACCAAGCTATCGAGCAAGGGGCCGACCAAGAAGCACCAGGAAGCCTTGGCTGACTGGTTCCCCGGTTATCGCTATGCCTGGGTTTCATCGGTTGAACCTGCCCGCAAGTCCTATGCTGGCAATATGGTCCTCTTTAAGGAAGCTTTAGATCCTATTATTAGCTATCCCGAAATCCAAGCACCGGATACCATGGACCAGGAAGGCCGGCTGATTACCCTAGAATTTGAAGACTTTTATTTCAACCAAGTCTATACCCCAAATGCAGGGAATGGCCTTAAACGTCTAGCGGACCGTCAAGTTTGGGACCAAAAATATGCCGACTACCTAGCTAGTTTGGATGAAGACAAGCCGGTGATTGCGACGGGAGATTATAATGTCGCCCACCAGGAAATTGACCTGGCCCATCCTGAGAACAACCGACGTTCAGCTGGTTTTACAGATGAAGAACGCCAAGGCTTTACGCGCTTGTTAGACCGCGGCTTTACGGATACCTTCCGCTACCTCCATGGCGATGTGGAAGGGGTCTACTCTTGGTGGGCCCAACGTGTCAAAACCAGTAAAATCAATAATTCTGGTTGGAGGATCGATTACTTCTTGACCAGCGACCGCCTCAAAGACCAGGTCCAAAAATCGGAAATGATTCATTCTGGTGACCGTCAGGACCACACGCCAATTTATCTTGAAGTCGACTTATAGAAAGGATGCGCCATGCAGAAACGATATCCTAAATTCTTCCTAGCAGTTTTCATTATCCTCGTTCTCGCGACCATCTTCTGGCTAGCCCGGGGCTAAGTCATAGACAAGCAAAAAATTAGAGGTTAAGTTTACAGTTATGTTACAAAAGAGTGAATTTTCTTTGAATTTCAAAGCGTTTAGTAAGAATTTGTAAAAATTAATAAAGACCTTTAAAAGCTTAGAGCAGGGAAAAGAGGCTGTCATCAGCTTTATCCGCATATTATTTAAAAGCCGTCAAGACTTTTTTTGCAACAAAGTGAAATAATTTGTAATCTAACTGTTATCCCAATTTGGGGAAAAGATGGTTATAATAATAGAGAATTAAATTTTGAGTAAAACTCAGGGGGTAAAATTTAAATGACTAAATTGAAAACTATGGTAGGAACTTCATTAGCAACGACCACAGCTTTACTAGCTTTCGCACAGACCGCGTCTGCTGATGAATTATATAAAGTAAATGCCGGCGACACCTTGTCAGCTATTGCAAATAGCTTCGGAACAAGCGTTGACGCTATTGCTAAAGAAAACAATATTAAAGATGTTAACCATATCTTAGTGGGCCAACAATTCAATATCCCAACTGAAACGGTTAAAATCGACACTCAAGCTAGCCAAGCTGCTAGTCAAGCTGCAGATGCTGTTTACCACGTTCAAGCTGGTGACACTTTAAACCAAATCGCAGCTAAGTTCAATACAACGGCTGACGCTCTCCGTCAATTAAACCAAATCAGCGGGGACCTCATCTTAGTTGGTCAGCAATTAAAGGTTAAGGGTCAAGTTGAAGCGGCTCAAAATACCCAAGCTGATCAAGCAGAAAATGGTAAAGTACTTGCTGACACAGTAGCTACAGAAGCTCCTGTTGTTGAAAAAGAAGCTCATGTGATTACCATTAACGGCAATACCTATACTGTTAAGGCAGGGGATACCCTTCCAGCAATTGCTCAAGCTGCAGGAACTAGCGTTGAAAGCTTGCGTGCCTTGAATGGTTTATCTAGCGACTTTATTTACGCTGGCCAAGTTCTTGTACTTTATCCTGAAGTAGAAGAAGCTCCAGCAGAAGAAGCTCCAGCAGCTGCTTACCAAACTGCTCCAGAAGACGCTGAAGAAATTGTGATCGCTCAACCTGCTAAAGAAGAAGTTGTGGCTCAACCTGCTAATCAAGTAGCTCAAGAAGAAGTAGTTGCCCAACCAGCAAGCCATAACCAAGAACAGGCTCAAACTGAAGCTCAAGCAGCTGAAGCCAAGGCCCAAGAAGAAGCCCAAGCAGCCGAAGCTCAACGCCAACAAGAAGCTCAAGCAGCTGAAGCTCAGCGTCAACAAGAAGCTCAAGCAGCCGAAGCTCAACGTCAACAAGAGGCTCAACAAGCTGAAGCTCAACGTCAACAGGAAGCTGCTCAAGCTCAACAACAACAGCAACAACAAGCCCAACAAAATAAGCAAGGAAACCAAAATGTCGTAGCAACTGCTCGTCAATACACTGGTGTTCCTTATGTATGGGGCGGTAAGACACCTAACGGCTTTGACTGCTCAGGGTTCACTAACTATGTTTACCGTGAAGCAACTGGCCAAGACATCGGTGGCTGGACAGTTCCTCAAGAATCAGCTGGTCCAACTATCGCTGTTAGCCAAGCTCAAGCTGGCGACCTTTACTTCTGGGGGAACCATGGTTCTAGTTACCACGTAGCGCTTGCTACTGACAGCCAAGGGGGCTACATCCACGCACCTGCTCCAGGCCAAACTGTAACAGAATCTAACGTTCAATACTTTGCACCAAACTTCGCAGTAAGCATGCAAGCTTATCAATAAGATTTGAATCAAAAAAGTCGAGACCTACCCCGCTCGACTTTTTTTCTATATATAGTCCATCGGCTGGTGATCTGCCAAGCAAACCGATGGACTTTTTTGTGCTATCATGGGAGGAGAGTCCTTGGCTCCGGGTGAAGAATTGAACTTTAGCTGGGCTCAAGGTATAATAGATTAATGAAAAAAGCGCTTGAATCGTCTGTTAATTCATGAATTAAAGGAGTGCAAACATGAAAAAGGTGTTAATCGTTGATGATGAAAAAGCCATATCTGATATCATCAAATATAATTTAGAAAAAGAAGGCTATGAGACCTATGTCGCCTCAGATGGTGAGATGGCTTTGGATTACTTTGAAGAATATGAACCAGACTTGATCTTATTAGACCTCATGCTGCCTAAGAAAGATGGGATTGAGGTTTGCCGGGAAATTCGCAAGGAGAGCCAAGTCCCTATCATTATGCTGACGGCCAAGAGCGATGAAATTGACAAGGTGCTAGGGCTTGAGATGGGGGCGGATGACTATGTGACCAAACCCTTCTCCAACCGGGAGCTTTCTGCCCGTGTCAAGGCTAACCTACGTCGTTCAGCTATTGCAGCTGAACCGGAAGCTAAGGAGGAAAAGACCCACAATATTGAAGTAGGTGACTTGGTCATCCACGAAGAGGCCTATATGGTGTCTAAGAATGGGGAAGATATTGAGTTGACCCACCGTGAATTCGAACTTCTCCACTACTTAGCCCGCCATATTGGTCAAGTGATGACCCGGGAGCACCTCCTGCAAACTGTTTGGGGCTATGACTATTTCGGGGATGTGCGCACCGTGGATGTGACAGTCCGCCGACTCCGGGAAAAAATTGAAACGTCACCTTCCCATCCTGAAATTTTGATGACTAGACGGGGCGTCGGTTACTTCATCCAAGACCTCAACCAGGAGTAAGCCATGGCGAAGAAAGGCATCCCATTTTATAAATCGGTCCTCTTTAAGATTCCGATGATCTTTATCCTTGTGGTGCTCCTCTCGCTCCAAATTATTGGGGCTTATTTTATCAAGCAGCTCGAATCTGAAATGCTAGCTTCTTTTGATGAGCAGGTTAGTGTGCAGATGAGCTTCTTGGAGGAAAGTGCCCGGCCCATATTGGATGATGACAACTTGGATAACCAGGAGAAGGCGGACCGTCTAAATACGATCTTTCACCGCTTCAATTCTAATAATATCTTGGAGTCTCAGATTTTGGACCGCAATGGCTTTTTGGTGGCGAGCTCCAGCCCCAACAGCCAGGCACACTTGGGTCAACGGGTGACCAGGGAGGATATCGACCAGACCCTCTACAATAATACCGCTTCTTCGCGTGAAATTTATGATGCCGAGCAGAATATCCGGGTCAAACAGTATGTGGCGCCTATCCTATCTTCGGATTCTTCGGGACAATTGGTCGGCGTATTAAATCTGCGGGTCAATATTGAGAGCGTTTACCGGCAGATTCAAAACATTATTATCATCTATTTGACCTCATCGGCTGTTTCCCTCTTATTTACTATCGTCTTGGCCTTCTTGATTTCAACCGGGATTACCCGCCCGCTCAAGGCCATGAAGGACCAAGCCGAGAAAATTGCGGATGGGGACTTCAATGGACAAGTTCAGGTTTACAGTGACGATGAAATCGGTAACCTGGCGGAATCTATCAACTACCTGTCTGTTCGCGTCAAGGAAGCTCAAGAGTCCACTGAGTCGGAGCGTCAGCGTCTGGATTCGGTGCTCAAGCACATGACCGATGGGGTAATGGCAACGGACCGGCGGGGGCGGATTATCCTCACCAACCGTAAGGCCCTGGACTTTATCTCAGCCTCAGAAGAGGAAGTGATGGGTCACTCCATTATGGAAGTCCTCAAATTACAGGACCGCTATACTTTCCGTGAGCTCTTTGATAGTAATGACGAGATTCTAATCGACATGTCCACCCCTGACCAAGAATCGGTGATCAAGGGTGAGTATTCGATCATCCAGCGGGACAGTGGCTTTATCTCTGGCCTAGTCTGGGTTTTGACAGATGTTACCGAACGGGAAAAGATTGAGCGCGACCGCCGGCAATTTGTTTCCAATGTTTCCCATGAATTGAGGACACCATTGACCAGTGTGCGGTCTTATAGTGAAGCATTGGCAGATGGGGCGATAGCTGACCAAGACCTGGCGGTAGAATTTCTGGGCGTTATCCAAAACGAAACCGACCGGATGATCCGGATGATTGGCGACCTCCTCCACCTATCTAATATGGATTCGGGTAAGGAGCAATTGAACTTTGAACTGGTTTCCTTTACGGCCCTGGTCTCCCGTGTCCTCGACCGTTTCGATATGATGATGCAGTCTGGGCAATTTGGGACTGACCGTTCCTTTACCATTGTCCGTGAATTGGCAGGGGATGATTACTTTGTCGAGATTGACCAGGACCGAATGACCCAGGTCATTGATAATATTATTAATAATGCCATTAAGTATTCACCGGATGGCGGAACGATTACGGTTCGGCTGATGTCGACCCACAATGAAGTCACCCTCAGTGTCCAGGACCAAGGATTGGGCGTGCCACAGAAGAGCATTCCTCATCTTTTTGACCGCTTCTACCGGGTAGATAAGGCCAGGTCCAGGACCCAAGGTGGGACTGGTCTGGGCTTAGCCATCGCCAAGGAAGTGATTGAGATGCACCATGGCCGCATTTGGGTCAACAGTATTGAGAATAAGGGGTCGACCTTCTTTGTCAGTCTCCCTTATGTTGAATTCTATGGAGAGGATGAGTGGGGCGAATGAGAAAACATTGGGGACGTTTTGTTAATATCATTTTGATCTTACTCGTTGCCTTTAGCCTCTTAGCAACTTTTGCTATCTTTAGTCCGACTTTTCGGGTCTTCAATGCCTTCCCAGGCTTTGGACAAAATAAAGACCAAGACCAACAGCAAGTGGCTACTGGGACACTCAATGTGACCCAGCCTAGTTCAGCTCCCTTACAGGTTGTCTTCTCGCCTAAGTCCGTGGTGCGTCACACTAAGGAAGAAGGTTATGTGAAATCTTTCAACCCCGCCCTGATTAAGCAGCTGACCCAGCCTCTCTTTGACTTGTCGAAGACCATTGATGCCGGGAAGATTAAAGAAGAGGAGTCGGAAGACCTCCGCCAAGCCATCGATAAGAAAGATTTTGTGGAATTTGAATTCTCGGATGAAATCCCCATGGCCTTCTTGCTTAAAGGGGCGCCTGAACTCGATAAATCCCACCGCGATTATGTCTTTGACCGGATTATTATGACAGTCGACGATCCCAAAATTTATTTATTGAGTGAAAAAAACGACAAGGCTTTTACCGTGGAGGCCCAAGAAGAAGGCCCCATCCAAACCATCCAAGACCAGCTCAACCAGGATAAGTCGACTTTTTATGCCGTCCAACCCTTTGAGTGCCGAGAAGGGCGCATCTATTTAAGTAAGGAAGCTCAAGAATTGGATATCCTGACTTATATGGTTGAGCGGCAACCGATTAATTTCTACTTGAACAAGCTCTTTCCTTCACCGGAGAATATTCATGATTATAGTGATGCTAACTATTCTCGCTATTTTTCCGATGGTAAGAGCCTGCTTTTGGACAATAATACCTTGGAATTGGTCTATGCGAGTGACGGTAGCGATGGGGAAGCCCTCCAGCAGGATGAAGCCATCCAAGAGAGCTTTAACTTGTTAAAAGACTTCCAACCTGCTTATGATTCTTGGAAGTTTACGGACTTTAGTGGGCAAAACCAGCAGATCGTCTTCCGTAAATTTATTGCGGGCCTCCCTGTCTTCGGGCCCCACAATGTGTCGAAGATCAAGCTAAAGATCTCTGACCAGGGCTTACTAGGGCTGAACCTGTCAGCTTTGACTATTCAAACGCCTGTGACGCCCTTGTCGGCACCCGTCCGGCTAATGAGCGGCAAGGATGTCGTTAGAATACTGGCAGAGAATAACTATTCGACCCAGGAGATTGATATGATCCAACTCGGCTACCGTTGGGTGAGAAGCGATAAGTCCAATGCCCTGGTGGAATTAGTGCCTAGTTGGCATGTCAAGCTGAAGGGACGCTGGCATATGTTGGATAACTTGGTGGATATGTCCAAGTACAAGGACCTCCAGACCATCCACCTAGACACTAAAGAAAATATCAATATGCAGGGACTCACCGATCACAAGGACCGCGAAACTGGCGAAGAATCTGAAGATATTTCGCTTGATCAAGAACAAGAAGATTAGGAGGAAAGTCATGGATTTTAGACGTATACAGTACATACTCATTGTGGCTTTCTTAATTTTAGATCTTTTCTTATTGAATATCTTTGTGGGAAAGAATTCCGTTTACTTTCTCAATGACTATAACCGGTCCACAGCCCCTAGCGTGCAGAAGGAAATGAATCTGGAAGAGCTAACAGAAACCTCGGTGTCAGATGAGACGGGGGAATTGCCTTTCGTTGCTGGTCAATTAGACTTAGAAGCCTGGCAGGAAGAGGCTGAGAAGTTAACGGACCAGGAAGTGACGGTGGACTCCAAGGGCCGGCTCTTTAGTAAATTAGACCGGCCTATTCCGGTCGCTAGTCTCCAAAAAGGAACGGCAGAAGATGCCTGGTCTGTCAGTGATTTTAAAGAAGTCAATGACTTTAAAGACAGCTCGCAGCTTTTAAATGGTAAGGATTACCAGTTCGCCTATTATAATCCCCGCAAGTCGACCATTACCTACTACCAAGAAGCCTATGACGGCCACGGTATTATTGATGGGACTGGGGACTTAATCTTCCACCTTAATGACAAGCAGGAAGTCGACGCCTATGAGCAGAGCTATGCTGGGGAGACCCAAGTCCAGGGCGAAGACCGCCCCTTAATTTCTGAGAAGCAAGCGATTGAGAACCTCTACCTCAATGATGAGATTCCCAATAAGGCAACGGTAGTTAAGGTTAAGATTGGCTACCGGACCAGCTTAGCCTTAGACCAGCTTCATATGTACAAACCCATTTGGACCATCTATATCAGACACAGTGATGATGAAATTGAAACAGAATATGTGGATGGTATCAATAGGACAATTATTCAACCGCAGACCACCAATACCGGGACCTAGGAAGGAGCAGCCATGATCAAAACTTATCTCAAAATAGGCTTTAGCATCTTAGTTTTATGGCTAGGGCTCTTCCTGGCTGGCCCCGTTCAAGCTAAGGAGCTGAAGATTACAGATTATCAAGTCGAACTGGCAACGGATGAACATGGCGTGATTAAACAAAATGAAGTAATCACTTATGATATCCAAGGTCAAGTGGACCAGCTCCGCCACCAAATTGCCCTAGGCGATGTGGGGGAAGTGGAGAGTTTGAAGATTGACATGCGGAGTGCCGATGCCAAGTCCGCCTTTCCCTTTGCCTTGAGCGATTCTCACGAAGTTGGCACCTTCTTTGCCCAACAGGATGATAGCATGCTCCAGGTCAATGTTTTCAACAAGATGAGCGACAGTCAGCAGATTGCTCGCTACCAGTCCACCATCAACCGAACTTGGACGAACTATGGCAACTATGCGATCTTGAGCTTACCCCTCCTATCAGCGCCTGGGACTGTGGACGAAGCCCGCATCCGCTTGAAATTTCCTAAGCCCGTCAAGGCCCAGGATGCTCAGATCTTAACGACTCCCCAGCAGAAGACCCACTGGCGCTGGGTCAATGACCAGGAGTTAGAGATCCAAGTCCGGGATAAGGGAGCAGGCGAAAGCATTCTTCTGGAAGCCTATATTCCTTCTCAAGTCTTGGCCAACAATCCGACAGTAGGCCCTGAAAGCAAGGGCCAGTCCATCGTTCAAGAGATGGACCAAGAAGCCGCGCAAAGAGCCAGCAAGCTCAGACGCCAATCGGCCTTTATTTGGGGTATGGCAGCTCTCTTGGCAATCCTCTTAATTATTCTAGCTTATTTCCTAGGCCGGGATAAGCACCGTTTAGCCCAAACAGCACCGGCCAGCCATTTAGCCTTAGACCAAGTCCATCCCTACCAAGTCTTGGCTTTGGACTCTAAAGCAAGGGCTAAGGAGCGCTTTTATGGCAGCCTCTTTAGCTTGTACCAGGATGGCTTGATAGATCTAGTGGCCCAAGCTCCAGCAGGCAAGAAAAAAGTGGACTTATTGGTCGTTCGCCAAGCTGATCAGGCCGCCAGGGGCCAGGACCAGGCCTTGTTGACTGCAGGGCAAAAGTTAGGAGAGGGGCAAAGCTTCTATGTTTCCGACTTATTAGCTGATAGGTCTCTTAAAGGCTCCTTAGCCAAAGCCCAGGCTAAAGCCTTTAAGAGGGTAAAAACCGAGTCTTTTCCCGTCTCTGGCCGCAATAAGTGGTACCGGCTCCTGCTTGTGGGCTATTTAATCTTAGCTATGGCAGCAACACTAGCTGCCCTGCTCTTGATGCTAGAGATGGATACCTCTTATGGGGCCCTCATCGTCTACGGCCTTTGTCTGCTTTTGGCCCTGGTTTTCTACCGACGCGCTTTGCCGATCTATACATCCCAGGCTCTCTTTAAACGGCGCGCCATCAAAAAATTAGTCCATTATTTGACCAAGAAGGAATGGACTGACCAAGAGATCAATCGATCCGAAAGAGAGCTAAGCCAGCTTTACTTGCTCTCTTGGTTTACAGGGACCAATGCTTTGTACTATAATAAACTAGTAGCTAGCGGACGTTTACCGCGCCAGCTTCAGAACTGGCCGGACGTCCTGTACGATAAAAAATTAAGTGATATGATTTGGAAATAAAAGCGAGAACCATTCAGGGGAGACCGAGTGGAGGAGGGCAGGACCATAAGCACTCCTTAAAACTGACGTCTGCCCTGACTTTTTTATAGGGCTTACTTAGTCATTATCACTGAGAAGGGATGTTATGATGAGTTCAGAAGATTTTTCAATGCGGATTTCGATGTTAGCCAGTGGCAGCTCCGGGAATGTGACCTATGTCCAGACTCCCCAGCGTGAAATTCTCGTTGATGCTGGTCTGAGCGGGAAGAAGATTGAACAATTAATGGCCAGTATCGGTCGGTCCATGCATAATATAGATGCGATCTTTGTGACCCATGAGCATAGTGACCATATCAAGGGCCTAGGGGTCTTAGCCCGCCGCTATAAGCTGGCAATCTATGCGAATGAAGAGACCTGGCTAGCCATTGGCGACAAGTGTGGGAAGATTCCTCTCGAGCAGCGCTTCGTGATGGAGCCAGGGGAGCTTTTAACTTTCGGAGATTTGGATGTGGCGAGCTTTGGGGTGAGTCATGATGCGGCCCAGGCCCAATTCTATGCCTTCCAGAAGGACAATAAGCAATTTGCGATGATGACTGACCTTGGCTATGTCAGCGACCGCCAACGCGGCTTCTTGCGGAATTGCGATGCTTATCTGATGGAGAGTAACCACGATACTGATATGTTGAGGATGGGACGCTATCCTTGGCATTTGAAACAGCGGATCTTAAGCGATAGTGGGCACTTGTCCAATGAAGCAGGAGCTGAAGCCTTGTCAGAAATGATTGGAGATAAGACCCAGCATGTTTACCTAGGCCATCTTTCCAAGGACAATAACTTACCCGAGCTGGCCATGCAGACAGTGACTTCTGTTCTAAGAGACCATGATTTGGGGGTCAATGACCAGTTTCACATCCACAATACCCATCCCGATGAGGCAAGCGACCTATTGACTTTATAAAATAGCCATAATAAATTTCACAAAGATTTCATAATTATCACCTAAAATAAAGCAAAAAATGAGAGTTAGGGGGGTAGCTAAATGCCTGAGGAAAATCAAAATAAATCATCACTCAAGAAAATATGGACACCAGCTATCGTGGGAGGCTTAATTGGCGCAAGCTTAGTCGGAGGTGTCGGCTATGCGAGTGGCGCTTTCAACCAAGTGACTTCACAGGACGAGGTAGAAGAGATTGTTCATAAGGAATTAGCCAAGAAAGATCAGGGACAAGCCAGTAAAGCAAGTGGGACCCAAGAAGAAGCGTCAGTCAATATAACGACCGATGTTTCCGCTATCGTCGACAAGGTCAAAGGTTCTGTTGTTTCTGTCGTTAACCTGGCAGACACTTCAAATAGTGAACTTTATGATCTTTTTGGTTTTAAGAATCCAGGTAGCCAATCCGCCCAAACCCCCGAAGAACAGTATACGACAGCCTCTGAGGGCTCAGGGGTCATCTATAAAGTGGAAGGCGATCGGGCTTATATCGTGACCAATAACCATGTCATCGATGGCCAGGATGCGATTGAAATTATTACCAGTGAAGGCGAGCAAGTTCCAGCTAAATTAGTCGGGGCCGATAAGTTTACCGACTTAGCTGTCTTGTCGATTCCAGCTGAATATGCGCATACAGTCGCACAATTTGGCGATTCACGCGCCTTATCGGTAGGGGAACCAGCCATTGCCATCGGTTCTCCACTCGGCTCAGATTTTGCTTCAACGGTGACTTACGGTATTATTTCAGGTCTTGACCGCCAGGTACCTGTGGACTTGGACCAAGATGGGAGTGCCGATTGGCAGGTCAATGCCATTCAGACGGATGCCGCCATCAATCCTGGGAACTCGGGTGGGGCCCTAGTTAATTCAGCTGGCCAACTTATCGGGATCAATTCCATGAAGATCTCTACTGCCAATGTTGAAGGCATGGGCTTCGCTATTCCAAGCCATGAAGTCCAAAAAATTATCGCCCAGTTAGAAGAAAACGGGAAAGTCATTCGCCCTAAATTTGGGGTACAAATGACCGACCTGCGTCGAATCCCGTTAGACCAACAAGAAAACTTGCTCAAGCTACCAAAAGAAGTTGAAAACGGTGTGGTGATTATGGATGTTATTTCCAACACACCAGCTTCCAAGGCAGGGCTCAAGCCTTATGATGTGATTACTAAATTCAATGGCGAAGCGGTTAATTCTACGGTCGAACTCCGTCAAAAACTTTACAGCACGGATCCAACCGCTACAGTAACTGTAGAAGTCTACCGCGAAGGCCGGCCAGTGGAAGTTAAAGTTCAACTCGAAGCCCAGTCCTCCAATGAAACACCAAGTTAATGATTAAGAGAGTGTGACAAAAGTCGATCAGGCCTGAAC
>NZ_KV786060.1:232645-241434 GCF_001806805.1 Aerococcus sp. HMSC23C02 | reverse complement strand
TCGCTCTTATCCTTACTTGCTCCAATCATCCAAGTCTAACCGCCAAGTCTCACACCCTTATTAGTCGGGTTCGCAGTTGCAGACTTGAAGTGACTTCACCCAATCGGAACGATCGGCTAAAGCCGTTCTTATCCGCTTGGGCTCCAGCCATTCAAGTCTAGACGCAACTGCTCGCACCCTTATTAAAGATAGGCCATGATGATATAGTTAAGGATAAAGAGGAGGCTGGCGCCCCAGATGACGGGGTGGACTTCTTTAGTGCGTTTGGTTACGGTCATGGTCAGGCAGTAGAAGATAAAGCCGGCTGCAATCCCGTTAGAGATGGAATAGGAGTAGCCCATGAAGACTGAGGCGAAGAAGGCTGGGACGGCGATGGAGAAGTCGCCCCATTCGACTTCGCGGAAGGATGACATCATGAGGACGCCGACCAGGATCAGGGCAGGGGCCGTAGCGGAAGCTGGCACCAGACCGATGAAGGGGGCGATGAAGATGCAGAGGAAGAAGCAGATACCGGTGGCTAGGCTGGTTAAGCCGGTCCGTCCACCTGCTGCGATGCCGACCGAACTTTCGGCGAAGACGGTGGTGTTGGAGGTCCCGAAGATGGCTCCCATGGAAGTCCCTACCACGTCGCCGAAGAGGGCCTTGTCCAATTTTGTATTGGACCGGGTGTCCAGGTTATCGATATCTTCCTTGGAGAAGATGCCTGTAGCCCGCCCGGTGCCGATAAAGGTCCCGATGGTATCGAAAATATCGGACAGGCTGAAGGCGAAGATGGTCACTAGGACCAAGGGTAGGCGGCTGGGGTCAGAGAAGAGGGAGAGGAGCCCTTCTGAACCAAAAGCAGCCCCAAAAGTGATGCCGAGTTCCTTGAAGGAGTTAGCTAAACCCGCTTGGGCAAAGTCTACCTGCTGGAGGAGCGAAGGGTCAATAATCAGTTGGAGGGCAGTGGTTGCTACAATCCCGATTAAGATCGCCCCTTGGATGTTCTTAGCCATTAAGATGACGGTCAACACTAGGCCGAAGAGAGCTAGGAGGGTTGAGGGCTCGGTAAAGGTTGCGATTTGTGGTAAGGTTGACCCGTTGCTTGAGATCGCTTGAACCCCAGCCTCATAGACTTGCTGGCCAGCGTCATAAGGAGCGCCGTTAATCTGCGTGATGGCAGCCGCATCGGCTTGGAAGTGGATCAGGTTGGCTGACTTCACTCCGATATAGGCGATGAAGACCCCGATCCCTCCAGAAATGGCATGTTGGATAGATTCCGGGATGGCGCTAATAATCACCCGGCGGATATTGGTCACGGTGATGGCAATATTCACCAAGCCACAGATGAAGACCATAGCTAGAGCTTCCTGCCAGGTGAAGCCCAGGCCCATGACCACGGTGAAGGTGAAGAAGGCGTTCAGCCCCATACCGGGGGCTAGGGCGTAGGGCACATTGGCGTAGAGGCCGATGAAGAGGGTAGCGATACCGGAAGCAAAAAGGGTTGCCAGAAAAACCCCTTGGTAGGGCATCCCCGTTTGTGACAGGATAGCCGGATTCACGAAAATAATATAGCTCATGGCGAAGAAGGTGGAAATACCTGCCATGATTTCGGTTGACAAGCTCGTGTGATTGGCTTCTAGTTGAAAGAATTCTGTAATTTTATTAGTCACAATGATTCTCCTTATTACGAATTTACTAATGAACGTCCTTATTATAGCGGACAAAGGAGAAAAAATAAAGGTAATCGCGAATATTTATATTTATAAAACTTATTAATGTTCGTCATTAGGAGGGTTACAATGAAAGAAATCTTATCTTTGGGGGATAGTTTGGTCGCTTGTGGCCGCAATCCCGATGATTTGACTAGCCTGGGGCATGGTTTTGTAGGTGTACTGGCTAAAGACCAGGCAAGTTATCGTTTTTTAAATGGTGGCTACAATGGGGCCCGTTTGGTTGATGTGAACTTTTATCTGTTGGAGACACTGGCAGGCTGCCAGAATTTGGCGGGAATCATTCTTTGGCTTGGGATCAATGGCCTGGGGCGCCAGCTGGGGACTTCGGACGACGAATGGAACAATTTTGTATTATCTTGGCAGGACCAGTATGGCCGCCTGGTCACTTTATTACGGGCACAGCTTGGTCGGAATCTTCCTATCTTACTTTTAGCCCCTGTTGCTGTCCGAACTGAGCCGCGCCTGCTCGATTTGGTCCAGGCTGTCCGAGACCTGGCCTCCTCCAAGCACTTGACCTTTGTAGATCCCAATCGATGGTTGATACCGGAAGATTTTATGCCGGATGGGATCCACCTCAAGGGGCGAGGCCAGGAGAAGGTCGCAGCGCACTTAAGGGACTGGGTCTCGCACTTAACTTAAGGCAAAAATATGCTAAAATATAAAATAGAATGAATACGAGCTGTTTAAGCGGCTGCTACTGAGATAGGAGGACGGTATGGCGAAGGTAACGAACTTGACGTTGAGACACCAACTCATTTACCAAGTCTATTTAAGAAATTACAGCCCAGAAGCTAGCTTTAAAGCTTTAGAAGCTGATTTGGACCGTTTGAAGGACTTAGGCGTCGATTTAATTTTACTGTCGAGCATTTTTCCAAGCCAGCAAGAGACGGAAGGAGAGGGAGATAGCCTCTTCGTCCAAAGTTTTGATGAAATCGGGACAGAGTATGGCAGCATGGCCGACTTTGAGGATTTGGTCCAAGCTGTCCGACACAAGGGGATGAAGCTGCTTTTGACCATGGAAATTGTGGCCCTAGCTATGGATGCTCCCTTGGTTCAAGAACGCCCTGACTTTTTCTTGCAGGGACTGGATGGGAACCTGTACAGCCGGCTTCCAGAAGCAGCCCCTGTTTATGACTTGAACTTCTCCAATCCTAAGATGTGGGATGCATTGATTGAGCGAATGAAGTATTGGGCCCATTATGTGGATGGTTTCTATATTCCTCATGCCCAATTGATTCGCTCCGAATTCTTCTCCTCGGCCCGGGCAGAGGTAGGGGATGTCCACCCTTACTTCTACTGGTTAGGCGGCCAGATGTCGGGCTCGGAACTCCTTGACCTGCGCCTGCAAAATATCGACTTTGAAACAGAAGGAGAGATGTACAGCAACTTCGATGTCCTGGACATCCGCCCCCATGCTGGCCTTCTGGAACGTTACTATGACGGCTTGATGGACTTAGCCAATGTTGCCTTCCTGTTGAATATGCGTACCCTAGTCACTGCGTCAACCAGTGTCTTAAATCGGGGACTTGAATTAGAGGTGGGCCAACGTATCGCAACCAGAGTAAAAAATCATTGCGAGTTAAGGAACTGGACAGCCTTTTCTTTCTTCCGTAAGGGCATCGCCCAGCTGATGATGGGTCAAGAGTACGGGACCAAAGAACGGATCCCGATCCACGAAAAGAAAGCTATTACTTGGGATAAGCCCTATGATCTGACAGCGATGATTCGCCAGCTCATGCAATTGAAGAAGCGGGAAGTCTTCAAGTCGGGCTACTGTTTCCACCAGGCAGCGAGTGATGACTGGCTCTTGGTGAGCTATCACTTTTATAACCAGCACGTTTTTGGCCTCTTTAAATTGAGAGGGGATACGAATGATGAGATTGAAGTTGAACTAGGGATTCCTGAAGGTAAATATGCCAATCTCTTAGGGGAGGGGCACTATGAAGCCAAAGAAGGACGAATTCATGTGACAGAAGGACCAATTATTATCTCCTATGATGGGGATATCCGAGTACCGCGCTAATAGAGAAGGAGATGCTTAATGTATAAACTTGCTGCTTTTGATATCGATGGCACCCTAGTAAATGATGAGAAAAAAGTTACCGAATCAACCCTCAGAGGCTTAGCCTACCTCCAAGACCAGGGCGTTCATGTGGCGATTTCTACGGGCCGCCCCCTCAAAGGTGTCCACAAGGTCCTTGACCAGATCGACCAGGACTTGGTAGACTATGCTTCTTGCTTTAATGGCAGTGTGATCTACAACCTTAAAGAAAACCGCATTATTTTTGAAAGCTATTTAGAAGTTAGTCAAGTCCATGAAATTACCCGCTTTGCCTTGGACCACGGGATGGATGTCCACGGTCACAGCGACAGTCAGGTCTTGGTACACCGCGACCCTATTGATCAATATGTGGGTGTTGAATCGGGTATCCTCGACATGCCGATCGCTCAGTTAGACTTCCTAGCTGATGATGTTCACTTCCCTAAGTTGATGATTACAGGAGCAGCTGAACGCGTCCTTGAAATTGAAGGAGCAATTCCGAGCGACTGGTACCAACGCTACAATATCGTCAAGAGCGAACCCTACTATCTCGAATTCAACCCTAAAGAATCCAGCAAGGGCCTGGCCCTCGAACACCTCTGCGGTATTTTAGACGTCGACCAGTCCCAAAGCATGGCCTTCGGAGACCAAGAAAATGACCTCTCCATGATCGAATGGGCAGGCTGTGGCATCGCCATGGGCAACGCCATCCCCGCCCTCAAAGACATCGCCGATTACGTCACCCACGACAACAACACCGACGGCATCGAACACGCCGCCAAAACATTGGTGTAAAAAGGGTGTGAGACTTGGCGAGAGAAAATGCAGCTCTCGCTTGCAGAATGCCAGCCTGCTTTTGGCGGCTCTTTGTGCAGATAGCAGCTGTCATTTTGCGCTCAGAGGGATCCGAGTGCAAATAGAAGAGTGCAATCTGCATTCAGCGGCTCTGAGCGCAAATAGAAAATCACAGTTTTCGTTCAGCGGCTCTGAGCGCAAATAGCAGCTCGCAATTTCCCTTCATAAGTCCTGTCTGCAAATAGCCGGGGTCTATTTGCATTCGAACATCTTATATGCAAATAGAGCGGGGAAGACCTGTAACCTGTGCCAGGAAAGCTGGCCAAGTTCCAAATAGGGGCCTGGAGTGTGTGTCGGCAAGCCCCAATCCTCAATCGAAGACCTGGAGTGTGTGTCGGCAAGTTCCAATCCTCAATCGAAGGCCTGGAGTGTGTGTTGCCAGCGTTCAACTTCCAAACATGACCTTGGAGTGTGGCTTGGCAAGTTCCAATCCCCAAACAAGCCCTTTGATTGTGTATTGCCGTCCCCTACCCCCTAACCCTCAGTCCAAGAATCAAAAACAAAGGAGGAGCTTTAGCTTGCTCGAGAAAATTTACCATATTTTTCAGTCTTATGAAGCCCAGCCTCTAGGGATCAATAAATATTATGCGGTCTTAATTCCCTTGCTTGTCATTGATGAAGAGCTCTATATTCTCTATGAGAGTCGGGCGGCCGGCATTTCCCAGGCGGGGGACACGTCTTTTCCTGGCGGTCGGGTCGAGGAGGGCGAGAGCTTTAAGGAGGCCGCGATTCGTGAAACAGTGGAAGAATTAGGCTTGACTCCCGATAAAATTGCGCTTTTGGGTGAGATGGATTATGTTGTGGAGCGCGACCGAGTGATTGCTTGCTTCGTGGCCCAATTGAACATTGATAGCTTGGAAGACTTAGCAGTCAACCCGGATGAAGTGGCCTATCCTTTCTTGGTGCCCTTCATGAAACTCTTCCGCCAAGAAACCAAGACCTACACCTTTAGCCATGAGCTCCAGATCGACGCGGACTTTCCCTACGAGAAGATTCCTGGGGGCAAGGCCTATCCTTTCCGCAATCGCCAAGTAACGGACCAGGTGCCCTTCTATGATGTGGATGATGAGGTTCTCTGGGGCTTAACTGCCCGGCTCACCGAACGCTTGATGGATATTGTCCGAACGGGCGAGGCCGATATTTTTTCTGGAAAGCTTTGATTAGACTGAGGAGACACTAATGCACGAAAAAAAAGTCTACCGCCTAGCTATTGTCAGCCTGCTAACGGCTGTCTTGTTGCTACAAACCTTTATCCCTTGGCTGGGCTATATTCCTTTAGGGCCTATTAGTATTACCATTGTTCAAATTACCGTCATGCTGGGGGCCAGCCTCTTCGATAAGCAGGTGGGAACCATGCTAGGAGGGATTTGGGGTGTCCTGGCTTGGTTGCGCCATCTGGTTCAACCGACCGTGGTTTCGCCGGTCTTTATTAATCCCCTAGTTTCGGTCCTGCCCCGGCTTTTGACCGGTTTTTTGACGGCGGTCTTAGCCAGCTACTTGAGGAAAAAGTTCTCTGGACGCTGGGTTTATGCCTTGATTGGGGCTGTGGGCGCCCTTTGTAATACGGGGCTCGTGATGGGAGCTATCTACCTCTTTGCCCGGGCGGCCTATGCTCAGGCCTTGGGAGTGAGTGAAGCGGCCATTCTTCCCATTATCTTAGGGGTGGTCCTGACGAATGGTCTGGCTGAAATGCTGGCCTCTGCCCTGGTCTTGCCCCTGCTCGCCCAAGCCCTTCAAAAAGTACTCAAATAAAATTCTACTGAAAAAGGAAGCGATTGTAATGAAACACTGCAAGGAAACGCGTGTTGTCCAAACCCACCGCATTATGCCCCAAGAAACCAACAGTTTCGGCAATATGTTTGGGGGCCAGCTTTTGTCCCTCGTTGACAATAGTGCCTCCGTCTCGGCATCGAGAATGTCGCGGACAGTTGTGATGACGGCAGCTATGGATAAGATGAACTTTCTTGCGCCCCTCCCCGAAAATGATTCCGTCTGCGTGGAGAGTTTTGTCTCTGGAGTGGGCAAGAAGAGCTGCGAGGTTTTTGTCAAAGTCCTTGGGGAACACTTAGCCACGGGTGAACGTTATATTGCGGCGACTTCATTTATGACCTTTGTCGCGATTACGGATGACCCTGATTTTCGCATGCCTGAGATCGTGGCGGATAGTGAGGAAGAGGCCATGATCTGTTCGGGCTATGACCAACGCCGGCAGGAACGTCTCAGCCAGCGCCAGGCCGACCAAGCCCTCCACGAGAAGTTGACCAAGCAAGTCTTCTGGTTGGACGAGGACTACTACAAGTCCGGAAATTAGAGTTGACTTTCTCTAGAAATTCGGTCACAATAGAAGCAAGCTGCAGACCAGTAGTGTTGCTATGGGTGAAGAGAGTGTTTGGTGCTGGGAAAACACCCCCTCTGGCAAGATGAACCTCCTGCATGTTACTGGCTTGGAAACAAGCTACGGGGGCGCCCCGTTACGGCGCAATGAGTGAAGTGATAAACTTAACGAAGGTGGTACCGCGGATTTTCCGTCCTTTTAGGATGTGGGAATCTGCGTTTTTTTATGGAGAAAAGGAGAGACAAATGAGTCAAGAAGAAACAAACCTACAACAAACAGATTTTTCCAAGTGGTACTTACAAAGTATTCAGAAGGCAGACCTTTTTGCCTATGGGCCTGCCCGGGGGACCATGATTTTCAAGCCCAATGGTTATTTCTTATGGAAACAAATTAAAAAAGGCCTGAATGACCAATATGAAGCGAGTGGGGTTGAAGAGGTTTACTTTCCAATGTTGATCCCGCAAAGCTTCTTTGAAAAGGAAGCGGACCACGTGGAAGGCTTCGCCCCTGAACTGCCTTGGGTGACGAAGGCAGGGGACGAAGAGTTAGAAGAACCGCTAGCCCTCCGTCCAACTTCAGAGACCCTCTTCGGCAATGCCATGAGCGACTGGATTAATTCTTACCGCGACCTGCCGATGGAACTCAACCAATGGGCCAATGTCTTCCGCTGGGAGAAACGGACCTTCCCCTTCCTGAGAACGTCTGAATTCCTCTGGCAAGAAGGCCACTGTGCCTATGCGACAGCTGAAGAAGCCCATGAGCGCGTCCTCCACTTCTTGAAGATTTACCAAGATGTCGTGGAAGATCTCCTGGCCATGCCAGTTTACACAGGGGAGAAGACCCCTTCCGAACGCTTTGCTGGCGGGGACAATACCTATTCGCTCGAAGCGATGATGAAGGACACGAAGGCTGTTCAAGCTGCGACTTCTCACTTCTTAGGAACAAACTTTGCTGAAGCCTTCGACATCAAGTTCTTAAATGAAGATAATGAACATGTTCACACTTATACCTCCTCTTGGGGCGCTTCGACACGCTTGATCGGGGCGATGATTATGACCCACGGCGACGAAAGAGGGGTTGTCTTCCCACCTAAGATGGCACCTGTCCAAGTGGCCCTCCTGCCAGTCGGCAATCTGAAGAAGAACCCACAAGTCCTAGAGAAATTGCGTGAAATCGAAGAGGAACTGAAGGCAGCGGGCTTCCGCGTTAGCTTAGATGATTCCAACAACTCACCTGGCTACAAGTACAATGAAGTTGAAGTGAAGGGAGTTCCACTCCGTCTCGACTTTGGCCCTCGTGATATGGAAAACAACAGCTGCATGATCAAGATGCGCGACCAAGAGGACAAGGAATCTGTTGCTTTAGAAGATCTCGTTACAACGGTCCAAGACAAGCTAGACGCTATGCAGACGCGCCTTTACGAAAAAGCCGACCAATTCCGTAAGGCCAACGAGCACTATGATATCGACACTATGGAAGACCTCCAAGCCCACCTCGACAAGTGCCATGAAGAAGGCCAATACCCAGGCTGGGTGCTAGCTGGTTGGGACGGCACGGAAGAATCCGAAGCTGCGGTTAAGGAAGCCACAGGTTTTACCACCCGGAACATTCCTTTCCACGCTCCTGTTGAAAAAACTGTCGACCTTTACTCAGGTAAACCTGCTAAATACACAGTTTGGTATGCCCGTGCTTATTAATTAGAATCTAGAAAAACTGAAAGCCAGCAAAACACTCTTATTGGGGTATATTGCTGGCTTTTTTTGGTTTTTAAATTTCGCTAAATTATGTAGGTGCGCATCCGTTTCGCTTTTGAATTTGATCGTTGAAGAGCCATGGCACCGGC
>NZ_KV786060.1:217048-232625 GCF_001806805.1 Aerococcus sp. HMSC23C02 | reverse complement strand
TTACGCCAACTATCCCTAATTCACATCGCTTGCTGGTTCATGGCTAACGATCAAATTCAAAGCTGCACTACTGCTTACAAGTAAATGATACAGAAATTATATCTTAATTTACTAGATTACCAGCATTAAAATATCGATCTCCTTATTTTTGAGGGATGGATAATCGTTAACTTTTGAAAAACTGCTTGATTAGCAAGTAGCTGACAGGGAACTTTTTAATGAGGCGTCCGTTTGCGAGTAGGGTCTTGGCAAGTTGCGAATGATGATCTTGTTTGCGAGTAGGGTCTTGGCAAGTTTCGAATGCGGCCTCCGTTCGCAAGTAGACTTATGCCAACTCGCAAACGGGGCTCCGATTAGCAAATAGGGTCGCGCTAATTCGTGAATGCCCCTCGTTTAGCAAGTTGACCTCCTGCTAGGCAAGCTGCTTAGCCTCACCATAATGAAAACAAGCTAGCGAGGCCCTTGCTAGCTTGTTGATCCTTATATTATATTTTTACACATTAACTGCGCCATATTTTACTTGGACTTGGCTTGGCAATCCGCATTCGGACCTTTTGATTGTGGGTTGATCGTCCTCGATCCACACTTCCGATGTTTGCTTAAAGGTTGATCGCTACTAATCCACACTCTCGGTGTTTGTTTAAAGCTTGGGAGCTGCCAACCCACACTCCTGGGATTTGATTGTGGCTTAAGCTGGCCTTATCACTTTGCCTCCAGTCATTCAAAGTCTGGAGGCAACTGCTCACACCCTATAGTCGGGTTCAGGCTAGCAGAAATAGCTCCTCTTCACAAAGATCCGCCGAAGACTTGCAGCCTTCTCTGTCTTTTGGCTCCAGAGGTCTATTTCTCCCGCTAGCCTTCACACCCTTATTTAATTTCGATCCAGGTGTTTTGTTTGATTTCGGGGAAGGGTTTGTCTTCGATGTAGATGGTGCCTGGGATGTCGGCTTCTGTGGCACCGTTGGCTTTGAAGGTGACGTGGTTGATGGTGCGGAGGTTTTTCTCAGCGATGTCGCCGACTGCGGTGATTTCGAAGCATTGACCGGAGATGCATAGGCACTGGCCGGTTTCGATATGGCCGGGGAAGTCGATGTCCGTGATGAGGACGCTGTAGTTTTTGACTTCGGACATGACGTCGGCGTTGGAGAATACGAGGAGGAGTTTTTCTCCGAGGAAGCGGTCAACGGCTTGGCCGACATTGGCGATTTTGGCTTTGAATTGTGTTGGCATATAGGTTCTCTCCTTTGCTTAAATACGGGGGTTAAAAAATCTCTTTCCCTTCAAGTATAACTTAGTCTTATTGCAATGACAACGCATACATTTGGAAAGAACATTTAAAAAAATGAGTCTATGATCCGGAATTATTTTTAGAAAGAGGGTCGTCATTTAAAAAAGAGGCTGGACCTTTTGTCCTAGCCTCTTGATTAAGCATTCTATAGGAGCCCGGCCAATTCTGGTAACCAGAGCGAGATGGCTGGGACGTAGGTGACGAGGAGTAAGCCGGTGAGGATTGCTCCATAGTAGCTGAGCATGTAGGGCATAACGTCTGCCAGGGTCGACTTGCCGACGCGGATGGCGACGAAGAGGGGGTTGCCGACCGGTGGGGTGATGTTCCCGATACAGAGGTTGTAGACCATGATAATCCCGAAGTGGACAGGAGACATACCAAAGGAAGTTGCGATTGGTAAGAAGATGGGCGTGAAGATCAGGATAGCTGGGGTCACGTCCATGAAGGTCCCTGAAATTAAGAGAATAATGTTGATGATCAACATGATCGCCAGTGGGTTCTCGGTGATGCTGAGTAGGGCACCTGCAATGGCTTGGGGAATGCCGGTGAAGGCCATGACCCAGCTGAGAATATTTGAAACCCCAATCAGGAAAACAACCATACCGCTGGTTTCGGCACTATCAACCAGAATTTTGTAGAGGTCTTTCAAGCTAATGGACCGGTAAACCACAACGGAGATAAAGAGGGCGTAGATAACCGCAATGGCAGAGCCTTCTGTTGCGGTGAAGACGCCGGCGATGATCCCGCCGATAACAACCACGATAAGGGAGAGGGGCAGGAGGGCATCCAGGGTGGCCTTGCCCAGGCGTTTCCAGTCGAAGGGACGTTGGTCACCCAGGTAGCCTTTTTTGCGGGCCATGATGAAGGCGACGACCATACAGGCTAAAGTCCAGATCAAGCCAGGCAGGTAGCCGGCCATGAAGAGGGCAGCGACTGAGGTCCCACCAGAAACTAGGGAATAGGTAATTAAGGCATTGGATGGGGGAATTAAGAGTCCGCTCGGTGCAGAGGCCCCGTTGGTAGCAGCGGCTAGGTCCATGTCGTAACCCTGTTCGCGCTCGCCGTCTTGAACCATGCCGCCGACTGCTGCCGCGGCTGCTGCGGCTGAACCTGAGATGGCGCCGAAGAGGGCATTGGCCCCCACGTTGGTGAGTAGGAGCGAGCCAGGAATCTTACCTACGATGGCTTCCACGAAGTTCACCAGGCGCTTGGCGATCCCGCCTTGGTTCATGATATTCCCTGCTAGGACGAAGAAGGGAATGGCGACTAGGGTAAAGGTTGAAGTCCCGGAGAAGATCCGCTGGGCAGCGGTGATCACTGTTGTTTCCAAGGACATCGTTGGTAGGATCGCGCCAATCGCTGAAATCCCAATCGCAATCGCAATCGGAATCCCTAAGACCAAGAGGATGGCCAAGAGGGCGATCATAATAATTAAAGATTGAATAGCCATTAGTTGTCTGCCTCCTTCGTTGACTGGTCTAAAGCGACGGGTTTTTGATAGATATCATAAATGTTTAAAATGCTGTAGATGGCAATAAAGAGCCCACTCAGCGGGATAACCGCATAGAAGTAACCCATCGGCACCGAAAGGGAGGAAGACATTTGTCCCATGGTGAGGGAAGTGATTTCAATCCCCCCATAGATCAAAACGACCACCGCAAAGACGAAGATGAGCCCTTCACTGAGAAGGTTGAGGGTCTTTTGGGTCTTAGGTGAAAAGCGTTCCAAGACCACAGGAATGTTCATATGCTCCCGCTTGCCGAAGACATAGGCAGCCCCGAACATGGTCACCCAGGCGAACATATAAGAAGCTAGTTCTTCTGACCAGGTCGAGGGGGCATGGAGGAGGTAGCGGGTGAATACTTGCCAGACTGTTAAGAGGGTCATCAAGCCCAAGGTGACGGCATTGAAGACACGCATGATCTGGTCTAGAATATGTCTAATTTTTTGCATCTGCCTGCGCCTCCTTATCTTCAGCCTTGACGGTCTTAGCCTTTTCTTCGATTTGTTTGTAGATTTTCTCTAGGGAAGGGTTGGCCTCGAGGACTTCTTTGTGGAGAGGCATGACCGCTTCACGGAAAGGCGCTGTATCGGGATAGTTGAACTTAACGCCCATGTCTTTTTCAGCTTTTTCCCGGGCTTCTTCTACTTTTTCTTGCCAAGCTTGGTGTTGGGTATCCTGCATAATTTGGAAGCCCTTGTCGAAGATTTTCTTGTCTTCAGCTGGCAGTTCATCGAGGAAGCGGCTGTTGACGATCACTTCGTCGGGGATCATTTGGTGGAGGGTATAGGAATAATTCTTCACAATGTCCCCGTGGCCGTTCTCAGTCAGAGCAAGTTCGTTGTTTTCAGCTCCGTCGATCACGCCCGACTGGATAGCGGTGTAGACATCCCCGAAGCCCATTGGTGTCGCAGAGCCGCCGAGGAGTTCCATCATGCGGACATTGGTAGGGGATTGTTGGACCCGGATCTTGAGCCCAGAGAGGTCAGAAGGTTTCTCGATTGGTCCCTTGGTTACATAGAAGTTCCGGGTACCAGCGTCTAACCAAGCCTTGGTGATGAAACCTGATTCTTCCGTCCCATTGAAGATCGGACCGACGATTTCAGGATCATTCATCACGGCATGGTAAATTTCTGGAGTTTCAAAGAGATAGGGTAGGTTGAAGATCTGGAACTGTTGGTTGAAGGTTTCCAAGATAGAGTTGGAAGCCACCGTAATCTCAATAGCACCGGTCTGGGTGAGCTGGACCATATTGGTTTGGGTCCCCAAGAGCTCACTAGGGTAGATTTGGACATCATACTTGTCCCCTAGCTCCTGTTCAATGTACTTCTCGAATGCTTCCATCCCGATATGGGTGGGGTGGTTGGACGACTGGTTATGGGCAATGCGGATAATCCGCTGCTTCTGTTCGGCCTGTACTTGCACAGGTAAAACAACCATGACAAGGACGCTTAAAAGGCTCAAAATAATAGCAAATTGACTGAATAAACGCCGCTTTTTCATGTGTAATCACACTCCTTCATAAAATATGGTCACCATCCCGAAAGATGATGACGCTTACACACTATTATACAATAAAGTTAAGCTGAGTTGTTAATCGTTTTCATTAATAATTTCTCAGATTATGAAAACTGGGATTAATAGATATGAACTGGATTCTAGCTTAGATGACTTGGGGAGAGCATCCACTCCTGGTCATATCTAACTGTATTTTATGTTTTTATATGAAATAGAAAGGTGTAAAAAAATCCCCTTAAACTAACTGTACTTTTTGCATAGCTAATCTAAGGGGGGAAGATCACTGATGTTTTATTTATTGTTTTTTAAATCCTGGCAAAGGGCTTGGCAGTATTCGGATCCGCTGGCGGGGCCGCCGAGGTCAGCAGTGAGCTTTTCTTTCTGGCTGAGGACTCGGTCTAGGCTCTGGCGGATTTTTTGGGCGCAGTCTGTTTGGCCGATGTGGTCGAGGAGGAGGCAGGCGCTCAAAATCATGGCGGTAGGGTTGGCCTTGCCTTGGCCGGCGATGTCAGGGGCTGAGCCGTGGACGGCTTCGAAGATTGCCAAGTTATCGCCGATATTAGCGCCGGGGACCAGGCCCAGGCCACCGATCAGGCCTGCCATGAGGTCGGAGAGGATGTCGCCGTAGAGGTTTTCCGTGACGATGACATCGAACTGCTTGGGGTTGATCACTAATTGCATGGCCATGTTATCGACCAGGACTTCTTTGAGCGGAATCTCTGGGTAGTCCTGGGCGACTTGGCGGGCGGTGTCCAGGAAGAGGCCATTGCTGAGCTTCATGATATTAGCCTTGGTGACCACTGTGACATGGCGGCGATGGTGGTCTTGGGCATAGTCGAAGGCCTGGCGGATGATCCGTTCGGAAGCTTGGCGCGTGATGATCTTGATGCTATGCATGACATCGTCCGAAATCTTCTCTTCAACGCCGGCGTAGAGGTCTTCAGTATTTTCCCGGAAGAGGACCAGGTCCAGGTCGTCGAAGAGGGCGGGAACTTGGCCCAGTGAGCGGACAGGACGGAGGTTGGCGTAGAGGTCGTACTTCTTGCGCAAGGCTACGTTGGCACTGCGGAAGCCCGTCCCAATTGGTGTCGTCATGGGGCCTTTGAGGGCTAAACCATTGGCTTCGATGCTTTGGTAGACAGGGTCAGGAATCAGCTCACCCGTCGCCTCATAGACGGCTTGCCCAGCTTCTTGGACATCCCACTGAATATCCGCTCCGGCTGCCTCTAGGACTTGGACGGTATAGTCGGCAATCTCAGGGCCGATGCCGTCACCAGGAATCAAGGTTACTCGAGTCATTTGGAATCGCTCCTTTGTCTATATTTTACCCCCATTATGCCAGAAAAAATGCCCAATTGCGACCAGTATCCTGACTTGCTAGCTAGACAGGGAGGTGATAAAATAAAGACAATGCAGTCGTGTATAAAGGGTGTGAGACTTGGCGTTTAGGCTTGGATGATTGGAGCAAGTCAGAATAAGAGCGAAGTATTCGCTCGTTTCTGACTTGTGAAATCACTCCAAGCCTGCCAAGTCGAACCCGACTAAAGGGTGTAAGCAAGAGTGATTAACTTTGGATGCTTGCACGTTTCCAACTTGCGAAAGCACTTCAAGTCTGCAACTGAGAACCCAACTATTTTGGAGGATATGAAATGAAAATCAAAGCAATCGAGCGGATGGCTCTCAAGCTCTTACTTTTGACGGCCTTGCTCGTTTTAATTATTGTCAACTGGCAGAGTACTCTGTCGATCTTTGCTACCTTGCGTGGGGTGGCCTACCCCCTCATCTTGGGTTGTGCCATTGCCTATGTGGTCAACATCTTGATGAGTAAATATGAGAAGTGGCTCTTTCCCAATACGGAAAAAGCCTGGTTGGATGGCCTCCGCCGCGGCCTAGCGATGTTCTTGGCCTTCCTGACCATCATCCTAGTTGTGATTTCTGTTCTCATGTTGGTAGTGCCCCAAGCGGTCAATGCGGTGACCACCTTTATCTATGCGGTCCCTGCCCTAATCCGCGATGTGGAGCGCTTCTTCTTTGACCTGGCGGACCGTTTCCCGCAGGTGCTGACCATGATCAACCGGATCGATTTCGATATTCAAAATATTACCCAACGTGTAGGCCAGGCGGCAACAAGCTTTGCCCAGTCCACCCTCCAGTCCCTGCTTGCCATGGCCGCAACTTCAGCTTCAGCCGTGATGAACTGGGTTTTGGGTCTCATGTTCTCGGTCTACCTGCTCTCTTCTAAGGAGAAATTAGGCAAGCAGTTCCGCCACCTGGTGACTAACTATTGCACTCCCCGCCACAGTAACTTTATCTTGAATGTGGTCGGCTTGGCCCACCACAGTTTCTCCAACTTTATTGCGGGGGAAACTGTTGAAGCAGCGATCCTGGGCTCCTTGGTGGCAGCTGGGATGTGGGTCCTTCAATTGCCCTACGCTGGGATGATTGGGGCTTTAACCGCGGTTCTAGCCTTTATCCCTATCCTGGGGGCCTATGTGTCCGCAGGGATCGGCGCTTTGCTTCTCCTCACTAATTCCTTCTCGCAGATGGTCATCTTCTTGATCTTTATCGTGGTGATCCAACAATTGGAGGGGAACCTGATCTATCCATTCGTTGTCGGCAATTCCATCGGCTTACCTGGCCTCTGGGTCCTAGTTGCCGTCACCATCGGCGGGGGTGTAGCTGGCGTCCTCGGCATGATCCTGGGCGTTCCGCTGGCCTCCATGTTCTATCTCATGGTCCAAAAAGACATGCGCTACCGCGACCGCTTACAGGGCATGGGAGCTAGCCAGGAAAAAGCCAAGATCCCCTTCCTCGAATCCCTCTACCAGTCTGATTACCTGGACCAGCTAGAGGACTAAATCGTATTCTGATAAAGCTTAACCGCTCTTCTTCCTGGAGAGCGGTTTTATTTATGACTAAGTAAAAATTATTCAAAAGGTTTTTTCTTGTTAAGCGAAGGTGTAGCTAAGCAAACAAAGAATTAAAATGTATTAAAACAAGCCTCCCCTCGGACCAAGCTGGCCCGAGGGGAGGCTTTTGGGTATTAAACTGTAAGCATATAAAGATCAAATGCAAAAGCAAAATGGACGTTTAGCGATCTTAGCATTTACAGCCTTAATTTTATTGGTGCTTAGCTAATGAGCCCATTGGATCCCATGGGGCGAGGTGGATCGGCTCTTGGTCGTACTTGCCTTGCCAGTCGCTTGGCAGGTAGCGGCTAGGGAGGGTGATTTGATAGTTGTATTCATCGAACCACTTGTCGGACATGCTGAAGATACCGTCGTCACCGACCTTCTTGCCCCAGCTGTTTTCAACCTTCCAGTTGATGGCTTGGCCGTCCGCGTCTAGGTCGACACCGACCAGCACCATGGCATGGGTGAGGACGCTGACGCCGTAGTCGAGGCGGGCTTCCTTGCTGAGATTTAGGCTGTCGCCGAGAGTGGCTTCATAGTCGAAGAGATCGGTGTCCATGATCCCCCACTTGCTGTAGCTGGACTTGCCCACATCGCAACCAAACCAGACAGGAACCCCATCCTTGATGGCTGCAATGGCTGCTTCCTTGAGCACGTCGATCGGCGCATTGAGGTACTTAATCGGTTTTTCTTCGGCGATAGTACCCAGATAGTCTACGGTAAAGGTCTTGCCATAGGGTTTGTCTTGGGTTGGGGCGTTGATCAAGCTGACCATATCTTCCGTTTCGATGCCGCCGTAGTCTTGGAAGAAGCTTTGTGGAGTCAAGTCTTGGAGCTTGTGGTAGTTGCCGTCCTTGTCGCGGTAGCTGTAGTCGAAGACTTCAGGAACGGGCCCCAATGCTTTGACGAGTAATTGGTAGACAAAGTAGAGCTGTTGGTCGCGTTTCTTCGCTAAGTCGTCCTGGCTTTGGCCAGCTTGGCCAGCTTGGGCGGCTTGGCGGAGTTCATAGGCGAATTCCCGAAGCTTGTTATTGAGCGTTTCGTTGAGTAAGCGGGTGTTTGAGGAGTGGAAGCTTTCTGGCATAACTTCTTTCGGCACACTCCCGTATTTATTAAGGATGCCGGCGAACATTTCCCATTGGCCGCCATCTTCTTGTGGGGCTTGGAGGAGGTGCCAGATGAGCCGGTCATTGAGGTCGCGGTCAGCTGTCTCGATGATGCTATTGAGGAAGTAATTGGCTTTCTCAAGCTTGTCCCAGAAGAGGGTGTAGTTTTGTGAGAATTCGAAACTTTCCAGGTTGAGTTTTTCCATCACATGGACGCGGGCCGTGTTGAGGGCAGAGAACATCCAGCAGCGGCCGCTCGATTTTTGGTCAGTGATTTTCCCACGCTTGGTTTCTTCAGAGAAGGCGAAGGGATGTTGGCGGCGGACGTCTGCGTTCAAGCTGGCCTCTTGGATCCCGACCTGGTGGATGGCATGTTGGCTGGCCCGGTTGGTCGGGTCTTTTTCATATTTTTCTTTAAAAGCTTGTCTAAGTTCTTGGTTAATCATTCGAATCGCTCCTTTATTAAGCTAGATTACAGTATTATTCTAACAAAGACTGATCCAGTTGACAATTAGGGTAACCTAAAATACTCCTGGGCAATTTTGAAAAATAGCGAATGCAAGTTCGCCTCATTTTTGCTAGAATAGAAGCAGACTTTTTTCGGATGGGGGTAGCGGGATGCAAGTTATTTTTTCTTTGATATTATTACTGAGTCTAGGCTTTATGTTTTATTATTGGCAGCGAAGTTTGACCAAGCGACGGATTACGGCCTTTACGGCATTGAATGGGGTCTTGGGCCTGATTGCGACCAATGACCTCAAGGCAGCCCTCGCGACTTTTGCAGTCTTGAGCGCTATCTTCTCGGCCTTGAATATTAGACGGAATAAGCGCTGGCGGAACTTGGCCGTTATCCTGGCGGTAGTGTCAACGGTGATCCTCTTGGTAGTGTCGGCTAGTCCGGCGCCTCAGAAACTGCCGGGCGATGCGGGCCAAACTTCCTATTCTCAAGCCCAGCGCTCGGCTTCGTCAGAGAGCGGCAGCCAGGCATCTTCTGCTTCCCAGTCGGGGGATGACAAACTCCACTACCCCGAGCTTCCTGCCCAAACAGAGGAGGGGAGCGAAGACCTGCCGGGTAAGGATCGGACGGCGCCGCCAGCCCCCCATGATCCGGAGCCCGAAGCAGGGGGTGTGGTGCCCCAGGTTCCGGCTGACCAAGCCTATGTGGCCGTCAACAGCAACATCCCTCACTTCAGCAACGCAGACATCTCCTCCACCCAGGCCTATGAGGACTATGGACAGTTGGATGCTTACGGTCGAGTAACGGCGGCCAATGCGGTCCTGGGCCAGGAGCTCATGCCGGACGAGGACCGGGGAGATATCTCATCAATTCGTCCGACTGGTTGGAAGCAGGCTAAGTACCCCAGTGTGGATGGGGGCTGGCTTTACAATCGCAGCCACTTGATTGGCTACCAGTTGACTGGAGAGAATGCCAATATCCGCAACCTGATGACCGGCACCCGCTACTTCAATGTGGAAGGCATGCTTCCCTTTGAGAACTATGTGGCCAATTATATTGAAGAAACGGGCAACCATGTCCGCTACCGGGTGACCCCAGTCTTTGAAGGGGAGAATATGTTGGCGTCCGGCGTCTATATGGAGGCCTTCTCCATTGAAGACAACGGAGAAGGCATTAAATTCAATGTCTTTGTGCCCAACCGCCAACCCCAGGTCGCTATCGACTACCGGACCGGTGCCAGTCGCGGCCAGGAAGGGCCCCTAGAAGAAGATGAGCTTCCTAAGCTTCCTCAAGAATAAAAAGATCATTATCCATTCAAAAAATCCAGGTGCAAACAGACCGGCACCTGGATTTTTTGTGGGGATTACTGATTGTTTATAGTAGGCTTCTGGCTATCGATAGGAACTTCTTGGCTGGTCCCTTCTTGATTAGCTGCTTCTGGCTGACTGTTAGAGGAGGCTTCAGAGTCTGGCTTTGAGCTTGAAGCGCCGTCAGCATTATCTTCAACAATGGGTTGGGTTTGACCTGATTTGACTTCCTGGCTCTCTTGGCTAGCGGCAGGTTCTTCGGCTTCTTCTTCGCGGCTCACCTTATTACAGGCGACCAGGCTGACGAGAGAGGAGGCAGAGGCCTAGTTTCAATCGATTCTTCATATCTTTAACTCCTAATTTTTCTTTGTTTGTCGGGTTCACGCTTAGTCTATCACAGTTTTTTTATGAAGGGGAGGGGAAAGGGACATGTTTTTAATTTTCAAGTGGTCGATTTGTAAATCTTGGGTGAAGAAGGGCCAGCTATTTAGGGCATTATTGCTGGTTTTCTGTCTTTTTTGCGATCTTTTAAGTATTCTTTCCTTTACAAGGGCGAGAAGCGAGCAACTTGCTTTTTTTGCTAGCTTTTATGGTGGAAAGATTTACGTATCGAAAAAGAAAGGTCAAGCCTCTCGATAAAGGGCTTGACTTCGAAGTTTAAGCCAATCCCGATGCTTTGGCGAAGCTTGAAAGGGGCGATAAGCTGACCAATCTTTACAGAGGCTCGCCAAGAGCATTTGAAGACAAGAAAGAGATTTCTTATACTGAAGGCGCAATGAGCTCTCGGAGGCGCGCTAGCTTGGATGATCCGTTGGCCGGACTTATTGTAGCCTTTCTTACAAGAAGTAAGATGTTTGCTTTTGAACTTGTCATAAAGATGATAGAATAGAAGTTAAGAACATTGAATACTACTTGTAATCCAGAGAAGGGTGGTAAGTGCATGTTGAAGATTTACAACACCTTAACCAATCAAAAAGAAGAATTTAAAGCCATTGAAGAGGGCAAGATTTCCATGTATGTGTGTGGACCAACTGTCTACAATTATATTCATATTGGGAATGCCCGCAGTGTCGTTGCCTTTGATACCATCCGCCGTTATTTCTTATACCGCGGCTATGACGTTAACTTTGTGTCCAACTTTACAGATGTTGACGACAAGATCATCAACCGGGCCAATGAAGAAGGCATTAGTGCCAAGGAAGTGGCGGATAAGTACATTGAAGCCTACTATGCCGACACCGATGCCCTCAATGTGATGCGGGCGACCCGCAATACCCGGGTGGTGGAGACCATGGACGATATTATTGCCTTCGTGGAAGACCTGATCGCTAAGGGCTTTGCCTATGAGCTCGATGGCGATGTCTACTATCGGGCCCGCCGTTTCGACCACTATGGCTGCCTGTCTGACCAGTCCATTGATGACTTGCGCGAGGGGGCCAGCGAACGGGTAGGGATCGATTCCCAGGCCAAGAAGGAAGACAGTGTGGACTTTGCCCTGTGGAAGGCGGCTAAGCCAGGCGAACCTTCTTGGGAATCGCCTTGGGGCCAAGGCCGTCCAGGCTGGCATATCGAATGCTCGGTCATGGCAACCAAGTATTTGGCCGATACCATTGACATCCACGGCGGGGGCCATGACTTGATCTTCCCCCACCACGAGAATGAAATTGCCCAGTCGGAAGCTAAGACGGGCCAGCCTTTTGCCCATTATTGGATGCATAATGGTTTTGTGACGATTGGTGATGATGGTGAGAAGATGAGTAAATCCCTAGGGAACTTCGTCTTGGCGCACGATTTAATTGAGAAGGTGGATCCACAAGTCATCCGCTTCTTCCTATCCAGCGCCCACTACCGCAGTCCCCTTAAATTCAGCGAGTCAAGTCTTGACGATGCACGGAAGAATTTAGAACATCTCCGGATTGCTTATCAGAATATCAACTACCGCCTAAAGGATGCGGTTGACCAGCTGGCTGATGATGATGTGGCCTTGGTCAAGCGCGACCAGTTCCAGGTGGACTTTATCGAGGCCATGGATGATGACATTAATGCGCCGAATGGCTTGACGGTAATCTATCAATTGATGCGGGAGATCAACCGTTACTTAGAAGCAGACCAAGTATCTAAAGTAGTGCTTGAAGCCTACCGCGACCTCTATCTCGAATTCTTAGGGATCTTCGGGGTGACCTTCACTGAAGACAAGGAACTCTTGGATGATGATATCCAGGCCCTGATTGAGGAACGTGACCAGGCCCGGGCTAACAAGGATTATGCCCGCAGTGATGCCATCCGCGACCAGTTAAAGGCAGAAGGGATCATCCTAGACGATACCCCTCAAGGCACCCGCTGGAGAAGAAGTGAGTAGATGAAGGACCAAGCGATCAAACAACTGAGTGGCTTGCCCCTGGCCTATATGGGGGATGCCGCTTGGGAAATCTGTGTCCGTCAGACCTTACTGGAACGCGGGCTCACCCGGCCTAAAGACCTCCACCGAGAGGCTACTGCCTATGTGAGTGCACGCGGCCAAGCCCAGGCCATGGAGGTCCTACTTGAAGGTGACCGCTTGACTGAGGAAGAGATCCGCATTTATAAGCGGGGACGGAATGCCTCCCCCCATACGTCAGCCAAGAATGCCAGCAAGCAGGACTACCGGGTGGCGACGGGTTTTGAAGCCTTGATGGGTTACTTGTACCTGATCCAGCCCCAGGGACGTTTTGAAGACTTGAGCCAGGAATGTCTGGCGATTATAGAGGAGCGAATTGACCATGAAAGAAAGTAAAAGTTCCGACCAAGATTTTGTGATAGGCTTCCATAGCGGCATGGAGGTCTTGGAACACTCGGACCGGGACGTCAACAAGGTCTTTATCCAAAAAGGCCTCCAAGACAAACGCCGCCAGCAGATTGTCCGCGCCTGTAAGAAGGAAGGGGTGACCTTCCAGGAGGTGCCCAAGGCCAAGCTGGACCAGCTGAGTGATGGGGGCAACCACCAAGGCCTAGTAGTGGCAGTAGCTGCCTACCAATATGCCAGCCTGGAAGACCTCTTCCAGCGGGCCCGCGACCGGGAAGAAGACCCTTTCTTCTTAATGTTAGATGGGATTGAAGATCCCCACAATTTGGGCTCGATCTTGCGGACAGCGGATGCGGTCGGCTGCCACGGCCTGATTATTCCAGAGCGCCGGGCAGTGGGTCTGACCCAGACGGTGGCTAAGACCTCTACCGGGGCGATTGAGCATGTGCCCGTTGCCCGGGTGACCAATCTCTCCCAGTGTGTCCGCCAGTTGAAGGAGGCGGGCGTCTGGGTCTTCGGGACCGACATGAAGGGGCAGAACTATTGGCAGATGGATGCCACCCTGCCTTTAGCCCTGGTGATTGGTAACGAAGGCAAGGGTATTTCGCCTGGCCTCAAGAAACACTTGGACGGCACGCTTGCCATCCCTATGCGCGGCCATGTTCAGAGCCTGAATGCTAGTGTGGCTGCTGCCCTCTTAATGTACCAAGTCTACGCCAAACGTTCTTAACCTGATAGAGGAGGTCAGTATGAAGCGAAACCGATTAATTGTCGATGGTTATAATATGATTGGCTCCTGGCCTCCACTCAAACGGCTCAAGGACCAAGATCAGATCGAGGAGGCCCGGGACCTCTTACTGGAACTCTTGTCTAACTATGCCGCCTACCATAACTACGAGACCTGGGTTGTCTTCGATGCCATGTTCGTTCCCGGCCTCTCCCAGACCTATGACCAGTACAAGCTTCATGTGGTCTATACCGCTGAGAAGGAGACGGCCGATGCCTATATTGAGGCCATGATGGATGAGATGGTGGGAGTCTTGCGCAATGTGACCGTTGCGACCAGTGACTTGGCGGAGCAGCGGATGGTCTTCCAGAAGGGAGCCCTGCGCAAGTCCGCCAACGAACTCTGGCACGACATCCAAAAGACCCAGCTCGACATTAGCCAGGGCGATGAGAACTATGATCCCAACGCCTACCAGCGGATGGTGCCCTGGTCCTACCAACAGATGCGCGACTTGAAGTCTCTCTTAGAGGACCTCTCCAAATAATTTCTTCTGATAAGTAATCCTGCCTAATACTAGGGAGGATACCATGACCACTTGGAAGAACCGTGCTGCTAATGACCATAAACTTTGCCAGGCTGCTAGCCAGGGCCAGGAAGAAGCCTTCAGCGAACTCTACTGGCTCTACCGCCCCTTGATGGGTTACTTCTATCCCCGGGTGCGCGGCTATATGGACTATGATGACTTTCTCCAGGAAGCGGGAAGCCAGCTCTTTGAATGCGTCAACCGCTACCAGGCGGGCGAAGCCGGACAAGCGAGCTTCTACACCTTCTATGCCAACTGCCTGCAGTATTTAATTTGTAATATCTACCGCCACTACCAAACAGAGAAGCGGCGGATGCCCGATCCCTCGGTGTCCATTAACTGCCCCGTCGCTCAACTGGAAGACCAATTGGCCGCCTATGCCCATATCGACCACGATCCCCAAGCTGCTTATGCCTTTCATTATTATCTCGATTGTTTTGAGAGTGCCTTGTCCCCCATGGAGCGGGCCGTCCTAGCAGCTTACTTGGAAGGCCTGGACTGGCAAAACATCGGTAAGCAGCTCGGCATCGGGACGAAGTCTAGCCGTACGGCCTTCTACCGGGCCAAGTCCAAATTGGTCCAGCTCATTAAGGAAAATAAGCCTTGACCACTGACCAATCAAGTTTGACAAAAGCTCCAAAAATCGTTACTATAACCAAGTATATGAAATAAGATAGAAATGGGGCAGCAGTATGGCAACCAAAAAAATTATACTCGCATGCTCAAAGTGTGGCTCCCGTAACTATACAGTGAAGAGCAATCCAGCCAACCGGACAGAACGACTCGAAGTCAAAAAATTCTGCCGCCACTGCAAGGGCCATACTTTGCACCAACAAACCAAGTAAGACAAGAGAGTGTGACAAAAGTCGGCCAGCTCTGGACCAGTGGAATAAACGCCAGAGCTGACTTTTGGAGCAGGTTTAGAAAAATAATTATTTATCAAAGAATAACTGGAGCTTTTGTCCCAGTTAACAAGTAAGATAAGAGAGGAAGCAGAAGATGAGTTTTATCAAAGGAGTCTTTCATGAAATGCGTATGGTTGAATGGCCGTCTGGCAAACAACTCATGCGCGACACAGGAATCGTCTTAATCACCATCCTCATCGCCGCCATCTACCTCGGCGTTGTCGATGAACTAGTCACCATGCTCTTCGGTTGGTTCATTCAATTGTAATAAGGGTGTGAGGGCTGGCGGTTAGCTTTCGTTCACTGGAGCAAGTCACCAAAGCAGTCTGAAAGACTAAAGGGTGTGAAGGCTAGCGGTAGAAATAGGGCTCTGGAGCCAAAAACCAGAGAAGACTGAAGGTCTTCGGCGGATTTTGGTGAAGAGGAACTATTTCTGCTAGCCTAAACCCGACTGCGTCGGAGACTTGTGAAGTGACACGAAAGCTGCCAGA
>NZ_KV786060.1:193217-217028 GCF_001806805.1 Aerococcus sp. HMSC23C02 | reverse complement strand
GAGGAGCCCTTTCTGCATCCTCGAACCCGACTAACCAGGGTGAGTGCAAGACCAGCTATTTATAATGGCGTTCCCAATAGACATTGAACACCAGCACACCGTTAAGCGGTAGGCTGGTGTTTTTATTAGAATGAATTTGTAAAGAAAAGAGCACATTATAAAGAGCACACTATATTGTTTACCAATATAGTGTGCTCTTAAGCGTTCGATGCTAAAAAGTCTTTGTGTACTTAATAATATTATTTTAAATCTTATCAGAATTGTTCTTTGCTTGTTCTTTAGCTTCTTGGATATCTTTCGTCCAAGCTTTATGTGAAATAAAACCTAAAAATCCACCTAAAAGCGTTGAGCCTAAAACACCTAGCGTGTCTTTAAAGCCTAAAGTAACTAATAAAATCATTGGCATGACAATTCCCATAGTTCTAGAAATTTGTTTCTTTTTCATAATTATCCCTTTCAAGTTGACGATACATTTATAAGTGCATGCGAAAGTTTAAGATTCTAGATCCATACTGAACGTTTAAAAAGTAATATTACTCCTAACTAATTTTTATATAGTGCTGTGAATTACACATTTATCCTAGCATATGAGTAAAAGGTCTTCAATTGATAGCTGTTAGCAATTATATCTTAAACGTATTTTGATGAAATGATTTTCGAATAGAGGTGAAAGTTCTGATGAGCATTTATGGTCTATTGGCATTTTATTTATTGGAAGTTTTTGTCCTATACCATCAATTTAGGACCATCAAAAGGACTAGGATCAAAGAAACATATAGCCGACCTGTAAAGCTTACTTACTATATAATCGGCCTTTGCTTTTTGATTTTCGGCCTATCGATCAGTCTATCTCTTAGTCAGCTAGGCCTATTTATTGGCCTCGGAATAATCTTCTGTCTAGCACCGCAGACGACAGGTTTGGGTGACCATGCTTATTACCACCGAGTTAAACTTGTTGGCTTTGCTGGGCTCACAGCAAAAGAGCAAGCATATACAGAAGTGGTCAATTGTCAACTGACTAGGCAAGGGGATGGCTTGGTGGTCGTCTTTAGCCACAAATTCCATCGCAATGAAATGACCTTCTCGTTAGAAGACCAGGAAGCTGTTAAGAGCTTGCTATTGTTAAACTTACAGTTATTGTAATCTGTAGTAAGCAGATAAAAACCATGTGCATTAAAAAATACACATGGTACAAAATAATTGTTTGATTAATTAATTTAGTTATAGAGACAATTAAACTTTCTAATTTTTAGCTATAGCTTTATATAGAGGTGTTATTATTGCTTATTTGAAATATTAAAGAAACTTCTTAACAATAAGCCTATAATTAATCCTACGATAAAAATTAAAATGTTTTGAACCATCTTATTATCTTTCATCTCATTTCACCTCATCTTAATTTTTTTCAACTACTAACTACAGATTTATCTTTAAATTAACAAAAAAACAATATCTTTCAAGAGATAAGGCTCTACACCTCGATAAAAAACTACAAAAGAACTTAGATAGTAAAATTATTCTAGAAGAATAAAAAAGTCACTTGTGTTACGGTAATTTTTCAAAAATCAGAATTAGAACTCAAGTCTTACATATTAAAATTGCTTGCCCTAATTTGACAATTCCGAGATTATGATGTAAATATATATGTCCGTGATAACTTATGATCGGGACGTAGGTTAATTAAAGGGGGCATTAGTAGAATGATAGATATTTACATTTGTATGAGTGATTCACCCGAGCTCAAACAATTCAAGGATTGTATATTAAATTATATAATGATCAATAATTATGACATGCAAGTCAGTTTAGCAACAGATAATTATTCTAAACTTTTGTGCCATCAAACAGAAAATAAAAATAAGTTAACTTTATTTTTCCTAGATATTCATTCCTGTAGTCAGCATAATGGAATTGAAGTTGCGTCAAAAATAAAAAAATCCAATCCCTTAGCCTCTATCGTATTTATTAGTAGACGCAGCGAGATGATGTCTATGACTTTTCAATATGCAATTGAGCCTTTAGATTTTATAGTATATGGATCGAATTTGAATGTAGAGGAGCGAATCAGAAATGCTTTAGATGCAGTGTATCAAAAGTATAGCAATTTAAATGATAAAATAGGGACGTATTCAATTTCTATAAAAAATAAGGTTAAAGTATTTGATATTAATAAAATTATATATTTTGAAAGTTCCTCAAAAGTACATCGAGTTATTTTGCACTATCAAGGTGGGAACATTGAATATTATGATCAATTAAAAACTATTGAACAAGCAAACACCTTATTTTTTAGGTGCCATCAATCATTTATTGTGAATATCAATCAAATTAAGGAAATTGATAAGAAAAGGAAAATTATCGTGTTAAATAATGGAGAAACATGTCCGGTTTCTAGTCGGAAGTTAAATGATTTATTGACTTTATTGAAATAGTTTTACCGAATATCAAACGAAAATTATGTTTATATTATTTTTAGGCTACGCTTATTACCTCTAAAGCACTGAATTGTACTAGTCTCCACAACAAACTAAAAATTTATTATAGAATAACAATTGTGATAAAAATTATATATATTGGAGGCTATTATGAAGAAAATTAAATATTCAATTCGAAAGCTTAGTGTCGGTACTGCTTCTGTTGCTATTTGTGCTCTTATAGCAGGTATGCTTACTTATGTTCAGGGTGCAGAAATTACACCAGAAGAAAATTTAGTTACTGTTAATGAATTGGAAAATACAGATAAAGAAAGAGTAGATATTCAAAACACAGATGAATCTTTAGGATTAGAAAATAATATTACAGATATTCGTGAGGAATCTAACTTGGATAGTTTGAGTGATACAAGCACTGGTAATCATGTAGAGTCCAAGGTATTGAATTCAGATAAAAAGAATAAAGATTTCCAAAAAGAAGAAAATGCAAATTCACAGGAAAAAATGCAGTCTAAGGAAGTAGAGGAAGAGCTTACAAATAATGGAGTAGAATCGGATTCTATGGTTTCAGGAGAAGATCATGGAAATTATCAAGAAGAACTTGAAATAAATGATCTTCCATCTGAACTTGAAAATATATATTCAAATAAACAAGTTGCCGAAAAACAAATTGACACTGATACTCTTGATGACGAGACTTTAAACGAAAATGGTCAAGCAAGTGAACAAACTTCAAAAGAAGATTTAGAGTTAGATTTTAATCAGTTTGAAAGATACTACGCACCGGTTATGTTAATGAGCAATACAGGCGGAGCTAGTATTAGTACAAGAGGTCTGACTACCGCTCAAATTAACTTTTTGAATTCTTTAAAATCAGGTGCAATTGAAAGTTGGAGAAAATATGGTGTATTACCCTCTATTGTAGCAGCCCAAGGCATTATTGAAAGTGGGTGGGGAGGTTCTGATCTAGCGACAAAAGGTAAAAATTTATTTGGTATTAAAGCAACAGGTAATGAACCATACATCTTAATGCCAACTAGAGAAGAAACTCCAAATGGTGATATTTATATCAATGCTAAGTTTAGAAAGTATAATAGTTGGGCTGATAGTATTGAAGATCATGGTAAGTTCTTAGCAGAAAACTCTAGATATAGAAGTTTATTAGGTGAAAAAGATTATGTTAAAGTAGCTAATATTTTACAAAATGTTGGTTACGCAACAGATTCTAGATATGCTAATAGTTTAATTGGGGTTATTCAAAGCTATAATTTATTTGCCTGGGATCAGGAAGCTATTAGTGGCTATACAGGAGGAACTACAACTCCAGTAACGCCTGAACCCGAACCAAGTAATGGAAATACTTATACGGTGAAAGCTGGTGACTCGTTATGGGGGATTGGTCAAAAATTTGGAGTAAGTGTTGATCAATTGAAGTCATGGAATAATTTAGGAACTAATTATATGTTGCATCCAGGTGATCAATTAATAGTGAGTGCATCTACAGGAGAGGATACAACTCCAACGCCTAAGCCAACACCAACTAAAGAGAAGACCTATACTGTAAAAGCCGGGGATTCTCTGTGGGGAATTAGTCAGAAATTTGGAGTAAGTGTTGACCAATTAAAAGAGTGGAATAATTTGGGATCCAATTATATGCTTCATCCAGGTGATCAATTATTAGTAAGTGCATCTACAGGAGGAACTGCGACTCCAGCACCTGAACCAACACCAACTAATGGGAAAACATATACAGTAAAAGCTGGAGATTCTCTGTGGGGAATTAGTCAAAGATTTGGAGTAAGTGTTGACCAACTAAAATCATGGAATAATTTAGGTGCTAATTATATGTTACATCCTGGAGACCAACTACTGGTAAGTGCATCTACAGGAGGCAATGCAGACTCAATAACTCGTCCAAGCAGCACTAAAACATATACAGTAAAAGCTGGAGATTCACTATGGGGAATTAGTCAAAGATTTGGAGTAAGTATTGATCAAGTAAAATCATGGAATAATTTAGGAGCTAACTATATGCTTCATCCAGGCGATCAATTGATTATTAAGTAATTTAAGTAAAATTACTAAAATAACTTTGCTTTAATTTAAGGGTTCGAAGTGATAGTATGTCTATAGACTATATCTGATATAGAGGAGGATGTATAATGAAAAAGAGCTTAGTAAAAAAAGCGACAATTGGTTTATCTTTAGCTTCTATACTACTGGCTGGTAATCTGTTGTTAGACCATACCGTTAAAGCTCAAGAAATGACAACAAATTATATTAATTATGAATTACAACAAGGGGACTATCTTTATAAAATTGGTAAAAAGTTTGGTGTCTCTGTAGATGAATTAATGCAATGGAATAACTTAAAAGCGGGTTACATGCTTCACCCTGGGGATGTCCTAAGAGTCGAGACTTCTAGCATCAGTCAACCAAATTCAACCTATACTGTCCAACAAGGGGACTATCTTTATAAGATTGCTAAGAAATTTGGAGTGACGGTTAACGATTTAAAACAATGGAATAACCTAGGGCGCATCTATATGCTCCATCCTGGGGACCAGTTGCTGATCAAAGCGACACAAAGTAATAATGCTTCATCGAATCCAACATCAGGATCTTATATTCCTGAGCCTAAGATGGTCCCAACGCATATGTCAGCTTACAGTGTGAGACCAGGAGATTCACTCTGGAGTATTTCTAGACGTTTTGGAGTAACCATGAATAATTTGATGCAATGGAATAATTTGGCAAGTGGTATGATGCTTCATCCCAATGATACCTTAATGGTCAAAGTCGATGAATTGTCTTGGACGACAAATAGTGACAACACAGAAGAACTCATTTCTGTTGCCTTCAATAAGATTCAAGCACAAAATGGCGGCAAATTTACAGCGCCTAATTACACCTATACTGGGGACCGTGTTGATGAGAATACGGTAGAAGTTAAGATTTTTGACAACCATGCGGAACGAATGACTTTAAATTCGGTTTACCAGTACAATAAGGCTACTAATCAGGTGGAAAAACAATTGCCTGGAAGTAATTAATTTTAAGACTAGGTTGATCTAAGCTATCCTTACTGGAGATTAGCCGAGCAAAAATAATGATCATGTCTTATTCAGCCAGCAAAAACTGCCTCATCAGGTTTTGCTGGCTTTTTTTTTGTGTAAAAAATATTGGCCAATTTCTCCTCTATCTATTGTGCATTACAAGCTAGCGTGCTATACTTTAGTTGGAGCTAGTGTGTAATACAAGATAGTGAGGTGTGGAGATGAATAGTCAGTTAAAGAAGGGGGTTTTGGAGATGATGGTTCTCCACCAGCTGGCCCAGCGAGATTGTTATGGTTATGAATTAGTCCAGGAGATCTCGAAGCATATCCAGATGAGTGAAGGAACAGTCTATCCCTTGCTCCGACGTTTGAAGAAGGAAGGGCTCCTGACCACCTACATGCAGGAATCGGAGTCGGGGCCCGCGCGGAAGTATTATGAATTGACGGCTGAAGGCGCCCAGGCCCTCCAAGCCCAGCGCTTGGAATGGGAGACCTTTGCCGCTAAGGTGACTGCCTTTTTAGGAGGGGAATCAGAATGAGACAAGAAGAATTTTTGGACCTGTTGACCTATTACTTGAGGCGGCTGCCGGATTCTGTGATTGCCGATATCCGCCAAGATTACATGGAACACTATGCGATGGGCCTGGCCCAGGGGAAGACGGAGGAAGAGATCAGTCAGGAATTGGGCTCACCGCGAGAGATTGCGATTGACTACCTGGATAATGAACGGGTCTTTATCGATGATGAGGGGGCTCTGGCGGTCAATGAAAGTCAGAAGCCACGAACCGTGCACTGGTTCTGGAAGCTCGTCCTATTCCTTATCGCCCTGCCTTTTATCCTGGCCTTACTGTCAGTGATTGTCTCGATTGTTGCCAGTGTCGTGAGCGTCTGGCTGGGGGTCATTCTGACGGTGGCTGTGCTCGGGGGCTCGGTCCTGGTCAGTGTCTTTCGCCCGGACCTCTTCAATAATGGGGTCGTTAATATTGGTTTAGTCAATGACCTAAGCCTGCTGACCAAGATCTGTCTGGCGATTTTCTTGATTTGTTTGACCCTACTATTGATCTATTCCTTGTATGCAGCCATTCGCTGGGGCATCCGGGGGCTGATGAACGCCTGGTATGCCTTCCAATGGCGTCGTAAGAGAGGTGCTTACTAATGAAGAAGAGAATCTTATGGGGAATTGCCTTGACTGGCATCCTCGCTTTAGCGATTGGGACCCTGTCTTTCTTTATCAGTGACTATGACCAAGTGGCCGCTGAGATCGACCGCTTCTACCAAGAAGAAATAGTCGACCACCGTCAAACCATCTATGATGAAGATTTAGCTGATGGGGTCAAAAGCCTTGAAGTCAAGGATTCCACGGATGCGAGAATCCATGTCCAAGAAGCAGCGGACTACCGGGTCCAAGTCAAAGACCTGCCGGAAGCGGGGAGCGATGTGGTCCAGTATGAGGACGGTAAGCTGACCATCCAAGCGCATCCTGAAGAGCGGAGCTATCCCTTAGAGGTGACCCTCTATGGCCCTAACTTTTCCGAGACGACGGTTAAACTGCATGCACCCTATCTGGCCTTGGATAGCCAGGTCAGCTTGGCAAACCTAGCCCTGGAAGCCGATGAGGCAGAGCTTGACTTAAGGGGCGAGCATTCCTATCCCATGCAAATAAAGGCTGGCTATGTCCATGGCGACATGGACTTTGACCAGAATGACCTCGCTTTTGCGGTCTTGGAAGGTCAGTTAGGCTTTAGTTTAAATGGGGGCACGATGAACTTCTTACCTGCGGGCGACCAAGGCCAGATCTCCTATAAGTTGGGCAAGGGCGACCAGGACGTTCAGCTCCGGGTGAACTACTCGGCCATAGATGTCACGACGACGAACTAAGGGGGTGGCTGTCATGAAGAAAGGCGTTCGACCAGTTATCTTGGGAGTGTTAGCGTTGGGTTTGATCTTTTATGCCTGCCAGTCCATCCGCGTCTTGCCTGTGCTCCCTAGCCCCAACCGGTCTTCTTACATAAAGATTGAGCGGGGTGACCGGGGACAGCTGGGACCGCGCTTCCAGATACAGGTTTACCTATCCAGTCTGTCAAATTCTTTTGAATTAGCGCTTTAGCTATGGTACAATAAAGGAGGAAAATTTCGTCAAAAAACCTTAAAAAACCTTCTCCTTGGGGGGAGGTTTTTTATTCAGATAAAATTTAGAAAAAGGAGCGCGTCATAATGGTAGAAACAGTTGAAAGTGCCAAGCAATGGTATGTCCTCCATACTTATTCAGGCTATGAAAATAAGGTAAGGGAAGACTTGGAAATGCGGATCACCTCGATGGGGATGGAAGACTACATCTTCCGCGCCGTGGTGCCAGAAACCGAACATGTGGAAGAAACCAAGACTGGTAAGCAGAAGGTTGTTAAGGATAAGATCTTCCCAGGCTATGTCTTCGTTGAAATGATTATGTCAGACGAGGCCTGGTTCGTGGTTCGGAACACGCCGAACGTTACCGGCTTCCTAGGCTCGCACGGTCAAGGGTCCAAACCAACCCCTCTCTTAGATGATGAAGTCCACCGCCTCCTCCGCTCCCAGGGTGAAGTGGTTAAACGGGACATCCACTTCGAAGTGGGCGAAATGGTCCGCGTTATCGACGGTGCCTTTGATGGCTTGGAAGGTCGGATTGAAGCTATTGAAGAAGACCAAGAGAAGCTCAAGGTTGTCGTTGAAATGTTCGGCCGTGAAACCGTAGCAGAAGTTGACTTTGACCAAGTGGATAAATTGTAAGGATGACAGTAAGAAAACTTGTTAGATATTAAAACAGCTATAGCGAGGAATATGCTCCCTTAGAGTAAATATATAAGCCATGTTCAATTTGTTCATGGCTTTTTTTTTAAGCTAAATTGCATCTATGAGCATCCGTTACGCTTTGAGTGTGGTCGTTCAATTTTAGAGGGTCAAGAACGGCTGACGCCGTTTTGTACTATATCCGTAAGTCCCTTACGCTCCAACGGCTATAGCAGCACCAGCTCGAGCCAAGGTCTCTCGCCTAGCGAGCCTTCAAACGGCTAGTACGGCTAATCGCCTACTATCCGTAATTCACATCGCTTGCTTGTTCATGGCTAACGACCACAATCAAAGCTTCACTCCTGCTCATATTCATGCACAGCACTTAGCTATAGGACTGGAATTGATAATGAACAGACCTTTTAAATTACTTGGGAAGCCTTGAGCCTGTATCGACTTTGCCACGCTTAATATTATCATTTTCAATACTTGCTTGAGTCATCAAACTCTTAAGCGAAATCTCTAAAATACTGATATAAATGCACTTTTCTTCTTAAAAGTAGACATAATGTGCAATATTAGAAGACATAAAAAATACCCCCTCAAAGTAAATTTTTTTATTTACTCTAAGGGAGCATTAAACTAGAGCTTAGGATTGATTTTTATTTATTCTTTTCCCTTGCTTGAAGGGTCAAGGAGCCCCTTTTTTTGCTTTTGCGAGGGGCAAATGCTATAAAGGAGGGAAGGGAGGTGGTTAAGTGGCTAATATGAAGCGGAAGTCTTATGAGATGGAGCCGCAGACGGAAGAGGATATTGTGGTTAAGTTAGGTCCTCTGCGTCTATATTTCCAGAACGTTTATACTATTATTTCACTGCTCAACGATATCTTTACGGGGAGCTTGTATTTCATTGGGAGTATTTGCAATTTCGTCGGAGCACCGGCAATCTACGGGAACACCCTCTATCTGATCGGCGGGTTCTCCTTCGTTATGCGCCCGATCATTAAACTTATCCATAATATCCATATCTACAACCAGGACCCCAGCAAGCGCCGCCGGGATGAGGCCAATCTCGATAAGAAGAAATTATTCCAAATTAAATACAGTCAAAAAGGTGACCAACAAGATGGCGACTACCTAGGCGACGCCTACAACCATGAATATTACGAAGCAGACGACAAGCACCAGGACTAATGCAGGTTGGGGCTTTGGAGGATAAAGCAGCTATTAGCGAAAAAAAGTTAATAGCTGCTTTTTCTTTTAAATATTAAATCGTAATATTTACGATTTGTCTTGACAAGTCGGATTCTTCCCGGTATATTTTATATCGTAATCGTTACGATTTAAAGGAGGATTTATTCAATGTTTCAAAAAGGAAAAGGGGCCGCTTTACTGGTCGGCCTCGTGACCCTCATCTTATTGGCCCTCAGCGGCTGTCAGAAGGGTGCAGATGCGAAGTCAGGCCAGGGGATGCGGGTCGTGACGAGTTTTTATCCCATCTATGCCCTGACTAAGGAGGTGAGCGGAGACCTCAACGATGTCCGCATGATCCAGTCGGGAGCAGGCATCCACTCTTTTGAACCTTCAGCTAGCGACCTGGCGGCGATTGAGGGGGCGGATCTTTTTATCTACCATTCACCGACCTTGGAGGGTTGGGCCAAGAATATTCAAGGTAAGGATGTGGTGGAAGCTTCAGCCGGCTTAGACCTGCAGAAGGTACCGGGCCTTGAAGACATGCCCCTTGAAGAAGGGATGGACCAGGCGAAGCTCTACGATCCCCATTCCTGGCTAGATCCTATCCTGGCTGGCCAAGAGGCTCAAAATATCGCCAAGGCCCTATCGGAGAGGGACCCCGCTAATCGAGCGACCTACCAGGCCAATGCGGATAAGTTTCAAGCCCAGGCGGAAGCCCTGGTTGAAAAATATCAGCCCAAGTTCAAGGCGGCTAAGCAAAAGACCTTTGTTACCCAGCATACGGCCTTTTCTTATTTGGCCCAGCGCTTTGGCCTTAAGCAATTAGGGATTGCAGGGATTTCTCCCGATGCGGAACCCAGCCCCCAACAATTAGCTGAAATCAAAGAATTTATCGACCGCTACCAGGTGGAGACGATTTTTACGGAAGAGAAGGCCTCGCCTAAGCTGGCCCAAGTTCTCGCGGAAGAGACGGGGGCTGAGATTAAGACCCTACGCCCCCTAGAAGCTGACCCTCAAAATGATCTGACCTTCTTGGAAAACCTGGAAGCAGATCTCAAGATCCTCTTAGAAGAATTAGAATAAGGAGATTATTAATGGAGAAAAAAACACTCAAACAAGTTATCCTCGGCGCTACGACCTCTGCCCTCCTCCTCGGGGGCGCTTATTATTGGGGCTATAGCCAGGGCAATCAAACGGAAGCCAAGGATTCTAAGATTGCCTATGTCGATGGCCAAGGTGCCAAGACCAATGACCACCAGGACAAGACCCCTGACCAAGTGTCTGCTGAAGAAGGCATTGACGCGGAACAGATTGTCGTTAAGATTACCGACGATGGCTATGTCACTTCCCACGGCGACCACTACCACTATTACAACGGCAAGGTCCCCTTCGACGCGATTATTAGCGAAGACTTGGTCATGAAGGATCCTAACTATCGCTTGGAGCAAAAAGATATCATTAACGAGGTCAAGGATGGTTATATCATCAAGGTCGATGGCAAGTATTACCTCTACCTCAAGGATCCTAAGAAAGCGGTCAATGTTCGGACCAAGGAAGAGATTGCTGAGCAGAAGAAGTTGCACCATGTGAAGGAAGCAGGCGGGGCAGAGCCAATGAGTCAGTCCGCTAAGCAGGCGATCTCCCAAGCCAAAGCCCAGGGACGCTATACGACAGATGATGGCTATGTCTTCACGGTGGGCTCGATTGTGAGCGATGCAGGGGATGCCTACATCTGTGCCCATGGCGACCACTTCCACTATGTTCCCAAGGCCGACCTCTCCCCAGCGGAACGGGCAGCGGCAGTCGCCTATTTATCCGGTGGCGGTCGGGCAAGCGGTGGCAGAGGCGGGTCCATGGCCCCAGCTTTTAATAGTGGCAACCAGCTGCCCCTGCAGACTATCAAACAAAGTTATCCGAATGCACCTAGCTCTCATCAAGGCGGCTACCAGGACAACTTGCAGGGCCTTCTAAAGCAGGTCTACGCCCAGCCTAAGAGCCAGCGCCATGTCGAAGCGGACGGCTTGGTTTTTGATCCTGCCAAGGTGACCCAGAAGAATGCTTTTGGCTACGTGATGCCCCATGGTGACCACTACCATATCATTCCAGCTCACCAACTTTCGGAATTAGAGCGGCGGGCCGCGGATGCTTACTTGAACCAGTCCAATGCCCCTGGCCAGGCTAGACCGAGCCAGACCCAGGAATCTAAACCGGTAGCCCCTAAGAAGCAGGAAGCCCCAGGCAAGGGCCTCATCAAGCAAGAGCCAAGTTCCCACAAGGACCGGCCTTATACAACGGACGATGGCTATGTCTTTAAGGCGACGGATATTATTGCGGATGAAGGGGATGTCTATGTGGTTCCCCACGGCAGTCACTTCCACGCCATCCCTAAGGCTGACTTATCGGCGAAAGAACTAGCTGCTGCCAAGCGCTACTGGCAAGGCCAAAGTCAGGCGCAACCATCGACGCCAGCTAAAGTGGCAAGCAAAGCAGACCAGCGACCAAGTGGGAAAGCTAAGCCTCAAGTTCCGGCTAAGAAAGTTCAAAGTCAAAGCCATCAGAAAGAAAATACAAAAACTCACGCTTCTGAGCAAAAACTTGAGGACCTAAGCCTCAGCCAACTTCTCCGTAAGCTCTATGCGCTGCCTCAGAGTCAACGCCATGTGGAGAGCGACGGCTTGGTCTTCGATCCGGCCAAGGTCACTAAGAAGAATGCTTTTGGTTATGTGATGCCCCATGGCGACCACTACCATATTATTCCGACCCAGCAGCTCTCGGACTTGGAACGCCTAGCTGCTGACCGCTACCTAGCCTCAGGTCGAGCTGATCAAGCAGACCAGGCCAAAGAGGAAGCAGTTAAGAAGACGAGCGAAAAGAAAGATAGTCATAGCGCTAAAGACCCATCAGCTGCGAAAGACAAAGAAAAACAAAGAGGCAAAGCTCTGCCCGACTGGTGCCTACCGTTCAGCGAATTCAAGGGTAACCTCCAATATGCGGACAAGGAAATTGAACCGGGCCGCTTCCGGATTCCACACCACGACCACTACCACTATGCCGACCGTGCCTTCTTGAATGTCTGGTTTGACAATGACCAAGACAAGGTCGACCGGGCCATCAAGACCGTGCGCTTCCTGATCGCCAATCCCGAATACCGGCCCGCTGAGAAAGATGGCTGGGGTGCGGATGTGGAAGGCCAGCAAGAAGCGGCGAAAGTCGAAGACAAAGGGCACAAGGTCCGCTTCAATGGCAAAGACTACCAGGCTTTTGGCAAGGGGCTGGATGGCAAGCCTTATACGACCGATGATGGCTATACTTTCTCCAAAGCTTCTATTAGTGAAGTGACTAAGGACAGCGTGATTGCCAAGCACGGCGACCACTACCATGTCTTTGAATTCGGGGAATTAGAACAAGACGAACTCCGTCAGGTGGAAGCCTGGATGAAAGAGCAAGGACTTAAAGTAGAAGAAACGGTTAAAGAAGATGAGACGAGTGAAGCAGCGGCTTCCGATGAGAGCCTCGAAGCGGCTCCCCTAGCTGGCTATTCCTTTAAGGCAGAGGATGTCCAATCCCGCTTCGGCAAGGGCTATATCTTCAGCGTTCAGGGGCAAAATGTCTATATGACCAAGTACAATCCGGCTTCTGGTCGTTCGAAGAAGGCGACTGAATTGGACGCTGACCAAGTGGCAGCCGTTGAAGCTGTCCTCAACCAACGGCAAGCAGATAAAAAAGCTGCTGAGCTAAAAGAAAATGTAGCGCCCCAAGATAAGGAAGCAGTGGAAAGTAAGGCGTCAGCGGAAAGTGAGACCACCGCAAGTTCAACGCCTTCTCAAGCATCTAAAGAGGAAGTCCGTCTTCCAGCTGCTAGCGAGGCAGAAGGTGAAGAGGAGCCGCTAGCGACGGGCCAGGATCGTCCAAGTCAGCCAGAATTGGCGGCTGATCCAGCCTAGGTCCTAGCAAATTTCGAAAATTAAAATTCGCCCTTGCTTTTTGGATTGAACTATGGTTTAATATGGTATTGTGTGCAAACACAATAAGTGGGAGGAGAAATCTAACTACAACTCCATTAAACCACTCGCGAACAGAACAAGGAGGAATGTTTCGTGGCTAAGAATGTAGAAACTGTTGTTAAATTACAAATTGAAGCTGGTCAAGCAAGTCCAGCTCCTCCAGTAGGTCCTGCTTTAGGGCAAGCTGGTATTAATATCATGGGCTTCTGTAAAGAGTTCAATGCACGTACTGCGGATCAAGCAGGCTATGTAATCCCTGTTGTGATCACTGTTTACGAAGATCGCTCATTTGACTTTATTACTAAGACACCACCTGCAGCTGTCTTACTTAAGAAAGCCGCTGGCGTGGAAAAAGGTTCTGGTGAACCTAACAAGAATAAAGTAGCAAGTGTCACTCGCGATCAAGTACGTGAAATTGCAGAAACCAAGACACCAGACTTAAATGCTGCTGATGTTGAAGCTGCTATGCGTATGGTTGAGGGTACTGCACGTTCAATGGGGATCACTGTCGAAGACTAGTCGACCCGCTGAACGAACAGAATCAATAATCAAACGCCACAACATCTAGGTGTTGTGCGTGGGAGGAATATCCGTTAAAACCACATAGGAGGAAAGATAATGGCTAAAAAATCAAAAAATCAAATCGCAGCTTATGAAAAAGTTGACAAAAACAAAAAATACACTGCTGAAGAAGCAATTGAATTATTAAAAGAAGTTGACTACACCAAATTTGACGGTTCAATCGAAGTGGCTTACCGTTTAGGTATCGACACTAAGAAGAACGACCAACAAATCCGTGGGGCAATGGTATTGCCTAAGGGTACTGGTCAAACACAAACCGTTTTAGTCTTTGCCCAAGGTGAAAATGCCCGCATCGCGGAAGAAGCCGGCGCAGACTATGTTGGTGACGATGAATACATCGAAAAAATCAACGATGGCTGGTTAGACTTCGACGTTGTTGTCGCAACACCAGACATGATGGGTAAAATCGGCCGCTTGGGTCGTGTCTTAGGGCCTAAAGGTTTAATGCCTAACCCTAAAACAGGTACCGTAACACAAGATGTTGCTAAAGCTGTTAACGACATCAAATCAGGTCAAATCGAATACCGTGCAGATAGTGCAGGTAACGTTCACGCTTTAATTGGTAAAGTTTCATTCAACACTGAAGACTTAATTGAAAACTTCCGTGCCATCCATGAAACCATCCTACGTGAAAAACCTGCTGCAGCTAAAGGGACTTATGTGAAGAACCTTTCTGTAACATCTACTATGGGTCCTGGTATCAAAGTTGATCCATCATCATTATAATCAATAGTGATTAATGGGAGCGCTAAGTAGGGATTAACTTGCTTAGCGCTTTTTTTGTGTCATAATGAAAGTAGGTAAAGGATGCAAGAAGCGAGAGAGATTCGAGGGTTGGACCTGGACCGTGAAGGGCGGTGCCGGCACTACCATCTGCCTGTCGATGTGCTGGCCTTGTATTGTGCGACCTGCCAGGCTTACTATGCCTGCTACCAGTGCCATGCCGCCTTGGCTGACCATGATTTCACGCTTATTCAAAAGGATCAGAAGGGCGCTCTGCTGTGCGGCGTGTGTCGGACCAGCTTTGACCAAGAAACTTACCGAGCTTTGGGCCACTGTCCCCGATGCCAGGCAGCTTTCAATCCCGCTTGCCAGCGCCATGCTGGGCTATACTTTGCCTCAGAAAAAGAGAAAAACCATAATGGAGGAGTTAGATTTAATGAACGATAAGATTACCGCGGCGATTAATAAGAAAGTCGCCCTGGCAAATACATCAGTTTGGCAATATGGTCTCCGGGCTATTTTTGCCGGCATTTACTTGGGAATTGGCTGTGGCGTAGCTTTTATGACGGCAGAACAAATTAGCGCGGTTCATCCTGACCTGGGGCGCTTTGCCTATGCCTTACTTTTCCCATGGTGCTTGGTGATGATTATCTTCCTGAACGGGGAGTTAACGACTTCTAATATGATGTATTTCGCCAATGGCTTGTACCGCAAAGTGGTGAAGCCAGCGGATGCTGCTAAGGTCTTAGCTCTATGTACCTTATTTAACTTAATTGGCTGTGTGGCAATTGCTTGGGTGCTGAGTCAGACTTTAGGCTTTAATGATATCGATGCCAGCCATTATTTAATTTCAGCCGTCCAAGGCAAGATTGATAAGTCTTATGGCCTCGTCTTCCTGGATGGGATTGTAGCCAATATGTTAGTTAATATCACCGTTATCGGCATCATGTTCATGAAAGATAACAGCACCAAAATTCCTTATATTCTAGGGATTATCTTTATCTTTGCCTTCTACGGCTTTGAGCACGTCATTGCCAACTTCGTCACTTATTCCCTGGCAGCTTTCACCCTGCCTTCTGCGATCGAAGGTTTTACCCTAAGCCATGTGCTCCTGCAGTGGCTAGTGGCCTGGTTAGGTAACTTCGTCGGTGGGGGTGTCGTGATGGGGATCGGCTATGGCTTCCTTAACAAGGGGCAAGATATCTATACCGATTAATCAAAAGCAAAAAGTCTCCTTCAGTAGAGGAGGCTTTTTTGTTGGAGGTTTAGAGCTGTTTGTATTAGTGAGTAGGTGGGCTGGTAACTTTCAAATCTTGGCTTTGTTTGCGAGTTGGGGAGTGGCAAGTTTCAAATCGCAGCCTTATTTGAGAGTCGGGCAGTTGGAACTTTCGAATATGGGGGCCGTTTGCAAGTAGGACGTCAGCAACTTTCGAATCTCAGGACCGTTTGCAAGTAGGACGTCGGCAACTTTCAAATCTCAGGATCATTTGCAAGTTGCCGATCAAGAATTCTCAAATGGATTCTTGATTAACAACTTGATCGGCTATTAACTTTCTTCTTCAAATTTAAGAATACAATGAGAATTAAGCGTTCGGGTTTACCTTCATCTGGAAACAGCGTAGAATAGGTCTATTGAATATTTGGAGGTTATTATGTATAAAGGTGTAATTGTTGAGGCCCTGGTGCTGGTCGTTTTTGCCGTGGTTGGGTATTTCATTGGTGAGCGCCTGCCGGAGCGGGTGCGGAAGGCTTGCATGCAGATGATCGGGGTTGTCGTGCTCTATCTGGGAATTTCTGGGGCCAGTGATTCTAAGAATTTAATTGTCTTATTAATGAGTCTCTTATTAGGGACCATTATTGGTGAATTTATTAATATTGAAGGAGCCCTAGACCGAGGGAGTAAGGCAATCCAAAACAAGGTAGCTAGTGGGGAAGAGGCGTCGCTCTTTGCGGAGGGTTTCGTGACGGCCAGCTTGGTCATCTGTGTGGGGGCGATGACCGTGCTTGGGGCCCTCCAATCTGGCCTGAACGGTGACCACAGCTTGCTCTATACTAAGTCGGTAATTGTTGCGGTGAGTTCGCTTATTTTCGGGTCAACTTACGGGATTGGGGCTGCTTTTGCGGCGCTCTCTGTCTTGGTCTATGAAGGTGGTCTGGTGACCCTAGCTGCCTGGATTGCGCCTTACCTGACGCCAGCTGTGGTGGCAGAGATGTCTGGGGCCGGCTCCATTATCCTGGTTGGCCTGGGTTTGAATATGCTAGAAATCACCGACATCCGGGTGACCAATCAGATCCCAGCAATTTTTATGCCTATTATCCTATTGCCTCTTTACAATCTCTTCTAAATTTAGCTGAAAAATCTCGAAATAAGCCTTGCTTTTTTAATTTAGGCATGCTATTATGCAATAGTTGAAAATAATTCAATACTTACCGAAGACAGTTAGTGGCCCAAGCCTTAATTTCTAACCGAGGGAGATCGAGATTCACCGCATCAGGTGTTAGATAGTTCTCTATGTCTTCAGTGACATGGAGTTTTTTTATTGCTCGGCAATAGAAACTCTGATTAATCTTATGGAGGTGAAATAATTGAGCGAACAAGCAATTGCTAAGAAACAAGAAGAAGTTAACGTATTGGTTGACCGTATTAAAAATGCAAAATCAATCATCGTTGTTGACTACTTAGGTTTAACTGTTCAAGAAGCAACTGAATTGCGTAGCCAATTACGTGCAGAAAATGTATCATTCAAAGTTATCAAAAATACGATGATGCGTCGTGCCTTAGACACTTTAGGTGTTGAATACCACGAAGAAGTCTTCCAAGGCCCTACTGCCGTAGCATTTGGTGAAGAAGACGCAGTTGCACCTGCACGTATCTTGAAGAACTTCTCTAAAGAAGCAGAAGCTTTAGAATTAAAAGGCGGCGTCATCGAAGGCAAAACCTTAACTAAAGAAGAAATCAGCAAGATTGCTTCCCTACCAGGTCGCGAAGGTTTACTTTCAATGCTCTTATCTGTATTGCAAGCACCTGTCCGCAACGTGGCATATGCAGTCAAAGCTGTACAAGACCAAAAAGCAGAAGAAGAAGGCGCAGCTTAATTATTTGGCTGCCTAGATCCAAACAAATCATTTAAAAAACGGAGGAATAAAAAATGGCTTTAAACATTGAACAAATCATTGCTGATTTAAAAGAATCATCAATCTTAGAATTAGCAGACTTAGTATCTGCTATTGAAGAAGAATTCGGCGTTTCTGCTGCTGCTCCTGTAGCTGCTGCAGGTGCTGGTGCTGACGCAGGCGCTGCTGAAGAAAAAACTGACTTCGACGTTGAATTAACAGATGCAGGCGCTGCTAAGATCAAAGTTATCAAAGCAGTTCGTGAAGCAACTGGTCTTGGCTTGAAAGAAGCTAAAGAATTAGTTGACGGCGCTCCAGCTGTTATTAAAGAAGGTCTTCCTAAAGAAGAAGCAGAAGCCCTTAAAGCAGCTATCGAAGAAGCTGGCGGTTCAGCAGAACTTAAATAATCTACTTCGGATTAATAATGAAGAGACCAGGCCAAAAGCCTGGTCTTTTTTATTAAGGGTGCGAGAAAGAGCGTTTAGACTTGAATGATTGGAGGCTCATCGAAAAAGGCTGACTTTGGTCAGACGTTTCGATGAGCTGAAATCACTTCAAGTCTGCTCTTGCGAGCCTGACTACCGGGTGCGAGGGCTGGCGGGAGAAATAGAGCTCTGGAGCCAAGAGCCAGAGAAGACTGCAAGTCTTCGGCGGATTTTGGTGAAGAGGAGCTATTTCTGCCTTTGCGAGCCCGACTAGATAGAGTATGAACAAGAGCAGCCAATCCACAATTGTTGGGGTCGGGTGTGTGTTGGCAAGGGTTAGCACACAATCGTAGCCTTCGAGTGTGGCTTGGTAAGAAATAATCCACATTTGAAGCCCTCAAGTGTGGATTGGCAAAAATTAACACTCAATGGTGACCGTTGAGTGTGGGTTGATAAGACTTAGCACACAATCGAGACCTCCGACTGTGTATTGCTAGCCCTTTATAAATCTTGTCCAGCAAATCAAAAGTAAAAAACACTGCATTAAGCAGTTTAGGACGCCCATTTTCTGGTCGCTATCAGCTTGGTGCAGTGTTTTTTATTCTATTTTTAATTAAGCTTGGATGGCTTGGACGATTTCCTTGGCATAGGCTTCGACGACTGGGGCGCTGTTTGTGCCGTGTTTGGCGATGAGTTTGACAATGGCAGAGCCGATGATGGCGCCGTCTGATGCCTGGGACATTTCCCGGGCCTGGTCAGGGGTGGCAATGCCGAAGCCGACTGCGACGGGGATGTCGGTGGCTTGGCGGATGCTCTTGACGATACTTGGGATATCGGTTTGGATATTTTGGCGGACGCCTGTTACACCCAGGCTGGAGACGAGGTAGAGGAAGCCTTCTGCTTCGCTAGCGATGGTTTGGATCCGTTCCTTACTGGAGGGAGCGACCATGGAGATTAGGGTAATCCCGTGCTGGTCACAGGCAGCCTGGAAAAGGCCTTTTTCTTCATAGGGGGCGTCGGGAATGATGACACCGTCGATGCCTGCGTCAGCTGCTTTTTCCATGAAGCGGTCGGTGCCGTAAGCGAAGATGGGGTTGGCATAGGTCATGAAGACGAGCGGGGTGTCATGCTTTTGGCGGATGCGGCGCACGAGGTCGAAGATTTGGTCGAGTTTGACTTCCTTAGACAGGGCGCGTTCGTCTGCGGCTTGGATGGTCTCGCCCTCAGCGACGGGGTCGGAGAAAGGAATCCCTAATTCTACGAGATTAGCGCCAGCAGTGATGAGGCTGTCAACTACAGCTTCGGTAGTGGCCAGATCAGGGTCGCCACAGGTAATGAAGGGGATGAAGGCCTTGGTCTGGAAGGCGGCTTGGATGCGTTGGGTACTTGGCTTAGTCGTCATAGATTTCTACTCCTTTATAGCGGGCGATGGCGGCCACGTCTTTGTCACCGCGGCCGGAAAGGGTGATCATTACACTCTGGTCTTTGTCCAGTGTTGGGATAACTTTGAGGGCATAGGCGATCGCATGGGCACTCTCGATGGCAGGGATAATCCCCTCGAGCCGGGAGAGGTATTCGAAGGCAGCGACTGCTTCGTCATCGGTGGCAGGGACATAGTTCACCCGGCCGGTATCGTGGAAGTGGGCGTGTTCAGGGCCAATGCCTGGGTAGTCGAGGCCGGCAGAGATGGAATAGACGGGGGCAATTTGTCCGTCTTCATCCTGGCAGAAGTAGGATTTCATGCCGTGGAAGATGCCTTCCTTGCCGGTTGCAATGGTCGCTGCGGTTCGTTCGGTGTGGATGCCCTTACCGGCTGCTTCGACACCGTAGAGTTGGACCTCTTCGTCATTGAGAAATTCGTAGAAGGAACCGATGGCGTTGGACCCACCGCCGACACAGGCGAAGACCATATCGGGTAACTTCCCGGTTTGGTCGAGGAATTGTTGGCGGGCTTCCCGACTGATCACGCGTTGGAATTCGCGGACGATGGTTGGGAAGGGGTGGGGGCCCATGGTTGAACCGATACAATAGTGGGAGTTTTCGAAGTTGGCACTCCAGTCCTTGAGTGCCTCATTGACGGCATCCTTCAGGGTCTGGGTCCCGCTTTCAACGGCAATCACTTGACTGCCCAGCAGTTCCATCCGGTAGACGTTGAGGGCCTGACGTTCGGTATCTTCTTTACCCATATAGACCACACATTCCATATCGAGGAGGGCGGCGGCTGTTGCAGTGGCTACCCCGTGCTGACCGGCCCCTGTTTCAGCGATCAAGCGGGTCTTGCCCATGGCTTTAGCGAGCAGGGCTTGACCGAGGGCGTTGTTGATTTTGTGGGCGCCGGTGTGGTTGAGGTCTTCGCGCTTCAAGTAAACTTTGGCCCCGCCTAGGTCCTTAGTCAGGCGGTCGGCATAGTAGAGGAGGGAAGGGCGGCCGGCATATTCTTTGAGCAGGCGCTGGTAGTTGTCGAGGAAGTCCTGGTCGTGGATGAAGTGGTCGAAGGCTTCTTCAAGCTCTAGACAGGCGTTCATGAGGGTTTCTGGGACAAAATAGCCCCCGTGTTTACCAAAATAACTCTCTTTTGTCATCGTATAATTCCTTTCATTTATGGCTAGTCTTATGGGATAGAGCGGACAATCTGACAAACAGCTTTGGCCTTGTCGTAGTCCTTGTGGCCGTCTGCGCCTTCAATACCTGAGGAGATATCGACGACCTCAGGCTGGGTCGTTCGGATGGCTTCTGCTAGATTGCTGGCATTGAGTCCACCCGCGAGGAAGAAGGTCTTGGCCCGGTGCTTGTCTGGGCGGGCGCTGATCAGGTCCCAGTTGAAGGCCTGGCCGCTGCCGCCACGGACGTGCTTGTTGTAGGCATCATAGAGATAGGCGTCGCAAGGTAGGTCGACTTGGAAGGAATCCTTATCCTTAATGGCCAGGGCTTTGATAATGGGCGCCTGGCACAGCTGGCGCAGCTTGTCGATATAGGCTCGGTCTTCGTCACCGTGGAGCTGGACGACTTGGATAATACCGGCATCGACATAGGCTTGGATGGTTTCTGGTTCTTCATTAACGAAGACGCCGACGCAGGGGATATCTGGGTCCAGGGCCTGGCGGAGCTCTTGGGCGGTGTCTTGGTCAATCCGACGCTTGCTTTCGGCTAGGATGAAGCCGACATAGTCCGGTTTGAGCTCATTACAGATGGCCACATCGTCTAAATTTTTGAGGCCGCAGAATTTGAGCTTAGTCATGATAGTCACCTCGCAGTTGGGAGAGAACCTGGCCCTTGTTTTCAGCCCGCATCAAGCTTTCGCCAATAAGTAGGGCGTTCACCTTGCCGGCTTCTAAGCGGGCCACTTGGTCACGCTGGGAAACGCCACTTTCGGCGACAAAAACAATGTCTTCAGGAACGTGTTGGCGGAGGCGCTGGGTATTGTCCAGGTCTACGGTGAAGGTCTTCAAATCGCGGTTGTTGACCCCGATAATTCGTGCCCCGATGGCCTTGGCCCGCTCGATTTCTTCTAGGTCGTGGCATTCGACCAGGGCATCTAGATTCAAGTCATGGGCCAGTTTTTGGAAGTGGGCCAGGTCCTCGTCATTCAGGATAGAGACGATCAGGAGGACGGCATTGGCACCCAAGAGTTTGGCCTCGTAGATCTGATAGGCAGTGAAGATAAAGTCCTTGCGCAGGAGGGGCAGGCTAGTGGCTTGGCGGACCGCCCGGAAATCTTGGTCGGACCCTTGGAAGAAGTCGGGTTCGGTCAAGATGGAGATGGCTGAGGCCCCGGCCGCTTGGTAGGCCTGGGCAATGTCAGCAGGCTGGTAGTCCGCTTGGATCAGGCCTTTTGAAGGGCTAGCCTTCTTGCATTCACAGATAAAGTGGAAGCGGTCCTGTTGGCTGAGAGTATTATAGAAGGGAAAGGGTGCTTCCTGGCTGAGGTCGATAGCCTGGCAAGCGGCTTCTAATTCGGCGAGGGGCTTTTGGCTCATTCGCTCCTGGTAACGGATTTTGCGCTTTTGGACAATGTCGTCGAGTATCATAGGAACCTCCTTAAACGGTTTGGCTGGCTTGGATAACTTCTTCTAATTTCTTAGCAGCAGCTCCAGTTTGGATGAGCTGGCGGGCTTCTTCAATACCATCCCCTAGGCTATAGCCGTCTTTAACGAGGGCAATGGCCAGTCCGGCATTGAGAAGCACGGTATCGGACTTGGCATCTTGGCGCGTGCCTTGGAGAATTTCGCGGGTGATTTGCGCATTTTCAGCAGGTTCGCCACTGACCAAGTCTTCTAGCTGGCAGTAGTCAAAGCCGTAGTCCTTGGGGTTGAAGACGAAGTAGTTGATCTCGCCATCGCGCAGGGTGGCCACGTGGCTGGTCGTAGTGAGGGTGATTTCATCCAGGCCGTCATCACCGGAGAAGACCATGGCCCGTTTAAGGCCGAGTTTCTTTAAGACTTGAATCAGGGGTTCGATCAGAGCGGAATCGTAGACGCCCAACATTTGATAGTTGCAGTTGGCCGGATTAGCCAGTGGGCCGAGGATATTGAAGACGGTGCGGATCCCCATTTGCCGGCGAAGTTCTGCCACATAGCGCATGGCGGGGTGGTATTTTTGGCTAAAGAGGAAGGTCATGCCTGTCTTTTCTAAGACCTCCTCAGCTTCATCGGCGGAAAGGTCCAGCTGGATGCCTAATTGTTCCATACAGTCGGCGCTTCCTGACTTACTGGAGGCGCTGCGGTTGCCGTGCTTGGTCACAGGGATGCCTGCTGCGGCAATGACGAAGGATGAGGTGGTTGAGATATTGAAGGTATTGGCGCCGTCTCCCCCAGTGCCCACAATGTCTAGGGAATCTGTCGGGTGTTCGACCTGGGTTGCGAAAGCCCGCATGACATCAGCAAAGGCAGAAATTTCATCGATCGATTCGCCCTTGAGCCGGAGCGCGGTCAGTAAGGTTGCGATTTCCACGTCACTTACCTCACCACCCATGATGGCTTTCATGATATCTTCGGATAATTGATAATCGAGGTTATTGCCGGCAACGACTTCTTTAATGGCTGTTTTCACTTTTGTTGCTGTTGTCATGGTTGTTTCCTCCTATTTTTAAAAAGTATAAATAAATTAAATTAAGCTAAATAAAAAGACTCCTGTCCCTTACAAGGGACAAGAGTCTGAAGAATCAGTTTCCTGCGGTACCACCCAAATTGGCATTTTGCCTACGCAAAAATACCCACTTTGCTCACGTACTAACATACGTGCTTGGAGCTAACGGTTCAAGCTTCCGTAACTTACTAATAGCCGAGGCGTTGTAAGTTCCTTTAATGAGTCCATTCCTTCTCTTAATGCCGCGTTCTCAATCAATAACGACTCCCTGTCCGTTAAAAAGAAGTACTACTCTCATAGAAATTTAATCTTTATTAGGATTTGTTAATATAATAACGGGTCATTTGACCAAAGTCAAGGGAAAAAGTGAAAAAATCACCCTTGATCGGAAAAAGAGAGAGTGTGACAAAAGTCGTTTAGCCCTGAATCAC
>NZ_KV786060.1:183199-193197 GCF_001806805.1 Aerococcus sp. HMSC23C02 | reverse complement strand
GAGGTCAGGGCTGACTTTTGGAACAGGTTTTTGAAAAAGTTCGTTGGTTAAAAAGATATTGGAGCTTCTGTCATACTCCCTTCACAGGCCCGGCCTAGCGGCAGACCAGGACAGGGATAGGGGCGTGCTTGACCAAATAAGTCGCATGGCTGCCAAAGTAATCGCTGAGTTGGGCATCGCCATGGCTGCCGATGATGAGCAAGTCGGCTTGGCTGGCTTGGAGGAGGTCTTTGATAATGACCTTAGCGGGGTCGCCGCCCTCAGCAACTAAGCACTGGACCTCTGGGAGGCCTGCTGCTTCTGCCTGGGCCCGGTAGCCAGCAACCTGGTCCAAAAAGGCCTGACGTTTGCCCTGGACTTCCTTGGGGTCGAGGGCTTCATAAACATTGAGCTGACTGGCTTCGAAGACTGAAGCAATACAGAGGGGGCAGCCTTTGTCCTGGGCTAGGTTGATGGCATAGTGGAAGGCTTTTTGGGCTTCCTTGGACCCGTCTACTGCGACGAGGATACGGTCAAAGGTCATCTTATTCATGACTGGTCATCCTTTCATGAGTTCCATGCAATAAACTTTGGTGTTTGGCCTGGAGGCGTTTTTCTCCTTGGTGGATGCCGATAATGGTCCAGGCAAGCAAGGCGAGGACAAGGATAATGACGAGGTAAGCGACTTGGTGGGACCAGGAGATGGCTGTGGCGCTGGCTTGGTCACCTAGGAAGGCTTCGAATTGTTGGGGCAGGCCGATTAAGTTGAGATAGGTCAAGCTCACAACGGACAGCCAGCCTAGCCCGCTGATAATTAGGGAGTTTTTAAAGCGTCCCTTCATCTCCAGCTTATTGTTGGTCATCATGAGCAAGGGGACGATGGAGAAGGGGAGGGCGAAGGCTAAGAAGACTTGGGAATTATTCATGAGATTATTCAAGGCAGTGTGCTCTTCAACCGTGGACTGGCCTTGGGTCACCCAGACACAGATAATGACCGGAATCACAGAGAGCAAGCGGGTGATTAAACGACGGGCCCAGATTGGCATCCGCATATGGATAAAGCCTTCCATGATAACTTGGCCGGTGAGGGTTCCGGTGATGGTTGAATTCTGTCCAGAAGCTAAGAGGGCCAGGGCAAAGAGGGTAGAGAGGAGGCCCGTCCGAGCAACAGCCGCCAGGGGTCCCGTTGCCATAGCGTCCGGTTGGGAGAGGGCCTGGTAGAGTCCGAAGAAGGAGGGATCAGTGACCGTGCCAGTCTTAAAGACTGCAACCCCCATGATGAGGAGTAAGGCATTGACAAAGAAAGCCAAGGTTAATTGGATATTGGAGTCCCAAGTGGTGAAACGGATCGCCGATTGGATGGCTTGGGGCTTTTGGTGGTCAATCTGCCGGGTTTGGGAGACGGCAGAGTGGAGGTAGAGGTTATGGGGCATGACGGTGGCCCCGATGATTCCAAGGGCTCCGGTTAAGGGCGTCTGGCCGCCAATTTCAGGTTCCCTGGCGAAACTTTTACCAGTTGGGATAAAGCCTTCCAAGAGTGCGGCCCAGTCAGGTTTAGAGAGGGCGACTTGGTAGACGAAGATAAATAAGATCACAAAGATTAAGCAGACGACCAAGGCCTCGATCTTGCGGAAGCCCACCTTGCTGAGGAGTAAGAGCAGGAGGACGTCGAAAACCGTGATCAGGACAGCTAGGAACATGGGAATATGGAAGAGCAGGTAGAGGGCGATGGCTGCCCCGATGACTTCTGCCACATCGGTTGCCATAATCGCAAGTTCCGTGATGATCCAGAGAATGAAACCTAAAGGACGGGAGGTTCGAGCGCGGATGGCTTGGGCCAGATCCATCTGGGTAACGATGCCGAGTTTGGCTGCCATGTACTGGAGGAGCATAGCGATCAGGCTGGACATGAGGATGACCGACATGAGCAAGTAGCCGAAGTTTTGCCCGCCGGTAATGGAAGTCGACCAGTTGCCTGGGTCCATATAACCCACAGCGACTAGGGCACCGGGGCCGGAATAGGCAAGTAGGGTGCGCCAGAAGCCCTTGCCTTGGGGGACGCTGATACTGCCATTGATCTCTTCTAGGGAAGGGCCATTGGCATGCTCGAATAAATGATGGTTGGGACTTTCTTTTGACAAAGCGAACACCACTTTCTAGACTAAATGATTTTACGTTCATATATATCATACGCTCATCTTTAAGCTGTGCAAGAAGTTATTTTTAGGTTAACCAAATTAAATGCAAAAAAATCGCGAATCATGCAATTGTTAGCAAATGGGGAATTTTTTAGCGATAGGTCTATTGAAGGCATGTTCAAATATTCACAATAATGTTTTATAATCATTTCGAAAGGAAAAGGAGGAGAGAATTATGAAAGCAATTGTTGCAACCGAAGACCATAAAGCTAAAGTTGTTGATAAAGAGCTCAGGCCCCTAGAATATGGGGAAGCCTTGCTCGACATGGAGTGTTGCGGGGTTTGCCATACTGACTTGCATGTGAAGAACGCTGATTTTGGCGATGTTTCGGGTGTCGTCCTAGGCCATGAAGGGATCGGCGTCGTGAAGGAAGTTGGCCCAGGAGTCACTTCCTTAAAAGTAGGCGACCGGGCGAGCGTGGCTTGGTTCTTCGAAGGCTGCGGGCACTGTGAATACTGCATCTCCGGTCGGGAAACCCTCTGTCGCCAGGTGAAGAATGCTGGCTATACAGCTGATGGGGGCATGGCCCAAGAATGTATCGTCACGGCCGACTATGCGGTTAAAGTGCCAGAAGGCTTAGGCTCAGCGGAAGCCTCCTCGATTACCTGTGCCGGGGTGACGACCTATAAGGCCCTCAAAGAATCCCAAGTTCGTGCGGGTCAGTGGCTGGTCCTCTTTGGTTTGGGCGGCCTGGGCAACCTAGCTCTCCAATATGCCAAGAATGTCTTCAATATGAAGGTCGTAGCGGTTGATATTAATCCGGGCCAATTAGATTTTGCCGAGCAATTTGGGGCGGATATCTGCTTGAATCCAGAAACAGATGATGTTGCTAAGATCGTCCAAGAAAAAACTGGCGGCGCTCATGGCGCAGTTGTGACAGCGGTCAACAAGGCTGCCTTTGATTCGGCAGTCAATGCGGTCCGCGCTGGGGGAACGGTTGTGGCAGTTGGCTTACCAGTCGACACCATGGACCTCTCCATTCCTCGTTTAGTCTTGGATGGTATCCGGGTCGTTGGGTCCCTAGTTGGTACCCGGGAAGACCTAGCTGAAGCCTTCCAATTCGGCGCAGAAGGCAAGGTTGTTCCTCAAGTTCACATGCGCCCCATGGAAGACATCAACGACATCTTTGACGAAATGGAAAAAGGGCAAATTCGCGGCCGGATGGTCATTGATCTTAAAGGTTAACTTGTATGCTTAAGCAAGCGCATCCTTTCTATGGCTTTGAAAGGTGCGCTTTTTTCATGGGAGAAATTGCATGTGCTGACGTAAGCATTTACATCGCTTTGTCTAAAACAAAAGCTTTTCTGGGATATTTTTGAAAAAGGAAGCCTAAAAGGTCGATTTTTTTGAAAATTTCATTTATACTAGTTGTAGTGAATATAATCACAAAAATTGAAAAAGGTGGTATAAATATGAGAAAGGCAGAAGTATTTAAGTTTCATTTCCGCAACGGTAGTGAGTGGGAAGTTTCAGCTGAACACATCGGAGACTTATGGATCAAACGCGTTTCGAATAGTTTAGGTCGAATCAACGGTGGCGAAATCCTTGAAATCAATCCAGCAGAAAGTCTTAAAGTGGAAATCTTACCTGATGCGGATACCTTCCAATCCGAATCCATTGACCAAGGCGGACTTGAAACAGGTATGTTCGAAACCATTACACGTAACCGTGGACTTGAATGGGTAACCTTGACTTGGTCAAACGGTCAAGAAAGTGAGATTTATTTCCCATTTGAACCAGTTGATGAAGACGGCTTAGAAAACAAATATATGTCTTCTAAGGTTGGGGAAGATGGTCACCTTTACATTGTGATTGACGAAGAGAAGAACGTTTCTGATATTTATTAATAAAAATAAGAGCTGGCTGCATTTTCGCACCAGCTTTTTTGCTTGTCGAACACTTGTGATGAGAGAGCCGGGCTGCTGGCTCTTTTATTGTATCCAGCTATTTCTCTGAATATTCTAGCTGGTGCGAGCAGGTTTTTCTTGCTATTTATACTTATAATTAGTAAGATGAAATTGAAAAAAATGAAGGAGTTGGCTTATGGCACACCAATATTTTGATGACAATCGTGACTTGGCTCATGATCTCAAGACCTATGAGACGGAGCTTTTGGGGGAGAGCTTTCGTTTTACCACGGATAGTGGAGTCTTTTCGCGAGACCGCTTAGATTTTGGTTCACGCTTGCTCTTAGAGACTACTGCCCATTTAGACTTTCCAGAGGGTCCCTTCCTCGACCTAGGTTGTGGCTATGGCCCTGTGGGAACGGTGCTCGGCCGTCTTCACCCTGAACGCACCATTCGTATGGTGGATGTGAGTGAACGGGCCCTGGACCTAGCCCAGGAGAATACGGCCCTGAATGGGGTCTCCAATGTTGCCATCAGCCGGTCGTCAGCTTATGACCAGATCACAGATGAGCGCTTTGCGGCGATCTTCACGAATCCCCCTATCCGGGCCGGCAAGCAAGTCGTCCACCAGTTCCTAGAAGGGGCCTATGACCAGCTCTTGCCGGGAGGGCTTTTGTTGGTAGTGATCCAGAAGAAGCAAGGAGCTCCTAGCGCCCGGAAGAAGATGGAAGAAGTCTTTGGCCAAGTGGAAGAAATTGAACGCAAGAAAGGGTATTGGATTCTTTCGAGTCAGAAGTAAGGAGTGACGGTAATGTGTGCAGCAAATGAATGGCTAGATAAGCAGTTGGACCACCGGACGATTCGCGAGTTTAAGGATCAAGCGGTGCCTGAAGAGATTGTTGACCAATTGGCGGAAGTGGCCATGCGGACAGCGACTAGCGAAGGGATGCAGATGGCTTCAATTATTCGGGTGAAGGACCCGGACAAGCGCCAGGCCATTGCTGAAGTGGGCAAGCAAGAATATATTGCCCGGGCCCCTGAACTCTGGATCTTCCTGGTGGATACCTACCGCAACCAACAGATTGCGGAGCGGGAAGGCCGGGAGAACCTAGCTGCCCATCAGTTGGAACGCTTCCTCCAAGGCTATAGTGATGCGGTACTGATGGCCCAAAATGTGAATAATGCGGTGGAATCCTTGGGCATGGGAGCTGTTTTCCTCGGTAGCATCCAGAATAATATGGGACAAATGATTGATATTTTAGATTTGCCAGCCCTAACCGCTCCAGTCCTAGGCCTGGCCTTTGGGGAACCTAACCAAAGCCCTCAATTGAAGCCTAGGATGCCTAAGTCTCTGCGTTTCTTTGAGGATACTTACCACTTGCCTGAGGACGCGGAAAGCCTCTTGGAAGATTACGACCAAGAGATGACGACTTATTATGACCTGCGCGATGCCAATCGGCGGGTCGACAGTTTCTTTAAACAGGTGGGCGACAAGATGGAAAATCGCCGGCCCCGACGTGAAGCCTTGATCGATGACCTGCGCAAGCAAGGTTTTAATATTAGCAGGGCTCGGGAAGAATAGATACTGACGTCAGCAAGCAATTTTTTTGAATGCCGATTGTACGCTCAGCGATTCTAGCGCTTGTCTAAGACAGTTTGCGAGGGATCGCTGTTTTTATTATTGAAATATTTTTTATAAAAATTTTGACAAGTAGGTAAAGATCTGCTATCATACATATGATATAGTTATTGGAATCTGCAGGAGTCGAAATATTGTCCGATTTCCCGCGTATTTGGTCTAAAACAAAAGATAAGGCAAAAAAGTGTCGATTCTTTTGTTATTTTTTTGTCTAAAAAACGGGTAAACCGGGCCAATTTTTATGATTCTTAATAAAATCTTAAAACTTTTACTGGCTTGTTTTATAGAGAGGTGGCAATACATGTCGGGACATGATGTCAAGTTTGGGAAGCACAGCGTTCGCCGGAGTTATTCGCGCATCAACGAAGTGCTCGAACTACCAGATTTAATTGAAATTCAAACAGATTCTTATAAATGGTTCTTAGAAGATGGGGTTGTATCCATGTTCAAGGATATCTCACCGATTGAAGACCATGCAGGGAAGTTAGCTTTGGAATTCGTGGATTACAAATTCCAAGAGCCTAAGTATGATGTCTCAGAATCACGCGCTCAAGATGCCAACTATGCGGCGCCAATGTATGCGAAACTACGTCTGATCAACAAGGAATCAGGTGAAATCAAGGACCAAGAAGTCTTCTTCGGGGACTTCCCATTGATGACTGAAGCTGGGACCTTCATTGTTAACGGGTCCGAGCGGGTAATCGTTTCGCAGTTGGTTCGTTCACCAGGGGTTTACTTCAATGAGAAGGTAGACAAGAACGGCCGCCACTCTTTCGGGACAACGGTTATTCCTAACCGTGGGGCCTGGTTAGAAACGGAAACAGACGCTAAGGGCATTTCTTATGTACGGATTGACCGGACCCGGAAGATCCAACTATCTGTCCTCGTTCGTGCACTTGGCTTCTCCCAAGATGACCAGATCCGCGAAATCTTCGGCTCTAGCAAGACCCTCGAAGATACCATTGAAAAAGACCTCCATAAGAATGAATCCGATACCCGGACAGAAGAGGCCTTAAAGGATATTTACGAACGCCTGCGTCCAGGTGAACCGAAGACGGCAGAATCCTCAAGAAACTTGCTGGTTTCACGCTTCTTTGACCCACACCGCTATGACTTGGCACCAGTTGGTCGCTACAAGATCAATAAGAAACTGGACTTAAAACACCGCTTAGCTGGCCAAGTGCTTGCAGAAAACATCGTGGATCCTGAAACCGGGGAAATTCTACTCGCTAAGGATACAGAAGTTAGCCGTGACCTGATGGAAGACCTAGGCAAGGCCCTAGACCAAGGTGCCAATACGGTTGAAATTTACCCTAATGACCAAGCGGTTGTGCCAGAGCCTGTCCGCCTACAAGTGGTGAAGGTTTATGCGCCAAATGATCCAGACCGCGTGATCAATGTGATTGGGAACGCTAATCCAGCCGACGATGTGAAGGCCTTGACCGTTGCTGATATTATGGCTTCAATCAGCTACTTCTTGAACCTTTATGAAGGTTTGGGCAAGACCGATGATATCGACCACTTGGGTAACCGCCGGATCCGCTCAGTGGGTGAACTCTTACAGAACCAATTCCGAATTGGTCTTTCACGGATGGAAAGAGTGGTTCGGGAACGGATGTCTACCCAAGATGTCGATACGGTGACCCCACAACAATTAGTTAATATCCGTCCCGTGGTTGCTGCGATTAAGGAATTCTTCGGTTCCTCCCAGCTGTCACAGTTCATGGACCAAAACAACCCCCTATCTGAGTTGACCCATAAGCGTCGTCTCTCTGCTTTGGGGCCAGGCGGTTTGACCCGTGACCGGGCAGGCTATGAAGTTCGGGATGTGCACTATTCCCACTACGGTCGGATGTGTCCAATCGAAACGCCTGAAGGTCCGAATATCGGGCTGATCAACTCGCTGGCGACTTATGCCAAGATCAATGAGTACGGCTTTATCGAAACCCCTTACCGTCGGGTGAGCTGGGATACCCACAAAGTAACCGACAAGATCGATTACCTAACTGCCGATGAAGAAGATAATTACATCATTGCCCAAGGGAACTCGGAATTAAACGAAGATGGGTCCTTTGCTTCAGACAAGGTGATGGCTCGTTATGTGGAAGAGAATATCGAAGTAAGCCCTGAACAAGTGGACTACATGGACGTGTCACCTAAGCAGGTAGTCGCTGTCGCAACCGCATGTATCCCCTTCTTGGAAAACGACGACTCCAACCGTGCCTTAATGGGGGCTAACATGCAGCGTCAAGCGGTGCCGCTTCTCCAACCAAACTCCCCACTTATCGGGACGGGTATGGAATACAAGGCAGCCCACGACTCAGGGACAGCTGTTATTGCTAAAGAGTCAGGGACAGTTGAATTTGTTGACGCCCGCGAAGTTCGTGTCCGTCGTGAAAATGGTGCCCTCGATAAGTACGGCTTAATCAAGTACCACCGGTCAAATGGGTCCACCTGCTACAACCAAAAACCACTGGTTCGGACTGGTGAAGAAGTGGAAGCTGGGGACATCCTAGCTGATGGGCCATCCATGCAGAATGGGGAATTGGCATTGGGCCAAAACCCACTGATCGCCTTCATGACTTGGGATGGTTACAACTACGAAGATGCGGTTATCCTTTCTGAACGTTTGGTTAAGGATGATGTGTATACTTCTATCCATATCGATGAATTAGAATCTGAAGCCCGCGATACCAAACTCGGGCCAGAAGAAATCACACGTGAAATCCCTAATGTTGGGGAAGATGCTCTGAAGAATCTTGATGACCGCGGCATTGTTTATGTCGGTGCGGAAGTTAAGGACGGAGATATCCTAGTAGGTAAGGTAACGCCTAAGGGAGTAACCGAACTTTCTCCAGAAGAACACTTGCTCCACGCTATCTTCGGTGAAAAAGCCCGTGAAGTACGTGACACCTCACTCCGTGTCCCTCACGGTGGTGGCGGTATCGTTAATGATGTGAAGATCTTCCTGCGTGAAAACGGGGATGAACTCAAACCAGGCGTCAGCATGCTGGTTCGGGTTTATATTGTCCAAAAACGTAAAATCCAAGTCGGCGATAAGATGGCTGGTCGCCACGGGAACAAAGGGGTTGTTTCCCTCGTTCTCCCAATGGAAGACATGCCATATATGCCAGACGGGACACCTGTTGATATCATGCTGAACCCACTTGGGGTACCTTCACGGATGAATATCGGACAAGTATTGGAACTCCATCTCGGAATGGCTGCCCGCAACATGGGTATTAAGATCGCTACTCCAGTATTCGATGGGGCAGTGGATGAAGACATTTGGTCAGCAGTTGAAGAAGCTGGCATGGCCTCAGACGCTAAGACTGTCCTCTACGATGGACGGACCGGTGAACCCTTCGATAACCGGGTTTCTGTTGGTGTGATGTACTACCTGAAACTTTCCCACATGGTCGACGACAAACTCCACGCTCGGTCAATTGGGCCATACTCCTTAGTTACCCAACAACCACTGGGTGGTAAGGCACAATTCGGGGGACAACGTTTCGGTGAAATGGAAGTTTGGGCACTGGAAGCCTACGGGGCAGCCTACACCCTCCAAGAAATCTTGACCTACAAGTCAGATGACGTCACTGGCCGGGTACAAACCTACGAAGCCATCGTCAAGGGTGAACCTATCCCACGTCCAGGTGTTCCCGAATCCTTCCGCGTACTGGTCAAAGAATTACAGTCACTCGGCCTAGACATCCAAGTCCTCGACGCCGACGACAAAGAAATCGACCTACGTGATATGGACGAAGACACCAACAATTTCAACCACAAAGAAGACAAAAAAGAAAACGCAGAAACAAACGAAGACAAGACTGACGACAAAGAAGACAAATCAGACAACAAAGAAATCACAGCAAAAGAAGCAGAGTAAAAGGGTGTGAGCAAGAGCGTTTAGACTTGAATGATTGGAGGCTCAGCGAAAAAGGCTGACGCTAGTCAGACGTTTCGCTGAGCTGAAATCACTTCAAGTCTGCTCTTGCGAACCCGACTAGGAAGGGTGTGAGGGCTGGCGTTTAGCTTTCCTTCACTGGAGCAAGTCGCCAGAGCAGTCTGCAAGACTGCGGCGGGGACTTGTGAAGTGACACGAAAGCTGCCAGACCGAACCCGACTAAAAGGGTGCGAGACTTGGCGGTTAGGCTTGGATGATTGGAGCAAGTAAGAAAAAGAGCGAAGCATTCGCTCGTTTCTTACTTGTGAAATCATTCCAAGACTGCCAAGTCGAACCCGACTAAAAAGGGTGAGAGCAGTTGCGTCCAGGCTTTAATGACTGGAGCCCAAGCGGATAAGAGCGGCTGTAGCCGATCGTTCCGATTGGG
>NZ_KV786060.1:176657-183179 GCF_001806805.1 Aerococcus sp. HMSC23C02 | reverse complement strand
TCGTTCCGATTGGGTGAAGTCACTTCAAGACTGCCACTGCGAACCCGACTGTGATTCTCGTTTTTAATGACAAGGTAGGCTTGCTGGCGAGCAACCCAGCAGGCGAGAGGCAATTATAAAGGGAGGTTGGCCCCTTGGTCGATGTTAATAAATTTGAAAGTATGAAGATCGGTTTAGCATCCCCTGATAAAATTCGTTCCTGGTCTTACGGTGAAGTGAAGAAACCAGAAACAATCAACTATCGGACGCTAAAACCTGAAAAAGACGGTCTTTTCTGTGAACGTATCTTTGGTCCCTCCAAGGACTGGGAATGTTCATGTGGGAAGTACAAACGGATTCGCTATGCGGGTGTCGTTTGTGACCGTTGTGGGGTAGAAGTTACCCGTTCTAAAGTTCGTCGGGAACGGATGGGCCATATTGAATTGGCAACACCCGTTACCCATATTTGGTATTTCAAAGGCATTCCTAGCCGGATGGGCCTCTTATTAGACATGAGCCCACGTGCCCTCGAAGAAGTAATTTACTTTGCTTCTTATGTGGTGACAGATGCCGGGGATACCCCTCTTGAATACAAGCAACTCTTATCAGAGAAAGAATTCCGTGAATACAAGGCGGAATACGGCAATCGTTTCCAAGCTGGTATGGGGGCAGAGTCTATTAAGACCCTCCTAGGCCAAGTTAACTTGGAGAAGGAATGCGCGGAATTGAAGGAAGTCCTAACCAGTGCACGCGGTCAAAAACGAACCCGGGCAATCCGTCGTTTGGATATCCTAGAAGCCTTCCGTAAGTCCGGTAATAATCCAGAGTGGATGGTTATGGATGTTATTCCAGTTATTCCACCAGAACTCCGCCCAATGGTCCAACTCGATGGGGGTCGTTTTGCGACATCTGACTTGAACGACCTTTACCGTCGGGTGATCAACCGGAATAACCGTTTGAAGCGCTTGTTAGACTTAAATGCGCCAAACATCATTGTTCAAAATGAAAAACGGATGCTCCAAGAAGCTGTCGATGCCTTGGTTGACAATGGCCGCCGTGGCCGTCCTGTTACAGGGGCCGGGAACCGTCCATTGAAGTCCCTATCCCATATGTTAAAAGGGAAACAAGGCCGCTTCCGTCAAAACTTGCTCGGTAAGCGTGTCGACTACTCTGGTCGTTCCGTTATCGCCATCGGTCCATCACTCAAGATGTACCAATGTGGTCTGCCTAAGGAAATGGCCTTGGAACTCTTCAAGCCTTTCTTAATGCGCGAATTAGTGGGCCGTGAAATTGCTGCTAACGTGAAGCATGCTAAGCGGATGATTGAGCACCAAGACGATAAGGTTTGGGATGTTCTTGAAGAAATTATCAAGGAACACCCTGTTCTCCTTAACCGGGCACCTACCCTTCACCGTTTGGGGATCCAGGCCTTTGAACCTGTCCTCGTTGAAGGGAAAGCCATCCGTCTCCACCCGCTAGCTTGTGAAGCTTATAATGCCGACTTTGATGGGGACCAAATGGCGGTCCACCTACCACTCGGCGAAGAAGCCCAAGCGGAAGCACGGATCTTGATGTTAGCTGCTACCCACATCTTGAACCCTAAAGATGGCCAGCCAGTTGTTACCCCATCTCAGGATATGGTTCTAGGGAACTACTACCTGACTATGGAAAGCGCAGGGGCTATCGGTGAAGGGATGGCCGTTTCTTCAGTTGATGAAGCGATGACAGCTTATAAGAGTGGCAATGTGGAATTGCACACCCGGGTAGTCATTGATACCGATTCCTTACCAGGCAAGAACTGGACGGAAGACCAAAAAGGTAAGCTTATCCGGACAACGATCGGGAAACTTTTCTTCAACCAAATTATTCCAGATGGCTTCAACTACTTGAACGAACCAACCCAAGAAAACTTGAATGATAGCTTGCCAGACAAGTACTTCTTAGAAGCTGGTGCTGACGTAGAAGAAGCTATCCAACGCGCAGAATTAGTCCCTCCATTCAAGAAGGGTTACTTAGAAAGCATCATCGCTCGCGTCTTCAAGCAATTCAAGGTAACGGAAACCCAAATGATGCTTGACCGCTTGAAGGATCTCGGTTTCGAATTCTCAACCAAGTCAGGGATCACGGTAGGTATCTCAGACATTACCGTTTTGGATACGAAGAATGAACTGGTAGATGAAGGCCACAAACGCGTGGATAACATCACCAAGCAATACCGTCGCGGTTTAATTACTGATGATGAACGCTATGAACAAGTCATTAGCACTTGGAACAAGGTCAAAGATGAAATTGAAAACCGCCTGAAGAACTCCCTATCGGCAGAAAACCCATTCTTCATCATGATGGACTCTGGGGCCCGGGGTAATATCTCTAACTTTACCCAGTTGGCCGGGATGCGGGGTCTGATGGCTGGTCCTAACGGTAAGATTATCGAATTGCCTGTAACCTCCAACTTCCGGGAAGGTTTATCGGTTCAAGAGATGTTTATCTCCACGCACGGTGCTCGTAAAGGGATGACCGATACGGCGCTGAAGACAGCCGACTCTGGTTACTTGACCCGTCGTCTGGTTGACGTGGCCCAAGATGTGATCATCAAGGAAAGCAATTGCCACACTGACCGTGGTTTGCGGGTTTCAGCTATCCGTGAAGGTAATGAAATGATTGAAAGCTTGGAAGAACGTCTGACAGGCCGCTACCTTCAAAAAGAAGTCCGCCATCCTGAAACAGGCGAAGTCCTTGCTCATCATGACCAATTGATTTCAGAAGAAGTAGCTAAGAAGATTGTAGAAGCTGGCGTTGAAGAAGTGACCATCCGCTCTGTCTTTACCTGCAACACGCCATACGGTGTCTGCAAGCACTGCTACGGCTCTGACTTGGCAACGAATGGTGAAGTTGAAGTCGGTGAAGCGGTCGGAACCATCGCTGCCCAATCGATCGGGGAGCCTGGTACCCAGTTGACCATGCGGACCTTCCACACGGGCGGGGTTGCCGGTGACGATATCACCCAAGGTCTCCCTCGTGTTCAAGAAATTGTGGAAGCACGCCATCCGAAAGGGCGCGCTGTGATTACAGAAGTCACAGGTGTTGTTACCGACATTAACCAAAACGAAGCAACCCGTGAAAAGACGGTTAACGTCAAAGGGGTTACAGATGAACGGGAATACGTTGTGCCTTATACAGCCCGTATGCTCGTTGAAGTAGGCGACACCATCAAACGTGGGGACCGTTTGACTGAAGGGTCAATCGATCCGAAAGAATTGCTCCACATCACGGATGCACTCACTGTTCAAACTTACATGTTAAGTGAAATTCAGCGGGTTTACCGGATGCAAGGGGTAGACATCAACGACAAGCACGTGGAAGTGATGCTCCGTCAAATGCTCCGTAAAGTACGTGTCCTCGATCCAGGGGCAACTGACCTCTTACCAGGTAAGTTGATGGACCTCGAAGACTTCAGCAAGGAAAATGCGGAAGCTATTAAGACGGGATCTATTCCAGCGACTGCCCAACCTGTCCTTCTTGGGATTACCAAGGCGGCTCTGGAAACCAATAGCTTCTTATCAGCTGCTTCCTTCCAGGAAACCACCAAGGTCCTTACCGATGCGTCGATTCGCGGCAAGCGGGATAACCTGCTCGGCCTGAAAGAGAATGTTATTATCGGTAAGATCATCCCAGCAGGTACAGGGATGGCCCGCTACCGTTACATGGAACCTAAGAAATTAGGCGAAGTGCCAACAACGGAAGAATATGTGACCAATGAAGATGGGGAACAAGTGATTGTTGAACACCCTGTTGAGCCTGAAAACTATGTGGGACACCCATAGAACATGTCGTTTAAAAAATTGAAAATTAATCAAATTTTATAGAGAGTGTGACAAAAGTCGATTAGGTCTGACTTTTGGAACACGTAGAGGCTGGAGCTTGTCTTCCAGCCTTTTTTCTATGGGAAAAGTAGAAGGATAACCACAGCCAGGCTGATGAAGGGGACGAAGGGAAGGGGGTGGTGCTTGGCTTGGTGGCTGAGGAAGAAATATGCCAGGGCTAGGGCTGAGCTGAGGAAGATGATTTCCAGACTGGCGGATAGGCCGTATGCTAGGCAGAGGCTGGTGAAGAGCTTAATATCCGCTCCGCCAAGACCTTCCTTGATGATCTGGTTGAGGGCGTAGAGGGCCAGACAAAGGGCCAGGGCCTGGAGCCAGCGCTCTAATTGCCAGGTCTCTTCGCGTGCTAGGCAGGCTAGGAAGAGGAGGATCTGGAAGCGGTTAGGGACGACCAGGGCAGTGAGGTCTGTGGCTGTCATAAGAGTTAGGATAGCGAGAATAACCAGATCGCTGTAAGCCTCTTGAGAGATCAGGTAGAAGGCCGTACAAGCGAAGAGAAGCTCAATGAGAGGGTAGTAGAGAGGGACAGGGGCTCGGCAGACTTGGCACCTGCCCCGGCAGAGCAGATAGCCGAGGATGGGGCAGAGGGTCCAATAAGGGAGTCTGGTCTGGCAATGGTCGCACTGGGACCGTCCCCAAATAATGGCACCGGAGTGGATGGTGCGGTAGGCCCAGAGCATGAGAAAGGATGCTAGGCAGGCTAAGGCAAAGAATAAATAGATTTGACTGAGTATGAACATGATGTATAACCTCCTTACTCATATATAAACGAAAAAAGGCAAAATTCACGTCGGATTTATTATTTTTATTTGGCCGAATCTTTCGTTATAATGGAGAAAATACCCAGAAAGGTTGATGGCTATGCTAACGTTGACGGATATCTCTTATGCTAGGGATGGCCGGCAGATCCTAGACAAGATTAATCTCCAAGTCCAAGCGGGAGAGTCTCTGTCTATTAATGGCCCCTCAGGCAGTGGCAAATCGACCATCCTGAAGATTATCGCCCAATTGCTTAGACAAGATAGCGGTCAAGTCACTTACCAGGGCAAAGCAGCCCAAAGCTATGACTATCAAAGCTACCGCCAAGACGTTTCTTATTGTGTCCAAAATCCCGTCCTCTTTGGCAAAAGCGTCCAGGATAACTTTGATTTTGTCGCCGAGGTCCATCAGAAGGCCCTGGACCAGGACCGCTTAACAATGCTTAAAGCGGCTCTAGGCTTAGCTGACCTGACCGATGACCAAGGGGTGGAGACCCTGTCAGGCGGCGAACGCCAGCGTCTGGCCTTGATCCGCCACCTGGTCTTCCCACCCAAGATCCTCTTATTGGATGAGGTTGTCTCTTCTTTGGATGAAGCTTCTGCCCAGGCTGTCTGGCAGCTTATTTTGACCGAAGCTGACCGCTGGGACATGGCCCTGCTTTGGGTTTCCCACCGGCCAGAAGACCAAGACATGGCCGACCGTTCCCTCTACTTAGTGGATGGTCACTTGCAGGAAGGAGGAAGTAAGTCATGACCCATGAACTCGTCATTAGTCCCACTTCTCTAGCTCTATCCTTCGTCCTCGTCTTGGTAGCGCTAGCGATTTCTTATAAGGAGAAGCTGGTCCTCAACAAAGATATGTTGGTTGCAGTTGTGCGTATGATTGTCCAATTAGTTGTGGTTGGCTACATCCTGACCTATGTCTTCCAGATCGATAGCTTCTGGGTGACCCTGGTAGCGATGGGGATCATGATCTTTAATTCAGCCTGGAACGCCAAGAAGCGTGCCCAAGGTCTAAGCAATGCCTTTAAGATTTCCCTAATAGCGATCTTTTCAGGGATTGGACTATCGGTGCTAATTTTGGTCCTATCTGGCACCCTGCAATTTGTGCCCCAGCAGATGATCCCGATTACCGGCATGCTGGCGGGTAACGGCATGAAGATTGTTGGGCTATGCTTTAATAATATGCACACTCTCTTCGATGCCCGCCGCCAGGAAGTCTTTGAGAAGCTGGCTCTCGGCGCCTCGACCAAGCAGGCCTCCTGGTCGATCATCCATGATACCATCAAGGGGGCTCTCCAACCGACCATCGATGGGATGCGGACCCTGGGTTTGGTCACCTTACCGGGCATGATGACCGGGATGATGATGGCTGGGTCCATGCCTCTTCAGGCGATCATGTACCAGATTATGGTTTACTTCATGATTTTGTCCTGCGGGGCAGTGGCCAGTATCCTCTGTACTTATTTGGCCTATCCCCACTACTTCACGGAATTCGGCCAATTGAAGGAAAAATTTTAGAAAAATCAAAAAAAGCTCTTGCCTAAAGCCAAAGAACTGTGCTATACTTATCAAGTCGTCACGAGGGAACAGTTCTTTGGAATGAGAGCTTAAAAATCTCAAAAAAGCTATTGACGAAAGTCAAAACTTGTGATATTATATAATAGTTGTTACAAAACAACTTACCGACATGGAGGATTAGCTCAGCTGGGAGAGCGTCTGCCTTACAAGCAGGATGTCGGGGGTTCGAACCCCTCATCCTCCATAACTTTGATTCGTTAGCTCAGTCGGTAGAGCATCTGACTTTTAATCAGAGGGTCGGGAGTTCGAGCCTCCCACGGATCATAACAAATTCGAATATGAATTTGATGCCGGCTTAGCTCAGTTGGTAGAGCATCTGATTT
>NZ_KV786060.1:155261-176637 GCF_001806805.1 Aerococcus sp. HMSC23C02 | reverse complement strand
TGGGGGTCGCGAGTTCGAATCTCGTATTCCGCTTATTTGATTTTTTATGGATCTGCTTGTTAATAGGCCGGGGTGGCGGAACTGGCAGACGCACAGGACTTAAAATCCTGCGGTGGTTACACACCGTACCGGTTCGATTCCGGTCCTCGGCATTATAATTTTATACGCACCCATGGCTCAACTGGATAGAGTACCTGACTACGAATCAGGCGGTTGCAGGTTCGAATCCTGCTGGGTGCATACCGGGAAATAGCTCAGCTTGGTAGAGCACTTGGTTTGGGACCAAGGGGTCGCAGGTTCGAATCCTGTTTTCCCGACTCGATTAAGGCCTTACGCTCTGTAAGGTCTTTTTTGTGTGTGGCATGTGATAAAAAGGGGCGTATAATAAATAGTATTGGTGATCATTCCTTATGCTTTGATTTTAATCGAACCATGCAAAAAGCGATCGCTCGAGAGCCATAAGCTGGCTTTGGAGCGATCGCTTTTACTGTGCTTTATTTTACTTTTAGAAGAAGAGACCGACTACGCTGGCTACGAGTAGGGAAGAGAGGATGGAACCCAAGAGGACCTTAACTAAAGATTGGGAAAGGACCTTGGATTGCTTCTCGCTAATGCCCTTGATGGCGCCGAGGGTGATCCCCATGGTACCGAAGTTGGAGAAGGATACCAGGTAGGTGGCTACCATAGCCTGGGTCTTGGCACTAGCCCCACCCAGGAGGCTTTGGAATTCACCCATGGCAACGAATTCGTTGGTCAACAGCTTGGTCGCCATGAGACTCCCCGCTTTGACAATGTCTTCGCTTGGAATCCCGATAATGAAAGCCAGGGGTGAGAAGACATAGCCCATGGTTTCGGTGAAGGTGATGCCGAAGATCCCTTCAACAATGGAGTTCAGGAAGGTGATCAAGGACACGAAACCAATCACCATGGCAGCGATAATAATAGCAAGGTTGAAGCCGTCGGTGATGTATGAGCCAAGCATGTCAAAGAAGTTGCCTTTGTCTTCGGCACTTTCTTCTAGCAGTTCAAATTCTTCGCCGGTTTCGACTTCTTCCGCTTCGTAAGGGTTCATGACGCTGGCGATCACTAGAGCAGCGAAGATGTTTAAGAAGACTGCTACAACGACATATTCGCCAGGAATCATTTGCATATAAGCAGCTAGGGTTGAAGCTCCGACTGCAGACATCCCAGACAAGCAGATGGTGAAGAGGGAGCGAGGGTCCATGTTTTGGATAATTTCTTTAATCGAAATAAAAGCTGAGGTGTTACCTAGCACGGCTGTTGAAATAGCGAATTGACTTTCGACTTCTCCCATACCGGTAATGAAGTTGATCCCTTTTCCGACCCATTTCATGATGAAGGGGAGAACTTTGATATAGTTCAAGATCCCAATCAGTGCTGAAATGAAGACCAGGGGCAAGAGAACGTTGAAGAAGAAGACTGAGGCGCCTTCTTCGATGACGATGCCACCGAAGACGAAGCTAATCCCGCCTTGGGCTTGGGCAATCAGCCAGCTGAAGAAGTTGGAGATGCCTTCCAGAGCAGTGATCCCTGCTGAGGTCCTGAGGCAGATGAAGGTGAGGACCAACATAGCGACAAACATCAGGACAATGTTTTTAACTTTGTTTTTGATTTTTGAACGATCGTAGGATAAGAGGGCAGCCAGGGCCAAGATGACCAGGATCCCAATTAGATTCCGAATAATTCCCACAGTATATTCCTCCTATTGCTTATAATCTTGGGCGCGGTTAACAACAGCTGATATTGACAGGTCTTCGTAGACCGAGTGCATGGTGCTGGTTGCTAAATTCGCTGCAGCTTGGGCGAGTTGGGTCACTTCTTTAATGTCCAGTTCATGGCCGTAGTGGTAGTTGGCCCAGACAATGGTTGCCATAGCACAGTCACCTGCGCCGTTCGCGCTAACCACGTCGGATTCTAGCACTGGGACATAGTGGGTTTCTTCTGAGTTGGCGCAGACCATTCCCTTGGCGCCTAGGGAAATGAAGGCATTCTTAACCCCCATATCAATAAGCTTCTCAGCGGCTTGACGGGCAGTTTTTTCGTCCAAGATCTTGATGCCGGTGTAGAGTTCTGCTTCATATTGGTTGGGTTTGATGGTATCAATCCGGTCTAATACCGCTTCGAAACGTGCCGCCTTGGCAACCGATACAGGTTCCACATAGAGGGGCGCCTCGACATGGTCAACAATCCACTCAATCGTCTCCCGGGAGACATTGGCGTCAATGACACAAATCTTGGCTTGGTTTAAGAAGTCCAAGCGGCCGGCCAAGAAGTCCGGTGTGATACGTTTAACGATATCCATATCGTTGACACCGGTAATCATATCCCCGTCGCTATCTGTGACGTAGAGATAGGTTGAGGTGTGTTCGTCCTCTAATTTCTCTGCATAGTCGAGGGAAATATTTAATTCTCGACATGATTTTTCAACTAGTAAACCAAAATCATCATCACCATAAGCGGTCACGAGATAGGTCGGTACCTCTAATTGCACTAAATTGTGCGCGATATTACGGCCGACACCCCCTGGACTCAGGTAGATGTGACCAATGTTGGAATCCCGCTCCCGGTACATGGGACCAGAAATCCCTGCGATATCCATGTTTAAGCCGCCGATAATTGCGACATATGACTCATTCGTCATCCCACTGCCTCCTTTAAAATTTGCATAAGATTGCACGCTTTCTATTATACACAATTCTACTTAAGAATGGCACGATTTCATGAAATTGTAAAGAGAAAGCGCTTTAAAAATTAGCTGTTCTAAAGCCGATTAGACCGGGGCAAAAGCTTGGTTTGGTCAAGTTTTGCCAGACAAAGATATTGACGCTTGGCTGAAAATTCGGTATGATAAAGTTGAACGTCAAACTTAGTCAGACTAGAGGTGATTAAAAATGCGTAATAAAAACATGTCTGATATAATAGAAGCCTACCTGAAACAAGTCTTACAGGAGTCGTCGAATGTTGAAATTCGGCGGAGTGAAATCGCTGAGCGTTTCGAATGTGTTCCCTCACAAATTAACTATGTCATTAACACCCGCTTTACTCCCCAGAACGGTTATCATGTGGAGAGTAAACGTGGGGGCGGCGGTTATATCCGGATCGTTAAGATGACGGTAGTTGATGAGGCGGACTATATCGATTCGATGATCCAGCTGATTGGCGATGAATTATCAGATAAGGATGCCCAAGCAATTATTAGTAATTTACACAAGAATGACTTGCTTACGAAGTTGGAAGCGCGCTTGATCTATGCGAGCTTAGACAAGGACGTCATGGCCCATGTGAACCAAGCCGATTCCTTACGCGCCTTGATCTTAACGAATGTGCTTCGTAAGTTGAAATACGATCATTAAACTGCGCGAAGATTGGAGTTTAGACCATGAAAGAAATCTATACGGAAAAAGCCCAGAAAGCCTTAGCCTATGCCTTAGATGCGGCGAAGGATTTCCGCCACCATGCCATTGGGACAGAGCACCTGTTGATGGGTCTTTTAGCCGAACCTGATGGCATCGCCCATGCGGTCCTGAGCCCTCATATTGGTGACTATGAAACCCTCAAAGAAGAGGTTGAGTTCGTCGTGGGCTACGGGTCAGGCCAAGACCCTTATAATGAATTAGGCGAGCCTGTCTATTCCCCCCGTGCCAACAAAGTGCTCTATCTCAGCACAGAGGAAGCTAAGAAGAATCGGGCTTCCTTAGTAGGGACCGAACATATCCTCTTGGCTCTCATGCAAGAAGAAGTCCTAGCTACTCGTATTTTACGGAATTTGGGGGCGGATCCTGATATTATCCGCCGTGACATCTACCAGATGCTCGGCCTGCCTTTAGATAGGTCGGGACGCAAGAAACAAGGGAAAGTTGATCCTCACAAGAGTAAGACCCCAACCTTGGATGCAGTCAGCAAGGATTTAACCAAACGGGCCCACAATGGCCAACTTGACCCCATCATCGGTCGGGAAAAAGAAGCTCGACGCATCCTCCAGATTCTCAGCCGCCGGACTAAGAATAACCCTGTCCTCGTGGGCGAACCTGGTGTGGGTAAGACCGCTATTGCGGAAGGCCTAGCCCAGGCCATTGTTAGTGGGCAAGTCCCCGAAAGCTTAGAGAACAAGCGCTTGATGATGCTCGACATGGGCTCTTTGATTGCGGGAACTAAGTACCGGGGTGAATTCGAAGATCGAATGAAACATCTGATTGAGGAAGTCATCCAAGATGGCCAGGTCATTCTCTTCATCGACGAATTGCATACCCTTATCGGAGCTGGCGGAGCAGAAGGGACTATGGATGCTTCCAATATCCTTAAACCCGCCCTAGCCCGCGGTGAAGTTCAAGTGATTGGGGCGACCACCCTCAATGAATATCAGAAGTATATTGAAAAAGATGCTGCCCTGGAACGTCGCTTTGCCAAAGTCCAAGTTGATGAACCGACAATTGAAGAAACCCGGTCCATCCTGGCTGGCATCCGCCAAGCCTATGCGGACTTCCACCAAGTGACGATTACCGATGAAGCCATTGACGCGGCAGCCAATTTGAGCGCACGCTATATTTCCGACCGCTTCCTGCCAGACAAAGCCATCGACGTGATGGATGAAGCCGCAGCAACCAAACGTCTGGATGCCCAAGGGAAAACGGACCAAGCTGGCAAGAGTCAGGATTTGGTTCGCGACTACCGGCAACTAGAAGAAGACAAGCTAAGGTGTGTGGCTGAGCAGAACTTCCAAGAGGCTGCCAAGCTTCATGCCAAGCAAAAAGAGCTGGAAGAGGCCCTCAATAAGTTAGAGAGCAAGCGTAAGAAGAAAAAGCAAAACTATAACTTATCGATCGGTGAAGAGGAGATTGCCGCAATCATTGCCCAATGGACCGGTATTCCGATTAGCCAGCTCACCGAAACGGAAAATCAGAAGCTCTTAGCCTTGGAGGAACGCCTCCACCGTCGAGTCAAAGGCCAGGATGAGGCGACCAATGCGGTGGCTCGTGCTGTACGCCGGGCCCATTCCGGGATCAAAGACCCCAACCGGCCTATCGGTTCCTTTATGTTCCTAGGCCCAACCGGGGTCGGGAAAACCGAATTAGCCAAGAGCCTGAGCGAAGAGCTCTTCGGGTCCGAACGCCACTTGATCCGGGTCGATATGTCCGAATTTATGGAAAAATATTCAACCAGCCGGATGATCGGTTCTGCCCCAGGCTATGTGGGCTATGACGAAGGGGGTCAATTGACCGAGAAAGTACGCCAACACCCTTATTCAGTCGTGCTCTTTGATGAAGTGGAGAAAGCCCATCCCGATATTTTCGACCTGCTCTTACAAATCCTCGATGATGGCTACATCACCGATAGCAAGGGTCGGATGGTGGACTTCCGCAATACCATCATTATCATGACCTCTAACCTCGGAGCAACAGCTCTGCGTGATGAGAAGACAGTCGGTTTTGGCCAGGAGTCCGTCAGCCATGACTATGACCGGATGAGCCAACGTATCCGAGAAGAGTTGAAGCAACAATTCCGTCCCGAATTCCTCAACCGGATTGATGAAATTATCGTCTTCCACTCCCTCAACCAAGAACAAGTGGGCGAAATCGTCCGCAAGTTTACAGATGCCATGGCCGACCAATTGGCCCAGCAAGGTATTGACCTCCGCCTTACCCACGGCGCCATCAAAGTCCTCGCTGAAAAAGGTTTTAGCCCAGAATACGGAGCCCGTCCCGTGCGTCGGGAAATCCAAAGCCAAATCGAAGACCCACTCAGCGACCTCATCCTATCCCAAGCCGTCGGAGAAGGTGACCGCCTAACCATCGGCTCACGCCAAGGCAAACTCTACATCCGCATCCAACACGAAGACGGCAGCGAAGAAAAAGAAAGCCTAGTGAAAGTCCAGGGTGTGAGGGCAGGCGGTTAGCTTTCCTTCACTGGAGCAAGTCGCCAGAGCAGTCTGAAAGACTGCGGCGGAGACTTGTGAAGTGACAGGAAAGCTGTCAGCCCGACCCCGACTAGATAAGGGTGTGAGCAAGAGCGTTTAGACTTGAATGATTGGAGCCCAAACGGAAAAGAGCGGCTTTAGCCGATCGTTCCGATTGGGTGAAATCACTTCAAGTCTGCTCTAGCGAACCCGACTACACAGGGTGTGAGGGCAGGCGGTTAGCTGAACACACAACGGTAAGCATGGAGTGTGGGTTGATAGAGGTTAGCACACAAACGCGGCTGCGGAGTGTGGACTGGCGGAGCTGAAGACTCAAACAAGCTCGTTGACTGTGGATTGATAGAAATGAACCCACAATCAGGCTTACGGAGTGTGTGTTAGCAGCTCTCAATCCCCAAACGAGACTATAAAGTGTGGGTTGACCAGCCAGGAGACACTGCCCCTATAAGCTAAACGATATATGAAGAGAGTTGGCCAGGTGCCAACTCTTTTTGTTTATCATATCTAGGGCAAACTTTTCAGCTGCCAAGCCTGTATGGTATAATGCTAGAAACAGAAGAAGTGAGGTGGATGGTATGGATAAGAAAACAAAGGCGGGACTTTTTGTATTAGGTTCTCTCGCTGCAGTGACAGCGGTAGCTGCTGTTGCATTTTTTGAAGAAGATAATGAATCGACCTTTAGTAACTTGCTAGATACGGTGGGCAAGAAGGGCAAGGCCCATGGACAAGACTTGGTCGACAAGTTGCCCTTCTTTTCGGATGATTCTTCAGCCGGTAAGTGGAAAGATCGGGCATCAGACCTTTACCAATTGGTTGACTCTTTCCGGTCAGATGATTAGATCAAACCGTCTGGGTGAGTATCTGAACTATTACTCAATGGTCAAGACTGGAAAAAGAACAGTTTAAGAATACGAGGGATTGCTTGCGGGCAATCCTTTTTTATTTAGGGTGTGAGCAAGAGCGCTCAGCTTTGGATGCTTGGAGTAAGTTGGAATAAGGGCAAGCCCCGCTTGCACGTTTCCAACTTGCGAAAGCACTCCAAAGCTGCTCTGGCGAACCCGACTATAGGGTGAGAGCAAGAGCGTTTAGGCTTGAATGACTGGAGCCCAAACGAAAAAGAGCGGCTTTAGTCGATCGTTCCCTTTTGCTGAAGTCACTCCCTTTCTGCCAAGTCGAACCCAACTTAAAAATTAAAATTTTCTCATCATCCCCTTAATCTGTGCTATAATTGACCTATTAATAACATAAAGGAGTGACGGCTGATGGCAATTTATGGCCAAAAATTAGGCATTGTCGGAGTAGGTTTTGTCGGTTCCAAAATTTTATCCAATGTTTTGGCTGCCAATCTCTTCTCTGAAATTGTCTTGATTGATGAGAAAAAAGAGAAGGCAGCGGGAGAAGCCCTCGACGAGCGCCATGCTATGGGCCTCGGTTCGACCCAGCATGTGAGGGTCTATGCCGGTGACTATAGTGATTTAGCAGATGCGGATGTGATTGTAGTTGCTGCAACCCACATCTACGAAGATGAAATTCCGGCTGAACGTCAGGATCTTTTGCTAGATAATATTCCGGTCCTGGATGATGTCATGTCAGGAATCTGTCAGCACACCCGGGAAGCCATCCTGGTCTTTATCTCCAATCCTGTTGATACCCTGGCCCATCTAGCAGTGACAGAATATCATTACCCCAAAGAAAGGGTCCTATCGACGGGGACCATGCTGGATTCAGCCCGCTTGCGCTACGCGGTGGCTGAGCACTACGGTATCGATCCCAAGTCAGTGACCGGCTACATGTTAGGGGAGCACGGCATGTCTTCTTTTGCAGCCTGTAGCCATCTCAATGTTCAGGGGATCCCCTTTGACCAGCTGAGCGATTATTTTGAAGGGATTAGCCCCCTCGATGTTGACCAATTGACAGAGGAAGTTGTCCAATCGGCTTATGATGTCTTTATGGATAAGGCGGGTGTGACGGATGCTGCCATTGCCCGGGTAGTGGTGGAACTTTTGACGACTATTGTCCTGGACCAAGAGACGATCTTGCCTGTTGGAACCTTCTTTGGCCAAGGCATTTATGACCTCGACCAAGCGGTAACCTTCAGCCTGCCTGCCCAGATTGGCCGCCAAGGGGTTGTTCGGACCTTCCAGATTCCTCTCAACGAATGGGAAAAAGAAAAACTAGTCCAAAGCGTGGCGGTCATTGACCAGTCCATCCGCTTTGGTCGGGAGAAGCTGCAAGACTACCGCAAGCAGTAAGCCCCTTATCAGTCAAGACAGAGCCGCAGCAGAGCTTGTGGGAGCGGAAGCTGACGGCTTTTTTCTTTGCTTAGACAAGCTTTAAAGGAGAAAATAATGAAAAATATCCAGCGTCAATGTATTCGCATCGTCTTATCGCTTGCCTTATTGGCTTTAGCGGGCTGCCAGGCGGCTTCAAGTCCTTTAGCGAAGCCGAAAGCAGAAATCGTCCACGAAGCGCGCATCATGGCCCATGGCGACTTGCTCTACCATGATCCGATCTTTGCTAGCGCTGCCCAGGTCGACGGCTCTTTCGACTTCCATCCCAATTTCACTTATGTCAAGCCTTGGATTCAGAGGGCCGACCTCAGTCTGGCGGACTTTGAAGGGACGATTGATCCCAGCAAGCCTCTGGTCGGCTACCCGCTCTTCAATGCCCCTGAAGCGGTGGCTGATGCCATGGCGGATACGGGTTATGATGTGGTGGACCTGGCCCATAACCATATCTTAGATTCGGGACTTGAAGGGCTCCGCTCAACGGCAGCTAGCTTCAGCCAGCGGGGGATGACGCCCCTGGGAGTCTATCCGAAGACACCCCGCCAGGAGGCCGATATCTTGGTTAAGGAAGTCAATGGGATCAAGATTGCCCTCCTCGCCTATGCTTACGGCTTCAATGGTCTGGAGGCAGGTCTGAGCCCTAGCGACTATGCCTCCTGCCTCTCTGACCTCGACGAAGAGAAGATGCGTCAAGAGATCGAGCGGGCAGAGGAAGTTGCAGATGTGACTGTCGTCATGCCCCAGATGGGAGTGGAGTATGCCTTGGAACCAAGCCAGGAACAAATTGATTGCTACCATAAGATGGTGGCCTGGGGAGCGGATGTGGTCTTGGGTGGCCACCCTCACGTGATTGAACCTGCTGAGGTTATCGACCATGAGGGAGATAAGAAGCTGATTATTTATTCTATGGGTAACTTCCTCTCCAACCAGCGTGCAGAAACGATGGAGGGGGATATTTGGACCGAGCGCGGGGTTTTGATGGACCTGACCTTCGAGAAGAAGGGGGGCAAGACCCGGATCAAGGAGGCTCAAGCCCGGCCAAGTTGGGTGGCCCGGGAAGATCTGGGGACCTATTCCCAGACCTTCAACCGCAAGCAATACCTCTATCAAACTTATATCCTCGATGATTTCGTAGCTGGTGGCCCTTACCGCGACCGAGTTGATCCAGTTGTCCGAGAACGAATCGACCAGGCCTATGCCGCGGTTAAGGACCATGTGGGTTTGGACTGGCCAAAAGCCAAGCAGAGCTACCAAGCTAGTCCCGGAATTGATGATTAAAGTGGTTAATGAATGGGCTGGGATAAAAGTCCAGGTCTAAGCGACTATTGTCACAGTCTCGGTTAATAAATACAAAAATTAGCTTTTTAGAAATGAAAAGTAAAGAATCTTTAAGATCCTTGCAAGACTTGTCGGTTCAAATAAACCATCTGAGGGAGCAGAACAAGTCGAAACTTTCCTATTATATGACTGCCTCTGAACTTTGGGTCAGGGGCAGATTTTACTTTCTGGAAGGGCTTCAAAGACGGTAAAATATCGTTTTTTGAGAAAGAAATAATTTGACCAATGGCTTAGATTATCGTAAAGTAATAATTGTGGGAACATATCTTTTGAAATCTATGGAAGGCGAATAGCCCTTTCCAAATTGAGAGCCAAGCAGAAACTTTTCATGCTGGCTCTGCTTGATTATTCCGAATTTGAGGTGGTTGTTTGCAGCATGAAGACTTTATGCGTTTGGCCATAGCGGAAGCCAAGAAGGCGGAAGCTTTAGGCGAGGTACCGATTGGTGCGATTGTCGTTAAAGATGGCCAAGTGATTGGACGCGGCTATAACCTGCGCGAGCAGTCCAATGATGCCACAAGCCATGCGGAGATGCAGGCCATTCGTGAAGCCAACGCTTATTTGGATAATTGGCGACTGATGGATTGTGATATGTATGTCACTTTAGAACCTTGTCCAATGTGTAGCGGGGCAATTATTCTATCGCGGATTCGACATCTTTATTTCGGGGCTTATGATCCCAAGGCTGGCACAGTAGGTTCTTTGATGAACCTTGTTACTGATGAGCGCTTTAACCACCAAGTTGAAGTGACCAGCGGCCTTCTAGGAACAGCCTGCAGCGAGATGTTGACGTCTTTTTTTAGAAAATTGCGTAAGCAGCGTAAGCGGGCGTCACGGAAGCCTCGAAAGGAAGAAAACAACTTGCACTAATTATTCTTAAAAGAGCGGCTAGTTGTTGTCAGGCTATGCTTAGTAGTAGAAGATAAGGTATAATGATTCTTATAAAGGGGGGTGGAGCGATTGGCGAACCAAACGATTCAGCAGGTTGTTGATGCAGAAGCAAAAGCTAAGGGCATTAAAGCAGATTTTGAAGCCAAGTTAGAGCAATTACGTCACGAATATCGGGCAAAATTAAAAGCGCTAACAGAAGAAAAAGATGCCGAAGTGGCTGATTTCAAGGCCAACAAGAAGGCCGAACTTGATCAAGCCTATGCCGAATACCAAGCACAAGCAGATGAAGAAAATCAGGGCCAAATTCAAGGCCTCGGTCAAAAATTTGACGAGAACAAAGAGGATTTGGTCGCATATGTTGTTGAGGAGGTGAGAAAATCATATGGCAATAGCTAAAATGAAGAAGTTGTCGATTGTATCGAAACCTGCACTAAAGGAAGACCTGGTGAGAAACTTACAGGCCTTGCAGAGTGTCGAAGTGTCGGCCCTGCCTAGGGAAGATGCTGAAGATGCGGTTGATGCGGCACAAGTGAAATCTGAAGACTATGTCCAATATGATGATCTCTACCAAAGAGCAGAGCGGGCTTTAGTGATCCTATCCCGTTATGCTAAAGATCGGTCCATGATGGAGAAGCTCACCCATAAGCGTCCTGTCTTTAGTCTAGAAGGTCTCCACCAAGAAGTGGACCTGGACCAAGGCCAGGTTTTAATTGAAGAGGTCGAAAAACTCTACAATCAACGGGAAAACATTATCTCCACCCGGGAAACAGTGGAAGATGAACAGACGGCTGTTTCTAACTGGCGGAGCCTGGATGTGAACCCAGCCGAGCTTTATCAACTGGACCACTTTGCCGTTTCCTTGGGGACTGTCCCTAACGATAGTTCAAGCAGCCAGTGGCATGCCCTTAAGGAAGATACAAAAGATGAGGATATTTCCTTATTAGAAGCCTTCTCCAATGAGGATGAAATTGGGGTGGTAGCTGTGACCCGCAAGTCGCAAGCTGAAGATTTCCAAGGGCGCTTGGCCCAATACCACTTCCAACCCTTCGATTATCCCTATGAAGAAGGCCCAGAAGCAGCCTTCCAGAACTTGGAAGACAAGCGCAAGTCACTGATCAAAGAAGAAGAAGACGTCGTTAAGACGCTCCAGGGCTTAGAAACTAAGATCCCTTTAGTGGAGCAAGTTGCTGAGGAGGCCTACAACCGGTCTCAACGTGCCCTGGCTGTCCAACTGACCTATGATAATGACTATCTCATCTTAATGAGCGGTTGGACCGATGAAGAGGACTATGATGCCCTCATCCAAAAATTGGAAGCCAATATTGGGGCTGATAACTTTGTTGTCGTGGAAGAAGAAATCACTGAAGAAGCGATCGACAATAATGAAGTCCCTACTAAACTTAAGAATAATGCGCTGAATGCGCCTTTCGAAATGATTACTGAAATGTACGGGGTGCCAAACTACCGAGAGATTGACCCGACACCATTCATTACCCCATTCTATTTACTCTTCTTTGGGATGATGATGGGGGACCTGGGCTATGGCCTGGTGCTCTGGTTAGGGACCCTTGTCGCAATGAAAGTGATGGATCTTGGCAAAGGGGCGGCGCGGATGGTCAAATTTGGCCATTACTTGTCCTATCCTACCATGCTCGTTGGTTTGCTCTATGGTTCCTTCTTTGGGGAATCCATTCCAACCGGTATTGTTGATCCGACGGGGGACGCTATCTTAATTATGGCAGCCTCTGTTGTGATTGGTTTGATCCATATCTTAGTGGCCCTTTGCATCAAGATCTACCTTGAAGTACGCCGGGGCAATATAGAATCTGCCTATAGCGATGGTTTAGGTTGGATCCTGATCTTACTCGGCCTAGGTGCCTGGGGAATCGGTGCCATGGCTGGAATGCCAGAAGTTGGAACAATTGGGAAATGGGTTTCCATTATCGGCTTTGCCGGAATGATTATTGTACCCGTTATCTTCCAAGATAAGAAGCTCCTGGCCGCTGGGCTAGGTCTATACAATATCTATGGGATTTCAGGCTATGTTGGTGACTTAGTCTCCTATACCCGTCTGATGGCGCTCGGGATCTCTGGTGGATCCATTGCCATGGCCTTCAACATGCTTGTTGGCTTCTTCCCAGCCCCAATTCGTTTCACAATTGGGATCGTATTGATTATCGCCTTGCAATCCTTCAACTTATTCCTCTCAGTTCTGAGTGGTTACGTTCACGGTTTGCGTTTGATCTTCGTAGAATTCTTCGGTAAGTTCTATGAAGGGGACGGCCGGGCCTTCAGCCCAATCAATACCCTAGAGAAATATGTACGTTTAAATAACTCTGACAAATAGACACAATATATAATACGGAGGTATAGTAATGGAAAACTGGATAAGCTTTTTTGTTGAAAATGGTGGCGCAATCTTCGCTATGTTAGGTGTAGCGGTTGCCGTAATGTTCTCAGGTATGGGTTCTGCTCGCGGTGTTGGTGAAGCTGGTCAAGCTGCTGCTGCCTTAGTTAAAGACCAACCTGAAAAATTCGCCCAATCCTTGATCTTGCAACTTCTACCTGGTACCCAAGGTTTGTACGGCTTCGTGGTAGGTTTCATGATCTACTTACAATTAGGGAATGAATTAAGCTTACAACAAGGCTTTCTCTATTTAATGGCCGCTCTTCCTATCGGGATTGTTGGTTGGATCTCAGCTAAATACCAAGGTCAAACTGCCGCTGCAGGTATGCAAATCTTGGCGAAACGTCCAGAAAACGTTTCTAACGCAATTGTTTACGCCGTTATGGTGGAAACCTACGCAATCTTAGCTTTCGTTATGTCTCTACTCCTAGTCCTACAAATCCAAGGCTAGTTGGGACACGGGTAAGAGCTGGCCTAGGCCAGCTCTCGCAGCCTAAAGCGAAGCGGGAATATAATTTTCCAGCTTGATGACCAATCACCAGACAATCTACAGAGGAAAGGAGGCACTGTATGGCAACCATTCAAAATTTAACTCAGGATGTCCTCGCTAAGATTAGCCAGGAGGAAGATGCCAAGTTCAAATCAGGCAAAGAAAAGCTTGAACAAGACACAGCCGCTCGCAAAAAATGCATCCAGAAAGACGCTGAAGATAAGAAGGCGTCCCTAGAAGACCAAGCGGCGCGTGACCTAGACCGTAAGAAGCAAGGTTATAACAACCAAATGCGCAACCAAGTCTTAGCTAAGAAGCAAGACTTGATCCAAGCGGTTTATACCGAAGCTGTGACAAGATTGACAGAACTTCCAGAAAATGAGTTTATCGAATTTGTCAAAGGTGCTCTATCACAATTAAATACAGACCAAGCGACTGTCTTACAGCTTGGATCGAAATCAGAGAAGCAATTGACCGACCAAGGTTTAGCCCAGCTTCAAGGAGACTATCCAAACTTGCAGCGTGCTGACCAAAACTTACGCGGTCAAGGCGGCTTCATTCTCTCCCAAGAGGGGATGGACTATAACTTTACTTTTGACCAACTGATCGAGGAACAAGAGGAAGCTCTTTCTGCCGAAATTTCCAAACGCGCGTTTAATTAGAAAGGAGTTGTCAAAATGGAAAATACAGCATATGCTGGGTTGAATGTTTCCGTCCGCGTCCAAGAGACCAGTCTTTTGCAAGCGTCGGATTACAACGCCATGTTACAGGCAACTTCTTTAAGCGAGGCGCTCAATGTCTTGCGTAAGACGGACTACAACTTACCAGAGGACATTGAGGAAACGAGAGACTTCGATGCTTTCTTAATGGCGGACTTGCGCCGGGCCTATAATGACCTCTACGCAAGTACACCGGATCCACGTGTGGTTGACTTCTACGCCTTGCGCTATGAATACCATAATTTGAAGGTCCTCTTCAAGGAATGGTACGCTGAGCGCGACTTCTCGGATATTTACCTACCTATTGGCCGGCACAGCATTGAAAGCTTGCGCCGGGCAGTGCGTACCGGAGATGGCGAGGGTTTTGACCAATCCATGATCCAAGGTATCCGCGATGTACGGGAGAATTTTGAGAAATATCATTCTTACGATGCCATTTCTATCATCTTAGATTCAGCCTATCTCGACAATATGCGGGAGATCGCTGATGAAATTAATGATCCCGGTGTGGACCGGGTGGCAGACATGACCATCGACTTTGCCAACCTGTCCATGCTTGTCCGGGCCATCCAACAAGGGCGGTCCAAGGGCTTTATGCGGGCTGTCTTAAGTGACAAGGGCACCCTGGATAGCGATGAAATCATCGACTATGCCGTTTCCCACAACCACGCAGCTATTGCCCAAGCCTACAAGTCCCTGCTCTATGGGGGCAATTTAGGCAATGCCCTCCATGAAGATGGAAGCACCAATGTGGTGGAATTAGAAGGCCGGATCGAAGAAACCGAAGCAGAAGAGATGAAGCTGGCTCAATTGGAGGCATTTGGCCCCCTACCAGCCCTAGCTTACTTGTATTTCAAAGAGAATGAAATTACCAATATTCGCTTGATCCTAGTTGGCAAGGCCAATGACTTAGATGAGCAAGCAATTAAGGAAAGGATGCGACCTATCTATGGCTCATAAAATTGCAGTCGTCGGTGAAAAAGATGTCGTGATTCCTTTTCAATTGATCGGCTTCGACGCCTTCCCCGTTAATGACGGCCAGGAAGCCCGTAAGCAAGTCGATGAATTAGCAAAGAACGAATACGGTATCATCTATCTCACCGAAACAATCTCTGAACAGATACCTGACACGATTTCCCACTACGACACCCAAGTCGTACCTGCTGTTATTTTGATCCCTTCACACAAGGGCAGCCTCGGCATTGGGAAGAAACGTGTCCAAGATAATGTTGAGAAGGCTGTCGGACAGAATATCCTCTAAGTCCAGCCATCTCAGTGAAACAACCATTAGAGGGAGGAAAAGATTTGAAATCAGGGAAAATAGTAGAAGTTTCTGGTCCACTGATTAAAGCTTCCGGCATGGAAGACGCTGCCGTTCAGGAAATCTGCTACGTCGGCGAATTAAACCTCATGGGCGAAATCATCGAAATGCACGGTGACGTTGCGTCTATCCAGGTTTATGAAGAAACTTCTGGTTTAACCCCAGGAGAAGAAGTGCGCCCAACCGGGGAGCTCTTATCAGTAGAATTAGGTCCAGGACTTTTAACACGTATGTTCGATGGGATCCAACGCCCACTCGAAGACTTTATGGAAAAAACAGGCTCCAATTACTTGGTACGCGGGGCCCATGTTGACCCACTCGACCGTGAGAAGAAATGGCACTTCGAAGCGACAGTCCAAGAAGGCGATAGCGTCGAAGCTGGCGATATCGTTGGGACAGTTCAAGAAGGTGAAGTCATTGAACACCGGATCATGGTACAGAATGGGGTCAAAGGGACCATCGCTAAGATCGCTTCTGGCGACTATGACTTAGACGATACCGTTTATGTGATCCGCGATGAGCACGGTGAAGAGAAGGGCTATGGCCTCTCACAAAGATGGCCAGTTCGTATTGGACGTCCATTCAAGAAGAAATTATTACCAGATACCATTATGACCACCGGCCAGCGGGTAGTTGATACCTTCTTCCCTATCACCAAGGGGGGCGCTGCTGCCATCCCAGGGCCATTCGGTGCTGGTAAGACCGTTCTCCAACACCAGATCGCTAAGTTTGCGGACGCAGATGTCGTTGTCTACGTTGGTTGTGGGGAACGTGGGAATGAGATGACGGACGTTGTTAACGAATTCCCAGAATTGATCGACCCGAATACCGGCAAGTCTATCATGGAACGGACCGTATTGATTGCTAATACTTCCAACATGCCGGTTGCCGCCCGTGAAGCGTCCATCTATACCGGGATTACCATAGCCGAATACTTCCGTGACATGGGCTATTCCGTTGCTATCATGGCGGACTCCACCTCACGTTGGGCCGAAGCCCTCCGTGAAATGTCTGGGCGTCTGGAAGAAATGCCAGGGGACGAAGGTTATCCTGCCTACTTGGGCTCACGGATCGCGGAATACTATGAACGTGCCGGGATCGTTGAAGTTCAAGGGAGCGAAGGCCGGACTGGGGCTGTTACAGCGATCGGTGCCGTGTCACCTCCAGGCGGGGATACCTCAGAACCAGTTACCCAAAATACCCTCCGCGTTGTGAAGGTATACTGGGGACTCGATTCCAACTTATCTCAACAACGTCACTTCCCAGCTATTAACTGGTTAGATTCCTACTCACTCTATCTCGATGACGTGACTCAAGGGATCTCTGAAGAAACAGGTACCAACTGGCAAGAAATGGTCAGCAGTGCCATGTCGACCCTGCAAGAAGAAGACGGCCTCCAAGAAATTGTCCGTCTGGTAGGGATTGACTCCTTGTCTGAACGTGACCGCTTAACACTGACTGTTGCAGCCATGGTTCGTGAAGCTTACCTGCAACAAAACTCATTCGATGATGTCGATGCTACCACATCTTTCGACAAGCAATATAAGATGCTAGATATTATCTTGACCTTCGAAGATGAAGCGCGTGAAGCCATGGAACTTGGCGCTTACTACGACGAAATCATGAAGGGCACCCAAGATATTCGCGAACGCATCTCACGGATGAAGTATGTCCATGAAGATGATCTCGACCAACTTGACCAATTGAAGGCAGATATTAAGCCTGCCATGCGTGATCTTGTACAAAAGGGAGGGGCTGAATAATGTTAAAAGAATATAAATCCGTAACAGATGTCTATGGCCCTCTGATGATTGTTGATGACGTTGAGGGAGTCGGCTACGATGAATTGGTTGAAATTCAAATGCAAACGGGCGAAAGCCGGGTCGGCCAAGTCCTAGAAATCCAAGAAGACCGTGCCGTTGTCCAAATTTATGGGGGCGGTTCAGGGGTCAACTTGCGCGATACCAAGGTTCGTTTCAAAGGCCGTCCGCTCGAATTCGGCGTATCAGAAGATATGATTGGTCGTTCATTCGATGGTTTAGGCAATATCAACGATGGTGGCCCTGCCATCATCCCAGATGAAATGCGCGATATTAACGGGACAGCCATTAACCCAATGGCCCGTGACTATCCGGATGAATTTATCCAAACGGGGATTTCAACCATTGACCACATGAATACCCTAGTTCGTGGGCAAAAACTGCCAATCTTCTCAGGTTCAGGTTTACCCCACCAAGAATTAGCGGCTCAGATCGCTCGCCAAGCTAATGTGTTGAACGACAATGAACAGTTCGCGGTAGTCTTCGCTGCCATGGGGGTAACCTTTGAAGAAGCTAAATTCTTCGAGAACTCCTTCCGTGAAACAGGCGCCATTGACCGGTCTGTAATGTTTATCAACTTAGCCAATGACCCAGCTATTGAACGTTTGGCAACCCCTAAGATCGCTTTAACAGCTGCGGAATACCTAGCCTATGAGAAGGACATGCACGTCCTCGTTATCATGACGGACATGACCAACTACTGCGAGGCCTTGCGTGAAGTATCCGCTGCCCGCCGTGAAGTGCCAGGGCGTCGGGGTTACCCAGGTTACCTTTATACCAACCTGTCAACCCTTTATGAACGTGCTGGACGGATCCGCGGGGCTAATGGGTCGGTAACTCAGATTCCGATCTTAACCATGCCGGAAGATGATATTACCCACCCAATCCCTGACTTGACCGGTTATATTACAGAAGGTCAGATTATCTTAGACCATGAGCTCTACAACAATGGGGTTCGGCCACCAATCAACGTGTTGCCATCCCTGTCTCGTCTGAAAGACAAGGGGACCGGGGAAGGTAAGACGCGTGAAGACCACGCCAACACCATGAACCAGTTGTTCTCAGCCTATGCCAAGGGTAAGGAAGCCAAAGAATTAGCGGTCGTACTCGGGGACTCCGCACTCTCTGATACTGACAAGCTTTACCTCAAGTTTACCGAACGTTTTGAAGAAGAATATGTCAACCAAGGCTTCAACACCAACCGTGACATCTTCGAAACCTTAGATTTAGCTTGGGAACTCCTCGCTATCTTGCCTAAGTCCGAATTGACCCGGATTAACGACAAACTGATTGAGAAATACTATCCGGAAGACGCTGAAACTGAATCTGAAGGAGCGTGATGCTAAATGGCCAACGCGTTAAATGTCAAACCGACGCGGATGGAACTGCGCAACCTGAAGAAAAGTTTAGACGTAGCGACACGCGGACACAAATTGCTCAAAGATAAGCAAGACGAACTGATGCGTCAATTTATCGATTTGATCCGCCAAAATAACGAATTGCGCGAGGAAGTTGAAGCCCAACTCTCCGGCGCCCTTCAAAATTTTGTCCTTGCGTCTTCATTGATGAACCAAGCCTTCATCGATGAACTCGTCGCAATTCCAACCAAAGAAGTCTCTTTGGAAATGCATAAGGAAAACATCATGAGCGTTGACGTCCCTAAGATGCAATTCCACTACTCCGAAGAGCAAGAAAGTGAAAATGAAAAATTTGCCTATGGTTACTTGAATACCTCAAGCGAATTGGACGAAGCAATTGAAACCATGACCCAAGTGATGCCGCGCCTACTTGAACTCAGCGAAATCGAAAAAACCTGCCAACTCATGGCAGACGAAATCGAAAGTACCCGCCGCCGGGTAAACGCTCTCGAGTACCGGATGATTCCTGATACCGAGGAAACCATCGACTACATCGAAGCCAAACTCGAAGAAGACGAACGGTCAACCAAGACCCGGATGATCAAAGTGAAAGATATGGGCGAAAAGGCTTAAATTTGAGAAATAGAGTGCGACAAAAGTCGTCCAGCTCTGAACCACTGGAGCAAAGGAGGGGAGAGCCTTGTAGAGGCTCGCCCATCCTTTGTGAAGTGGAGTCAGAGCTGACTTTTGGAGCAGGTTTTGAAAAAAATTTTAAAAGAGGTTGGAACTTTTGTCCCAGACTTTTTTCTTGGGAAGGGTGCTGGTGAGCAGGCGTTCCGCTCTGGAATTTGAAGCGGAGACTAGCGAACTTGCAGAGGAAGCCTTCGATAGCAAGTAGCTTCGGCTTAGCTTGCGAATGGAGGCTCTCTTTGCGAGTTGGCGTTCTGCAACTTGCGCATATCCGGTCTGTTTGCGAGTTGGCGTTCTGCAACTTGTGAATTCCCAGTCCCTTTGCAAGTTGGAGCCCCTCAACTTGCGAACTCCCCCTCCATTCGCAAATTGCCGCCATCTACCAATCCCTAACACACATAAATCCAGGCCTCCTCGATCAATCCCAACAAAAAGCACAGCTGGTTCAAAGTTCAGCTGTGCTTTTCTTGTTATTCAGAAGTTTTTAAACCATAAATGAGCGTGTATCCATCACGCTTGGGCTGGAGGTTGGCGTAATGGCTGCGGTAGAGGGCCTGGGTGACTTGTTGGTAGAGTAGGGGTTGGGTTTTTAAGAGCTCCCAGCCTGCTGCTAGGGCCTCTTCCTCAGACGTTGCGTCATCCGCATTCACTTGAACCTTGATTTCCGTCACCAAGTCTTGGTCAGCATCTTGGTAGCTATAGAGAACAGCTTGGTCGTTTAAGGCGCGGATAAAGCCGCCCTGGTCGCTGGCCTCTTGCAAGGCATGGAGGCCTAGGCGTTGGCGCTCTTGGTTAATTGCATCAAATAAGTTATTTGTCATACTTGTCTTCTCCTCATCTTTGCCAGGAGCAATTCCTCGGGCTGGCTCGGGACTCAGGCGGACGCTGGCTTGTTCACTCGCTAAGCTTAGCTCAGGGTCGAAGAGGGGATCTTCCTCAGTAACTTCTTCCCCCGCTGCCTTGTCGTTTAAGTCATCCAGGACGCCCTCAATTAGGCTTCCCGTGTCTATCCGATCTTTATAGTCGAGCTGGTTATCGTGAACAAGGTCGACAACATCCCGTCCTGACGCTAGTGCGAGCTGGGAGAGGCTATCCCCCCACTGGCTAACATAGACCTTCAAACCATAATGGGCTTGCCGCCGCATCTCAGCTTGGATTTCTTCGGCCGATTTTTGTTTAAAAGGCTGGCGCATGGCTTCAAGGGCACGCTTCTTAACCTTTTCGATCTTGGCAGCTTGGCTTTTTTTCTTATTTTGGGTCACGCTTGCTGGCCTCCCTTTATTCTGATTCTTAAGTCTATTATAAAAGAAAGTCCAGCAGAAAGCAGTCTTTAAGGATTATTGGCCAAGAATCTGTGCGGAATAGATGAGGGTGTGGTCACCATTCTGGATGAATTCCAGGCCGAGCGACTGGCCCTTGTAGTTGGCATCGATCATATTGGCATAATGGCCAGGGCTATTCTTCCAATTGTTGAAGAGCTCTTGAGCGATGGCTTCAGCTGAAGTGCCAGGGCTAGCATAGGTCTGCTGGATATTCTCACCCACATAGGAGCCTGCACTCTCAAAACCATTAGCCGTGTGGAAGGCTTGGCCATTGGGACGGGTATGGGAGAAGCAATCGATAATCTCCTGGGTCCGGTTGTTGGCTGCGGCTTGATAGCTATCTTGGTAGGCTAAAGGCGCTAAGCCTTGCTGGGTACGTTCCTGGTTGACCAGGTCGTGGAAATGTTTGCTGATAGCCTGGCTGAGGGAGGTCGTGCTCTGGTTAGCCAGGGTTACTGCATCAGCACTTGGCGTAGTCACTGTAGTCGGATCTTGCTTGGTGTCCGTTGTTGCTGTCTCCTGGGTGCTGGCTTCAGCCCTTGGAATTAAATTGAAGTCTGGTTGAGCCTTGCTTAAATCAACGGTTTTTTCGCTAGCAAGGGACGTAACTTCTGCCACAGGGATAGGGCGGCTTTCCTTAGCCTTATCCTGCTTGTCGTCAAAATCGTCATGAATATCGTCATAATCGTCATCGTCTAGGTCGTCATCCTGGTCATCGTCATAACCGTCATGAATATCGTCGTAATCGTTATCATCTAGGTTGTCATCCTGATCATCGTCGTCAAAATCGTCGTGGA
>NZ_KV786060.1:150503-155241 GCF_001806805.1 Aerococcus sp. HMSC23C02 | reverse complement strand
CATCCTGATCATCGTCGTCAAAATCGTCGTGGATATCATCGTAATCGTCAACGCTTAAGTCATCATCATAGATATCGTCGTCATAATCGTCGTAAATATCGTCATAACCGTCATAGTCATAACTGTCAGTATAGGCGTCATAATCGTCCCAGTCATCGTCGTAACCATCATAATCGTCATCATAAGTGTCGTAATCGTCCCAGTCGTCATCAACTTCGTAATCTTCATAGTCATCGTAATCGTCATCGAAGTCATCAGCTTGGACAGTTTCGCCAAGTCCAAGGCTGCCTGCTCCAATCAGTCCGAGTGCGATGAGTAATTTTTTATCCAGTTTCATGTGATCATTCCCTTTCTTTTCTGTCATAATGAGTGATGCGAGGACTATTTTTGCCCTCCTGCTATACAATACAAGGGTTGTCCAAAATTTAGGGCCCTTTTTTAAAAAAAGATTTTGGGTCGAGTAGACCCGAGAACGTTCTGGCTCTCTTGTTATAAAATACAAGGGGGCTAAAAAATTTAGGGACTAATTTCTAAAATATTGGAGATTTTCTTTAAAAATGACCATTTCAGTCGCTTCGGTACTTCTTTTTTGCTATAGTAGGGCAAAATAGGCCCTAAAATTTCTTGGGCTTTTGTATTTTGTCTTAGGGCTGGAGGCTCTGATTATGGAGGAATGAGGGGATAAGTGATGGAGACGCGAGAGGAACGGAATGCGCTCATTCAAGAACATTTTGGTTTTATTATTAAGACAGTATCTGAAATAACGGGACGCTATGTGGAAGTCGGCAATGATGATGCCTTGAGTGTGGCTTTGATGGCTTTCGATGAGGCCATCTCACGTTATGATGAAGACCGGGGGCACTTTTTAGCCTTCTGTAAACTGGTGATTAAGAGCCGGGTCCTGACTCATCTTAAGGGAGAGGGCAAGGACCAGCAGGATGTTTCCTTAGACGACTTGCAGGAATTAGGCTTTGACCCAGTAGACGAGCGGCCGGTGTCGCAGACGGATATGAAGGTTGAGATTGAAGCCTGGAAGGAAGACTTGGAAGACTTTGCGATTACGCTGGAACAATTAGCGGATGAAGCGCCCAAGCACCGAGACACCCGAGAGCGGGCCATTGATATTTCTGAAGCATCCAGTAAGAAGCGGGCCATTACCGACCACCTCTTCACTAAGAAGCGCTTGCCCATCCGTAAGATGAGCCGGACTTTTGACGTGACAGAGAAGGTGATCAAGGGGTCCAAGACCTTTATTATTTCGGTAATTATCATTTTTGTGAAGGAATACCGGGCCATATTAGATTGGATTAGGGGGTGAGCGGGATGTTTGAAGAAGTGCTTATATTAGAGATAAAGACCGACTATGCCTTGGCCATGTCGCGGTCGGGGGAAATCCTCCGCATCCGCTTAAAGGACGGCTTGACGGTCGGCCAGCAGATCTATATCACAGAAGAAGATCGCTACCAACAAACACCTGCCAAGGCGCCAGTGCCCTTGAAGTCAGGAAGTAAGAAAAAAGGCCTTCCTTGGTTAACAGGAATCCTCGTGGCTGCCATGGCCCTTTTAGTTATCGGTGTAGCGACAGTAGCCAGCAATTGGAGCCAGGAAGATGAGATTCTAGGCTTGGGACGCAATCCAAGCATCCAGTTAGAAGTGGACAGTAAGGGGACCATCCAATCCCTAGCTGACGCCAGTGGCAAGGAACAAGCGGCCGCCAAGTATATCGGTGAGAAGCTCAAGGATGAGATCGACCAGCTGCTCGGCCAAGTGAAAGTGGCGGATGACCAGAACATGGTGGTCGCAAGCACAGGCCTGCCTAAAGACCAGGCCGACCAAGTCCGCCAGCAGATCCGTGATTATTATGAAGCGAACGGCTACGATGGCGATTTAATCTTCCTCCAGGCTGAAAATAGCGAATACCAAGCAGCCAAAGATAAGGGCCAGTCCCTGGCCGACTACCTGATCGACCACTATGACCTCAATATCTGGACGCGTGAGGAAAGTCGTGACTTGTCCGACCAAGAGAAGAAAGACCGTCTGAAGGGCCATGGCGACTACATCCATGTGGTCAACGAAGACCAGCGCCAGAAAGAGGAAGGAGAAGCCAAAAATAAAGAAGAAGAGAAGAAAAAAGAAGAGGAGAAAAAGAAAGAAGAAGAAGCTAAGAAAGAATCCGAAGCAGAGCCAGAATCCGGAGGTCAAGGAGCAAGTCCAGCCCCTTCCTCCCAGCCTGAAACGAATCCAAGTCGACCTGCTAACCAGCCCCAGCAACCAGCCAGGCCTAATCAGTCGGCTCCCGCACCCCAACCAGCCCCAGCCCCTTATCGAGCTCCCGCACCAGCACCCCAGCCCTCCTACGACGATGACTGGGACGATGACGATTGGGATGACGACGACTGGGACGACGATGACGACTAAGGGTGTGAGACTTGGCGCTTAGGCTTGGATGATTGGAGCAAGTAAGGATAAGAGCGAAGCATTCGCTCGTTCCTAACTTGTGAAATCACTCCAAGCCTGCCAAGTCGAGCCCGACTAAGGGTGTGAGACTTGGCGCTTAGGTTTGGATCCTTAATCTCGACTAAATCCCCAACACTCAAGCAAAGGCTTTGAATGTGGTTTGACGGTGCTCGACACTCAAGCAAAGCCTCTGAGTGTGGGTTGACGACGCCCAGCACCCAAGTAGAGTCTGCGATTGTGGTTTGACGGTGTCCGACACCCAATCAAGTCCTTCAAGTGTGGGGTGACGATGCCTAACACACAATCAGGCCCTCCGAATGAGGCTTGACACAGCAAATTCGGTTATAGCTTGCATGTAAAAAATTATTTAAGCCTGGAGCTATTGGAATAAAAATTATTCTAGTGGCTCCAGACTTCTTTTATCGGTATATCTTGCAGTCAAAACTGCTAAATCCGCAGTGAATGGTGGTGGTGTGCAGTCAACAGCTTAATTGTGCATTGAGTTGGACTAGCTTGCACTTGATAGTTCTAATCGTGAAGCTTATCAGCTTGCAGTCAATCCCTCAAAACATGCAGTGAATGATGGTGCCATGCAGCTAACTGCCTTAATTGCGCATTGAGTTACAGCAGATTGCAGGTGATAGCTCTAAACGGGAACTCAATGAACTTGCAGTCAACTCAGTTAAATCTGCAGTGAACCATGGCCATTTGCAGTGAAATCTTCTAAAAATGCAGTGAAGCTTTCTGCTGCGCAGTCAAACCCTAAAAAATGCAGCGAATGATCTTGGCTAAGCTTTAGGGGTCCCAAATAGCTTTTCTTGTCGCTTTATGTTAGAGTGAAGGAAATCACAAGAAAGGGTGGCAGATTATGGGAGACTTGTTTGAAGCGGTGCCGAATTTTTCTGAGGGGCGTGACCAGGAAGTAGTGGAGGCCCTCGCTCAAGAGGCCAGGTCAGTGGCAGGGGTGGTCCTGCTCGATTATTCAGCTGACGTTGACCACCACCGGTCCGTATTTACATTGATGGGGACGGGCCCCCAGTTGATCGAAGCACTGATCAAAATGACGACCGTCGCAGTGGAGAAGATTGATCTCAACCAGCACCAGGGTGAGCACCCGCGCATGGGAGCCTTGGATGTTTGTCCCTTTATTCCCCTGGGCCAGACTTCTATGGACCAGGCGTGTCGGATGGCCGAAGCCCTGGCTGAGCGTCTAGCAGCTGACTTTGACTTACCAGTGATGCTCTATGGAGAGGCGGCTAGCCAGCCTTCCCGCAACCGGGTGGCTGATATCCGCCGGGGAGGTTTCGAAGGTTTAGCTGATAAGCTTGCTGATCCGGCTTGGCAGGTAGACTACGGCCCCCAAGCCCCGCATCCTAGCGCAGGGATGACTGCTGTAGGGGCGCGTCCAGCTATGGTCGCTTTCAACGTAAACCTAGATACTAATCGTTTGGATGTGGCTCAGGCGATTGCTAAAAAGGTCCGGGGCTCGAGTGGGGGCTTCCCTGCCTGCCAGGCTTTGGGCATGGCCCTAACTGACCGCGACTTGGTCCAAGTCTCCATGAATATCTTGGACCTGGACAGTCTGCCCCTCTACCGGATCCTAGAAACGGTCCGCATGGAAGCAGCCCGCTATGGGGTGGCTGTACTCGAAACGGAACTGGTTGGCCTAGCCCCAGCCCAGGCCCTCTATGACAGTGCAGCCTACTACCTTCAACTAGCTGACTTTGATCCGCAAGGCCAGGTCCTCGAAGAAGAACTTCGCCAGGCTAAAGCAGACTAAAATAAAAACGTATCCTTCCAGTGCTTGGAGGCCTAGGGACTAGGCCAAGTGGAAACTGGGGATACGTTTTTTATTTTAAATGGTATTGTTCAAATTGTGGTGGGGTTATTTGCTATCTGCACTCAGAGTTCTTGGGCGCAAATCGGCGGTTGCTATTTGCTTTCAGGGCTTGCGAGTGCAAACTAGTGACTTGCTATCTGCTCTAAGAGCTTTCGAATGCAAATTGGTGACATGCTATCTGCACTCAGAGCTTCCAAATACAAATTGGCGACATGTTATTTGCACTACTCAGGGGTCTCGAAAACTAAGCGCTCTTGCTCGCACCCTACAGTCGGGTTCGGTCGCGCAGAAGTGGCTCCTCTTCACAAAGATCCTTCGAAGGCTTTCAGCCTTCTATGGCTCTTTGCTCCAGAGGTCCACTTCTACCCGCGCTCCCTCGCACCCTATAGTTGGGTTCGGTCTGGCAACTTTCGTGTCACTTCACAAGTCTTCGCCGCAGTC
>NZ_KV786060.1:92801-150483 GCF_001806805.1 Aerococcus sp. HMSC23C02 | reverse complement strand
TGGAGTGATTTCACAAGTAAGGAACGAGCGAATGCTTCGCTCTTATCCTGACTTGTTCCAATCATCCGAGCCTAAGCCCAAGTCTCGCACCCTAAGCGGTCATGAGATAGGCTAGGATGGCAACTAGGGTGGCGCTGGCGCCGATTGTGGCTTCGTAGCGGATGAGGGTCAGACGCTGGCGGAAGGAGAGCTGGACACTGCCTGCGGTGGCGTGGAAGAAGGAACCGTGGGGGAGGGAGTCCAAGACGGTGGCGCCCGCATGCAACATGGCAGCGGCTGCTAGGTGGGGGACTTGGGCTTCGATCAGGCTTGGGGCGAAACTCTGGCTGGCGATACTGGCTCCGGCTGTGGTGGAGGCTGTGGCTGCGCCCATGAAGATACCAGACAAGGGAGCGAGGAGGAAGGGCGGCAGCTGGAGGAATTGGAGGAGCTGGCTGAGATCGGCTTGGAGCTGGGAAGCGGTGATCACGCCGGCCAATGCTCCCGTTCCAATCAGAAGCAAGCAAACATCCTTGACTTGGTCCAGGCCGAATTGACTGTAGCTGATGAGCTTTTTGCCCTGACGGCAGGCTAGTAGGGAAGCCAGTCCCCCAAGAGGGAGGGCTAGGATAGGGTCGACGGAGAGGCCGACAAGTGGACGGAGGGCCAACAAGACGACAACCGTGAGGGGACCGACCAGAGCGGCGAACAGGCTAGGACCTTGCTCGCTAGGATTAGCGACTGGAGCGACTGGGTCAGACGAGTCAAGCCCCACTTGGTCGCCTAATTTGCGGTTGAGAGCCTGAGAGAGCAGGAGGGTCACCAGTGCTGCCACTAGGGCGGGCACCAGATTTTGTAAGATCAGCCGGCTTAGGTCGACATCGAAGCTAGCTGCAACAGCCAAGGTGTTGGGGTTGGGGGAGATGAGGTTGCCGGCCTTGCCCCCGCCGATCATGGCGACCAGGGCAGCTTCCTTTCGAAGCTGGCTTTCTTGGCAGATGGCTAGGGCAATAGGAGCAACGGTAATGATCGTGATGTCGATAAAGACCCCGATGCTACAGATCAGAAGGCTGGCCAGGATGAGAGCGGCCAGGGCCCGGCTCTGGCCCAGCCGGTTGACGATGGCCTGGGCAATCTTTTGAGCGGACCCTGTCTTGACTAGGCAACCAACGAGGACCCCCGAGGCGAGGATACGGAGGATGGCGCTCATCATGGAAGCCGAACCGTCGACCATGACCTCAATACTTTGACTGAGATTAGCGCCACCTAAAAGGGCACCGACCAAACCGCCAACCATGAGGGCATAGGGCGCAGGCAATTTTTTGAGGATGAGCAATAGGGCAATGGCGAGGGCAGCTAGGGCCCCAAAGCTTGAGATCAACATGGATAAGCCTCCATTCTAAATCCTAGGGGTCGCAATAAGTTGTAAGGGCTTTTATAATTGAGAGTGTGACAAAAGTCGGTTAGGCCTGAATCACTGGAGCGAACTATGTCCAATCGTTGGTCAACGATTGGACATAGTTCGTGAAGTGGATGTCAGGACTGACTTTTGGAGCAGGTTTTTGCCTAAAAATTCGTTATTTAAAAAGGGGCTGAAGCTTTTATAATTAGGATAACACAGAGTCCCATAAGGAGGTAATCATATGAAAATTATTCTCGCACCTGATTCATTTAAGGATGCTGTGACCGCCGAGGAAGCTTGCCAGGCCATGGCAGCAGGTATCCGCCGGGCCTGTCCGGATGCTGAAATACTTGCCCTGCCCATGGCGGATGGTGGGGAAGGGACCGTCCAAGCCCTCTTAGCGGCGCGCGGGGGAAAGCTGGAGCGGACTAGTGTGACAGGCCCCCTACCTGGTCAACAAGTCCAAGCAGCCTGGGGACGTCTTGCTGACGGAGAGACCGCAGTCATCGAGATGGCAGCTGCTTCGGGACTGGAGTTAGTCGCTAGAGCAGACCGCAATCCCTGGCACACCACAACTTACGGCACAGGCGAAGTCATTCGGGCTGCTCTGGATGCCGGCTGTCGGAAGATCATCTTGGGGATTGGGGGCAGTGCGACCAATGATGGAGGCGTGGGGATGGCCATGGCTCTGGGCGGCCGCTTCCTCGATAGCCAGGGCCAGTCCATTGGTCTAGGCGGTGGTACCTTGTCAGACCTGGCCCATATCGATCTCAGCAGGCTGGATCCCCGACTCCAAGACATAGAAATCATTGTTGCCTCCGACGTAACCAATCCCTTAGTGGGGGACCAGGGCGTTTCAGCCGTCTTCGGCCCGCAAAAGGGGGCTGACCCCGACATGGTAGCCGCTCTCGACCGTAACCTCCGCCAGCTCGCGACCTGTGCTAAGAAGGACTTGGCCTTGGCTTGGGACATGGCCCAGTGTCCAGGCGGAGGCGCAGCGGGTGGCCTGGGAGCTGGCTTAATGGCCTTCCTCGGGGCCAAACTTCAAGCTGGCATTGACCTCGTTATTGAAGAAACTCAGATGGTCAAGCATTGCCAAGGCGCTGATTATATCTTCACCGGTGAGGGCTCTTTAGATGGCCAGTCTGTCTTTGGCAAGACGCCCCAGGGCGTAGCCCGGGTTGGACATCAGGCCCAAGTTCCCGTGATCGCCCTGGCTGGCCAGATAGGTGAGGGCGCTGAGGCCCTCTATGAGGAAGGCGTCCAAGCTATTTTTGCGATCGGTAGAGGGCCGAGCACTCTAGAAGAAGCCCTGGCAGAAACTGCAGAAAACCTTGAGCAGACCTGTGAGAATGTGATGCGCTTGCTTAATCGTCATGCCAACAATTGAAATACAAAAAATGTCTTTATAAATTTAAAGGCTTACATGACCAAATAAAATTTTTATCATGACTTGCTCAGAAAATGACTTGCTTAATAATATCGATTTCACAAACTTTCTGAGCTCTTATTTTTTTGATAAGTGAAAAAGACAGTCATAAAGTGAGAAATAGCCGGGGGTTAATGAGAAAATGAAGAGAGAAGACATGTTTTAGGGATTGCTTAACTTTTCACATGATGAATTAGTGATGGTAGGCTAGGGGGGAATCTATGATGATAAATGGAGGTTATTTGAATGAAGCTTGCAGCGATTGTAGGGACCAATTCCGACCGGTCCACAAATCGAAAATTGTTACAGTTTATGGCTAAGCATTTCAGTGACCAAGCTGAAATTGAGGTCTTAGAAATTGCTGATTGCCCAGCCTTTAATGAACCCAAGGATAAGACAGCGCCTGCCCCTATCCAGGCATTAGCTGATCAGATTGAGGCAGCGGACGGTGTCATTATTTCAACTCCCGAGTATGACCACTCGATTACCGCGGCTTTGAAGAGTGTCTTGGAGTGGTTCTCCTATAGTGTACAGCCCCTAATTGACAAGCCCGTTATGATTACCGGGGCTTCCTTAGGCTCTCTGGGCTCTTCCCGGGCCCAAGCTCACTTGCGCCAAATCTTGGATGCTCCAGAAATTCAAGCCCGCGTGATGCCAAGTTCAGAATTCTTGCTGGGACGTTCAGGGGATGCCTTTGACAGTGAAGGAAACTTGGTCTATGAAGATAAGGTGAAAGAACTGGAAGAAGTCTTCGAAGAGTTCCTACACTTTGTAGACCTGACCCAGCAGTTGACAACTGAGCAGAAGACACGTCGAGCCAAGAAAGAAAACTTTTCTTGGAAAGACATTGTAGACTAGGGAGGAGATAAGTCATGAAATTTGTTGGAATTGTCGGGACCAATGCAGAGTTCTCCTATAACCGGAAGTTGCTCGAATTTATGGCCGACTACTACGAAGAAGATACGATTGAAGTCTTGGACATCGACCGCGTACCTATGTTCAATGAAACGAAGGACCAAACGGACACCGCTCCTATCCAAGAATTAAAAGAAAAAATTGAAGCGGCAGATGGGGGGATTATTGCTACACCTGAGCACAACCACTCTATTCCTTCAGCCTTGAAGAGTGTGATCGAATGGCTGTCCTACAAGATCCATCCTTTAGATGGCAAGCCAGTCATGATCGTTGGCGCTTCCTATAGTGTGCAAGGCTCCTCACGCTCACAACTTCACCTCCGTCAAATCTTGGATGCGCCGGGGGTTAATGCGATCGTGATGCCTGGGAATGAATTCTTGTTAGGACGTGCTCACGAAGCCTTTGATGAAGATGGGAAATTAAAAGACAAACGCACGGTTCAATTCTTGTCATCCTGCTTCCGCAAATTTAAACGCTTCACTGAAGTGGCAGAAATCTTAAACCAACCTGAAGAAGTGAACTTCAAACCAGGCGACTACCATGTTTCTGCAGTGGGCCATAACGGCGACTTGCCAATGGTCGTGACCTTCTCAGAAGACCGTATCGAAGCCATTGATATCGATACTGAAGGCGAAACAGAAGGGATTGCTGACCTGGTCTTCACCCGTTTGCCGGAAGAAATTATTGATGGCCAAACCTTGAATGTGGATGTAGTTTCAGGGGCTTCCGTAACTTCCAATGGGGTCGTTGACGGAGTAGCTGATGCGGTCTACCAAGCAGGTTCTGATCCAGAAATATTAAAGAAACGGCCTAAAGTTAGCGAAAGCATGCAGCTGGATCCCGTTGAAAAGACCGTGGATGTAGCGGTTATCGGTTCTGGTGGGGCTGGCTTAGCAGCAGCAATTGCAGCCTTAGACAAGGGAGCCTCCACTCTCGTTCTTGAAAAATTCCCTGTGATTGGTGGGAATACTGTCCGGACAGGTGGCCAGATTAATGCGGCCGACCCTGAATGGCAGCACCAATTCAAGGCAATCCATGGCGAACGTGCAACCCTAGAAAAGATCTACAACACCCCTGAAGATGAAATTGCTGAAGAATATCGGGAAGACTTCCGCGCCCTCAAGGAAGAGCTCGACCAATACTTCAAGGACCTGGATGAAGGCAAGAGCTATCTCTTTGACTCTATCCACCTACATACTATCCAAACTTACATCGGTGGGAAGCGGATGGACCTTGACGGCAATGAAATCCATTCTGATATCGAATTGATCCATTATCTGACGAAGAATGCTCTCCCAACCATCGATTGGCTCAAAGAAAAGGGAGTTACTTTCGACGAACATATGGTGGCTGAACCAGTCGGCGCACTCTGGCGTCGGGCTCGCGAACCCCAAGCTTCTGAAGGTTTCGGCTATATCGACCCCTTAACGACCTACATTGAAGACCATGGTGGCCAAATTATGACGGATACCAAGGCTGACCGCTTCATCGTAGAAGACGGCAAGATCGTAGGAATTCAAGCGACAGGCCGCTATGACCAAAAAGTCACGATCCATGTGAATAAGGGGGTTGTCATTGCCACAGGTGGCTTCGGTGCCAATATCGAAATGATTAAGAAGTACGATAACTACTGGGGCAACCTACCTGAAAGCATCCCAACTACCAACTCACCAGCCTTAACGGGTGATGGGATTGAAATGGGCCAAGAAGTCGGCGCAGATGTTGTTGGCATGGGCTTCGTTCAATTGATGCCATCAGCTGACCCTATCACTGGTAATATCTTCAGCGGGATCGACTGCCCACCATCAGACTTTATCTTCGTGAATAAAGAAGGGAAACGCTTCGTTGATGAATATGCCTCCCGTGACGTTCTAGCTAAGGCCCTCTTTGACCAAGGTGGTGTCATCTATAACATTTCCGACGCTGAAATCGCGAAGACACGCTTCAACTCAACGGATGAACAATTAGCCAATGATGTCAAGAAGGGAGCCTGCTTCAAGGCAGATACCTTAGAAGACCTGGCTAAACAATTAGACATAGATCCAGCAGTCTTTGTGAAGACCATCGAAGACTATAACTCCTATGTGGACCAAGGCTACGATGAAGAATTCCAAAAAGGTGCCTTCAACCACAAAGTGATTGTGCCACCTTTCTATGCGACGCCAAGAAGCCCCGCAACTCACCACACCATGGGCGGGCTTAAGATCGACGCTCAGACTCGGGTACTCAACACCCAAGGCCAAGCCATCGAAGGCCTCTATGCCGCCGGAGAAGTCGCAGGCGGCGTCCACGCCGGTAACCGCCTAGGCGGCAACGCCCTAGCCGACATCTTCGTCTTCGGCAAACTAGCCGGCCAAAACGCAGCTGAATAACAGGGTGTGAGACTTGGCGGTTAACTTTCATTCACTGGAGCAAGTCGCCAGAGCAGTCTGTTAAGACTGCGTCGGAGACTTGTGAAGTGACATGAAAGTTGCCAAGTCGAACCCAACTAAAAAGGGTGTGAGCAGAGGCGGTTAGAAGCTTACCACTGGAGCACGAACGAAAAAGGGCAAGCTGTGCTTGCACGTTTCGATCGTGTGAAGTGGAGAAGCTTCTGCCTCTGCGAACCCAACTAGACAGGGTGTGAGGGCTGGCGGGAGAAATAGACCTCTGGAGCCAAAAGCCAGAGAAGACTGATAGTCTTCGGCGGATTTTAGTGAAGAGGAGCTATTTATGCCAAGTCGAACCCAAGTCCACCCAAGAAACCAGCAGTGGCCGGCCTTCAGCCGGTTTGCTGGTATTTTCTTAGCATTGATAACATTTCAAACAATAGAAGGAAGATGAATAATGGAAATCGTTGGTATTTTAGGCCTGGCCTTAGCCATAATGGCAATTATTTACCTCTCCTTTAAGGGACTCAATATTGTGGTCGCTGCCCCTCTAGCAGCTATCATCGTGATCGTCTGCAATCAGATGAATTTCTTTGAGGCCTTAACAGGATCAGAAAATTCCTATATGGCAGGTCTAGCAGGCTTCTTGATTAAGAATTTTGCTATCTTTTTATTGGGGGCCATGCTCGGCCAATACATGGACCGTTCTGGAGCCACCCAGCGGATTGCGGAAGTCCTCTTAGAGAAGATTGGGACGGATAGCCCCTTCCGCGTTCTCATCGCTTTAACAATTATCGGTAGTGTCCTAACTTTCGGTGGGATTTCAATCTTCGTGGTCTTCTTCACCCTGATCCCTCTAGCCCGGCCTATCTTTAAGAAGTTAGATATTAACTGGGAATTGGTCTCTATCCCTCTTTTCCTCGGAGCGGGAACTTATACCATGTCAATGATCCCGGGGACACCATCTGTTCAGAATGCCATTCCCACAACAGAACTCGGCACGACTCTGACAGCTGCTCCACTCTTAGGGATTGCAGCAACCATTACGATCCTGATATTTGGGCTCTGGTATATGAAACACGAATTAGATAAGAGCATAAAGAAAGGGGAAAACTTCTACAGCTACCTCGATGGTAAGCCAGTTCCAAAAGAAGACCAAGAGGCGGTGACTGACCAAGAGAAGCCAGGCTTTATGGTAAGTATCCTGCCCCTTCTTCTCCTGATTGTCCTTATCCTGGTCTTCAGTAAGGTTCCTAATATTATCTTAATTGCCTTAACAGTAGCCATCCTCTGCTGCGCCTTCCTCTTCCGCAATTACCTGCCAGACCAAAAAGATGTCCTCAACAAAGGGGCATCTGGAGCAGTCGGTTCCTCCTTTGGGGCCGCTTCAGCGGTTGCTTTTGGGGCTGTCTTGACCAGTGCACCAACTTTTGCGGTGGTCCAAGAGGCCTTGGTCAATATGCCAGGTCCTGCCTTAGTGACCCTGGGTGTAATTACGGCCCTCCTATCTGGGGTAATGGCTGCTTCCGGTGCTATCGGTACAGTCGTTTCCCAATTTGCCCAACCTTATTTAGAAATGGGGATCCCGGCAGCTGTAATCCACCGGGTAGTTGTTATTGGTGGGGGCGTACTGACTGTCGTTCCCCAATCTGGGGCGGTCATTGCCTTCAATAGTATCTCAGGTTTAGATTTCAAGCATGGCTTCAAGCAAGCCTTCATTGTCAGCAACGGGGGCTTCCTCTTGGCCTTAATTGTGACCTTGATTCTAGCTGGTGTACTCTATTAATAAGCAAAATAGCCTACATATCCAAGCAGGGATTTTCTCAATAACTGGGAGAATCCCTGCTTTTTTAACAGCTGTATCTCATAAATGACAGTTTGGTAACAAAGAAAGCCTTTTATTAATAAAATTGTCAAGCCGTCTTTACCTGCTGTTAAAGTGACTTTGCTATAGTAGGATCATGAAAGGGAGTGACAGGATGTCTGCGATAAAACGAGCGCTAGTTAGCGGCTTTTTGGTCCTATTAACAGCTTTGCCCACAGTATTTGCAGAGGAAGTGGAAGACCAAGTGGCTGACCAAGGACGGCCGGAAGATTTTCCCAGTTTAGAAATGGACCGCCCCTCTATGGAAGAAGAGGCGGGCTTCGTCCCCCAAGAGGAGGAGACCCAGGAGGATGAGATGCCTCCCACTCAGGCACCTGAAGCGCCCACAGCAGAGCCACCAGCTAGCGAGCCAAGCGATGATTTGGAATTAGCCCAGCCGGACAAGGCCCCACTTGTGCCAAGGCGGTCAGTGATCTGGTCGCGCCCACTTGATCAGGGAGACCAGGGGGAAGCAAGCTCCTCAAGCCCTAAGAAGGCCAATAAGCCCGACGTAAAAGCGGAAGTGCCCCATCCTGAGCTACCCCAGGTGGGGGCGACCACCAAGCTTCAGCCTGGTTTATGGGCCTTGATTAGCGCCTTTGTCTCATTCCTAGTCAGTTGCCTTGAAGAAGATCTTTAAGTAATGATGAGCTGCTCCAAGTTTGTATGGGGTGGCTTTTTTTGTGCTTTACACCAGCCTACTAGGAGCTGTCTAATAATTGGAGGGGTCAACATTTCATTTTGTGACTTTTTGCTTTATACTTCACAGGTGAAGGGGGCTTAGTTATGACCAAAGACCAACATTTATTGGCAGAAGATGCCTTTATTCGTAAGACCCACCGGCTACGGGAACTTTTCTTTGAAGCGATCCACCAGGCTGACCAAGACCAGCTCCAAGTCTTGCTCAAGGAGATGCGGCCGCTCTTTTATAATCGCCGTTTAGGTCTCTTAGACCGGGTTCAGGGCTCTTCTTTGCGTTCACTCAAGAACCTCATGCTCTCCCATAATTCCATGATGGCTTTGGAAGCGGAGCGGGCAGGGCTTGATCCGGCACTCTCCCACCACCTCACCGAGAAGTTTGCCATTATCATTGAAAAGGCCAGCGAGGAAGAGGATTTGATCCGCCTCCATGATGAGATGGCCATGGAATATGCCCGGTCCGACCTGCGTCAGATCAAGGGCAGGGAGCTCTCATCCCTAGTGGAAGCGGCGGTTAACTTTATTGACCGCTACTACAGCCAAGATATTAGTATCCAGGGACTGGCTGAGCACCTATTCACTAGCCGGGAGTATTTAGCGCGACGTTTTCAAGAGGAGATGGGGCAGTCACCTTCTCACTATCTTCAAGATAAGCGCCTAAATGAAGCCAAGCAGCTCCTCCGCTTCTCCAAATTGTCCATTGCGGAAGTGGCCAGCCTGATTGGTTATAAGAATGGCCAGTACTTTAGCCGAATTTTCAAGCAAAAAGTCGGCTGTTCACCAAGCCACTACCGCAAACAAGGTCACAAAAGTACACAATAAGGTCACAGCATGTAATGTGAATGCTTTCTCAATCGTGATAAACTATCTTTAACAAGAAGATGTAAGCGTTTTATAAAGGAGCGTTCAGAATGAATCCAATCATTAAAAAATTAGGCTACAGCGCCGATGAACGCCTGGTTGTGATCCACGCGGATGATGTGGGGATTACCCAGGCTTCAATCGATGCTTATGAGGACTTAATGGCACTGGGGACTATCTCTTCAGGGTCGGCCATGGTGCCTTGTTCCTGGTTCCCCGAAGTCGTCCAGCGGGCCAGCCAGCATCCGGAATGGGACCTGGGCCTTCATCTAGCCTTCAACGCCGAGTACAGCGGCTATAAGTGGCGGCCCTTGTCGACCACAGATCCTGCTTCGGGTTTCGTTGATGACTTGGGCTACTTTGTCCAGGATAAGCACAAGGTCCAAGAAACGGCGGATCCTGCCGCTATTGCCCAAGAGATCGAAGCTCAGGTTCAATTAGCTCAGGCCATGGGCTTGAAGATTTCCCATGTGGATACCCATACCGGGACTCTGTGGAACAAAAAATACATTCAATCCTACCATGATGTCTATGACGAGCATGGGATCCTGCCAGTTATCTGCCGGCACCGGGAGGACAATCCTATCTTAGAAGAGATGATCGGGCCGGCTAATTATCCAGAAGAAGAGCTGAAGACCTGGCAGGCAGAAGGCTTCCCTCTGATGGATGGGATTTCTGGCATGCCGGTGGAACATACCTATGACCCCGACGACCGCTTCAGATTAGCAAAAAAAATCCTCAAGGCGATCGAACCCGGCCAACTGACCCACTTCGCCTTCCATCCCATGCGTGACACGCCAGAAGCCCGGGCTCTCAACCGCTATGAGGGTGGGCGGATTGGCGACTATTTAGTCTTCAGCCGTCCTGAAATGAAACAATTCATGGCAGACGAAGGCATCCGCCTGATTTCATACCGGGAAATTCTAGGCGCTGTGAAAGGAGAGTTGAGTGATGACAAGAATAAATAAGGCCGTCAAAGAAGCGATTAAGCGACCAGTCAACTGGGAGGGGCCTCTGCCAGTGACAGCAGATAGCCACCCCTTCTCGTCCATGGCCTACGCCCGTGAGCCCCTGGACTTGTCAGCATATGGCTATGTTGAAGAAGAGTACTTGCAGGCTGGCCGAGCCAATGTCTACCAAGACCTGGGCCAGGGACTAGCCCTTAAAGACCAGGACCTGGACTATTGTACCCGCATCATGGTGCGTAAACCTGCACAGGCTGATCAGTTTTCTGGCCGGGTTTACTTGGATATTTACAACGCCTCTAACGGCTATGATATCGAGGACATTTGGCGTCGGAGCTACCAGCATATTTTGGGAAATGGCCATATCTATATTGGCATTAGCTCCAAACCTATCAATGCCTTGTCTCTAAAGAATTTTGACTATGGGCGCTATGAGAAGATTAACTGGGCAAGCCGCCAAGCTGCTCCTCAACCCGCGACAGTCAACCAGCAAATGTCCATTCCAGGAACGGAAGAAGGCCTAGTTTGGGATATGATCAGTCAATTAGCTTGGGGCATGCGAGCAGGCCAAGCCCCCTTCCTTGAGGGCTTAGACCTTAAAGAAGTCTACCTTACGGGGCAGTCTCAATCAGCCATGTATCTGAATACTTACTTGTATTATTTTGAAGATATCCTGAGCCAAGCCTTTGACCAGCCCCTCTTTGATGGCTATCTCAGTGTGGTCGGCTACGGCGTCATGCGAAGCTTAGACCAGCAGGATGATGAGGAAAGAATGTTCGCTGTCCGTGAGCAAGCCTTCAAGCCGAGTCAAGTGCCTGTCCTCTATCTGTCATCAGAAGGTGACATTAACTTGTTCGGCCCGATGAAGCCCTCAACAATTAAGACAGAGACAGTGAATCCCATGAGCCGTCATTATGAATTGGCCGGTTCGCCCCATACGGATCCTGCTTCCCCCTTGATTCCCGATAACAGTGAAATTGCGAAGACCAAGAATCCGCCTAAGATCTTGGACGGAGAATACCACTATACGGTCAACGACCTCCAATTAGCCTACTATGTTAACAGCTGTATGGAGTGGCTCCACGATTGGGCTATAGAAGGGCGAGAAGCGCCTGCCAGCCAACTCATTGACCGCGATGCTCAAGGGCAAGTCTGCCGGGACGAGTATGGCAATGCCAAGGGTGGCTTGAGGAGTCTTTATGTTGACGTCCCCATTGCCCACTACCATGCCAATGCCCAAGCAGATGACTCGCAAATTGACCAGAATGTGGGCAATGTCAACGGGTCCATGACCTACTTTACAGAAGAGGAATTGGCAGACCGCTACCGTGATGGGACCGATTATCTGGAACAATTTAAGCAAAGGCTTGATCAAGCGCTTGAAGCTAAAGAACTGACGGCAGCTGATGGTGAACGCATGCGTTCCTGGGCCCAAGAGATGGCTCAGAAATTATGGAAGGATGGTTAAACATGGCCGAAAATACTATCAAAAAGACCAATAAACCGCCTTTTTCTTGGCGGGATGAAGTGGGCTATATCTTTGGAGATATGGCAGGTTCTTTCGTTAACTTATTTATTGATGCTTTCTATTTAACCTTTTGTACCTATGTCCTGGGAGTGAGCCCTATCTTCATGGGGAACCTCTTCCTGGTTGCTCGCCTCTTCGATGCGATCAATGACCCGATCATTGGGTCATTCCCTGACCGCTGGCGGCTAGGGAAGAAGGGGGACAAGTTCAAACCTTATATTAAGATTGCCATGTGGCCGCTTGCCCTTGCCAATATCCTCTGCTTTACGGATGTGTCTAGCTTTAGCGATACAGCACTCCACGTTTGGGTCAGCTTTGCCTATGTCTTGTATGGGGTCTCCTATACCGGAACTTCCATGCCTTTCGGTGCCATGGCTAATGTCATCACAGATAAGCCGGAAGAACGGACCAAACTATCGCGGGCCCGCTCAATTGGTGGGACCGTAGTTGGCTTCGGGGCCTTATCGATCGTCCCGCTCTTTGCTTGGGATGCCAACAATGCCCCAATCCCTAAGGCCTTCTTCATCATTGCGGTTATTTTCGCCATTCTTTCGCTCCTGGGCTATACCGCTTTAATGAATATGACCCACGAGCGGATTGCAGAAGCGCCCAAAGAAGAAAGTTTCAACTATTCGCTTGTGATTAAGGATGCCTTCCGCAACCGTCCTTTAATCGGTGTGATGGTCGCAACAGTTGGGTCTCTGATCTATATTACAGGTAATAGCCAACTCGGACAGATCATGTTCAAAGAGTACTACAATCGACCTGATATCCTCGCTTATGTGAACTTCGCTTCCTTATTCGTTCTCTTAGTCGCCTTACCAACTGTTCCTCGCTTGGCTAATAGCTTGGGTAAGCAAAAGACGATTCTCTTTGCGGTAACCGGGAACTTCATCCTGTCACTCTTCTTGATGCTAGTTCCGATTGCTAACCCTTATCTCTTTGCCGCCTTGTTCATTATCGCTAATATTGGACAGACCTGCTTTACCATGTTGATTTGGGCACTGGTTTCTGATTGTTTGGACTACCATCAATTTAAGTTTGGTTATCGTAGCGATGGCTCGCTCTATTCCATCTATACCTTCTCGCGTAAGATAGGATCGACCCTCGCTTCAACTTTAGCCAGCTATGCCCTAGCAGGAATCGGCTTTGTTTCCGGGGTAGCTTCCCAATCAGTTGAAGTTTCCCAGCATATCCGCTTGCTCTACACAGCTGTTCCGGTGGTCACGACTATTTTAGAAATTATTGGTATCGGTCTTATCTTCAATTTGAATAAAGAAAAGACAGACGCTATCTACCAAGAACTTCAAGCGGAACATCGGAATAAATAATAAGCAAACAAAAACGGCCCCTGGTCAGAATTTTTCTGGCTAGGGGTCGTTTTTGTTTGGGCAAATTTTATTATTCAGCTAGAGAAGCTTGGCCCTTGAAGTCAGAGGCATAGAGCACGGCTTCTTGGCTTCCCAGGGGGATGGTGGATGGGAAAGGGCGGAGTTGGCCGGTGTTCTCATCTCGGCCTTGGACAAAGTAGCTGGAATCCGCTTCTTGGGCAGCGCGAACGAGGTCCTGTGTCGCATTGTTTTGGTAGCGGTTGAAGAGGACCCGGGCCTGGGTGCCCTCAAAGGCGGTCAGCATGGCATAGTCGCCCATGGAATCACCGAAGACCATCAGCGGCTCCTTACCACCATGGCGGACTTGGATCAGGTCGCGAATACAGTCGACCTTGCCCTGGACCTTAGTGACGTAGCTGTCAGCATCAACCTGGTCTGTCAGCCGCCCCTGGGCATCGCAGGCAATCTCCATGCCGAAGATATCTTCAGGAGCAATGGCATAATCGCCGAGGACAACGGCTATTTGGACCAGGAGCCGGGGACTGGCCGAGACAATATAAGGCCGGATCCCATGGTCGGTCAGGCAGGCAAAGAGCTGGCGGAGCTCCTCGGGAAAGTTGAGCCCCGATTCAAAGGTCGCTTGGACAGGGCCAGTTAATCCTGGGTAGTCGCTCGAAGACTGGAGGATGACCTGGTCGAAGGGAGCTTGCAGGTTGTTTTGGAGGGCAGCCTGCCCAATCTGGCAAAATTCTTCGGGCAGGAAGCCCTTGAAGAGATAGGTCGGCCAGGTCTGACCGGCAACCTTGTCAAAATGGGTATTGATCAGGTTATAGAAGAGACGGAGCTTGGCCGCAAAGCTAGCATAAGCGGGGTGACTTTTGACATCATTCTGGTGGTAGAGATCACGGTAGAGGGTATCCAGGTCTTGGACCAAGTTGGCCAGGCTGAGCTCGGGCCGGTTAAAGAAAGTTTTTTGGTAGTCAAAAGGGCCGGAGCTGAGCGTCTGGCAGAAGTCATCGGGCGTCAATAAATAGGTGAACTGGTCCAGCATGGCTATCATCAGGCTATCTTCAATATCGTTGAAGACAGAAGTATTATCAAAATCAAAGACCGCATAGTGGCCGCTAGCTTGGTAGTTAGAAATCAAATCGCAGAGCCTTTGGTGGAGGCTAGCTTCCAAGTTGCCTTGGGGGAAATCGATTGGCATAGGGATCTCCTTTCTTATTTTTATGTATTGTAGCAGAAGGGGGAGGGGATCGGAATCAAATTTACATAAACCATATATTGAAATATTGTTGATATTTAATTTACAAATTAACACTAAAATTACAAAAAGCTTACCCAAATTCAATCGATTCTTGACAATAGCTTGCTACACTAAACAACGTAGCATTTTAGCTCATACAAGTAGATCAAAGACAAAAAGGAGAACAAGGAAATGAATTGGAAAAAGTTAAAATATATTGGCTTGGTGACACTAGCTTCACTGAGTCTAGCAGCATGTGGTTCAACAGAAAGTGCTAATGAAAATCAAGTTGATTTAAATAGCCTTTCTTTAGAAGAAATTGAAGAGAAAGCCAAAGAAGAAGGTGCCGTTAATTCTGTTGGTATGCCAGATGATTGGGCAAACTGGGAAGAAACTTGGGCCGACTTAAATGAAAAATATGGTCTTGAACACTCTGATACAGATATGGGATCAGCTGAAGAATTAGCAACTTTTGAAGCTGAAAAAGAGAATGCATCAGCAGAAATTGGTGATGTGGGAATTGCATTTGGCCCATATGCTGTAGAACGTGATGTCGTGATGCCGTATAAAACTTCATATTGGGACGATATTCCTGACTGGGCTAAAGATGATGAAGGGAATTGGCTATTAAGTTACACAGGTACAATGGCCTTCTTAGTCGATACAGAAGCAGTCGATGAAACGCCAACTTCTTGGAAAGAAGTAGCAGAGGGCGATTATAAAGTAACTATCGGCGACGTTGCTGGTGGTAACCAAGACCAATTTGCAGTCTTAGCTGCTGCAATGGCTAACGGTGGGGATGAAACAAATATTCAGCCAGGACTTGACTACTATAGAAAGTTGGGTGAAGAAGGTCGTTTAAACACCGTTGGCTATAACGCTGGGACCCTTGAATCTGGAGAGCATGAAGTTGTTCCAATGTGGGACTTTAATGCCTTAACTATGCAAGATACTTTAGGCTCAGACCGCTTTGAAGTGGTTATTCCAACAGACGGGACAGTAACTAGTGGCTACACCACAATTTTAAATAAATACACCCAACGTCCTCACGCAGCAGCTCTAGCGAGAGAATATATTCTTTCTGATGAAGGACAAAATAATTTAGCCAGAGGTCATGCTCGTCCAATTCGTGAAAATGTTGAGCTTGATCAAGACGCAAAAGATGCCTTACTTCCAGATGAAATGTATGAAAGTGCTCGTCCTGTAGAAGATTTACAAGCATGGAATGACTTACTAGAACAATTAGGAAGCTTATGGCAAGACAATGTCATCACGCATTTAAAGAATTAATTTAAATCAATGTAAAGGCTCAACTATTTCAGTAGTCTGGGCCTTTATTCTTTTTAGGAGGATATCATGAAACAAGGATTGGGAGTGTTTAAAGCTTTCATCACGGTCTTCTTCTTGTTAATTTTAGCAGTATTAGTTTATCCCGTGATAACGATGATACTGGCAAGTTTTCAAGATGCAAGTAGTGGCGCTTTTACGCTGAATAATTATAAAGAAATTTTTACCACAAATATTTACACGGAAGCTTTTAGGAATTCTATCTTAATTTCTCTGTATTCAAGCTTAGTGGGGCTATTCGTTACTTCTTTAGCGACATATGCGATTGTTTCTTACTTACCTAAGATGAGAGAGGCTTTCTTGGTCTTAGCTAATTTAACGAATAACTATGTCGGGGTACCACTGGCTTTCGGTTTCATTATTTTATTAGGTAACTCAGGTGTGCTTGTGATGCTTGATCAGGTATTAGGTTGGAATATACTTTCCGATTTTAACATCTATTCTTTAACAGGTTTACTGATTGTATTCATTTACTTCCAGTTACCGATGGGAATTACTTTATTGATTCCGATTTTCGATGGCTTAGATAAAAGATGGTCTGAAGCAGCAGAACTTTTAGGTGCTAATAGCTTGCAATATTGGACAAAGATTGGTTTGCCAATTCTTGCTCCAAGTTTAATCGGAACGTTCTGTATTATGTTTGCTAATGCGATGGGAGCCTATGACTCAGCAATCGCACTAACTGGATCAAGCATTAACTTATTATCGGTTAGAATCGGAAATACGGTATCGGGAGACCTGTTCGCTAAACCCGAGATTGGATCGGCACTAGCTGTTGTACTTGCTCTGATTTTAGCGATTAATATGGTATTTGGACATTATGTTTCTAATCGACTAAGGAGGGATCTACGATGAGTAAAATATTCAAACCTTTAGTGATTTTTATATTACTAGCTTACTTACTCATTCCACTCATTATCACAATTATTTATTCTTTCTCAAGTTCTTGGACCTTTAGTGTCTTACCAGATTCCTTAACTTTAAAATGGTATATTCAACTATTTTCAGATCCAGAATTCTTAATGGCGATTGCAAGAACAGTCTTCCTTGCTACGGTGACGGTAATACTTTCTTTAGCGGTAATTGTGCCAACGATCTTTGCAATTGCTATCTATTTCCCTAAATTAATGAAATACATTAATTTGATTATTATCTTCTGTTATTCACTACCAGGTGTTATCTCTGTTATGTCGCTTTCAGAAGCTTATAATTCAATTGGAGTACCTAAGATGATCTTGCTATTTGGTTCATACGTGGTGGGTACTTTACCACTGATGACATTGGGAACAACAAATAGTTTACGTTCAATTAATGCTAAGGAATTAATTGAATCTGCAGAAATTTTAGGCGCTAGTAAATTAGAATCCTTTACCAAGATTATCTTGCCTAATATCAGTAACGGAGTTATCTCTTCAGCTCTGTTTATTTTCTCAGGCTTATTTGCTGAATATGTTACTGTAAACTTATTACTAGGTGGTAAATTTACGACGATTCAGATCTATTTACGGGAACAATTAACAGCTAATGGGCACTATTCGAGTGCTATCGTTGTGACTTACTTCACCCTAGCTACTTTATTTACAGTAATCGCGCTGGTTTTAGTTAATAGAAAGCGAGTTAAAAAAATATGAGTTATATCGAGATAAAAAATGTCACCAAGAGTTATGATGGCAAAGAATTAATTTTAAAAAATTTAGACCTTAATATGGAAGAGGGTTCTTTAAATACTTTGTTAGGGCCTAGTGGTTCTGGGAAGAGTACTTTATTAAGATGTATTGCAGGTCTAGAAGAAATCAATAGTGGCGAGGTCTATATCAATGGCAAACGAGTAGATCAACTACCACCGAGAAATCGAAATCTTGGGATGGTCTTCCAACAGTACGCTTTGTTTCCTAATATGAATGTTTTGGACAATGTAAAATTTGGTCTAGAAATGAAAAAAGTTGACAAAAAATTACAGGAAGAACAAGCGCTTGAAATGATTCGTTTGGTTGGCTTAGAAGATAGAAAAGAGGCCTATCCAAGACAATTATCAGGTGGACAGCAACAACGTGTGGCTTTAGCGAGATCTTTGGTTACTCGTCCAGATGTTTTATTACTTGATGAGCCTTTAAGTGCCTTAGATGCTAAAATCCGTATGCAGCTTCGTGAATTGATTAAAGATATTCAGAATGAATTAGGAATTACTGTAATCTTGGTAACTCACGATCAGGAAGAAGCCATGACAATGAGTGATTACATTTTTGTTATGGAATCAGGTAATATTGTTCAGCGGGGAACACCTTCTGAAGTTTATCGGAGACCTGAAAATCGCTTTGTTGCTAATTTCATTGGAAATCATAATGTCTTTGAAGTCGAAGACTTCCATGATTTTTCAGATTATGCTTTAGGACCAGCTTCTCTAGTAGCGATTCGTCCAGAAACTCTATCCTTTGAACCCCTAGAAGATGCCATCCAAATTCATGGGAAGATTCAAAGAACTTCTATGCTGGGGTCTATTTTGCGGTTTAACGTATTAGTTGGTGACCAAATTATTAAAGTTGACCAATTAAACCGGTCTAAAAACTTTAGAGAAGATGGTGAACCTGTTGATCTCTATCTTTCTAAAGATGACTTGATTGTTGTTCGATAAAAGGGGGAATTAAGCCATGACAAAGATTATACAATTAACAGACTTACATATTGGGAGTAGTCTTCCTTTTAATGAATTAGATGCTCAGACCCTTCAAGCGGTACAAGATCTCGTTTCACTAGAGAAACCTGATTATTTAGTTTTATCAGGAGATGTCATCTGGAGCCATGTGCCTCACTCCCTTCAAAACTTTGAAGAAGTATTAAAGTTCTTTGATCGTTTAGAAGTGCCCTATGCGGTTACTTATGGCAACCATGATTCTGAAATCTTCTACTTGCAAGATAAAATTAATATGCTAGTTGAAGAAAGCTCAGATAATTTAGAAAAACTGTTAAGTGAAAATGAAGAGTTAGCCAGCTTTTATCATCATCGCGATGAAATTGATGTCTATGGTCGGGCCGAACTGAATGACTTGGTTCGTTGCTCTCAGAATCATGTCTGTAAAGAGAAGCTTACGGTCGTGAATAATCGAGAGATGTATGTAGTAAGCATCGATGAGCAGACCCAACTACTGATTGTCGATTCAGGCGATTATGACGAGACAGAAACGGGACAATATGCGTATTTGGAAGATCAGCAGATTGATTGGATTATTGAGCAGACCCAGGATCCTTCTAAACAAAGTCATTTGTTTATCCATATTCCTATTCCTGAATACGCTCAAGCCATCATAGATGGGCAAGCTGAGGGACACCAGAGTGAGGAAGTTTGTTCCTCTGCACTTAATACTGGCTTATACGCTCAAATAAAAATTAGAAATAGTAACATCGTTGCTATTTATGCTGGCCATGATCATGAAAATGATTTCGTATCAGATTTTTATGGGATTAAATTAATTTACGGCCGCTGTTCTGGTTACAATGCGTATGGCGACTTGAACAGAGGCGCTCGAGTGATTGAAATCTCAGATAATAATATGACGACTTATATTAAAGAATTTGCCTAGTTAGTAGCTAAATGATGTTATTGAAGACAGACATAAAACAATCAATAATACAAAAATTTAAGAATTTGTTTTTGCCAATCTTGATTGAGCAAGTATTCATGATGTTGATCATGAATGTTAATGTATTTTTGATTTCATCAGTTAATGATCAAGCAATTGCCTTAACGGGTTTGACAGATCAGATTATTGCGATTGGACAGTTGTTGCTGGGGATCGTTTCTTTGGGGAGCACCATTTTATTTCTACAAAATGCTGATAAAGACCATCTAGATTATATTCGAAAAATTTTTCAACAAAGCTTGTTGTTAAATGGTCTACTCTCTCTATTAATTATTTTGGTCTTTGCTATATTTGGAAGGCATTTACTTCAATTAATTAATTCCCCAGCTAATTTGATAGAGACTGGTAATATCTATTTGCAACTCTTAGGATGGAGTTTACTGCCTTTAGGAATTTCAAGTAGTGTTAATGCACTTCTTAGAAGTTATGGTAAAGTTCGGGCAGCAATGTATGCGTCGATTTTGAATACCTTGATTGTTGTTAGTGGGAATGCTTTCGTAGTTTATACCCATTTACTTGATAATGCAGTCATTGGTATTGGTATTGCTACTTTAATTATGCGATGTTTGGGCGTATTCATTAGCTTGCTTATTTTGAAGAAGTATCTGCCTAAGATTTTTGAACTAAAATGGTCATTTCATTTAGAAGATTTAAAAATTAGTTCAAAAATTTTACGATTAGGGATTCCTTCGGCTATGGAGAATGTTTTTTACAATATTTCTCAGCTATTAATAACAGCTGGGATTGCTTCTCTTGGTGTTGTCTCTTTATCTTCTCGAATTTACACGCAGACAATTACTGCTATTATATTTACCGTATCTGTTGCAGCTGGTCAAAGCTCACAGATATTAATAGGTAAAGCAATACGAAAAGAAGATATGGATCAAGGAACAGCAACAGGTCGAAGTACTGTTAAAGCCTTCTTTTCTCTCTCAGTCATCTTAAATGTCATTATTGCTTTACTAGGGCCTCTGCTTATTCAAATTTTTACAGAAGATGAAGCTATTAAGCAAACTGTGACGATTTTATTATGGTTGAGTATTTTCTATGATCCGTTCAGGGCAAGCAATGAAATTTTGATTGCTAACTTAAATGTTGTCGGGGATGTGCGCTATCCGGTTATTGTTGGTGTATTGACGACCTATTTATTTACAGTTCCTGTTAGCTTAAGCCTCATTTATTTCTTTAACCAGGGTTTAATTGCTGTTTGGTTTGTCTTTATCATAGACGAGGCACTTCGAGCGGCAATATTCTACAGACGATGGACACAGAAAAAATGGCTACTTTCCAGTAATCTGACCTAGATAGAATCTAAACATGCCAAATCAAAAGACCAGCCCTATCGAAACGAAGGGCTGGTCTTTCGCATACCTTAATCCTAATTTTTCTGATACTGATAAGCATGGTTGAGTGGCCCATGTCCCTGGCCGAGGTCCAATCCAGCGGCAATGGCGCCTGTGAGATAGCTTTTGGCTTTTTGGATGGCTTCTTTTAGGGGATAGCCTTGGGCCAGGTAGGAGGCGATGGCGCTGGATAGGGTACAACCGGTGCCGTGGGTGTTGGGGTTGTCGACCTGGTCAGCTTGGAGCCAATGCAAACCGTTCGCGTCGGCGAGAACATCCCAGGCTTTGCCTTGGAGGTGGCCGCCTTTGACGAGGACGGCTACCTGGTAGCGGTCGGAGAGGGCCTTTGCGGCTTCTTCCATACTGGCTTCGTCTGTCACTTCTTGCCCGTAGAGGACGCTAGTTTCTGAGAGATTGGGCGTGATGACCTTGGCCAGGGGAATCAGGTCTTCCTGGAGGGATTGGACTTGGTCGGAGGCTAAGAGGCTGGCGCCGCTGGTAGCCACCATGACGGGGTCGAGGACCAGCTTGTCGAGTTGGTATTCTTGAACCAAGCGGGCGATGCAGCGGATGGAGTCGGCATTACCGACCATGCCAATCTTAACGGCATCGGGCCGGATATCGTCGCACACACTGCGGATTTGAGCTTCCAGGAGCTCGGGGGAGACAATTTCACTGGCTTGGACGCCCAGGGTATTTTGGGCGGTGATGGCCGTGATGGCGCTCATGCCAAAAGTTCCCGTGGCTTGAAAAGTTTTGAGATCGGCTTGGATACCGGCACCACCTGATGAATCGGAGCCGGCTATGCTTAAGGCAGTCTTCATTTAGTGCTCCTTTCGATAGGTATTCCAGCTAGAAACGAGATCTTTGGCGGCCTGACCGGGATCTTCGGCTGCGGTGACAGCTGAGATGACGAAGAAAGAATCGACCCCGGTCTGGGCGAGGTCAGGCAGGTCAGCCAGGGTCACGCCGCCTCCTATAGTGACGGGGATGGGGCTCACCTGGGCCAGTCGCTCCAGTTCATCGTAGGTCCGGGTGACCAGGTCCTGACCCTCGAAGTGTCCCGCTTCCGGCTTGGATGGGGAAGCGTGGAGGGGGCCGGCACCAAAGTAATCGACTTCGCTGACGTCTTCGTTCTGTACATAGTCAATCAATTCCAGGGCTGTGGCAGAGAGGCCGATAATGGCGTCAGGGCCCAGGTATTTCCGGCAGAGGGAGACGGGCAGGTCAGTCTGGCCGACATGGATGCCGTCCACCTTGGCACCGGCTTCCCGAGCCGCGAGTACCACATCCAGTCGGTCATTGACGACCAGGGAGACCTTGTCCTGGAGGCCCATCTTTTTAATCAGGTCGGCCGCTTGGATGGTGAGTTCGATCCAAGGCTTGGCGTCGAGGATCTTGGAGCGAATCTGGACGAAGGTGAAGCCCGCCTCCAAGGCCAGCTGGATGATGTCAAGGGGCGACCGGTCAGGGGTATTTTCTGGACCAATAATCAGATAAGCAGAGAGGTCGAAATTTTTTTGACGCGAGCTCATGCCTAGTCCTCCTCTCTCTGGCAAGGGTTAGAAGCGATGGCTTCAGGGCTGGCTTGGTAGAGTTCATCTAGTAAGTGCATTTGGAAGGAAGCGGGGCCTTGTGCTTTTTGGGCGGCGCGTTGACCGGCATAGTTGAAGGCATTGACCCCGCTTAGGGCAGCGGTGAGAGAGTCGGCCTTGGCGGCGTAGACTGCCAGCAGACCACCCAGGGCACAGCCAGCGCCCGTAATATGGCTCATGAGCTCAGAGCCCCCAGAAGAAGCGTAGACAACTTGCCCATCGGTGACCAGGTCCACTTCGCCGGAGACCACGACCGCGCCGCCAGTTTCTTGGGCGAGCAGACGGGCCGCTTGCCGGGCTTCTTCTGGCCTGTGCAGGCTGTCGACCCCTTTATTAGCGACGGTTTGGTCCTCGGCGAGAAGTCCCCAAGCCTTGGCCAAGCCCATAATTTCACTGGCATTACCCTTGATGATCGTGGGCTTGTCTTCCTGCATGTCGCTGAGGAGTTTTGTGCGCAGACCGCCCATGCCAACCGCCACCGGATCGAGGACCCAGGGCTTGCCGGCAGCGTTGAGGGCCTTGATCGTGCGCGGGATGCTCTCCTGGTAGAGGGGGAAGATGGTTCCCACGTTGATATAGAAGGCTTCTCCGGCTTGGGCCATGGCTTCCCCTTCATCCGCCATGTAGACCATAGCTGCCGAGCCACCCGCCGCGATCTGGGTGTTGGCCACTAGGTTAATGGTCACGGTATTGGTGATCGAGGGGACCAGGGGCTGGCCCGCCTTAACTGCCTCGACACAGGCTTGAATGGCCTCTTGCATTGCTTGTTCCATATTGAATTCCTCCCATAAAAAAAGACAATCTCATTCTTTTGAGATTGCCAATTAGCCATACGAAAAAATATCTTCCCTACGCAGGCATTATCCTGACAGGTTCAATGAGTCTAATCTCAGCCAATTGGCACCTCAATTTTTTCTTTATTTACAGCCACTTTAAAACAAAGTGTGGGGCTTGTCAAGGAAGACCTTGTGTCGGTTTAATTGGGAGTGCTTTCGCAAGTTGTCGGCTCCCTATTTGCACTCAGGGGGCAACGAAGGCAAGTTGGCTTCTGGAATTTGCCTACAGGACGGCTGAGGACAAATAGCCGACTGGAGTTTGCCTTCAGAACCTGCCGAGTGCAAACTCCATCTTTCAATTTGTCTTCAGAGCGCCTGAAGGAAAACTCCTTCTTCGTATTTGCTTTCAGACTCGCCGAAAGCAAATAGCCAGCCCCAATTTGCCTTCAGATCTGCTGTGCGCAAATTGGGGAGCTCAAGCCTCGCTAGCTCTTACCCCGCCTTGCTCCAGTGATCCAAAGCTAAGCGCACTTGTTCACACCCTGTACTTATGATAAAATCTGAACTGATTGTGTTGTGCACTGGCTTGGATTAGCACCTTTTATGGTAGCGCTTACACATACGGGCTAAACGAGGCAGTGACCAGCAGGATACACTATATAGAAATGAGCGAGTATTGTGAGTAGATTTTGGTCGGATATGCGGGAGCTGCGGGTCCCGCATACCTATGTTTTGTTGTTTGCTTTTATTGTGGTTGCTGCCTTGATGTCCTGGCTGGTGCCAGCGGGGGAGTTTGCCCGGACTATGGTGGACGGTCGGGAGGTGATCGACCCGGAGTCCTTCCGCTATGTGGCCCAGCAGCCCCAGGGAATCTTTGATATTTTAAAATCCTTGCCAGCTGGTTTTGAGCGGAGCCAACATATTTCTTACTTCCTCTTTATCGTGGGAGGGGCTTTTGGCGTGATGAACCAGACGGGGGCGATTGAAGCGGCGCTGAGTCGTTTGGTCCACGCCTTGCGGGGCAAGGAAACCCTGGTGATTCCATCCGTTCTTCTGATTATGGGGATTGCTGGGTCGACGATTGGTTTGAGCGAGGAGACCATCCTCTTCATTGCCTTGGGCGTGACCCTGGCTCGGGGCATGGGCTATGACGCCCTGGTAGGTGTCGGGATGATCGGCCTGGGTGCTGGTCTGGGCTTCACCTCGGGCTTTATGAATCCTTTCTCAGTGGGGGTGGCCCAGTCCATCGCTGACTTGCCCCTCTTCTCGGGGATTGGCTTGCGCCTGGTCCTCTTCGCGGTCGTTTGGCTGTCGACAACCATTTACCTGATGCGCTATGCGAAAAAAGTCAAGGCAGACCCGACCCAGTCCATTGTCTATGAGGAAGAACAGGCGGCCAAGGCTGAGGAAGCGGCGGAAGGCAAATCGAACGAGACCCTGCCCTTCACCCGCCGCCAGCAGATCATTGCAGCGATCTTTGTGCTGAGCTTCGTGGTGATTGCGGTCGGCGTCATCGGTTACGGCTGGTATATCACGGAGATCGGCGCGGTCTTCATCGGCGCTGGCATTCTAGCCGGTATGGTTGGCGGTCTAAAAGCCGGGCAAATTGCGGATGGCTTCATCGAAGGGGCCAAGGATATGGTCTATGCCGCCTTGATTGTGGGTCTGGCCCAGAGCCTTATTGTCATTTTAGAAGATGGCATGATTATTGACACCCTCATCCACGCCATGTCGGACGCTATTGCCAACCTGCCGAGCGTCTTGAGTGCAGTGGGGATCTATGTGGTCCAGGTGATCATCAATTTCTTTATTTCTTCAGGGAGCGGCCAGGCGGCGGTTACCATGCCGATTATTGTGCCCTTGGCCGATGCCCTGGGTGTGACCCGGCAAACCGCTGTCCTCTGCTACCAATTGGGCAACGGCTTCCTGGATTCTATTATGCCCATGTCCGGCATCCTCATGGCTCAACTGGCGATCGCCAAGATTCCTTACAGTAAGTGGGTCAAGTTCGCCATGCCCCTGATGTTGATCTGGCTCTTGATCGGCCTAGTTTTTGTTGTTGCAGCGCACCTGATGGGCTACGGTCCATTCTAGAAAGAAGGTTCATATGGGAAAAGAGACATTAAGCAAGATTTGTGCAGACTTAAGAGAAGAATTTCAAGCCTTGAGCGATTATATCTACGACCATCCGGAACTGGGACTGGAAGAGTACCAGTCCTCCCAGGCCCACGCCGACCTTTTAGAAAAGCACGGCTTTCAAGTTGAAAAACCTTACCTAGGCTTTGAGACCGCTTTTCGGGCGACCTATGATTCCGGCAAGCTCGGTCCAACTGTAGCCTACTTGTCGGAATACGATGCCCTGCCAGAGATTGGTCACGGCTGCGGCCACAACATGTTGGGGACAGTCGACACCGGTGCGGGAATTGTCTTATCCAAGGTCCTCGATGAAACAGGGGGCCGGGTGGTGGTCTTAGGGACGCCTGCCGAAGAAACGGATGGGGTCAAAGTGGACATGGCAGCCGCTGATACCTTCGACGATATCGATGTGGCTCTCTGCACCCACCCCTCAGATGCCAATACCAAGAGCGGCCCCTCACTCGCCATGCAGGCCTTGGAGTTTGAATTCTTCGGTAAGAATGCCCACGCCGCGGCGGCACCTTGGCAGGGGATCAATGCCCTCGATGCCGTGATTAATTTATTCAATTTGGTCAATGCCCAACGCCAGCAAATCCTACCGACTGCCCGCGTCCACGGGGTAATTAAGGACGGGGGCGAGGTCGCTAATGTGATCCCAGATTACACCCGGGCGCATTTTTATGTGCGGGCCCGCGACAAGGCCTATGTCCAAGTCCTGCGCGAGATGATGATCCGCATGGCAGAGAGCGCCGCCCAAGCAGCGGGCTGTACCATGAAATACCGGAATTATGAGAAGACTTACGACGACATGGTCACCAACCGGCCCCTAGACGATGCCTACAACGCCAACGCTGAAGCCCTAGGTGTGGAGATGTTAGACCCTGATCCCAATGAAGTGGTCGGCTCTCTGGATATGGGCAATGTCAGCCATGTCGTGCCCGCCACCAACCCTTACTACGGCATCACCAACGGACAAAAAATCTCCGGTCATACCCCCGAATTCCGCGACTGCACGAAAACTGCAGCCGGCTATGAGGCCATGATGACCACCATCGAAATCCTGGCCCGGACCGGTTACGACGTCCTCAGCGACCCTGAGCTGCTTAAGGCCATCCAAGCAGACTTTGAAGCAGAATAAGCAATCAAAAAAACAAGCTGGTGTTCTTCCCAAGCTAGGGAGGGAACACCGGCTTGTTTTGTCGTTCTATATTAAATCATTGCTGATGGGCATTCGATTCGCTTTTGAATTTGGAGGTGCAGGCTAATTGGATGAATGTTCTTATCACGAAATAAGCTTCAAAGGTCCAGTAGGCCTAGAAGATCCAGCTAGGGAGTATTTTCGCAAGTTGCTGTCTCTATTTGCACACAAAGCTTTCGAATGCAAACTGCCAGCTTCAATTTGCTTTCAGACCATCCGAGTGCAAATAGCCAGTGTCAATTTGCTTTCAACCCTGCCGAATGCAAAGAGCCGCCTTCAACTTGCTTTCAGACCAGCTGAGAGCAAATAGCCGACCTCTATTTGCTTTTGAGGCAGCTGCGCGCAAATAGGAATATCGAAAAAAGCAGGCCGGTGGTTTCCCAAATTAGGGAGGGTATGCCTGCTTTGTTATATGGCTTAATCGAAGGGGCTTGTCAGCTAGGCCTGGTTGAATCATCTTGAACAAGGGCAAATTCGGATTGGAAATATCCAGAAGGTCTCAATTTAGCCTCGATGCCTGCAGGGGAGATTGAGATCCTGCATTTTATCTGAGGGGAGCTGGAGGTCGGTGAGCTCTTGGTTGACTTGGCGCAGGGTCTGGAAGTGGTCGATATAGGGCGTCTCTTCGCGAGTCCCCTGTAAGTCAATGAAGTGGCGGCGCCGGGCCTTGATCGTTGGATCGCTGGCTAGCGGCAGGTCAAAAATCTGGGCAATCTCTTCGTCGGGTTCTGCTTGGACCTTGGCCTGGTTGAGTTCAGGAATGGGTTCGGCCTGGCAGGCAAAGAGAAATAGGCAAGCGATAGCGAGGCTGAGTTGACCTTTCTTCATAATTAATCCTCCCTGGAAAAGCTTCTAAGTCCAGGATAAGGCAGCGCTTACAAGCTGTCAAATGAGAAGATAATGAGTGGAGGATAGTGTATAGGCGAGGATAAAAAAATCGCCCAATTTGGAGAGAGATCCAAACTAGGCGAGTCTTGCTTGTGGGAAAAGCTGTATAGTTAATATCTTTCTTTGACTTTGGAGAAGAATTGTTTGGCCCGGTCGCTTTGGGGTTGGTCGAAGACTTGGTCGGCGGGGCCGGCTTCGAGGATGTGGCCTTGGTCGAGGAAGAAGACACGGTCGGCGACTTCGCGGACGAAGGCCATTTCGTGGGAGACCAGGAGCATGGTGTAGCCAGCTTGGGCGATTTCCTTGATGACGCTGAGGACCTCGCCAACGAGTTCAGGGTCGAGGGCAGAGGTGGGTTCATCGAGGAGGAGGAGTTGAGGTTCCAGGGCGATGGCCCGGGCGATAGCGACCCGCTGCTGCTGGCCACCCGATAGCTGGTGGGGGTAGTGGTTCTCGTAACCCGCCAGGCCGACCCGGTGAAGTTCCGTCTTGGCCTTGGCTTGGGCCTGGTCAGCTGGAACGCCTTGGACGGTCACTAGGGCCTCGGTCACATTCTCAAGGGCCGTCTTCCGCTTAAAGAGATTGAATTGTTGGAAGACCATGGCAGTGTGCCGGCGTATAGCGGTAATGTCATCCGTCTTTTGGCTGGTAAGCGAGTAGGATTCGTCACCGAACTGAATCTCCCCTTGGTCTGGGCATTCCAGACGGTTGAGGCAGCGGAGCAGGGTGGATTTCCCTGTACCAGAAGGGCCGACAATCCCGACCACTTCGCCTTTTTGAATGTCGAAGGATAAGTGGTCTAGGACGGTCTTATCCGCAAAAGATTTACTTAGTTCATTGACATGGATCATGGCTTAGGCTCCCTCCTTTACTTGGGGTGCTTGGTCAGGTAAGGCCAGACGTTTTTCGATCAGGTAGAAGATCAATTCGAGGAGAATGGTCACCAACCAGTAGATGATAGCGAGGGCAATGTAGACCTCGAAGTAGCGGTAGGTCTGGCCCCCGATAATCTTCCCTTGGGCAGTCATTTCCACCACACTGGTCACGAAGGCCAGGGAGGTACCCTTGACTAGGGAAATCAAGGAGTTGCCCAAGCCGGGGATGGCGATGGTCAAGGCTTCGGGGAAGAGGATTCGTCTGAAGCACTGGCCCTTAGTCATCCCCACCGAATATGCAGCCTCGATCTGTCCCTTGTCAACAGACAGGAAGGCTCCGCGGAAGATCTCGGACAGGTAGGCCGACTGGTTGATCCCCATGGCCAGGATGGCGAAGACATAGCCTGGGATCCCATTGACATTGAGCTGCCAACCGAACTGGGCGTTCAGGTACTTCAAGAAGAGCGGCAGGCCGAAGTAAGAAATATAGAGCTGAACGATGATCGGTGTACCGCGGACGAAGGAGACATAGAGCCGGGCGAGTGGGCTAAGGGCCGGCAGCTTTTCCAGGCGGATGAGGGCAATGATGATCCCCAAGACCAGGCCCAGGACCATGGCGAGGGCGGTTAATTCCAGGGTGACGGGGAGGCGGTCAAGCAGTCTGGGGATGGCCTCCAGCATGTAGTTAAAGTCAAATAATTTCTCCAAGATAAAACTCCTTTGCAATCAATTAGTTGCTCGGCCCCTGCTTCCAGGGGCTGAGGTCAGGACCCTTTGGCAGGATGTTGTGGCTGTTGCCAAAGAGGGCCTTGAGGTGGGGCGACCGGTAGTAGGATTCCTTGATGAAGTCAAAATCAGTCGTCTGATCAAAAGCAGGGATCTGGTAGAGCTCGCGGGCATAGCGCCAGAGATTAGGATAGTCTCTGAGCCGGCGCTCGCGGCAGCGGAATTCGTCGTAGTAGACCACGTCATAGCGGACCAGGGAAGGGTAGAGCCTGAGGTCGGCGTCGGTCAGTTGGTCGCCTAAGAGATAGCGCGACTGGCTCAAGCGGTCTTCTAAGACGTCCAAGCTCTCAAAAAGTTTGTCATAGGCTGTCTCATAGGCGGCCTGGCTTTCGGCGAAGCCGACCTTGTAGAAGCCCACGTTGATCTCTTCATAAATGAGCCGGTTCAAGCGGTCAATGTCTGGACGGAGGGCTTCGGGATAGAGGTCGGGGGCACCTGCAGCGTGGAAGTCTTTCCAGACGGTTTCCAGTTGCAGGGTCAGGGTCTTATGGTCATTGTTGACCGCCTGGCCACTGCGTAGGTCGACCATGAGGGGCACTGTCGGACGGAGGTCATAGTCCGGCAGGCTGCGCTGGTAGAGCTCCAAGGTGGACTTGGCACCAGTCAGCGGGTCGCGACCGCCAGGATAGCCGGAGAAGACCCAGCCCTCGTCTGTCCGGTAGGGGCCGGTTGCAGAGATGGGAATGATTGGGTCCAGGCCCAAGAGGTGAATGGCAATCACGACTTTGTGGGCATGGGGACAGGCGGGCATCCAGACCAGCTGGTAGCGGTTAGCTTCTGGCGTCAAGCCCCCTGCTTCATAGGAGAAGGGAGTGGACAGGGCATTGCCTTGCTGGACGAAAGACCCGTCGGCTTGGATTTCCTTAGCAAAGACAGGATGTTTGGACATACTTAGCCTCCTTAGTTGAAGCGGTCACGGTCGTGGGGCTCATTCCAGATGGAGGTATCGGGCCCCTTAGCTAGGATATGGTAAGGGTTGTGGCCCACATTACCTAAGGAATAGCCCATCTTGATTTGGGTGAAGTCAGTGGTTGAGCCAAAGCCTGGTGTTTGGTAGAGGTCCTTGGCATAGTTCCAAATATTCGGGAAGTCAATAATACGGTTGCGGTTGGCCTTGAATTCTGGATAGTAGGATACGTCAAAGCGGGCCAGGGTCACATAGAAGCGGATATCGCTATCGGTAATCTGGTCGCCGAAGAGATAGCGTTGCTGGCTCAAGCGCTCTTCCAATTGGTCCAAGCGGTTGAAGAGCAAGTCATAGTTCTCTTCATAGGCTTCCTGGCTTTGGGCAAAGCCGCACTTGTAGACCGCGTTATTGACCTCATTAAAGAGCATGTCATTGAATGCGCGGATGTCTGACTGGAGAGCCTTAGGGAAGAGGTCAGGGGCGTCTTCTTTGTGGAAAGGTTTGAATTCTTCTTCCCAGTAATAGGTCAGGTTGAAGTAGTCATTGTTGACGACCTTGCCAGTTTTGGTATCGACAACGGTTGGAACCGTGGCCCGGCCTTCATAGTCAGGGTCGGTTGCCGCATAGATCTCAGGCAGGTACTTGTAGTCAGAACCAGGCAAAATGCCGCCGTTAGGATCTTCAGAGAAGTCCCAACCTTCATCTGTCCGGACCGGTTTAGCCGTTCCCAGGGAGATCACATCCTGGAGGCCGAGAAGTTCTCGGGCGATAACAGAGCGATGGGCCCAGGGGCAGATGGGCGCCCAGAGCAGGCGGTAGCGGCCGGCTTCAACCGGTAATTCGCCCTCCCCATCACCAAAAGGGGTGTCAAAGCGATTCTTCTGGCGGACAAAGGCGCCTGATTCACTGATTTCATGGGCATCTTCCCGGCGCGCAATATGGTCTTTAGTCATGATGATCGTCTCCTTTAAGTGTATTTCTTTCATAGTCTTTAGCGAGTAGTATACAGTCAAAAGGGGGTTCCCCGGTGACTTCTTGGCTGATGGCCTGGTAGCCTTGCTTCTCATAAAAAGTCTGGACAGCCGTCCGCGAATTGATCAAGAAGCGCTGGCAACCGGCTTCAGCTAGCCAAGCTTCGCCTGCTTCAACAGCGGCCCGGCCATAGCCCCGGCCTTCCTGATTGGGGACGGTGGCTACCCGTTCAATCTGCCCCGTCTTTTGGTCGACTTGACGGATCCGGCAAGTAGCAACGGGAGCCTGACCCGCCATGACTAGGATATAGCGGCTGTCCGCTTGGTCATCGGCGAATTCCAGGGGCAGGGGAGCAGAGAGGGGGGCGGGGTTGGAAGCCGCAATGCGGACGTAGTGGACGCCCGCTAGCTGCCAGCCCAGGCCTTGGACACGGTAGGTTTCCATGCAATCAGCCTCCTAGTTCAAGGGTTTTTCATAGTGTTCTTTGGCAGGGGTTTGATCCTGGCCGAAGTGTTCTTCAGTTAACTTCTTAATGGTGCCATCCTCAGCCATTTCCTTAAGCACTTGGTTGACTTCATCGCGCAAGGCTTGGCCCTTGTCGTTCTTCGCGAAGAGGAAGTAGGCCAAGATAGAAGTGCTCAAGTAATCCTTATCTTGGTCACTCATCGGCTGGGCTTCCAGTTGGGCATAGTGGTAGTTTTCCTGGTTAAGGTTGTAAATTGGATAGTCATCGATGGCGAACTTCTTCGGATCAGCTTCAATCTGTTGGAATTTCACGGGGATTTCAGCGTCTGAGTATTCGATAGTGATCGGCTTGTCGGGATGGTCTTCGTTATACTTCTTGACCGCTGCCGTATTGTTGGTCGATGGATCTCCGATATAGGTTAGCCCCGCTTGAGCGGCTTGGTCGAGGCTTTCGATTTTATGATCTTTGTGGTGGATAAAGCAATACTTGGCATTGTTGTAAGGGTAGGAGTAGAGGTAGTTTTGGGCCCGCTCTTCGTTGTAGCTGAAGTTATTGACCCCGATATCGTAGTTACCGGTATTGACCCCTGTGAGGACAGAAGGAATATCGGTGAGCTCTAGCTTCAGCTCGTGGTCAGGCAGGCGCTTGAAGACCTCCTTGATGACATCGATATCATAGCCGGTCAAATTGTTTTGGTCGTCAACGGTCACATAGGGAGCAGGCATTCCGCCAGTCCCAGCGACAACCGTGCTTTGGTCGGCCTCGCTCGAGGAAGAGGAAGCACTGGAACCGGCCCCGCTATCCGAGAGGGCGCAGCCTCCGAGGAAGAGGAGACTGACGAGGCTGAGACCAAGACGTTTAGTCAATTTATTCATAATAGATTTCCTTCTTTCTTTAGTGAACATGGTCGGCATCGGACCAAATACGGCGGGCAATATCGCGGCTATGGGTCAGCTTCTGCCACTGGTCCGCTTCCGTCAACAAGTTACCTTCTTCTGTTGAGGCAAAACCGCACTGGGGACTGAGATAGAGCTTGTCCAAGGGGTGGTAGTGGCTAGCCTCCTCGACGCGACGGATAATGGCGTCGGGATCCTCTAGGTCGGCAGACTTGGAGGTAATCAGCCCCAAGACCACATCGACCGTATCCGGCACGTCTTTAAGGGCTTCAAAGCCGCCTGCCCGGTCGGTATCGTATTCCAAGAATTGACGGTCAAAATCTTGTTGGACGAAGGCATAAGGTGCAATCGGATCATAGGCCCCCTGGGAAGCCCATTGCGAGCGGAAGTTGCCCCGGCAATTGTGGGTGCTGATCACCAGGTCATCCGGACGCCCCTTAAGGACAGAATTATTGACCTGGACAAAATCTTCCGCCAAGGACTGGGCCAGCTGGTCGAAGTCTTCGTTACGGAAGGCGTAGATTTGCTCGAAACGCTCACGGTCGACCAGGGTAATCCAGATCGGGTCATCGAACTGGAGGAAGCGGGCGCCGGCCTGGTAGAGGTCTTCGAGGACCGTTTCATAAGCCGACTGGATAGCCTGGAAGAGACCTTCCTTAGTGGGATAGATCCGCTTCACATTTGCCAAGCCAGCCTCCGTTGAGGTCAGGTCATAATAGAGCCGGGCGGGCGAAGGCAGGGTGAGCTTGGCATCCACGCCTTCATAGTCAGCCAGCAGGTCTTGGAGAAAAATAAAATCCTCAACAAAGGGGTGGTTGTCGCCCGATAGCTTGGCTACTAAGTCGAGGCTGTCAGCCTGGTACTTGACCTCTGCTTCCGAAAGATGGAAATTAGCTGCAGTCCGCTGGCGGTTGACTGCTTCAACCCCCGTTAGACCCCAGAAGAAGTCGAGGTGCCACCAAGTGCGGCGGAATTCGCCATCCGTCACCTGACCGTAGCCCAGGTCAACCTGCTTTTGAACCAAGTCGCGGATAGCCCGGTCTTCCACCTGGCGTAAGTCAGTATCCGAAATTTGGCCCTGGCTGTGTAGCTTACGAGCTTTGAGAAGCTGGTCGGGACGGAGGAAACTCCCTACGATGTCATAACGTTTTTTCATGATTTCTCTCCTTACGTAGCTTACTTTTAGATAGCTTATTTTAGCTTATTTAATGTTAGTCCCTCTGATCGGTATTGTCAATCAATAGGGCATCGCCTTCAGAACAGAAAAGCGATCAGGGGTGATCAGGGAGGGGATAATTCGACTAAAAACGTTTTTAAATCAACGTTTTTAAGGGCTTTACAAGGGATCTATCCGGAATTGAACAAGGTAAAATCGCATGCTATAATCCTAGGCAATCATTAGCTACTAAGTAAATATTAGCTGGGTGAGTATGCAGGCTTCACCCGCTGAAAATATAGAAATGGGATGAGACGATGGCTATTGTAAGCAATGATATTACCGATTTAGTGGGCAATACGCCCCTGTTTAAGTTGAATCATATTGTGCCTGAAGGGGCAGCGGATGTTTATCTCAAGCTGGAATCCTTCAACATTGGTGGGAGTATCAAGACACGGACTGCTCTGAATTTGATTCGTGATGCTGAGGACAAGGGCCGCCTGAAAGCAGGCGACACGATTGTTGAGGCCTCCACCGGGAATACGGGAGTGGGACTGGCCTTGATCGGTCCAGCTCGGGGTTACCAGGTGCTGATCTTGATGCCTGATAATGCGGACCCTGCGCGCGTGGAAATCTTGAAGGCTTATGGCGCCCAAGTAGAATTTTTGGACCATGAGGGAGGGGTTAACGAACTCGTGGCTGCCGGTGAGGCCTACGACCAGGAGGAAGGCTATGTCTTTATGCGACAATTCTCCAACCCTGCCAATCCAGAAACCCACTTTAAAACGACCGGACCAGAAATTTATGAAGCGCTCGACCAAGTGCCAGATGCCTTTGTCGCAGGGGCAGGAACTGGCGGCACCTTGACAGGGACGGCCAGGTATTTAAGGACCAAGAGCAAAGAGGTTGAGATTTATGCGGTAGAGCCCGCGGAATCCGCCGTCCTCCACGGCAAGGAGAAGGGCCCCCACAAGATCCAAGGCATTGGACCGGGGATTATTCCAGATACTTTAGATACCGAAATCTACAATGAGGTCTTGGATGTCTCCTCTGCAGCCGCCATCGACATGACCCGGCGCCTGGGCAGGGAAGAGAGCATCTTTGCGGGCATTTCCAGCGGTGCCAATACTGTTGCGGCTATTGAAGTCGCTAAGAAATTAGGCCCAGGCAAGATTGTCGTTGCTATCGCACCTGATACCGGCGAACGCTACCTGAATTCGGATATCTTTATGGATCGGGCTAGTTATCAGCCGGTGAGGGATTAAGGGGTTTACCTTCCTTGAAATGGTGATTATATTGTTTAGATATGTTATCGAAAATAGGTTTGAATGAATAGTAAAAAACGAAGGCCGCTTCTGTGCTTGAACAGAAGCGGCCTTCGTTTTTTGTATGATTATCTTTTGTTATTAGTTAAGAAGTTTTTACACTTTAATCACAAAACTAAATGAGTTGATATCTCCCCGATAAGTAGATTTGGAATATTCAATGGGCGTATTATCAGCAATACGAGCGACTGATTTAAAGTAATAAAGGGGGTCATCTTTAGCAATATTTAAGAGTGCAGCTTCGGTTTCATCTGCTTTTCTTATTTCAAGATGACGCTTGATTTGGGTGATTTCTTTATCCATATTTTTTAAAGTGTGATAGAAACTTTGGCTAGTAAAGTCAACGGATTCTAAAGACTCGTTTCCCTCATAGGGAATGTAAGTAGTCACTAGAACGATCGGAACGTTATTGCTAAAACGAAGGCGAATAAGCTTAATGACAGGATTCCCTTTTCTTATTTCAAGTGCTTCAGCAACTTCATTATCGGCAGAAATTACAACTTGGGTAATAACTTGGGTAGAGGGATCCAATCCCTTTCGTTTCATTTCGTCGTTATAAGATTCAATAATATGAGTAAAACTTTGGTCGATTTTGCTACTAATTACCTTGGTGCCAGCTTTTTTCTTACGGTGAAGATAGCCTTCATCTACTAATGTTTGGATAGCAGTACGAATGGTTGTTCGACTTACTTCATACTCTTTAACAAGATCGAGCTCTTTAGGGATAAGAGAATTCTCTGGATAGGTTCCATTTTCGATTTTTTTGCGCAGGTCATCAGCGACTTGTTCATGTAATTTACTCATAGAATCTCCTTCTTTGTATTGAAATAAAAAATCGATGAGGCATAGCTCATCGATTTATTATTCCGCTAAATAACGAATTTGTCAATTTTTTCTCTCTCCATACGTTCTTTTAATTCTTTAATAATAGAGATTCCTGAACTACAACCAATTCGTTCTGCTCCGGCATTGATCATTGCAAGAAAAGTATCCGCATCTCGGATGCCACCAGCTGCTTTAACTTTGACAGCATCACCTACTGTTTCTTTCATCAGTTGGACATCCTCTACAGTTGCTCCACTCGTTCCAAATCCTGTTGAGGTTTTGATAAAGTCAGGTTTAACTTCCTTAGCGATTTCTGCTACTTTTTTGATTTCATCTTTACTTAAGTAGCAATTTTCGAAGATTACTTTCGAAACGACATTGGCATCTCGGCAAATTTCAACAATTTTTTCCATTTCTTCTTGGATATAAGCATAATTTTTGTCTTTTAATTCAGTGATATTGATGACATAGTCAATTTCATTAGCTCCATTAGCAATAGCATCCTGCGTTTCAAAACACTTAGCAGCTATACTTGTTTGACCGAGTGGGAAGGCAATTGCTGCTCCGACGTTGATGTCTGTACCGGATAAGACTTTAGCACAAAGTTTGCTTTGGGTTTGATTGATAGCAACCATCTTGAAATGGTATTTTTTAGCCTCTTCGCATAGTTGCGTAATAGCTTCTGAACTTGCGTCAGCTTTAAGATTAGTGTGGTCGATAAGTCTGAAAAGTTGGTCAAGGGTATATTCAGCCATAATTTATCCTCCTAAATATGTAATTACATAATAATATTATGATTTATTATATAAAAAGTCAACTCGAAATATAAAAGCGCATACATTAACTTCGTAACCATAAATCTGATTGTAAAAAGATTAACAAAGTCTTAAAATTAGATTGACATTCATAATAATATATAATAACATAAAGTAAAATGAAAGTATGAAAGGGGTTACTTTATTATGAAATTACTACTTGCGACCCATGGGAACTTTGCGGAAGGTATTTTACAAAGTTATGAAATGATTGCAGGAGATACAAGTAATATCTCAACAGTTCTTTTGAATGAATTAGGAATTGAAGATTTTCAAACACGTCTTCATCAAACTTTAGACCAACTTCTTGCTACCGATGAAGTGTTAATTTTAGTTGATTTGCCTGGGGGAACCCCTTATAACGAAAGTTTGGCTTATCAATTAGAACATCCCAAAGGCTTGGGAGTTATTTCTGGATTAAACTTACCTATGCTGATTGAAGTTGGAATGGGGCTTTCGAATTCGTCCTTAGATGAATTAAAACAAACCGCGTTAGAATTCGGACAAAATGGCATTCAAAGTACGGATGATATTTTAGGTGACTTATAATTTTACACAAAGGAGGGGAGTATCATGACGATTTCACTTGTGCGTGTCGATGACCGGGTTATCCATGGTCAAACAACAACACGTTGGACTAAGGCTAGACCTTGTTATGGCATTTTGGTAGTTAGCGATAAGATACATGCCGATAAATTACGGCGACGTGTGCTTAAAGCGGCAGCAGGGAAGTATAAATTAGGGATTTATACAGAAAACCAATGCCCTGATCGGATTCAGAAGGCGATTGATTCAGACAAGAATTATTTCTTAATTAGTGATTCGCCACAAAATTTTGCGAGCCTATTGAAAGCTGGTGTAAAGTTTGGTGACGCTCTTAATGTGGGGCCAATGAATACACGGCCAGGAACTAAGGTGTTGGGGCGGACGGTGGCTATTGATGAGGAAGATTACGCAGCCTTTGACTATATCGAATCTCAAGGTGTTAATGTATACTTCCAACTCCTTCCAGATGATGAGAAGAAGTCATGGGCCGTGATGAAGAAAAAATTTGATAGCCTATAGGAGGAATAGTTATGGATACAAGTTTATTTCTACCTGCGCTCTTAACTGCTATCTTTTGTTATTTAGGCGCGATTGAATCATCCCTTCTATTGGGGATGACGGGTGGTTTTTATATTGTTGGGCGGCCACTGGTTGCAGGTCTATTGGTTGGGTTGGCTTTTGGTGACGTTCAAGCTGGAGTACTCTGTGGTCTTGCTGTTCAAGGGGTGTTTATCGCTAACCTTTCAACGGGTGGTGCAACGAACTCTGAAATCACTTACGCTTCCTATGGTGGGATTGGTTTAGCTCTTGCTACGACTAAAGATCCAGCCATTGCGGTGACACTTTCTGTACTAATTGGTCAGACTTTTGGGCTTATTTTCTACAATACACGGATGGCACTTTATTCATTCTGGAATAACCGGGCTCAAAAAGCTGCCGAAGAATTAGATGACCGTGGTATTGTGTTGAATCACTTTATCTTGCCTCAGATTACGACTTTTTTAATTCGGGCGGTTCCAATCTTCTTAGCCATTTACTTTGGCCGTGATCTAGTGGATGCTCTCTTGAAGAGCGTGCCTGAGATTGTGACCCATATCATCTCTGTTCTTGGCGGTGTACTTCCAGCATTAGGGATTGCGATGTTGATGGCAATTGTGATTAAAGAAAAATTACACTTAATTTTCTTCTTCGCTGGTTTTGTACTCTTAGCTTTTGCAAAATTAAGTATGATTGCCCTTGTTTTCATTGCAGCGTTAGTAGCTTACCTCGTTTACTTATCATCTCAAAATACTGCTCAAGTAGCCAGTGCTGCTGTAGGATCGGCTACAACTAATGCTGCACAGTCTTCATCAACGACAGATCAGGCAATACTTGATGATACAGAAGATTGGTTTGAAGACGAGGACCTCTTTTAGAAAGGAGTGAGCAAGATGTCAGCAGAAGTACAACAAAAGTTAACGAAAAAAGAATTACGACAAATTTGGAGACGTTGGGCCTTTACTCATCTGTCATCCATGTCTTATGAGAAGATTCAAGGACACTCATGGGCGTTTTCCTACCTTCCCTTTGCAAATAAATACTATGCAAATGATCCAGAAAGTAAACGTCGGCTCTTAGTTCGTCATTCCATGTTCTATAACACAGAACCACAGACGGGCCAGTTGATTAATGGGATTGTTACTTCATTAGAAGAACAAATTGCCTTAGGTGAAGATGTTGACGAGCAGATGCCAGTTAATATCAAGACCTCTCTGATGGGGCCTATAGCAGGAATCGGGGATTCGATTATTCAAGGGATTATTGTTCCCCTCTTACTCTCAATTGGTATGGGTCTAGCTGCGAATGGGAGTGCGGTTGGCCCAATCTTCTATATCGTTGCTTACGGTATTATTGGAACCGCTATTTCGTACTTCAGTTATATGTATGGCTATCGTTTAGGGGTCAACGCAATTGACGCTATCATTGGAGAGAATGCTTCGCGCATTACAGAAGCCTTTAATGTTTTAGGGATTATGGTAATCGGTGGTTTGTCCGCTTCAACCATCCACCTAACAACGCAACTCAATATTCCAATGGGTGAAGAAGTCCAACCTCTGCAAGATGTGCTTGATGGTATTTTCCCAGGGATACTACCTTTGGCAATGGTGCTCTTTGCTTGGTGGCTGATTTCAGCTAAACAAATGACAGCGACTAAAGTAATTCTTATTCTCACAGCAATCATTACAGTAGGTTGCTTGGTAGGAATCTTTTAGGATCTATTAGTTAAAAATGCTGCCGATAAGAATCTTTCGGCAGCGTTTTTGCTAGATAGTCAAAAAATTAATATGAGATTGAAAAGATGAGCGTAGTTTCTGAGCTTAGTGTTTAGTTGAGAATTAATAGCCTTGTATTACAAAAGAATAATTTAGGAAAGAGGGAGTGTTTAGTATGATTAAGTTATGTCGTGTTGATCATCGCTTACTTCATGGTCAAGTAGCGATGGCTTGGACTAGTTTTTTAGGTGCTAATTGCTATTTAATTGCTAACGATAAAGTAGCTAATGATGAAGTTTGGAAAAACACCTTACGGTTAGCAAAACCCAGCAACGCTAAATTAGTTATGAAAACAATAGATGATGCAATAGATGCTTTGAATAGCGGAGTGACAGATAAATATCAGTTAATTATTCTAGTCGAAAGTGTGAAAGACGCTAAAAAATTAGCTGATCAGGTACCAGATATTAAAGCGATTAATCTAGGTGGTCAAAAATTTGAAGAAGGCCGAACTCAAATTGGGAAAGCCTTTTTTATTTCAACAGAAGATGAAAGCGCTTTAAAAAAGCTGGCTAAAAGAGGACTTGAATTGGACTTACGACAAGTGCCTAGTGAAAGCAAACATGATATTGGAAAAGAAATGTTAAATAAATAGGAGGCTAGGGCGATGGAAAATAATTTGTTGATAGCCGTCCTATTAGGTTTGACGGCTATGTTAGCTAATGGTGAATATTGGTTAGGATCAAGCATGTTGAGTCGTCCATTAGTAACTTGTACGATTACGGGACTTATTATGGGAGACATGGTCACCGGTATCAAAATTGGAGCGATGTTAGAGCTGGCTTTTGTTGGTTCCTTTTCGATTGGGGGAGCCATACCCCCAGAGATTATTTCAGGAAGTATTTTAGGAACTGCTTTTGCTATAGGAACGGGGCAGGATACTGCAGTTGCATTGACTCTTGGTTTACCCATTGCATCTCTTGTTTTAATTGCAAAGAATATTGGCTTCCTATCGATTCTTCCTTACTTCGTTCATAAAGCAGATGCTTATGCTGAGAATGCTGATACGAGGGGAATCGGTCGTATGAATTTTCTAGGGGGATTCTTTGCAGTTAACTTACCTATTGGTTTGATTGTTTGTATTTCTTATTTATTAGGAAGTCCCTTTATTCAAACAATAATTGATAGTATTCCTCAGTTTATTATTGATGGTTTAGGAATTGCAACAGGATTGCTACCTGCTTATGGATTTGCACTACTTTTAAATATGATGGTTAATAAACGTAATGTCGTTTTCTTTATTTTAGGATTTGCATTAGCAGTTTATCTCAAAGTGCCTGTGACAGGTGTAGCAATTTTCGCCGCTATTCTTGCTTTGATTTTGACTGGCTACACGAGTTTGAAGGAAGAAAATACTGCTGAAGCGGTCACTGCTTCATCCACGGTAACTGTAGGGGAAGGAGAAATTGATTATGAAGATGAAGAATTCTAATATCTTAACTAAAAAAGACATGATGAGAGTTTTTTGGCGATCTTTTACAATTGAATGGTCATGGAACTACGAACGTCAAATGAACTTAGGGTATACATATTCTTTGCTTCCTGTACTTCAAAAAATTTATCCTCAAAAAGATAAATTCTCTCAAGCAATAAAACGCCATATGGAATTTTTTAATATAACTCCGTGGATTTCAACGTTCCCTATGGGGATAACTATTGCGATGGAGGAGACCAATGCTAGGGATGATCAGTTTGATCCCTCTACTATTAATAATATTAAAATAGCATTGATGGGACCGCTTAGTGGTATTGGGGACTCTCTTTTCTGGGGGACCCTTCGCGTCATAGCTACAGGTATCGGAACGTCGTTAGCCATGAAAGGAAATGTCTTAGGGCCTATTCTTTTCTTACTTATTTTCAATATTCCTGCTATAGCTGTAAGGTATTATGGGCTTTTCTTAGGTTATAATCTCGGTGCAGACTTTATCGGAAATGTTCAAAAATCTGGGCTTATGGAGCGCTTAACTTATGGCGCCTCGGTTATTGGTCTAGCGGTTGTGGGAGCAATGACAGCAACTATGGTTACAGTTAATATGCCTTTTACTATTGGTTCGGGAGATGATGCACTTACTATCTCTGGACTAGCAGATAGTGTTATCCCTGGCATTCTTCCCCTGGCATTTACAGGTTTTATTTATTACCTTGTAAAGAAAGGTGTGAAATCGTATTGGATTCTTTTATTGATTGCTGTGATTGGTATCTTCGGTGCGTATACAGGAATCTTAGGTTTGGGGGAATAAAATGAAGTCGATGCGTCACTATATTTATCAGGAAAAAGAAATTAATTTAAATTTGCTAAATAATAAACATCTACTTGATGCGATACAAGGCCTAACTTTATCAGCGTGCAAAGGAATTGTTATTTATGCTACTGGTTCTAGTGCTAACGCAGTTAATGCTGCAAAACCTTTTATGGCAAAAATTCTTGGCTTACCTGTTTTTGTGAGTGAACCTTCTTTAGCTTTAAGTTATGATAATCAATGGCAGGATGATTTTCTTTATATAGCTGTTTCTCAAGGGGGGCATAGCGCTTCTGTTATCCAGTTAGTTGAGCAACTTCAAAAGGAAAATCATCAAGTTTGGACATTGACTTCCGACCTTGAAAGTCCTCTTGCTGAAAGTGCCCGTAATCTTTTGCACTTAGCTATGCCTGTAGAAGAAATGCCTTATGTAACAGCCGGTTATACGGCAACTATATTATATTTATATCTTTTTGCACTAAAGGCATCCTGTGAAGCGAATCTAATATCTGAAGAATCTTACTTTTCTTATTTAAATGAATTAAAAACAGTGGTTAATCAGGCAGATTCAGTAATCAAATTAAGTGAAACCTGGATTAAGAAAAATTTTAATGCATTTAAAAAAGCACAACGTTTTGTATTTATTGGCTATGGAGCAACTTATGGAGTGGCTAAGGAAGCTGAAACAAAGTTCACAGAAACTTTACATCTACCGGCCCATGGACATGAGTTAGAGGAATATATGCATGGTCCTTATCTAGGATTAAATCCAAATGATATTCTTGTGCTTATCGATTCTAACGGATTGTTGAGTGAAAGAATGAAGCGTTTGAGAATATTTTTAGATAAGCATATGGAGGATACCTACCAAGTAAGCATTAGTCAGGATGAGGAAAGGGGCAACGACTTAATGTTGGACTTGGATTGTAATGAGTATTTTGCTCCCCTTTTGCTGACGATTCCATTTCATTTATTATCTTATGAAGTATCTCAAGTGAAAGGTTTTGATTTAACGGTTTCTTTTTATCCTGATTTCGATGAAATTACTCAATCAAAGGTATAGGAGGACATCATGATAAAATTTAATGAAGAAGAAAAATTGAAGTCTGTTAATGGAGCCTTAGCCCTTCGTCCGCGAATCAATCAAATTGTAGACGATATCTGTAGTGAAGGCTATCAAAATATTTGCTGGTTTGGTATTGGAGGTACCTATGCCTCGGCTCTACAAGCAGAAGTGCATATGAAAGAACGATCTGAGATTGATACTTGGGCAGAAAATGCTTCTGTTTACTATACAACCGGTAATCGGAGAATTACAGATCAAACTTTGGTTATTATCTCTTCCGTATCGGGGACAACAGATGATATGGTTCGAAGTCTCAAAAAGTTAAAAACTAATTGCCAAGCAAAGGTTCTTGCCTTCATAGACAAAGGTGAAGATACACCGATTGGTCACTTAGTAGATTATGTGATTTCATATCCAGAAAACGAACAGTTAAAGTTCTTTATGGTAGCTGACCGTATAATGTTTAATGCGGGAGAATTTGATAGGTATGAAGATTTGTATACTGTTCTAGATCAATATCTAGCTCAAGCTTTAGTTGACGTTGCTAAGGAAAGTGAAAGTTTTGCGCTAGACTTTGCTCAAAGACACCACGAAGATCCGATACATTATTTTGTAGGTGCGGGAAACCAATATGGAGCTACCTACTCGTATGCAATGTGCTACTGGGAAGAACAACATTGGCTGCGAACAAAATCGATTCACTCAGCTGAATTTTTCCATGGAATGTTTGAAATTGTTGATCGGGATACCAACGTGACCTTGTTCATTGGTGAGGATAGTCAGCGCGAACTTAGCCAACGTGTTGAAAAATTTTTGCCAAGAGTCTGTGCACGCTATACAGTTATTGATACAGCTAAATTTTCTTTGAACGGTATTCCAGAAGAATTTAGGGGCGATATCTCTCATTTGGTTATGATGGAAGTTTGTCATCGAATTGATGCACATATTGAAAGAATTAACTGCCATCCTACAGAAATTAGGCGCTATTATCGTCAATTAGATTATTAATTGGATTGCTTTTTAATTTTTACGAGCCTTTCTAAAGTAGAGTTCATGAATAATGACTCACTCTAGAAAGGCTTTTTCGCTCCTAGAAGTATATTCACCAATCTAGGAAAGAGGGATAAATATTTTACTTAAATTTGAATTGTCAGCTTTTGAATAACCTTCTTCTATTAATTATCCTGCCTTATCTCACAATTTCAATTGACTTTCTTTATGAAAGGGGTTAAAGTTGGCTTAACTGGTAATGACAAGTGAACAAAAGCAACCAGTAACTTTAATATTAAGAAGGATGATCTTATGACAGCATTGAGGAAGAATTCTTCCGAGGCCTTATATGTCCAGCTTGTGGAAGCCCTCATTCAACGTATCAACGACCAATATGAGCCGGGGGATAAGATTCTCTCGGAGCGCGAAATTTGTGAAACTTACGGGGTGAGTCGGACGACGGTGAGGCAGGCCCTGACAGAATTATTGAATATGGGCTATATCTATAAGCGGCATGGTCTGGGGACCTTCGTGGCTGACCGCCACGCCAACCGCAAGAACTTGGCCGAGAGCTATAGCTTCACGGAAGGGATGAAGAAGATTGGCAAGACTCCGAGTAGTCAGATCTTGGACTTTAGGCTGGAGCCGGCCTCCTACCTCCTTGCCCGCCAGCTCGACCTCTTAACGGATGAGAAGGTCTACCGGATCGACCGCTTACGTTTGGCAGATGGCGATCCTATGATGGTGGAGCGGACTTATCTTCCCGCGCGAATCTTTCCAGGTTTATCTGCTGCCTTACTGGAGAAGAAGCCCCTCTATGAGGTCTTCAGACAGAATTACGGGCAGAAGATTTCCGTTGCCAATGAGGAAATCATGGCAGCCCTCATGTCCAAGACGGAAGCAGAGGTCCTTGGATCGAGTCCCGCTAATCCTTGTTTGAAGATTGAGCGTTTCTCTTACAACGTAGCCGACGAAATTATTGAATATACGATTTCGACAGCCCGAGCGGACCAATTCTCCTATCACCTGAGTTTCCAAGGCCAGTAAAGCAAGTAATAAAAATTTAGAAATTCTTACAAAAGACTTGACAAATTGGCAAAAAAAGAATACGCTTACATTAACTGGTAATGACATGTAATACCACTCGCCAGGATGTTCGAAAAAAAGAAAGGATGACTCCTATGCGTCAAGCTGTGAAGGCGGACCGTTTCTTCTTAGAGAATGAAATTTTAGGTCCAGGTTACTTAATCATTGAGGATGGTAAATTCTTAGGCTACAGCCCAGAAGAGGGGGACGGCCTAGATGAGATCTTAGATTATTCAGGTTATTGGATTGGTCCAGGTCTAGTCGATACCCATATCCACGGTTTCAATGGCTCGGATGTGATGGATGCGACGACTGAAGCGGTCGAAACGATCCGCCAAGGCTTACCGGCGACAGGAGTGACCAGCTTCCTAGCGACCACTCTGACGGCATCAGTAGAGGAAACCGACCGGGCTTGTGCCGTGGTAGCTGAAGTCGCTGAAGAAGACCAGGGGGCTAAGATCCAAGGTATCTTCCTGGAAGGGCCCTTCTTCGTCGAAGCGCACAAGGGAGCTCAAAATCCCGATTACTTTATCGCACCGAGTCCAGAAGTTCTCGACCAATGGCAAAAATCAGCTAAGAACTTAATTCGCAAGGCAGCCCTTGCCCCTGAATATCCTGAAACCGCGGCCTTCATTGACCGGGCCAAAGCTCTCGATGTCAAGGTAGCGATCGGCCATACCGATGCTAGCTTTGACCAGGCCCGGCGTGCAGTCGACCAGGGGGCTTCGCTCTTTGTCCATACCTTTAACGGGATGAGCGGCCTCCACCACCGCGAACCAGGTGTCGTGGGAGCGGCGATGACCTTACAGAACACCTACGCGGAAGTCATTGCGGACGGCCACCATGTCAACCCGGCAGCTATTGAGGCCCTACTCAATGCACGGAATGTGAACAATACCCTTTTAGTGACGGACTGTATGCGGGCAGGGGGCCTAGAAGACGGCAACTACACCCTGGGGGAATATCCTGTAGAGGTGAAAGATGGCGCCGCTCGCTTGGCCAATGGGAGCCTGGCTGGTTCGGTGCTCCAGCTCAAGGATGCGGTGCGTAACCTGGTGGACTGGAACTTAACCACTGTCCATGAAGCCATCAATATGGCCAGTGTCGTACCCGCTCGCAGCGTCGGTATTGAAGACCGCTGCGGTTCGATCAAGCCAGGACGCCAGGCAGACTTCATCGTCCTGAGCCCAGAGCTCGAATTAGAAGCCAGCTACATTGATGGACAAGTCGCCTACAAGAAATAATTAAGGAGGATCATTGATGTTATTAGAAGATCAAGCAAAACTAGAAAGCCTCGGAGCCATCAATACCGCTCCAGAAATTAAACAACAACCCGAACTTTGGGAAGAAACCTTGGCCATTTATAAAGAAAACCAAGATTCCTTAGATGAATTCTTAGGTAAGATTACAGCCAAGCACGACCAGGTTCGCATTATCTTCACCGGAGCTGGGACTTCTGCCTTCGTGGGCGAAACGGTCCTGCCTTATGTGAGCGAACAATTGAATGCCAAACAATGGCGGGTTGAAGCCATTCCAACCACCAGCATCGTCAGCAACCCCTACCAATACTTAGAGAAAGAATTGCCAACCCTTCTTGTATCCTTCGCCCGCAGCGGCAACAGCCCAGAGTCTGTGAAGACGGTTCAATTGGCCCAAGACTTAATTGATGACCTCTACCAACTGACCATCACCTGTGCCCCTGAAGGCAAACTCGCTCAAAATGCTAAAGGAGACGCCAAGAACTTCTCCCTCTTAATGCCTGAGCGCTCTAACGACAAGGGCTTTGCCATGACAGGGTCCTACTCCTGCATGGCTCTAGCAACCCTCCTGGTCTTCGGGCAAGTTACCTTAGAAGACAAAGAAGCTAAGGTCGCAAAAATTGCCCAAATCGGTCGCGAAATTATCGAACGTGAAGAAGAAATTGCCAAGTATTTGGAAGCTGACTTTGACCGCGTTGTCTACTTGGGTTCCGGTAGTTTAGCTGGCCTAGCCCACGAAGCCCACTTAAAAGTGCTCGAACTGACTGCAGGCCAAGTCCAAGCCAGCTTCGAATCCTCACTGGGCTTTAGACATGGTCCTAAATCCGTGGTGAACGAGAATACCTTAGTCTTCCTCTTCTTATCCAACCATCCTTATACCCGTCAATATGACCTCGACCTCTTGAAGGAAGTGGCGGCAGACCAGATTGCAGAAGAAGTCGTTGGGATCGGTGCACCTGCTGAACCAGCTTATGAAGGGGATGCCTTCACCTATCAAAGCGGGGAAGATCTCCCTGATGCTTACCTGGCCTTAGCCGACGTCATGTTTGCCCAAATTGTTTCCCTACACACCTCGGTTAAGGTCGGCAACAAACCGGATACCCCATCACCAACCGGTACCGTAAACCGCGTGGTGAAAGGTGTTATCCTCCACGACTACCAAGCTTAAGACGGAACGATAGACACGACAAAGACTGGAAAGGATTTGACCGATGACTTCATTCAAGATTCAAGGTGAGGACTTCCTCCTCGATGGCCAGCCCTTTAAGATCTTATCAGGGGCTATTCACTACTTCCGCCTACCACGAGCTGACTGGGAACACTCCCTCTATAATCTGAAAGCGCTAGGATTCAATACCGTTGAAACCTATATTCCTTGGAACTGGCACGAACCCCAAGAAGGTGCATTTGATTTTGAAGGGGACAAAGATGTCTGCGCCTTTATCGAGACAGCCGAAGAATTGGGCCTCTATGTCATTATCCGCCCTTCACCATATATTTGTGCTGAGTGGGAATTCGGCGGCCTGCCTGGCTGGTTACCTGACAAGTGTCAACGGATGCGGACTTCAGACCCAGCTTATCTCCAAGCCGTGCAGAACTACTATGATGTCTTACTGCCTAAGCTCAAGCCCTACCAATTCACTGAGGGCGGACCGGTACTCATGGTGCAAATTGAGAATGAGTACGGCTCTTACGGTGAGGATAAGGAATATCTGAAGGCCCTCTACCACATGTTACGAGATGGCGGCATCAATGTTCCCCTCTTCACCTCTGATGGGGCCTGGCAGGCAACCCTTAGAGCCGGCACCCTAACCGACCTAGAGGAAGAAACGATTCTGATGACGGGGAATTTCGGTTCCCGAGCCAAGAAAAATTTCACCGCCTTGCGCGCCTACCAAGAGGAAGTCGACCAGGTCGGCCCGCTCATGTGTATGGAATTCTGGGACGGTTGGTTCAATCGTTGGGGCAGCGACATTGTCACTCGGGAAACCTCTGAGTTGGTCGATGCCGTTAGAGAAGCCCTAGAAATTGGCAGCATCAACCTCTATATGTTCCACGGGGGGACCAACTTCGGCTTCATGAATGGGTGTTCAGCCCGGGGAACGCGGGACTTGCCCCAAATTAGTTCCTACGATTATGGAGCCCCACTAGATGAGCAGGGGAATCCGACTGACAAGTACTATGCCATCCAGGAACTTATCCATGAGATGTTCCCAGACCTTCCCCAAGCTGAGCCTCGGATTAAGTCCTGCTTAGCTGAACAAGAGTTAACGCTGACTGACCGGGTCAACCTCTTTGAAGTCTTAGAGGACATCTCTGATAAGAAGTCGAGCCTCTACCCTCAATCCATGGACCAAGTTGGCCAGTACTATGGCTACATGGTCTACCGGACCCAATTCGAGAAGGATGCTGAAGTCGAACGCCTCCGCCTCATCGATGGCCGAGACCGGGCCCATGTCTATGTCAACCAAGAGCTGGTAGCCACCCAATACCAAGAAGAAATTGGGGAGGACATTGAAGTTGATTTAAGTGAAGACCAGAACCAATTAGATATTCTGTTTGAGAATATGGGCCGGGTCAACTATGGGCACAAGCTCCAAGCTGATACCCAGGAAAAAGGCCTCCGCCAAGGTGCCATGGCCGACCTCCACTTCATGCTCAATTGGGACCATTACTTGATTGACTTTGACCGTGCCGACCAGATTGATTTCAGCAAGGACTGGTCAGAGGGCCAAGCCGCCTTCTACCGCTTTGAAGTTGAAGTGGACCAGGTGGCAGATACCTTTATTGACCTGACCGGTTTCGGCAAGGGGATTGTCCTAGTCAACGGCCATAATCTCGGGCGCTACTGGGAACGCGGCCCGATCCGCAGCCTCTACTGCCCAGGTGCTTTCTTACAATCAGGCAAGAATGAGATCCTGGTCTTTGAAACAGAAGGTCGGTCAGCAGACCATATTTATTTAAGAGAAGAACATACATTTATTAAGGAGTGATCAGCCATGATTATTGCATGTCGTATTGATGGCCGCCTGGTACACGGGCAAGTGGCTAACTTGTGGACCCCTAAGTTATCGATCGAACGGATCATCGTTGTTGACGACGTGGTTTCGGAAAATAAGATCGACAAAGCCGGTTTGCGCTTAGCAACCCCTAATGGCGTCCGCCTCAGTGTCCTACCTGTGGCCCGAGCAGCCAAACAGATTAACGAAGACCGCTACAAGTCACAGCGCGTTCTGATTGTCGCTAAGACGCCAGCGATCTTCCTCGAATTGATTGAAGCAGGTGTCCCTATTGAAGAGATCAATGTGGGCAATATGTCTCAGACTGATGAGACCACTGCGATCAGTAACTCGATTAATGTGGTGCAAAAAGATGTGGATGACTTCCATAAGATCGCAGACCACGGGGTGAAATTAATCGCCCAAATGGCACCTAGCGATCCTGCTAAGGAATTCATGCCCCTATTAGAATCTAAATTTAAGTCATAAAATATAAGAAATTTTAAGGAGGGACTATAATGGCTATTCAATGGTGGCAAATTATTATACTGACCTTGTACTCAGGCTATCAAATCTGGGATGAACTCCATCTCGTAACCTCAGCCGGGTCGGCAGTCTTTGCGGGCTTATTCACGGGTTTGGTGATGGGCGATGTGAAGACGGGTCTGATCATCGGTGGGGCCATGCAGTTAACGATTCTCGGTGTGGGGACCTTCGGGGGTGCCTCACGGATCGATGCCAACTCAGGGACCGTTCTGGCAACGGCTTTCTCGGTTGCGATCGGCATGGAACCCGAACAAGCAGTGGCAGCTCTGGCGGTGCCTGTAGCAGCTCTTATGATTCAAACAGACGTCTTGGCACGTTTTGCCAATACCTACTTCGCACACCGGATTGACGCTGCAATCGAAAAACATGACTATAAAGGAATTGAACGCAACTATCTCATGGGGATCTTACCTTGGGCTTTGTCACGGATGATTCCAATCTTCCTCGCCCTTGCCTTCGGTGGTGGTGTGGTTCAAACCGCAGTGGACTATCTGAATACCAACCTCGCTTGGTTAGCAGATGGGCTAACCCTAGCAGGCCGCGTCCTACCAGCTGTTGGTTTCGCTATTCTCTTGCGCTACCTCCCTGTTAAGAAGAACATTGCTTACTTGGTACTTGGTTTTGTGATCACAGCCCTACTATCTACTGTCTTCTCAAACATCACAGCAATCAGCGGCGAATTAGGCAAGCTCGCTGAAGAATTAAGCGGGACATTCGTTCCACTGCCAATGTTAGGGGTATCCCTGATTGGTTTTGCCCTAGCCTTTATCCACTACAAGAATACCGTTAGCCGGCAAGCCCTAGAAGATAAACTCGCTAAGGCACCAGCTGGCGCAGCCAATGCGGGTCAAGCAGACGCAGCGGTTGAAAGTCATTCTGCAGAGGAAGGAGAGATTCTCGATGACGAACTCTAAAGATAAAGTTCAAACGACCGATAAAGCAAAAGGAACAGGCTATAAATTAACAGAACAAGACTTCAAGCAAATTAACTTGCGGAGCCTATTCGCCTACCAAGCGGGTTGGAACTATGAACGGATGCAAGGGTCCGGTTATCTCTACACGATTCTGCCTCAATTACGCAAGATCTATGGGGATAAGACCGATGCGCTGAAGGAAGCCATGAAGACCCATGCCCAATTCTTTAACACCTCTAACTTCTTCAATACCATCATTACGGGGATTGACCTCGCCATTGAAGAAGAAGAAGGCGAAGAAAGTATCGACACGGTAGCTGGTTTGAAAGCCGGTCTGATGGGACCTTTCGCAGCCATTGGTGACTCCTTGTTCGGGGCCCTGGTCCCAACCATCTTCGGGGCCATTGCAGCCAACCTAGCCTCCCAAGGCAACCCATTCGGTGTCCTGCTCTGGGTCGCTGCTGGCTTAGTGATCTGTGCCTTCCGCTGGCGGCAATTGAAGTATGCCTACAGAGAAGGGTCTACCCTCGTTAATGAAATGCAAGGACAGTTAAGTGCCCTAACAGAAGCCGCTTCTCTTATGGGGGTCTTCATGGTGGGCGGCCTAGTTGCGACCATGGTGAACGTCGAAGTTGCCTTTGCACCAGAAGTAGCAGGGGTAACCGTTGACTTCCAAGGTATCTTCGATCAGATCTTACCTAAACTTGTGCCAGCATTGATTGTGGGATTCGTCTACTGGTTACTGGGTAAGAAGAACATTACCTCAACCAAGGCCATCTTTATCGTTCTGATCTTATCGATTGCCTTATCAGCTTTAGGCGTACTCGGATAGTTTAAACAAAGGAGAATTTAAAATGAAAGCATTAGTATTAATCAGTCATGGGAGCTTCAGTCAAGGCATTAAAGAAAGTGCCGAAATGATTATGGGGTCGCAAGAGAATATCTATTCGCTCAGTCTCTTACCCGAAGAAGGAGCCGAAGATTTTGAGAAGAAATTTACCGAACTCATCGACCAATTAGATGACTTCGTGGTCTTCGCTGACTTAGCCGGTGGGACACCTAACAATGTCGCTGCTCGTCAATTACTCGAAGGCAAGGACTTCCAACTCTATGCTGGCATGAACCTCCCTATGGTAATTGCTTTCGTCAACGGGCAACTCCTTGAGACAGACATGGACTATCTCGAAGAAGCCAAGACCAATACAGTCAATGTGAACGAACAACTCGGACTTTAGAATAAAAAAATTTCCCAAGGGATTTGAGGCCCTTGGGAGTTTTTGCGGTATTTTTGAAAGCGCTTAAAAATATAAGGAGGATATTATGTTGGGTAAAAATAACCGTTTGGAACAGAAGAAACAAATGACCGAAAAACAAAGCTATTTTAGCTTGCGTAAGACAAAAGTTGGCTTAATGTCATGTTTAATTGGTTTGGCTTGTATTTATCAGACTTCGGATGTTGTTTTTGCTGAGGAATTACAGTCAGAACCAGCTGTAGACAAACAAGCGCAAGACCTAGCTACTAAAGATGATGGAGCAGAACAAACTGATTCACCATTACAAGAGGACTCATCAAATATATCAGATAAAGCTTTGAACTTAGCTGAGACAAAGACCAACACGGAAGCTCATTCAGAGGGCAAGGAAGTAGAAGATAACGAGGTGGCACCTAGTCTTGGAAATGCTACAGATAAAGGTGAAAGTAATCGTCAGAAAGAGGATGAGTCTGCTGAAAATACAGACCAAGCAGCATCAGAAGAAGCAGCTAGCACCCAACAAAGCGATGAGTTAAATTCCAAACTGCGTTCAGCGAATGCAGAGATAGCTGTAGAGGATCAAGGCCTAGGTGCTATTAACAGCTATAAACAAACAGATAATGTCATCCAATTAGATTATGAAACGGGAGAAAAAGCTCAATTAGTCTTTAACAAAGATAATATCTTTAGGTATTATGTTGACCCTAAAGGCGATTTCTCTGATCCCTTACCATCTCGACCAGACAAGCCCGCTCAAATCGTTCAAGATGATTTCATTAAGCAAGCAGTGGTTCCAGCTGTGTCAGAACTTGGAAACATTATACGGATTGCAACTAATCAACTTGTTATCGATCTTGATAAAAATACCTCGCTAATGAAAATTAAAAATGCAGCGAATGGAAATGTTGTCTTAGAAGAGACTAAGCCTTTAGTAATTACAGAAGACGAAAGTACCCAATACTTAAAATCACATGATAATAGTCATTACTTCGGTGGCGGAACTCAGAATGGTCGTTTTGCGCATAAAGGCAATAAAATTAACATTGAAAACGAAAATGTGTGGACAGATGGTGGCGTGGCTTCTCCTAATCCATTTTACTTTTCAACAGACGGCTATGGTGTTCTAAGAAATACCTTTGCTAAGGGGCAGTATGACTTTGAGAATACGCAACAGGATGAAGTTGCTACCAAGCACAAAGAATCGAGATTCGATGCCTATTATATTATTGCTGATAAACCTGCAGATATTATCAAGGGTTACTATGAAATTACTGGGAAGCCTATCGTTCTTCCAGAATTTGCATATTATGAAGGTCATTTAAATGCTTATAACCGCGATTATTGGTTAGAAGCGAGCAAAGACACACCCGGCGCTATTTATTTTGATGAAGTCGGTAAGTGGTTCGTTGAGGTACAACCTTCTGCCTTAGGAAATCGCGAAGGTATCAAAGAAAGTCTAAATGGAGAGCCTGGGGATAAGAATTATCCATTTACAGCTCGTGCTGAATTATTACGTTATAAGAAACATGACATGCCTCTAGGCTGGATGCTAGTGAATGATGGCTATGGGGCTGGATATGGTCAAGAAGATACACTAGATGGTAATATTAAGAATTTAGGCGAATTTTCAAAATGGGCTGCTGATAACTACAATGTTAAGACGGGGCTATGGACCCAGTCTGAATTAACACCAGATGAATCTCAACCCGCCTTGCTACAAAGGGATTTAGCTAAGGAAGTACGGGATGGTTTAGTGCGCGTCCTAAAAACTGATGTGGCTTGGGTAGGGCCTGGATATTCCTTTGGCCTGAATGGTGTACAAAATTCTGCCAAGATTATGGTCGAAGAAAGTGATGGGATGCGTCCCTTTATCATCTCCTTAGACGGTTGGGGAGGTACACAACACTATGCAAGTATTTGGACAGGAGACCAAACAGGTGGACAATGGGAGTATATTCGTTTCCATATCCCAACTTACATTGGTACTGGTCTATCCGGTCAACCTAATGTGACATCAGATGTTGATGGTATATTTGGTGGGAATAATCCTGTTATCAATACAAGAGATTACCAATGGAAAACTTTTACAACCATGTTGTTAAATATGGATGGTTGGGGATCAAATCCTAAAAATCCTTTTGCCTTTGATGCGACAACAACTGATATTAATCGTTCCTACAATAAATTGAAATCGGTGCTCCTACCATATACCTATAGTATCCACCACCATGCTGAAAATGGGAAACCAGTGGTGCGGGCTATGTTTATTGATTTCCCTGATGAAGAGATCAATTATACTGAGCGAATGAATTACCAATATATGTATGGTGATAGTTTCTTAGTCGCTCCAATCTATGAGAACACTTCTGCCGATGAGCAAGGGAATGATATTCGTAATGAAATTTATCTACCGAAAGGCAGCCGCTGGATTGATTACTTTACCGGAGATGTCTACGATGGTGGACAAATGTTGAATAATTTTGATGCACCAATCTGGAAAACACCTGTATTTGTAAGAAGTGGTGCCATTATTCCTGTCAATAACCCAAATAATAATCCTAAAGATATTGATCATACTTTACGTAAGATAAGCTTTTATCCAGATGGGGAAAGTCAATTCACTTTAATTGAAGATGATGGTCTATCTATGGATTATACAAATGGTGAACGCGCAAGCACGCTTATTCAATCTAAGGCGGAAGATAGTGGCCATGTTGTGCTCACAGTAAATCCAACACAAGGGACATTTGATGGACAAGTTGCACAAAAACGCACACAATTTAATATCAATACGACAAAGAATCCTCAATCTGTCGAATTGTTCGTTAACGGTGAGAAAGTCACACTGACTGAAGTTAATTCATTGGATGAACTTAACAACGGAAAGAATGTTTATTATTATGATAAGGCGCCTAATTTGAACCGCTTTTCAACTGAAGAAGGTAAGTATTACGGCAAAGAATTAATAAAGAATCCTGTCTTACGTGTAGTTACAGATAGCTATGATGTAACAAAAACGAAAGTTAGCATTGAACTTGAAGGGTTTGAATACGAACAAAACAAGTTTACGCCAATTGTGGGCGAAAGCGGTACAGCTCCAAATGTTCAAGTGAAAGAAGAAGCTCTAGATGCTTATTCAGTGCCATTGCAATGGCAAGCAGTTGACCATGCGGATCGTTATGAAGTGATGGCGGATGGTATTTTATATACTAATATAGTAGACAACCATTTTGTCCATAATGATTTAAATCCTGAGTCTAACCATACTTACCAGGTTCGCGCAGTTATTGGGGATCAAGTCACACCGTGGTCGACAGAAGTTCTTCAAAAAACCTCTAAAGATCCTTATCGTAATGCAGTAAAAGCTATCGAAGTGACCTCGAATACACCGGCCCAAGCGGGACAAGGACTAGATAATTTAGTTGACGGTGATTTAGCAAGTACCTATCATTCTGATTGGGCTAGAAAAGCAGTGCCTGAAACATTAACATTTGATTTACACCGTGCTTATAAATTAGATAAAATGGAATATTATCCTCGTACAGATGCAGGAAACGGAACGATCCTACAAGGGGATATTCAATACTCAATCGATGGCGTGAACTGGTCGTCAGCAGACAAAGCCTTCCAATGGTTAGCAAATAACGAAATGAAAGCCGTTGACTTGACGGATATGGAAGCGAGATACGTTCGTGTGAATGTTAACCAGGCAGTGGGTGACTTTGTATCAGGCAATGAAATCTTATTCTACCATGAAGATGGAGATGATGGTTATGTTGTCGGTGATATCACAAATGACGGTTTGATTAATGCTAATGATTTAACATCCTTTAGAAACTACGCAGGCCTGAAAAGAGGGGATTCGGACTTCGAGGGCTATGTTGAAAGAGCGGATTCTAATAAGAATGATGCCATTGATGCCTATGACATTTATCTTGTCACCCATCAAATGAATCAATCAGAATTGTATCCAATTAGCCAAGCTTATGGGTCCTTAGAGTGGGCAACTAGCCAAGATGAAGCTAAGGCTGGCGATGAAGTGAAAGTTGTCTTACGTGGACATGGCCTTAAGAATGTTCAAGCGATTAATGCAACTTACACGATTGATGGCGATCGTTATGAAGTTGTGAATGATCAAGTGAATACAAATAAGACGCTCTCTGATATGAACAACTTCTCGAGAGTTCGGTCGCACTCAGATGGCACACGAACTGTTAATGCGATTTTGGTCAATGATGGGGGCAGCCAACCTATAAATGCTGATCAAATCGATATTATCGAATTCACCTTACGAGTTAAGAAGGATGGGCCAGTTGCCTTAACAATGGAAGATCCTATGTTAATTGGCAGTAATTTACGACCAAATGATGGGTCAATCACAGATACGGAAGAAAGTGTCATCAAAGATATTGCCATACAAGCCGATAGACCTGACCAACCAGGTAGTGAATTAAGCAAGTTAGTAGACGGTGACTACACAAGTGACTATCATTCAAAATGGTTAGAACAGGCTGTTCCAGAAACTATTGTATTTGATTTTAAGAAACCACATCAGTTAGAACGATTAGAGTACTATCCCCGTACAGATGCAGGTAACGGCACGATCTTAGGCGGAAGGTTAGAATATAGTAATGATGGTGAGAATTGGACGGCACTTCCAAATACCATTAAGTGGTCTCGCGATAATCAAGTGAAACAATTTGATTTATCAGGGGTGACTGCTCAGTATATTCGGATGACGGTTCAAGAAGCTGTGGGAGATTTTGTTTCTGGACGTGAGATAACCTTCTACTACACACCAGAAGAAGAACCAGCAGATTCGCCGCTTGATAAGATTGAAGAAGGTGTCGGTATATTTGAAAATTACGAAAATATATTGACTGAAATGATTGAAAAAGCGAAAAATGATCCGAGTGTGGATACTGTGCCTTTAGCTAAACAGATTGATCAATATAATAAAGGGCTACAAGCTCTGAAAGAGATTATTCAAGCGATTCCAGATAATACGCAAGGGAAAACAGACTTGCTTGAACGAATCAATGCCCTTTCTGAGTTAGCGCTCTCTCATGAAGACAGTACTCAGGATCCTTCAGACGGCCAGGGTGAGGACAACCAAGGCCCTACAGATGGGCACGAGGAAGAGCCTCAGGATCCTGCAAATGATCAGGAAGAAGACAAGCAAGATCCTACAAGCGGTCATGGGGAAGATAACCAAAACCCCGCGGATGGTCACGGAGAAAATGATCAAGATTCCTCGGATAATCATGGAGTAGGCAACCAAGATCCAGTAGTTGATCAGAATGAGGACAAACAAGATTCAGTAGATAATCATGAGGATACTGACCAAACTCCAGTAGATGATCCGGAAGAAGTGGATCAAGGTACAGGTCGTGGTGATGTAAGTGCTCAAAAACCTCAAGGCCCATCAGCTGATATTAATGAACTAGAAGATAGATTTGAAAGTAGTTCAAATGATGCTGAGAACGGGAAGGCCTTGTCAAGTCAGGGAGTGAAATCAGAGCTTACACAGACTCTAAAACATAGAAGGGTTAATTCTGATTTAAACTTGTCTGATAATAAAAAGGATAATATTCAAAGAAGCAGTCAAGAAGGGCGTGCCAAATTATTGCCACAAACTTCTGCAAAAACTCCTGTCTTATCGCTTGCTTTAGCACTTACTGCTGTTGGCAGCTGCTTCCTTTTAAAAACAGGTGTGGATAAGAAACGCGAAAACTAATTAATTATCGTTGAATATTTTCTTCAACAGATTAGTGCATACTTTCTTTTAAGTCAGAAGGAGAAGACTGAATCAAAAAAGCTGGGAAATTAGCTTAGGCCTAATTTCTCAGCTTTTTCTTGCGATATTTTTAAGAAAAGTGACGGATAATAAAAATCTATACCCATTATTTTGAGCAGGAGTGGAGCTTTGAAGTTGGTCC
>NZ_KV786060.1:90458-92781 GCF_001806805.1 Aerococcus sp. HMSC23C02 | reverse complement strand
AAGTTGGTCCTTAGCCATGAACAAGCAAGCGATGAGAATTAGGGATCGTCGGCGTTAGCCGTTACGAGCCCTTTGAAGCTCGCTAGGCGAGAGACTTTGGCTCGAGCCGGTGCCATGGCTTTTCAAGGGCCAAATTCAAAAGCGCAACGGATGCTCACTAGCTCAATGTTTTTATATCCGAAGACAAAAAGGCTAGAAGCCACGCACAGACTGTACGGCTCCTAGCCTTTTATAGTACCTTAAGATGGCGGATTAATTGTCTTCAACCTCGCCACTCTCGATCTTCGTGCTAGCTTCAAGAGGTCGTATGAGGGGTTCGTTGTGGTCGATGAAGACCTTAGTGATATCTTCGAGCTTGTAGTAAGTGTAGAAGTCTCGCTTATCGATCTTAGAGCTATCGATAATTAAGTAGCGTTCGGTCGAATTATTCAAAGCGATCTTCTGGGCATTGCCTTCTTCGAAGGTGGCGGTCATAATATCGGAATTATTCAAGCCATTGCAGGAGACAAAGGCCTTGTGGAAGTTGATGCTGGCTAGGGCGGCATTGGTGATAGAGCCGTGGAAGGATTCGGTGATCTTACGCATTTCCCCGCCCACCAGGTAGAGCTTCATCTGCTTTGACTTCTCATTGAGGGTCTTGAAGACAGGGAGACAATTGGTCACCACGCGCAGGTCCATGTCGTCCATCATGCTAGCAAAGATTTCCATGGTTGTCCCTGGTCCCAAGAAGATGGTTTCACCTGGCTTGAGATAGGGGAGGGCGGCACGCGCAGCCGCTTTTTTGAGATCAATGTTGATGATTTTTTTGTCACGGTGGGAGAGTTCCTTATTGGGATAATCATTAAGGCTGACTGCTCCCCCGTGGACCCGGCGCAGTTGACCGCGCTTCTCGAGCTCATCGAGGTCACGCCGGATGGTCATGTCAGAGACATGGAGTTGGTCGATGATATCAGTTACCTTGATATGCCCGTAGTGGTTGACCTCCTCCACAATATAATTTAAACGATCCTCTTTTAACATCTTGCTAGCTCCTTTCCCTAAAGAATTTTAGGTGTTCGGATAGTTTTTAATTTCAATTTGGTCATAGATAGTTTGGAACTTGTCAGGGTTCACATGTCCTGTCTTCTTCTCCATAGTATTTAAAATTCCAGCCGTCATCCCATATTTGATGACTTCTTCTGGAGACTTGTGCTGGCTGATGGCAATGGCCAAGCCAGCTATTGTGGAGTCGCCAGAGCCAACGGGGTTAACGACTTCAATACTTGGAATATCCGCCTTGTAGAACGTATCTTGGTGCTTGACGAAGGCGCCTTCGCCACCTAAGGATACCACAATCCATTCAATACCTTGGAAACGAGGATTTAAGAGGGCTTGGTGGAGGCTGTTGAGGTCGCTAGGGTCGAGGGTCTCACCAATGAGGTCCCCCAGTTCATGGTGGTTGGGCTTAATCAAGAGGGGCTTGTCGGAACTTGCGATAGCGTCAGCTAAGAATTGACCGGAGCTATCGAGTAAAGTCGACACGCCGGCTTGGGCGGCGCGGCGGATGAGCTCGGTATAGAGGTCGGGGGAGAGGCCCTTAGCCATGGAACCTGAGATGGTCATAGTGTCTACCTGGTCCAGTAAGCCCTGGAATTGGTCGAGGAAGGCCGCTTCCTCTTCTTTAGAAATGGTTGGGCCACTTTCGAGAATTTCGGTCTGCTTGCCCTCGTGGAGGATAGCAATCGAATCCCGGGTTTCACCGGCACAAGTTGAGAAAGCATTCTTGATACCGTCACGGTCGAGCTGGTCCTTGATAAAAGCACCGTGGTGGCCACCGAGAATCCCGGTGGTCAAGACATCTTCACCGAGTTGGTGGATCACCCGGGCAACATTCAAGCCCTTACCACCAGCCGTTTTGCTGACTTCTTGACAGCGGGTTACCCCATCAATTTCAAGATGGTCAATAGGATAAGAAATATCGATCGAAGGGTTCATCGTCACAGTTAAAATCATGGGAGAGGCTCCTTTCTGAAGCAGAATTAGAATTTTTATTTTTAATTCCCCTATTTAATAAACAGAAAGTCATCTGTTCGGTTATGAGCAGGAGTGGAGCGTTGAAGTTGGTCCTTAGCCACGAAAAGCAAGGCCAGGGTGCGAAGGCTAGCGGGAGAAATAGACCTCTGGAGCCAAAAGCCAGAGAAGTCTGAAAGACTTCGGCGGATCTTTGTGAAGAGGAGCTATTTCTGCTAGCCTGAACCCGACTAGAAGCGAATTACGGAACGTAGGCGTTAGCCGTACGGACCGTTTGAGACTCGCTAGGCGAGAGACCTTGGCTCGAGCCGGT
>NZ_KV786060.1:55090-90438 GCF_001806805.1 Aerococcus sp. HMSC23C02 | reverse complement strand
AAGGACCAAATTCAAAAGCGCAACGTATGCTCACTAGCAGAATTTGTGTAAGAAAACTGAGAAACACTGTAGCTGGGATCTGTCTGCCAAACTACAGTGTTTCAAGTCATGAGATAAAGAAGGCCTTAATCGTGGTAGTAGCCTTCATTCCATTTTTCGAGGCAAGTATCGAAGAGATGGTCGCTATGTTTACTGTCATCTTGACTATCTAGGCTGGCAATTTGTTCGATCAGCGCTTTGTTTTCAGGGGTTTCTTGGTAGTCTTCGTTAATGAAGGCTTCGATAATATCGCTCATCAAGAATTCCCCTGTGATCTTGCCGCCGAAAGCTACAATATTCGCATTGAGTTCGCGGCGGGCATAGAGGGCGCTGGTCATGTCACGGACGAGAGCTGTCCGGGTGCCGGCGACCTTGTTGGCTGCATTGGAAATCCCAACACCAGTCCCGCAGAGGACAACCCCGAAGTCAACATCGCCAGAAGCAACGAGTTCCCCAACCCGTTTCCCAAAGATAGGGTAGTGGGTGCGGACGAAGCCGTAAGTTCCGACATCGATCACCTCATGGCCCTTCTCTCTTAGGGTATCTGCGAGGGCAATCTTAATATCTGTCACAATATGGTCACAACCAATAGCAATTTTCATTTTTTTAACCTCCTCAGTCTGACGAACTAGCACATTTCATTGAGCATATCGACGCGGACTTGGTGGCGTCCAGCGGCGTAGTCTGCTTTCAGGAATTCGCGCACAATGTTACGGGCCAGTTCAGGACCAACGATTTCTTGGCCTAGGGTAATGATGCGGGCGTTGTTGTGTTCCCGGGTCATATAGGCTGTCCGTTCATCAGATAGGTTGGCGACGATAGCGCCCTTGTGCTTGGTTCCAGCCATGAAGCTGCCCACGCCGTAAGCATCAATGGCGATGCCTAAGGTTTTATCATCTGCCTGAACCTCGTCGACGATTGCTGCAGTTGAGGCAATGAAGTCCTTGGCTGGTGTCTCGGTCACATCGATAATCTCATGGTCTGTTGTTTCCAAATAAGCTTTGATGGTTTCTTTGAGTTCGAAACCGCCTTGGTCTGCTCCAATAACTACTTTCATTTCATAGCCTTCCTTCCATCATTAAAAAGCATTGTTTGAATCTGTTTGATTCTAGTTTAGTATGTTTGAATACGAAAGTCAATCCTTTCGCTCGTAAAATTTAACAAAGAAAAATAAGATAGTCAGATAAATCCTATAAATATATAGATAATTCCATCTATAACAAAAATGAAAGCCTTTATACAAAGTCCTTGACAATTTAGTGGAAGCGTTATAATATAAACACAACAGATAAACAAAAACAAACATTTGGAAGAGGAGTGTTTACAAATGAAGAAAGTCTCACAAGCCAAGCTCGACCACTTAAAGAAACTCTCTACGGATGATCAGGTGATCTCTGCCTTAGCGATTGACCAACGGGGATCGCTGAAGAAGATGCTCCAAAGCGCCGGTGAAGTGGAAGATATCCAAAAAGAAGTGGAACAGTTTAAGATTGCCATTTCAGAAGAATTGACCCCTTATGCGGCTTCCATCTTATTGGACCCAGAATACGGCCTACCTGCCGCCGCTAAGAAGGATAGCGATTGTGGCTTACTCCTAGCTTATGAAGAAACAGGCTACGACGCTTCCGAAGTGGGCCGCTTGCCCGACCTTCTACCTGATTGGTCAGCTAAGCGGATTAAAGAAGAAGGCGCTGATGCCGTTAAATTCCTCCTCTACTATGATGTAGATGAAGACGAAAAGATTAATAATTGGAAACATGCCTTCGTTGAACGGATCGGGAGCGAATGCCAAGCCGAAGACATCCCCTTCTTCCTGGAAATCTTATCCTATGACGCCAATATTGACGATGCGAAAGGCAAAGAATATGCCAAAGTTCGGCCCCACAAGGTCAATGAAGCTGTCAAAGTTTTCTCTGATGACCGCTACCAAGTTGATGTCCTTAAGGTAGAAGTCCCCGTTAATATGAACTTCGTTGAAGGTTATGGGGACGACGCCGTTTACAGCCAAGAAGAAGCTAAGAAATTCTTCCAAGAACAAGACGCAGCCACGGACCTACCTTATATCTACTTATCAGGTGGGGTATCCGCTCAACTCTTCCAAGATACCTTGAAATTCGCTAAAGAAGCTGGCGCAGCCTTCAATGGGGTCTTGTGCGGCCGGGCAACCTGGGCAGACTCTGTTCCAGAATACGCTGAAAAGGGCGAAGAAGCTTGCCGTCAATGGTTGAGCAGTCAAGGTAAGGAAAACATCCAAAACTTGAACCAGGTCTTAGCTGAAACCGCAACCGCTTGGACCGATAAGATTTCAGCAGAATAGAGAGGGGATCGTATGACGAGCAGTCTATTTGCTCAGGAAACCTGCTTTGTTCTTGAAGGAGAGAATGCTGAGGATATCTTCAGACAAGCCGACCAAGAACTCCAAAAATTGGACTTAGTCAAAGAGGGTTTCCTCGACAGCTTAATTGAAAGAGAGAAGAATTTCCCTACTGCTTTGGATATGCAGCCAGTGAATCCCAATTTCGCTAACATTGCGATTCCGCATACGGAATCAGAATATGTGACGGTAACACGGATTGTGCCTATTAAGCTCACAAAGCCTGTGACCTTCCACAGCATGATCCAGCCTGACCAGGCCCTTGAAGTTGGCTTCCTCTTTATGCTCCTGAATAAAGATGCTGAGGCCCAGGCCGGTCTACTGGCCCAAGTCATGGATTTCTTCAATCGGACAGATGCAGACCGGATTGAAAACTTCCTGGCCAGCGAAGATCCTAAAGCAATCTATGAATTTTTACAAGAGAACTTCTAGAAAGGAAATGGTGTAGAAAATGGTTAAAATTTTAGCAGCTTGTGGCGCAGGGGTTAACTCCAGCCACCAAATCAAAGACGCCTTAGAAACAGAACTCTCAAAAAGAGGCTATGACGTCCAATGCGATGCCGTGATGATCAAGGATATTTCAGAAGATATGATGGAAAAATACGATATCTTTGCCCAAATTGCTGATACTGATCTAGGCTTTGAGATTCCAATCCCAGTCGTTAATGCTGGGCCAATCCTCTACCGCATTCCTGCCATGGCTGAACCTGTTTATAATGAAATTGAGCAAGTGATAAAAGATCTCGGCTAGTTAAGAAGCCTTAGTAGGAGTGGATAGAAATGGACGGCATTATCGAATTTGCCAATACGATTTTACAGCCAATTATCGATTTAGGACCTGCTCCTTTAATGACAATTGTGCTGACAGTCTTGGCCTTATGTTTTCGCGTGAAATTTTCCAAAGCCCTGGAAGGTGGGATTAAATTAGGGATTGCCCTAACAGGGGTTGGGGCGATCATGAATATCCTGACCTCTTCCTTCTCAGAAGCCCTAGCAGACTTCGTTAAAGGGACAGGACTTCAGTTAAATATCACAGACGTTGGTTGGGCACCGATGGCAACCATCACTTGGGGCTCGCCCTATACCTTATACTTCATGTTGATCTTATTAGTCGTTAATATCATTATGTTAGTGGCTAACAAGACCAATACCTTGGATGTCGATATCTTCGACGTTTGGCACCTATCCCTAGTTGGTTTGTTCGCCATTTATTGTGGGGCGCCCCTCTTGGTCGCTACTATCTTGGTAGTTTTCATCGGGGTATTGAAGATCATCAACTCGGACTTGATGAAACCTACCTTCAATGATTTGATGAATGCCCCAGAAGGTAACCCCATGACAACAACCCACATGAACTATATGATGAACCCGATCATCATGGTTTTTGATAAGATCTTCGACAAATTATTCCCCTGGTTAGACAAGTATGACTTTGACGCGGCCAAGCTCAATAATAAGATTGGCTTCTGGGGATCAAAATTCGCCATTGGGATCTACTTGGGTCTCTTTGTCGGCATCCTGGGTGGCCAAAGTCCAGACAAGATCCTGACCTTGGCCTTCACAGCAGCAGCCTGCTTGGAGCTCTTCTCCGTGATCGGGTCTTGGTTCATCGCTTCAGTAGAACCACTGTCTCAAGGGGTAACGGACTTTACCAGTAAACGTTTCGAAGGTCGGACCTTCAATATCGGCTTGGACTGGCCTTTCATCGCTGGACGGGCAGAAGTATGGGCAGCAGCCAATGTCCTGGCTCCGATTATGCTTCTCGAAGCCCTCATCTTGCCTAAGAACGGGATCATGCCTTTAGCTGGTATTATTGCCATGGGCTTGACCCCTGCGCTCTTGGTGGTGACACGTGGTAAGATCATTCGCATGATTACCATCGGGGCCCTTGTCCTCCCAACCTTCCTCTACGCTGGGACCTTAATGGCACCCTTTGTTACAGAAACCGCTAAGAAGGTAGGGGCCTTCCCAGCAGGCATCGATGGCTCTGCCCTCATTTCAGGGACCACCATCGAAGGCCCAGTTGAAAAATTCTTGGCTTACTTCGTCGGTAATGCCTCCCAAGGCCAAATCGAATTCATTATCTATGCGGCCATTGCCTTAGTTATCTACACCCTACTCTTTGTTTGGTACGCTAAACAAATGAAGAAACGCAATGCAGAATACGCTGCAGAGAAAAAATAGAATTAGATGAAAAACAACAGCGCTAGACGATCTGTCTGAGCGCTGTTATTGTATATATAGGGAATTAGAAGAGAGCGGGTGATTTAGCCCCATTTATCTTCAGAGGAGGGTAATTATGAAAGAACTAAAAGCAGTGATTTTTGATATGGATGGCCTGATGTTTGATACAGAGAGAGTGGGTTATGAACAGACGCAGCGGGCTGCGGATGAATTAGGACTGGACTATGATATTGAGACCTTCAAAGCCTATCTAGGGGTTAGTGAAGAAGAGGTTTTTGATTATTTCCATAAGCGCTATGCAGGAGAGGCTAAGCTTGAAGACTTTATCAGCTTGACCAGCCAATATATAGAAGAAACCCTAAAAGATCCCAATAATGTCTATGAAAAACCAGGCCTCTATGACCTCCTCGACTATCTTAAGTCGCGCCAGATCAAGCTATATCTTGCTTCTAGTAGCCGACGCCATGAGATTATGCGGAACCTAGAGGGAAAGGGGATAGCCGACCGTTTTGAAGGGTTAGTAGCTGGCGACGAGGTTGAGCGGGCCAAGCCTGACCCAGAGATCTATTTGAAGGCTTATGGGCTGACTGAGCTCGAAGATAAGCAAGCAGTCCTGGTTCTGGAAGACTCCAAGAATGGGCTAAGGGCTGCCTACCAAGCAGGTCTGCCGACTGTTCTTGTGCCTGATATGATGCCGGCAGATGAGGAAATGAAGGATAAGGCTGTCGCGGTAAAAGATTCCTTGGCAGGAGTTATCGATTATATTGAGAGTGAATATGCTTAAATAAATGGAGCAAGAGCTTTAGTATTGAAGTAGTCAACAGCGCTAGATTAATTTTCTAGCGCTGTTTTGCTTGTGATAAATTCCTAGTCTGCTGAAAGTAGATTCACCGCTCTCGATGGAAAGCTGATGATTATCTGAACTAAATAAAAGTACTTTCAGAATCTCTCCATAATATTGAAAAAGGGCTTACATTCCCTTAAAATAAGAATTGTAAATGGTTGCAAGAAAGAGGAGGGAATGAAAATGTTAGAGTCGGCAAAAGGTGAATTAATTGTTTCATGCCAAGCTCTCGAAGATGAACCCTTGCACAGTTCATACATTATGTCGCGGATGGCTGTTGCCGCCCAGGAAGGCGGTGCTAAAGGCATTCGCAGCAATTCGGTGGCTGATATTGAAGCCATCAAAGAGCTGGTAGACCTGCCCATTATCGGGATTATTAAGCAAGACTACCCAGATGCAGAGATTTATATCACACCGACAATGAAAGAAATTGATGCTTTGGTCGCTACAGGCGTCGAGGTGATCGCCCTGGATGCCACTATCTCTAAGCGGCCCAATAATCAAAGTTTAGAGGAATTTGTGAAAGAAATTAAGGCCAAGTATCCCAAGCAGGCTCTCATGGCGGATTGTTCCACTCTCGAAGAAATGCTAGAAGCGGAACGTTTGGGCTTCGATTATATTGGAACGACCATGGTGGGCTATACCGAACAGAGTAAAGACCTGAAGATTGAAAACAATGACTTCGAGCTGATTCGGAAAGCCTTGGACCAAATCGATCGGCCCGTTATTGCAGAAGGGAATATCGACACGCCGGAGAAGGTTCGCCGTGTCCTAGATTTAGGTGTCTATAGTGTGGTTGTTGGGTCAGCGATTACCCGCCCCCAACTGATTACGAAAAAATTTGTCGCTGCTATTCATGAATAAAATAAAGAAAGGGTTTTAAAAATGACTAAACGTACAGGAAAAGATATCAAAGGTATTATTGCAGCACTCCTCGTTCCCTTCGACGCAGAAGGTAAGGTGAATGAAGCAGGCTTACGCCAAATTGTCCGCCATGATATTGATGAAATGAAGGTCGACGGCCTCTATGTCGGTGGGTCAACAGGTGAAAACTTCCTGCTTGAAAAGGAAACTAAGAAACAAATTTTTGACATTGTTAAGGATGAAGCGGGAGATGCCGTTAAGTTGATCGCCCAAATCGGTGGGACCAACTTATACGAAGCCATTGAACTGGGCCAATATGCGACAGACTTAGACTACGATGCGGTGTCTGCAGTCACTCCTTTCTACTATAAGTTCTCCTTCCCTGAAGTGAAGGCTTACTATGAAGATATTACCTCAGCCGTGGATAATGACTTAATTATCTACTCGATCCCTGCCTTGACCGGGATTGGCATGGGCATGGCTGAATTCAAGGAATTGTTAGCGATTGATAACATTATCGGGGTGAAATTCACGGCCGCTGACTTCTTCTTATTGGAACGCTTGCGCCATACTTTCCCTGATACCAAGATTTACTCAGGCTTTGACGAAATGTTATTCCCAGCAGCTATCTACCAAGTGGATGGGGCAATTGGCTCAACCTACAATGTGAATGGGATCCGGGCCAAGGGCATCCTTGAAGCCGTAGCGGCTAATGACTTGGCTAAGGCAAGACAACTCCAAAAGGAAAGCAATGACCTCATTGAAGCGGTCTTAGCGAACGGCCTCTACCCAACCTTGAAACGCCTCTTACAATTACAAGGCTGCGACAAGGGGGACTTCTTGAGCCGTAAACCAATGGCCTCAATGACCGACGAACAAATTAAGGAAGCAGATCGCATCTACAAGGAATATGTTTAGTTGATGACTTAGTGACGATTGAGTGTGGGGAGGAGACTAGCTATGAATTCAGGCGGGTTTACGACAATCGATTTAATTATCTTGATTGTCTATCTATTAGCGGTGTTGATTGCAGGTTTGTTCTTTTCAAAACGTGAGATGCAGGGTAAGGAGTTCTTTAAGGGGGATGGGTCCATCCCCTGGTATGTGACCTCGGTTTCTATCTTTGCGACCCTGTTGAGTCCGATATCCTTTATGTCCTTGGCGGGGAACTCTTACGCAGGGACCTGGATCATGTGGTTCGCCCAATTGGGGATGCTGATTGCGATTCCGATTGCGATTCGCTTCTTCTTACCGATTTACGCGCGGCTGGATATCGACACAGCCTATGACTACCTGGATAAACGTTTTGACTCTAAGTTTTTACGGATTATCGGGGCAGCGCTCTTTATCATCTACCAGGTGGGTCGGATGTCCATCATCATGTACCTGCCATCAGCTGCCCTGGCGCTCTTGACAGGAATCAATGTCAATATCTTGATCTTCCTGATGGGAGCGGTCGCTATTGTTTACTCCTTCACGGGTGGGATTAAGTCCGTGCTTTGGACAGACTTTATCCAGGGCTCGGTTCTCCTGGTAGGGGTTACCCTCTCCCTCTTCTTCTTGATTCACGATTTAGAGGGTGGTTTTGGGACGATCATGAACCATCTTGCCACGGATAAGTTCCTGGCTCCAGATGAAGCCTTGTTCGATCCCAACCTCCTACATACCTCAGTCTTCCTCTTAATTGTGGGGGCTGGCTTCAATACCTTGTCTTCTTATATTTCTAGTCAAGATATTGTCCAACGTTTTACCACGACCCAAGATATTAAGAAGTTAAACAAGATGATGTTTACTAACGGGGCCCTCTCTATCTTCATCGCAACGGTCTTCTACTTGATCGGGACAGGCCTTTATGCCTACTATCAAATCCAAAATCCGAGTGATCCTGGTGCCCAAATGCCCCAAGACCAAATCTTTACTTACTTTATCGCTTATCGCTTACCGGTAGGGATTACAGGGGTCCTCTTAGCGGCGATCTACGCGGCCAGTCAATCGACCTTATCGACAGGGTTGAACTCAGTGGCTACCTCATGGACGCTCGATATCCAAGACCTCTTGACCAAAGATATGGATGATGCCAAACGGACCTGGATTGCCCGCTGGGTATCGCTAGGTGTCGGGATCTTCTCCATTATCATCTCGATTATCTTAGCCCACTCAGAAATTGTATCCGCTTACGAATGGTTTAATAGCTTCATGGGACTCGTTCTCGGGGTGCTCGGTGGCGTCTTTATCTTAGGCGTCTTCTCCAAACGAGCCAACAAGTACGGCGCCTATGCGGCACTGATTGTGTCATCGATTGTGATGATTGTCGTTAAGTATGTCCTGCCTGCAGATAGTGTGAGTATCTGGGCCTACTCCTTAATCTCTATCGCCGTTTCCCTGGTCGTAGGCTATGTCGTTTCTCTGATCTTCAAGACCGACCAAGCGGAAGCACCTAAGTACACAACAATTTATGATATTCCTGAAATCAAAGAAAATGCCGATTGGATGGTGAGACACTAATGGAACTCTATGATATGGACCATTTAGAATATACAGACCGACCACCCCTTCACCGGGTCGTGGACTACCTCAAGACCCATGATATTAGTGAAGATGAACCTGGCAACCACGCGATTGAAGAAGGCTTCTTCTACAATGTGATTGCTTACGATACGACCACGCCAGATCAAAGAGACTGGGAGAGCCACCGCGACTATATTGACATCCATGTGCCAATCAAGGGCAAGGAAGGCATCCACCATAACTTCCTTGTGAATATGACGCTGGGTGACTATGTTGAAGCGGATGACTTCCAGGCTTCTGAAGGCCCTGCTCAGTCTGAATTAATCATTGCACCTGGCCAAATCCTAGTGCTCGACCGGGAAGATGTTCATAAGACAGGTCTGATGGTTGAAGCGAGCGAAAGCATTAAGAAGGCTGTCTTCAAAGTGAAATACGACTAAGGGGCGGTCCCTATGAAGATTCTAGGTATTGACATCGGGGGGACGACCATCAAGTCCGAACTCTACACGGCTTCTGGCCAGTCCCTCGGTGAATTTAGAGAAGAAGCGACAGTTGTGTCTATTGAAGAACAGAAGAACGGTATTCTCGACCAGGTTGTCGCATTGGTTAAGGATTATAATCAGTCAGCGGCCCCCTGGATGGGGTAGCTATCTCGAGTGCGGGGGTTATCGATTCTAAGCGTGGGGAAGTCATCTACTCCGGCTACACCATCCCCGCCTACCAAGGAAGTAATTTCAAGCAGGCTATCGAAGCTGATCTTGGCCTTCCCATGAGCATCTTGAATGATGTCAATGCAGCCGCTTATGGTGAATTTTGGTTGGGCGACTATGCGTCAGACGCCAGTCTCATTTGTTTGACGATTGGTACCGGGGTAGGGGGCGCTGTCCTTATCGATGGGAAGATACATTTTGGCCGCAAGTTCAGCGCGGGTGAAGTGGGCTACCTGCCGCTTGGCGAGGACCGCTTCCAAGACCTGGCTTCAACTACTGCATTGTGCCAAAGCTATGCTGGCTTGACCGGTCGGGACCGTGTGACGGGTTTGGATGTCTTTGCGGCCTATCAAGCGGGAGATGCCAAGGCGGACCAAGCCATTGGTCAATTCACAAGCTCTCTTGCTCAAGGCTTGCTGCCTATGATCTATCTCCTGAACCCGGATGCCATTATCCTGGGCGGGGGTGTGATGGCCCAGTCAGACATCTTGCTGCCTAAGATCAAGCAGGCACTGGCAGAGTGGATCGAAAGTGATTTCTTCTTGCCGGAAAGTATTGAAGCCGCGAGCTTGGGGAATGAGGCGGGCCGTTTAGGGGCTGTCTACCACTTCCTCAAAGAGCATCCTGAGCTCAGTAAATAATATTAAATAAAAATTTCCCTAGGGCCTGGCTCGAGATGAGGCAAGGAACTGGGGAAATTTTTTAGGTATTTGGCTATAATAGAGAGTGAGAGTATTCTCTTAACTAAATAGTTCTAGTGAGCATCCGTTCCGTCTTGAGTTTGATCGTTAAAGAGCCGAATTCACAAGCAGAGCGGAGGCTTATCAGACTACTTTTTAACAAGGAACAAAGAGAAAATAGAGGGGAAGGCTATGATTAAATTTTCGCAAAGTATTCTGCCTTTGATTGAGACGTCTTATGAATCCTTAACGTCAACGGAGCGGATTGTGGCGGATTTCTTCGTTGAGGACAAGCACCAAGATGAAGACTATTCGATTGAACACCTGGGAGAAGTTCTTCATGTGTCACCGGCAACCTTTACCCGCTTTGCTAAGAAGTTGGGCTATTCGGGCTACCGGGAGTTTCTCTATGATTACCGGACCGGGCTGCCCAAGAAACAAGACGATCCAGGCAGTCAAAACATTGAAAAAGTCTTATCTGACTACAATGCCATTCTGAATAAGAGCTATAACCTGGCCAATTCAGACCAGCTCTTCCGGATCGCTAATGCCATCCGCCAAGCTGAACGCGTGATTATCTATGGGGTAGGGAGCTCGGCCCTGGCTGCTGAGGAAATGACCAGCCGCTTATTGCGCTTGGGGATTGTGAGCGCTACGGTGAGTGATGCCGATGCCATGCGGGTCCACCAAGTGGTCATTGATGAGGCATGCTGTGTGCTGGGCTTCAGTATCTCTGGACAGAAGAAGGTTGTCCTCAACAGCCTCCGCCAAGCCGCTCAACAGGGCGCCTACACCATCCTAGTGACCGCTAATTTTGATGTGTCGCTAAAGGATCAATTTGACGAAATCGTTCGTGTGGCCACGGTTAAGAATTTGAACTCGGGTAACCGGATTTCACCCCAATTGCCGATTATTATCATGTGCGATATTATTTATGATTATTTGATTGAAATTGACCGAGAGAATATCCAACGTACTTTTGAGCGAACGATGGATGTCTTTGAAGAAGGGGAGATATTGTAAGGAGTTTTTAGATTTTCACTAAAATAATTGATAGAAAAAGTAATACTGATAGCATTGGTAAGCCTCCGTTCCACTTCTGCTTACAAATATTTTGTAGATATCAATTAAATGTTACTATCAAAAACCTCACTCCAAAATGGTATGAGTGGAGTAGAGGTTTAAGATAAATCTAGAATAAGGCTTTCTTGGTTTGCTCGGTTTCGTTGTTGATGTAGTCTTTAACTTCTTGACTGGTTACTCATTAGTCACCAACAAACAACTCATAAATACTCATCGGATCGTTGGCTTGTTTGAGTTGATCAACAAAGTCTTGGTGGACGAGTTTTTTGGCTGTATTAGATAAATAGTTTAAATGTTGGTCTCCCTTGTCTGAAGCTGGTATGAGGAAAGCGATAAGGGTATCCACTTTTTCATCATCTAAGCTGCTCCATTCAATAGGGGTTTGCAATTTGATAATCAGCATCCCTGGCTTTGTGATCGCCTCTGATTGAGCATGGGGAATGGCAATGCCGTTCTCCATAGCAGTAGAGAATTCATTTTCTCGTGCTATAAATTTTTCCAGAACGCTTTGAGCATCCTCGGCTAGACTTAAGCTTTGAGCGAAGTCGGATAAGTAAGTTAGGGCATCATCACGGCTTTCAAGTTGAACTTGGGTTTTAATATGGGAAGGGAATAGGATATCTTTGAACTGGTTAGTCCCTTCACTCACTTGTACATGTTCAGCATCTGTTTGGTGCTTTTCTTCTTGTCTTTTGGCAACAAGACTCAGTAAGAATCCCGAAATTGCGGCACCGATGAGAATGTTTACCACCCATAATAGAGGTTTATTAACGAGAGGGAGCACGATAAAACCGCCGTGGGGTGCTGGGACAGTGATTTTACTCATATAAGTTAAAATAGCTGCAACTGAGGAACCCAACATAAAGATAGGAATATTAATTAGGGGGTTAGTCGCTGCAAAGGGAATAGCTCCTTCTGTAATATGTGTTGATCCCAGGAGGAAGTTGACCAGTCCAGCGCTCCGTTCTTTATCTGTATAGGCTTTGCGATTGAATAGAACGGCAAAACCTGTTGCTAGTGGGGGTGCAATACAAGCTGCAGATACGCCAGCCATGAAGTAATAGTTGCCTTGGGCTAATAAGGCCGTCCCTGTAAGGTAGGCTGCTTTATTGACAGGACCACCAAAGTCTGCAGCACTCATAATCCCGACAATTGCACCCAGTACTATCGGACTTGAGTTTTCCATATTTTTAAGGAAAGCCATCATACCTTCGTTAATTTCTTTCATAGGAATTGATAGATACCACACAATAAAACCAGTGATTAATACACCTAAAACAGGCAATAAGAAGATAGATTTAAGGCCGTCTAAGGACTTGGGCAAGCCTTTGAGCAGTTTATTAAGCCCCATAATAATGTAACCTGATAGGAAACCACTCAGAATACCTCCTAAGAAGCCGGTCCCATTGGTATAGGCGATCATTCCTGTAGCAAAGCCGACAACTAAACCTGATCGCTTGGCCATGGCTTCTGCAATATAGGCCGAGAGAACAGGGACCATTAAATTCATCGTCAGGCCACCTATTTGATTGAGCACGCTAGCAAATTCATTATATTCTGGACTGGCTGGATCAGCAGAATTGATGCCCCAGAAGAAAGAGATAGCGATGAGCACTCCACCAGCTACGACAATCGGTAACATATGGGAGACGCCGTTCATGAGAAAAACGTATAAGCTGTGGAGCCAAGAGCTAGAAGATTTACTTGTTTGTTGGTCTTCTCTTGCCTGGCGCGACTGACTACGATAAATAGGCAAATTGTCCTTGTCTAAAGCTTGTTGGATAAGATCATCTGCTCGCTTCATTCCAGCTGAAACAGAGACATTGATCAAAGGCTTGCCGTCGAAACGTTCAACATTAACATCTTTATCGGCAGCAATAATTACAACGTCAGCTTCTTGGATATCTTGGATGCTGAGTTCGTTTTCAACTCCAGATTGACCATGTGTTTCAACTTTAATAGCGACATTATGCTTTTTTGCTGCTTCTTCTAAGGCTTCTTGAGCCATATAGGTATGAGCAATCCCAGTAGGACAGCCTGTAGCGGCTATGATTTTGTATCGATTCATTTTTAATCCCCCTCAATTCTTTTGATTGTTATGTCTTTGGTTAAGTCGTCAGTATCTGTAAAATCTGTTAAGGCTGTGGTAAAGGCAGTAGAAGATCCGGCGGCTAGACTATATTTCAGAGCCTCTTCATAAGAACTTCCCTGGTGACAATAAGCGATGAAAGTTCCTAGCATGGTATCTCCAGAACAGGCCGTATTAATAACCTTTCCCTTAGGCGCATTGCCGTATAGTATGGTATTTTCGTTTATAAATAAGGCGCCTTGGCTACCTAAAGATAGTAGAATGTTTTGTGCTCCCTTAGTGATGAGGATTTTAGCATAATGAATGTAATCATCGAATGTTAGTTCCTCTTCGTCATCAATTTCAAACCAGGATGCGATTTCCTCTTCGTTAGGTTTGATTAGGAGCGGTTGATACGGTAAACAATCCATGACAGTGGGGTAACTGGTATCAATGATCAATTTAAATCCTTGAACAGATGATAATTCGGCTAAGGTAATTAATTGGTCAGGGGATATTCCTTTAGCGAAACTTCCTGAAACAATTAAGAAATCGTCACTGTTTAAGGTATAGATTTTAGACATTAAAGAGTCGAGTGTCTCTTTGCTAACTTGGGGGCCTGGGTTCACTAACTTATATTCCAGGTCAGCTTCTCTTACTCGTGTAAAGACATTGATGCGGGTTGTTCCCTCTGTTTGAATAAAGTGAGTATCGATCCCTTGTTCGCGCAAATAGTCTTCGATAAAATGAAAGGTGAAGCCGCCCCCAATACTTAGGGCACAGGAATCGATGCCTAATTTTTTTAATATCAAAGAAACGTTAACGCCTTTCCCATTGGCGATCACATCATAATTATTGGTGCGGTTTACGGTATTTGGCAACAATTTATCGGTATCAATAAATAAATCAATTGCAGGGTTTAATGTACAAGTATAGAACATCTCCCCACCTCCTCTTGCCTTTAGTATAGGACAAGGGATAATGTAAATGTTTTCTTTTCTGGTATAATAGCCTTTGTAGCTTGTAAATCTTTTACAAGATGATGTATCAATCAAGTATTAAGGTATTTAAAGGAGTAAGCCATGGATAAGTTATCGCAAGCAGAAAGATTTTGCTGGAAGTTCATTCAAGATAACCTTGCTAAAATTCCTGACTTAACCATCACAGAGTTGAGTGAAGCAGCGAATGTTTCGACGGCCACCATAGTCCGTACTGTCCAAAAACAAGGCTATACAGGATACACTTCTTTTAAACAAAGTATTAGCAATCAAACACATATCATGAAACCCTTTAGCCATTTAGAAGGAGAGCCAGCCCTTGTCAAAGAGGCCGTTCTGAAGAATTACTGGGAAGTCACCCATACTATTAATCAACTGAATGTTAAAGATGCCCTTAAAGCAGCAGAAGCCATTGCAGAAGCTGATAAAATTTATATTTTTGCACGGGGATTATCGGAATTATTGGCTGAAGAAGTGTCGATTAAACTCGCTTTGTTAGGGAAAACCTGTAAAAAATATACAGATCCTAATTTAATTAAGGGAATAGCCCAGCGTGCCAGGCCAGAAGACGTCGTACTATTCCTAACTTTAAATGGAGAAACTAAAGAACTTGTCGAAGCAGCCAAGATAAGCAAGAATTTAAAGAGTACTAATATTGTGATTACGACGAATAGAGATTCGAGCATTATGCAGTATCAAGATATTGCGTTAATCGGATTTAAATCAAGAAATTCTTTCTTGCCTGATTATGAGGTCCATTCTAGACTCCCTCTATCTATCCTTTGCCGAATATTAGTAGACATACTAGCGATAAAAATAAATGACCAATAAAATCTAGCCCTGACTGGCATTCCCGATATCAGACCAGCTGACATCGCAATTAACGATCACTGGGGATTTCTCTTAGACACCGCTTACAAAACTTGTTATAATTTATTTGTAAAAATAAAAAAATAAAGGGAGTCTTTTATATGGCAGAAGAAAAAGTTGCTTTAGTTACAGGGGCCGCCCAAGGGATTGGGAAGGCGATCGCGGAACGTTTGTCAGAAGATGGTTTTGCAGTAGCTGTGGCTGATTTGAATGAAGAAGAAGCTAAGAAAGTGGCGGATAGTTTAGAGGCTAAGGGCAAGAAAGCTTTGGCCATCAAGGTGGATGTGTCTGACCGCGACCAAGTCTTTGCGGCCGTGGAAGAAGCTGCGGAGGCTTTTGGGCGCTTCGATGTGATCGTGAATAATGCAGGGCTTGGCCCAACTACACCGATTGAAACCATTACCCCTGAACAGTTCGAACAGGTTTATAAGATTAATGTCGGTGGCGTCTACTGGGGGACCCAAGCCGCGGTGGAACAATTTGATAAGTTTGGCAACGGTGGGAAGATTATCAATGCGACCTCACAAACTGGGGTAGTCGGCAATCCGAACCTGGCCCTCTATGCTGGGACCAAGTTTGCAGTGCGCGGTATTACCCAAACCACAGCTCGCGACCTGGCAGAAAAGAACATTACCGTTAACTGCTACGCACCAGGGATCGTGAAGACCCCAATGATGTTCGACATTGCCCACCAAGTCGGCAAGAACGCCGGCAAGGATGACGACTGGGGCATGCAACAATTCGCCAAGGACATCACCTTAGGCCGCCTGTCTGAACCTGAAGATGTGGCCGCCGCTGTCTCCTTCCTAGCTGGGCCCGATTCCAACTACATCACCGGTCAGACCTTGATTGTAGATGGTGGGATGCAGTTCCAATAAGAGAGTGGGACAAAAGGCGTTAAGCCCTGAACCAGTGGAGCAAACTATAGAAAGAGCCTTAACGAAGGCTCGTCTATAGTTTGTGAAGTGATATCAGGATTGACTTTTGGAACATGTTTGAAGAGAGTGGGACAAAAGGCGTTGAATTCAGGTTTTCAATGAATTTCCATAACTAGTTTGAGATGGGGATAGGAGCTAGATTTCTATCCCCATTCTTTTTGATAAAGCGCTTGCAAATTGAGCTGGGATGTCTTATACTAAGAACTAGATATGGATTGTGACTGTTCAATCAGGCAAGACCTAAGTAAATGTGTAAAGCTGGGCGGACTGGCTTTAGACTTTTATTTAGGTCTTTTCTTTTTTGGAGAGAGGGGTGAGGTTTTTGGAAGTTAAGAAGATCTTTAACAATAATGTCGTCTTGTCGATGAATGAGAAAGACGAAGAGATAATTGCTATGGGTAAAGGGATTGGCTTCAATAAGAAAGTTGGCGACCCGATAGACTTAGAGAAGGTGGAAAAAGTCTTTGTGGTTGATTCGAATAAAAAGAGCGATTATGAGATCTACCATAAGATAGATCCAGTCATTGTAGAGATAGCAACGGATATCATCAAATATGCTCAGGGTGTTTTAGGTAGTCGGTTGAATAATAATATTTATTTGACCCTGCCTGACCATTTGAGCTTCGCTATTGAACGAATTCAGAAAGGTTTGGAAGTAAGCTCTCCGCTCTATTGGGAGGTCAAAAATTTTTACACTGTCGAATTTATGATCGGAGAAAAGGCACTAGATCTGATTAAGAATCGTATAGGGATTGACCTTCCTGAGCACGAAGCAGCGGCTATTGCCCTGCATATCATCAACGCTAAAGTGGATAGTCAAAGCATGAACCAAACCATTGAAGTAATTGAGATGGTTCAAGATATTTTAGATATTGTGTCTTACTTTTACGGCATTCAATTAGATAACTCATCTTTCCACTATAGTCGTTTTGTTACCCATTTGCGCTATCTGGTCATCCGTCTATACGACCACCAGACTGTTGGAAATAACACGGACAGTGATGATTTTCTTTATGAACAGATGGTCAAAAAGTACCCGAGAGTGCGTGCCTGTGTCGAAAAAGTTGCGGCTTATATCGAGCAACAGCTTGATGTGACGATTGGTCAGGAAGAGCGATTATATTTGATGATCCATATCCAACGTGTCATTAGTCAATTAGAAAACAAGAAATAAAGGAGTTGGAAAACCATGTCAAATAAAAACTTAGCCAAGGCAATTATGGAAAATATTGGTGGCGAAGAGAATGTACGGAGCTTGGTCCACTGTGCGACCCGTCTGCGTTTTAAATTAAGAGATAATTCTAAAGCCAATCGTGAAGCCTTAGATGATATCCCAGAAGTACTCTCTGTTGTGGAACAGGGCGGGCAATTCCAAGTAGTGATTGGAAATAAGGTATCTAAGGTTTACCAGAGTATTATGGATAACTATGCGATTCGTTCAGCCGATGGAGAAGCTTCTAGCGATGGAAGGGCTCAAGAGAAAAAGGGTGGATGGAATAAGATCTTTGAATATATTTCGGGGACTTTCTCGCCTCTCATTCCAGCTATGACGGGGGCAGGGATGATCAAGGCCTTGCTAGCAGTACTTTCGATCTTCTCTTTGATTGATACGGAAGGGGCAACTTATGCTGTTCTCAATGCAGCGAGTTCAGGCTTCTTTACTCTCTTACCTATTTTTGTCGGTGTGACAGCAGCTAAGCAGTTGAATGCTAATCCTTTTGTTGGTGGAGCTATTGCTGCTGCCTTGCTTGACCCGAGCTACACAGCCCTTTTAGAAGTCAAAGAAGGCTTACACTTTATGGGCATTCCATTAGTGGTAACGGACTATGCTTCAACTGTTTTCCCTATCTTACTAGCTATGGCTCTCTATGCACCGCTAGAACGTTTCTTGAAGAAGCACACGCCAGATACGATTTCCTTATTCTTTGTGCCTATGATGGGGATCTTAATTATGGTGCCTTTAACCGTGCTCGCTTTTGGTCCTTTTGCCCAATATGCGAGTGGTCTGGTTGGCCAAGCCATTAATGCCTTAGTTAATTTCTCGGGTATTCTTGGTGGTATCTTAATTAGTGGCGTATGGCCTTTCTTAGTCATTCTGGGTGTCCACTGGGGTGTGGTACCATTGATGATCGAAAACTTTGCCAAGGGTGGCGATATCATCAATCCGATTACAGCTGCTGCAACTTTTGCGCAAACAGGGATTGCCTTTGGTATTTTCCTTAGAAGTCACCGCAATAAGCAATTGAAGTCATTAGCTCTGTCAGCATCAACTTCAGGAATTTTGGCTGGGGTGACGGAACCAATTTTATACGGTTTGGTTTTAAGATATCGCCGCTTGATTCCTTTAATGGTCATTGCTTCAATGGTTGGTGGGGCTATTGTCGGCGTCTTTGATGTTCGCGTCTTTACTTTTGTCTTCAATAGTGTCCTCACCATTCCTAGTTATTCACCTATCTTAGGTTATAGCATCGGGGTCGGGACTTCCTTCGTAATAGCCACCGTTCTTGCATTTATGTTTGGGACTGGAGATAATAAGACTGAGACCAAAGAAAGCTCTACTGGTGAAACAAAAGACGCTACTAGCTCTGAGATGAAAATTGAAATCACGGCCCCTCTTAAGGGTGAGGTGATTCCTTTAGAGCAAGTAAATGATAGTGTCTTCTCGAGTGGTGCGATGGGTAAGGGTCTAGCTATCAAGCCAAGTGAAGGCAAGGTTTATGCGCCCTTCGATGGTAAGGTGGTCTCCCTCTTCCCAACCCAGCATGCCATTGGTTTGGTAAGTACGGATGGCGTCGAATTATTAATTCATATCGGTTTAGATACGGTTCAATTAGAGGGTCAGTATTTTGATGCTAAAGTATCGGTTGACCAGGAATTCCAAGCGGGTGATTTACTCCTAAGCTTCAATAAGGATAAGATCGCTGAAGCAGGTTACGATACGGTAACTCCTGTGATTGTCACGAATTCAGGAGATTATATGGATGTTTTTATTTCGGAAGGTCCGGTTGACCATACCAATCGGGTTATGACACTTGTTTAATAGAAAGGAAGGATAAGATGTCAGTATTTCCAAAGAATTTCTTATGGGGTGGCGCGACAGCTGCCAATCAGTTTGAGGGAGCTTATAATGTGGACGGTAAAGGACTGAGCGTTCAGGACGTGACCCCTGATGGTGGTTTTGGACGGGTGACAGAAGGGCCAACAGCAGATAATCTTAAGCTTGAGGGAATTGACTTCTACCATCGCTATAAAGAAGATATTGCCCTTTTTGCGGAAATGGGCTTCAAGGTTTTTCGTTTGTCGATTGCTTGGTCCCGTATCTTTCCTAAGGGAGATGAGACGGAGCCTAATGAAGCAGGCTTACAATTCTATGATGATGTCTTCGATGAATTAGCTAAATACGGGATTGAACCGCTTGTGACCATTTCTCATTATGAAACACCTCTACACTTAGCTCGGGAATATGATGGGTGGGCCAATCGCAAGATGATTGATTTTTATGCTCGCTATGTGCGCGCTATCTTCACTCGTTATAAGGATAAGGTGACCTACTGGTTAACCTTTAATGAAATTAATTCCCTGTTTAACATGCCTTTTATCAGTGGTGGCATTGCGACGCCAAAAGAAGAGCTCAGTGAATCGGATCTCTATCAAGCAGCCCACCATGAATTGGTTGCTTCTGCTCTAGCCACTAAAATTGGTCATGAAATTAATCCTGACTTTAAGATTGGCTGTATGGTCCTAGCAATGCCGGCTTACCCGATGACAGCTCATCCCCTCGACCAGTTAGCTGCTCGAGATTTCGAGAATAACAATTACCTCTTCTCAGATATTCATGTGCGCGGGGAATATCCTGGCTATGCCAAGCGTTACTTCAGAGAAAATGGTATTGAAATTCAATTTGCCGAAGGAGACAAAGAGCTATTGAAGGAACATACCGTTGACTTTATTTCCTTCTCCTACTATATGAGTGTAGCTGCTGCCCATAATCCTGAAGACTACTCATCAGGTAAGGGCAATATTTTGGGCGGTTTATCCAATCCTTATTTAGAGGCTAGTGAATGGGGCTGGCAAATCGATCCAGTCGGTCTGCGTTTAGTCCTTAACGGCTTCTATGATCGTTATCAAATCCCACTCTTTATTGTTGAAAATGGTCTAGGTGCTAAAGATCAGTTAGTCGATGGGGCAAATGGGCCAACCGTTGAAGACGATTATCGGATTGACTATCTCAACCAACACCTCTACCAAGTTGGCGAAGCCATTAAAGATGGTGTAGATGTCATGGGTTATACCACTTGGGGCTGTATTGACCTTGTTTCAGCTTCTACTGCGGAATTGTCTAAGCGCTATGGCTTTATCTATGTTGACCGCAATGATGAGGGGGAAGGAACGCTGAACCGCTATAAGAAGAAATCTTTTGATTGGTATAAAGAAGTGATTGACACAAATGGTGACACTCTTCAAGCACCTGATGCCTAAGAAGGAGGACCTATGCAGACACAATTTGTATTCTTAGATGTTGACGGGACGATAACAAATTATCGAAATGAAATTCCTGAATCCGCTGTTAAAGCTATTCGACAAGCTCGAGCGAACGGACACAAGGTCCTGCCAGTGACAGGTCGAAGCAAGGCTGAGATGTACCAAGAGATCCTAGATATTGGATTTGACGGTTATATCGGCGGGAATGGATCTTATATTGAATACCAAGACGAAGTTATTTATGAAGAAGTTCTTTCCCCAGAGGATAGCCAGGCGATTGTCGATTGGCTAGATGACAAAGGCCTAGCCTATTATTTGGAATCTAATAATGGCTTATTCGCAAGCCCAAATTTTGAAGACCGTGGTCGGTCGACCATGCAGGAATATGCAGCCTATAAGGGACAGCCCCATCCCGAAGATATGGACGTACGGAAGTCCTTCCCTGAGATGATTTTCGGTGGAAATTTAAGGCGGACAGATTTGAATAAAGTCTCCTTTATCCTGGAATCCTATGACGATTACCTTGAAGCTAAAGACAAGTTTCCCCACTTGAAAGTCGGAACTTGGGGAGGTAATGGCGAGAAGGCACTCTTCGGTGATATTGGAGTAGCTAATATAACCAAGGCTGGAGCTATCGATAAACTTCTAAGTCTAGTGAATCATCCCAGAGAACAAACCTTAGCGATTGGTGACGCTAAAATTGACCTCTCCATGATTGACTACTGCCAAGTGGGTATAGCCGTTGCCAGTGGAGGCCCAGAAATCAAAGAAGCTGCCGACTATATTACGGCAGCTGTTGATGACGATGGGATTTACAAGGCCTTTAAGCATTTTGAGTTGATTTAAAAATAAAATTAATTTTGCTCACTAAGGAGCTCGTTATCGGAAATTCTTCTATCAACTGTTTGATTTAATTTCATAATATGTTGTAAATTTTGGTCATAGTTCAAAGAAAATATACATGCATATAAACTATTGAAAATAAAAAAGATAGAAGTGGTTGAATTAAAATTACCTATTTTAGAATAGAGTTTTTCATGGGTGCTAAGATTAATATTGTAGAGACTAGCTTTAGACAAGGAGTTTTCTCCAATATGTGTAAAACTAATAATTTTAGCACCTGTTTTTTTTACAAATTTAAGTGAGCGAAGAATCTCTGGATTTTCGCCTGAATAAGAAATAAAAAGAGCGACATCGTTATTACTCATATTAAATGCTGTAAATTCTGGATAATCAAAATTATCAGCGACTTGAATATTGTAACCAATTCGCATCATATTAGTTATAAAGAATTCGACAGCGCTAAGGTTACTTTTAGCAGAAAAGATAACAATTTTAGACGATTTTACGATTAGTTTGCAAATATTTTTGAAATCGTTCTGATTGATTAACTTATGAGAATCATCAATAGATTCTTTCATAACAACAGCAATGTGATTAAAAATTTCTGGGAAATTATCTTTTGAATCAAAAGGAGTATTGGCATCTAAATCGTTAATTGTAGATTTTAAGTAATCTCTTTCTTTGATCAGTTCCTTCTTGAGTTCTACCCAACCAGACAGATTTAATTTTTTAGCTATACGTATAATACTGGTTGGATGAGTATGAGTGTTACTGGCTATATAAGAAGTTGTCATATCTTCGAGATGTTCAATATTTTGAACTAGATAATTAACAATGATTCGTTCAGAGAATGAAAATATATCCATTTCTAGTTTTTCTTTAAGTAACATAAAATTATTCACCTTTCTTGTGTATAATTTTAACAAATTAGACAGCATAATACCTTAAAATTGTGTAAGGTGATTCTAAGTACATAGATCATCTTGATGAAAGAATGAAGTTGCTATAACATATAAATGTAAGCGGATTCATAAAAAGAGAGGATTTGATATTAATGAAAAAAGCACTCATAATTTGTAACGCAGGTATGTCTTCTTCAATGATTGCACAGAAAGTTACCCAATTTTTTGAAGGGCGTGATCTTCCTATACAAGTAGAGGCTACTACAGTTACTAAGGGGAAAGATATTATAGAAAAAGATCAATATGATTTGTACCTATTAAGTCCCCAAGTAAAAATGGCTAGTGAAAATTTAACAAAATCAGCTAAAGCTAAAAATAAACCTTTACTAAATATTGAACCCGAAGCTTATTTACCTACTGAGGAAAGCACAATTAAATTAGCTATGCAAATTTTCCCAGTATTTAAAGAAGATTTAAAAAGAGAGAAAGCTGAAAGAGAGGGTAGATAATGAAATCATCTGAAGTTCAACAAATAGCTTTTCAGATTATCTTATCATCAGCTAACGGTAAAACTTTAGCACATGATGCTATTCAGTTAATGAAAGAGGATAAATTTGAAGAGGCAGAACAAAAACTTGAAGAATCCAATGATGCTTTCATTGAAGCTCATAATGCTCAAACCGAACTTTTGCAGTCATATGCAGGGGGAGAAGAGATTGTAATGGAGATTATTATGGTCCATGCTCAAGATCATTTAATGACAGGAATGTCGTATCGAGATATGGCTTTAGAACTATTAGAAGTTTATAAGCGATTAGCGAATAAGGATTGATAACTATGCAAGTAGTTGAAAACAAAAAAATAAGAGAAAAACAAACAAAAAAAGTTATAAAATTTAATCGATTTTTATGGCAGCGTTATAGTTTAACTCTTTTTTTCTTTGTTAATTTATATTGGCTTATATTTACTATAGGGAGCTATAGTTTAGGAGCGGTTCTTCCTCTGATGCTCTTAATTAGTAATAGTATTGCTTTGATTGAGCAGTTTAAATTATATAATAGACCGACTAATCATTTGAAGTGGAGTAGAAAACATTTTATCCATCAAATGTTAAATTTGATAGTGGTAGTTATTTCACTATTTAGCCAATCATTATTTGAGCAGGTGTTTCCATTTATATCCTATCAAAGCTCTGGGATTACTCTTGTAGTAATTACTAATTTATTAGGAGGAGTCTTGTCTCTACTTAATTTGCATGCTTTGAGGGCTATTTATAACAATAATGACGATTATTATCGAAAAATAAATTATAAGTAGAGGGGGAGAACATTATGTCAGAGAATGCGAATACTGGTTTATTTGCCTTTATGGAAAAATACCTCATGACGCCAATGACAAAACTTTCTCAGACGCAACTGGTTCGTGCTATTCAAGCAACAGGTGTTACAACAATTCCATTTACTATTGTTGGTTCTATGTTTTTGGTTTTTAATATTTTGCCGACAGCTATTCCGGCATTACAATCCTTCTTTGAGAGTACTTTCTTTAGGTTTAGTGAGCTTTATATGCTCGCCAACAAAGCAACAATGGGCGTGTTAGCCTTATATTTTACAATTGCTTTAGGTTACCATTATACGTATATCAAGGTGGAGGATGATAAAGATTTAGATTTAGATCCTATCTACGGAGCAACGCTTGCTCTATTCGGTTTTATCATGACTATACCTCAAATTGTTTGGAAAGATGGCTACATGACAATTGTTCATGTCGTTAGTGAAGAATCAATGATCATCAATGGCTGGGCGCTAGGTGGAGATGGAGTTTCTAGGTTTGGTTCAATTGGAGTATTTGTTGGAATCATTATGGCCATTATTGCAGTGCATGTTTATAAATTCTGTATAGAAAAGAATATAGTAATCAAGATGCCAGCTGCGGTACCGGCAGGAGTTGCTAACTCTTTTACCGCCCTAATTCCAATGTTTATATTAGCGATACTTGTTTTATTAATCAACGCTTTGTTTATCTTTTTAGGGACTGATATTTTTCAAGCTATTCAATTACCATTTATGTTTGTTAGTAACCTTACAGGCACTTGGATTGGCTTTATGATCATTCTCTTCTTAATTCATGCACTTTGGAGTGTTGGGGTTCATGGAGCAACTATTATTTCGAGTATTGTTAATCCTATTTTAATTAATAATATGGCGATGAATGCTTCTGGAGATGCACATGCTACATTAGCTGGTGAATTTTGGAATGCATATGCTTATCCTGGAGGGTCAGGCTCAACTTTACTACTAACATTTATGATGGCAACAATTTGTAAGTCAGAGCAGTTAAAGATTTTAGGCCGAACTTCTGCAGTTCCTGCTATTTTTAATATTAACGAACCCATTATCTTCGGAGTGCCAATGATTTATAATCCTGATATGTTGGTTCCCTTCATACTTGCTCCAATGGTTGCAGGTTCAATTGGTTATTGGGCCACTGAATTAGGCTTTGTGCGTCCCGTTATTGCTTTAATGCCTTGGCCGACGCCTGCAGGAATAGGTGCTTTTGTTAGTACCGGTGATTGGCGAGCAATTCCTGTAGCTTTATTAAGTGTTTTAGGAGCTGGGCTAGTATATTATCCATTCTTAAAGCGTTTTGATAATAAATTAAAAGAGGAAGAGTTGCATAAAGCGGCAGAACTGGCTGCTAATGGTTCTGATGATGCCGAAGCAGCTTTAGATGATTTCTTTAGCTTAGATTAGAAAGAGAGGAAAAAATGGGATTTAGAAAAGGATTCTTATGGGGCGGCGCAACAGCAGCCAATCAATGTGAAGGCGCTTATAATATCGATGGTCGAGGACTAGCTAATGTTGATGTGATACCTATTGAAGATAGAGCAGAAATTGTCACCGGGAAAAGAAAAATGCTTGATTTTGAAGAAGGATACTTCTATCCAGCCAAAGAATCAATCGATATGTATCATCACTATAAAGAGGATATTGCTTTATTTGCAGAGATGGGTTTTAAAACCTATCGTTTCTCGATTGCTTGGTCAAGAATTTTTCCAAATGGAGATGAAATAGGACCTAATGAAAAAGGACTTGAGTTCTATGATAACTTGATTGATGAATTGTTAAAGTATGATATTGAACCTCTTGTAACCATTACTCACTTCGATATTCCGATGCATTTAGTTACTGAGTATGGTGGGTGGCGTGATCGAAAGGTTATTACTTTTTATGAACGATTATGTAAAGTACTATTCAATCGCTACAAGGGTAGAGTTAAATATTGGCTAACTTTTAATGAAATTAATATGCTTCTACACGCACCTTTCATGGGGGCAGGGATTGTCTTTGATGAAGGTGAAGATAAAGAGCAAACACTTTATCAAGCTGCTCATCATGAATTGGTTGCGAGTGCACTTGCAACAAAAATTGCTCATGAAATTGATTCTGATAATAAAGTAGGTTGTATGATGGCTGGGGGAGTGCATTATGCACTTACTCCGAAGCCTGAGGATGTTTGGGGAGCTTATACTAGCGATCGCGAGAACCTCTTCTTTATCGATGTTCAGGCTAGAGGATACTATCCGAATTATGCCCTGAAATACTTTGAACGTAATGGAATTGAGCTAGATATTAATGACGATGATAAGCAGATCTTGAGAGAAAATCCAGTTGATTTTGTTAGTTTTTCTTATTACAATACTCGGATTGGTGTAGCTGCAGATGCCGAAGTAGAAAATGTTGAAAGCAATTTATTCCAAACACCAGATAATCCTTATCTAGAAAAAACAGAATGGAATTGGCCTATTGATCCATTAGGTTTTAGAACAACACTTAATAGTATCTATGATAGATACCAAAAACCACTATTTGTTGTTGAGAATGGATTAGGAGCAGTAGATGAACCAGATGAAACTGGTTATGTGGAAGATGACTATCGAATTAAATATTTGTCTGAACATATTAAGCAAATGCGTGATGCAGTCGATTTAGATGGTGTTGACTTATTGGGCTATACAACATGGGGATGTATTGATTTAGTTTCAGCTGGTACAGGGGAAATGAAGAAGCGGTATGGTTTTATCTATGTTGACCGTGATAATTATGGTAATGGAACTCTAAAACGTTCAAAAAAGAAATCGTTTGACTGGTATAAGAAAGTTATTTCTTCAAATGGAGAAGATTTATCAAATAACTCATAAAAATATGTTTAGTAGATTTTATTCATTATTAACTCAAGAAAGGATACTGAGAATGGCACAATTTCCAAAAGAATTCTTATGGGGCGGTGCAGTGGCTGCCCACCAATTAGAAGGAGGCTGGGATGCTAGTGGCAAAGGCCCCAGTGTGGCGGATGTGTTGACAGCAGGTTCTGTTGAACAACAACGGCAAATTCATCAAGCGATCGATCCAAATGTTTACTATCCTAACCACGAAGCTATTGATTTTTATCATCGCTATAAGGAGGATATTGCATTATTTAAAGAAATGGGTCTTAAGGCTTTTAGGACCTCGATTTACTGGTCACGGATCTTTCCTAAAGGTGATGAAGTTGAGCCAAATGAAGAGGGCCTGCAATTCTATGATGATTTATTTGATGAATTAATTGCCAATGGGATTGAGCCAGTCATCACTTTAACTCACTTTGAGATGCCTCTACACCTGGCTCAGGAATATGGTGGCTTTAAAAATCGCCAAGTGGTTGATTTCTTTATCCATTTTGCAGAGACAGTCTTTGAACGCTACAAAGATAAGGTCAAGTACTGGATGACTTTTAACGAGATTAATAACATGATGGACTATGAGAACCCGATTTTCTTATGGACTAATGCGGGGGTCACGGTTGAAGAGGGAGAAGATGCTGAAGAAGTGATGTATACGGCAGCTCACCACCTTCTCTTGGCCAGTGCTCTAGCGGTCGCTAAGGGGAAAGAAATCAATCCTAACTTCAAGATAGGAACTATGATCTCCCATGTGCCGATTTATCCTAAGAACTGTTTACCTGATAATGTCATGTTGGCTGATGAATCCATGCGCCTTCGCTTCTTCTTCCCTGATATACAAGTGCGAGGCTATTATCCAACTTATGCTTTGAAGAAATTTGAACGTGATCATATCTCTGTTCCTTTCCGAGACGGGGATGAGGAGATTCTAAAAGCTGGAACAGTTGATTACATTGGCTTTAGTTACTATATGTCTAATGTGGTTGATATCGAATCTGAAGAATCCGATGATGCCCACAAAATCCATGGGCAGATTCCATACCAGGTAGAGAACCCCTATCTTGAAGTCAGCGACTGGGGATGGGCAGTTGATCCAGTGGGCCTCCGCTATACCTTGAATCGATTATGGGAGAGATACCAGTTGCCTTTATTCATCGTTGAGAACGGACTTGGTGCTTACGATGAAATTAGCGAGGATGGGCAAATCCATGATGATTATCGGATGGATTATTTGCGGAAGCACATCGAAGAGATGGACAAAGCGATCAATTACGATGGGGTAGAACTCTGGGGCTACACACCTTGGGGCATTATTGATTTGGTTTCATTTACTTCCGGACAGATGTCTAAACGTTACGGCATGATCTATGTTGATCGTAATGACGACGGTTCAGGCTCCTTCGACCGCAAGAAAAAGGATTCTTTCGACTGGTACAAGCAGGTTATTGCAACGAATGGTGAAGATCTTTCTTGGGAAAGTCGGGCCTAGTGTTTTCTGATAGAATTTTTTAATAATCAAAAAGCAAGCTACCTTTTCCGTAGCTTGCTTTTTTCAATCCTATTCCTCCGGCAAATACCGATCCACCTTCATCCGCAGCTTATACTTAGCCCTTAGCTCCGCAATTTCGGCCATCATGGGTGACTTGTGGTGGGCGTCGAGGGCCGCTTGGTCGGTCCAGGTGTCGATGAGCAGGAGGCTCTCGGGATCTTCTAGGGGGATGAAGTAGTCATAGCGCAGGTTGCCGGGCTGCTGGCGGATGCGGTCGACCACGCCGCGGTCCAACATTTCCTGGGCAAATTTCTTGGCATTATCGCCTTGGCCGCTGTAGATGATGTTAATTACTAGTGTCATAAGCTACCTCCTGTGTCTGTTCATTGTCTCATTAAGTCTAGTCTAGCATGTCTAGCGCACAAGGTCTAAGCCTTTGTGCTATACTAAGGGACATCTTAACGAATAAAGGGGATGCCATGATGAGATTTAGACCCATTCAAGCCAAGGACGATGCCCCGATCGCCAGCATTATCCGCTCTTCCTTGGAGTCCTTTCATTTAGACCAACCAGGGACAGCTTATTATGACCCTGAGCTCGACCAGCTGAGTCTCTTCTACCAAGCTAAGCCTGACGAGAGAGCTTATTATGTGGCGGTTGACAATAGCGGCCAAGTTTTGGGCGGCGTTGGTTTTGCGAAATGCGAGCTATTCGACCAGTGTGCGGAATTACAGAAGATCTACCTATCTCCCCAAGCCCAGGGCCGGGGACTGGGCCGCGCTTTGATGGAATTGGTCATCGATAAGGCCAGGGAAGCGGGCTATCAGAAACTCTACCTGGAAACCCACTCCAGCCTGGAAACAGCAATTATCCTCTACCTCAAGTATGACTTCAAAGAAATCCCCCAACCCGAGAACTTGATCCACACCAGCATGGACCGATTTTTCTTGAAGGACTTATAGGGTACTTTTTAGATATTTTTGAACACCTAAAGGCAGTAGACGCATTGATCTACTGCCTTTTTTAAATGATTTATTTTATTAGTGGAACTTTGAAAGTGGTCGTTAGCCATACATAGGCTAGCGCCTTTAGCTTTGGCTCTTGGAGTAAGTTGGGACAAGAGTAAGCAAGGTTTGCAGCTTTCCAAGGGTCAGGCCTGATATCCACTTCACGAACCTCTTAAAAAAAGACTTTATTTCATAAATTTTGAGAAGACATCTGATAGTTTATCGACCATTTCTTCTTTGCTAACTTCGTCTCTATGTTTAAACCACCAGTTGATACATTGACTGATTGTTCCAATAAATACTTGTGTCATTAAAACGGGTTCAGCTATGAATTGTACGCCATTTTTTGCATCCTCTTCTATATGTTTTTGCAAGTCTTCTGATAAATCGTTTGTGGTATCTAACATGGTTAGGAAGATACTGTTATGATGGTTCATTGCCGATTGGATTAAATGTTCATTTTTATCTATGAAATCCATACCTATTTTTAATAAAGTTTTGTAATAGTCTAAGGGGTCATGAGGGTCGATGTTCTTCTCAGCGTCTTTAATAAATTGAAGACGTAAATAGCGTATCATAAATGCACAAAAATCATACTTATCTGAAAAATGCTTATAAAAAGTCGCACGTCTTGTCATTGCTTTTTCGCATAATTCATTGACTGTTATGTCTTCAAAAACTTTTTCTTCCAATAAATTAATAAAAGCTTCAAATAGTGCATGATATGTTTTTTGCACGCGTAAATCTAATTTTTCATTCATTTTTCAATCTCCTTACTGAAATTAAACGTACATTTTAGGCAAAAATGTCAATTATCTGGCAAAGGCTACTTATTTGTATCTTGTTGATTCTATAGCAAAAGTAGTATACTTCATAAGCGTAACAAATGTCAATTTATTATCAAATGTCTTTGCTACAAAAAGAAAGCGAGGTATTCAATGGATATTATCAATGTAGAACATTTAACTAAAGATTATGGTCACAATAGAGGTATATTTGATGTATCTTTCACTGTTAAAAAAGGAGAGGTCTTTGGTTTTCTAGGACCAAATGGAGCTGGAAAAACAACGACAATTAGACACATTATGGGATTTTCGAAACCGCAATCTGGAATGACCCTAGTTAACGGGAAGAATAGTTGGGAAAAATATTATGATATTCAAAAGGACTTAGGCTATCTCCCGGGGGAAATCGCCCTCCCAGAGTCTTTAACGGGAACGGAATTTATTCAGATGATGGCAGATTTAAGAGGTCTCAAAGATATGTCCTATACAGACCACTTACTGGAAGTCTTTGAATTAGATCCATCTGGTTCTTTAAAAAGAATGTCTTTAGGTATGAAAAGAAAATTAGCCGTTGTAACTGCATTTATGCATGACCCGCAAATTTTGATTTTGGATGAACCTACCAGTGGATTAGACCCTGTTATGCAAAGCCGTTTTATTGACTTTATTCTGCAAGAGAAAGAGAGAGGAAAAACAGTTTTATTATCATCTCATATTTTCTCTGAAATTGATGCGACTTGTGACCGCATTGCAATCATTAAAGACGGCCACTTAGTATCAACTTTTATCGCTGATGACTTGCGACATAATAAAAATAAAACCTTCAAAATTGAATTTTTGACTGCTGAAGATTATGAAAGCTTTGTAGAAAATACAAAATTTGAAATTAGCTTAAAAAAGCCGCATAAAAATCAGGTTAAAGTATCTTTTAATGATGAAGACATTAAAGCACTAGTGATGGAGTTAAGTCGATATAGAATTCGCTTCTTGTCAGAAATAAAATTTACTTTGGAAGATTATTTTATGTCGTATTATGACCGAAATGAAGGAGGAAATGAAAATGTCACTAATTGAAGTGCATAACATTACAAAGGATTATGGTGAAGGTCGAGGAAATTTTGACATTTCTTTTTCTGTAGAAGAAGGTCAGGTTTTTGGATTTGTCGGAGTGAATGGCGCAGGTAAAACAACCCTTATCCGTCAAATGATGGGCTTTTTAGAGTCAGATAATGGGGACATCAAGATTAACAGTTTAGATAGTTGGAAAGATTCTGCAAAAATTAAAAAGTTGGTGGGCTATGTACCGGGAGAGATTGCATTTCCAGATTCACCTACCGGCAATGATTTTTTTAAAAAGCAAGCGGAACTGCTCGAGTTAAAAGATATGTCTTTTGCCAAGGAAATTATAGCAACCTTTCAACTAGATCCCTCTGCTAATTTAAAACGTATGAGTAAAGGGATGAAACAAAAAACGGCAATCGTAGCAGCTTTTATGGCAGATCCGGATATTTTAATTTTGGATGAACCAACAACAGGTCTAGATCCTTTGATGAGAAAGGACTTTATCGAACTCATAAACAGAGAGAAGAAAAGAGGTAAAACTATTTTTATGTCCAGTCATATGTTTGAAGAAGTTGAAAACACTTGTGATCTTGTGGCCTTTATCAAAGATGGGAAGATTGTCGACATAAAAGATACTAAGTCTATCCGGCATAATGAAAATAAAAAGTATAAAGTTGAATTTGAGTCTTTTGAAGAATATAAGCGATATACAGAGAATGAGCAATTCCATTTTTCTGAACTGCGAGACAAACAAAATCAGGTGATTGTCAATATTCATGATACAGAAATCAATGCCTTCTTAGAGTCATTGAAAGATTATGAGTTGAAATTTATGACTGAAATCAAGTATTCATTAGAGCAGTACTTTAAAGAATTATATTAGGGGGAATTTTATGTTTAGTAAAACACTTTTTAAGCAAACGGTTAAGCAAAATTGGAAGTTATGGGCAGTATTTACGGCGCTGACAGCAATCGTTGCTTCTGTATTTATTGCTATTTATGATCCAAAAGCCATGCAGGGTATGAGCGAAATGATTGCCAGCACTGGATTAGCCAGTATGATGGGGGATAGACTGGATGGTTTGAGTTCTTTGTTGGGAATGTTAGGAGAAAACTTTTACGGCGGTATTTTAGGGAGTATTCTGCCGATTATTTATGTGATTATGACATGTAATACATTGGTTGCGTCACAAGTAGACAAAGGGTCAATGGCTTATACACTGTCTACACCTATAAAACGTTCTAAGGTGGTCATCACTCAGGCAGTTTATATGATTGGCAGTTTATTTCTCATGTACTCAGTTGTTGTAATGGTGGGCTTAGGTTCTTTACAAGTTTTCCATAACGGCCTATGGGGAGAATCTTATACAGCTGACATTACGGCTATCGCCGAGGAAAGTGGAAAATCAGAAGATTATCTGGAAGATAACATCCCCTCCATTATGGACAATGAAAATGCATTAAAAACAGGAGCGAAAGCAAGAAATATCGATGAAGATGTTTACAAAAATTATTTGAATTTAGTCTTGGAAGATAAGGCTGATGAAGCGATCGCAAATACTTTAAATAAGGATGTAGAAGATGTTTCTGGACATTATGATGACATACTAAATAATGAAAAAGCCCTTGAAGCTGGGGCAGAAGTCTTTGATATATCTTCTGATGAGTATAAGGCATTAGTCACTCAAAAAGCACAGTCTAGTTCGATGCAGAAAGACCAGCAGGAAGCTCTTCAGGCACAATTCCTTAAAGCTTTAAGTGCGGGTGCTGATGAACTCGATATTGATGAAGAAGAATTGAAGAATGACTTGACCTTATTAAAAGACAATTCAAAAGCCATGGAAAAGGCTAGTTCAGCTTCTGGATTAAAAGAAGAAGTCTTGACTTCTGTAATCAACCAGCAATTAGCAAGTTCTGAACTTGCTTTAGATGAAGGTATTGACTTTAATATAAAAGACTATATCATCTTAAACTTTGGGGCCTTCTTATTGATGTTTGCTTATTCGGGCATATCCTTTATGTTCTCATGTATCTTCAACTTAACAAAGTATTCATTAGCTTTTGGTGCTGGGATACCGATTGCAAGTATATTGTTTTCAGTAATGGCTACGACAAGTTCAGATTTAGAGTTTCTAAAATATGCTTCATTAAATACGCTATATGATACATCTGCCATCGTGAACGAAGGAAGTTATGGGGTGAACCTTACCGCATTATTTGTAATCGGTAGTCTGCTTTATGGTATCGGTGTTGAAGTATTTAAGCGAAAAGATTTACCATTATAAATGCAAGATATTCCAAGATGGACCACTTCTTCTTGAAGGATTTATAAGACACTCTTTAGATGTTTTTGAAAGCCTAAAGGCAGTAGACGCATTGATCTACTGCCTTTTTGAAATATCTATTGAAGGGTCAAAGGCCCAAATTTAAAAGCGAAACGGATGCTTAATAGCAGAACTAAAAAAGATAATTGGTTAAATTAATCCTTCAGCACATAGCGTTGGAGGGCCCGTGAGACGCCGCGGTCATTGTTGGATGCGGTGACGACATCAGCCTGGTCTTGGACGGCTTGGGGGGCGTTGGCCATGGCGACACCGAGTCCAGCGGCCTGGAGCATGGGGACGTCGTTGAAGTTGTCGCCCAGGGTCAGGCAATTGGCCAGGGGAACTTGGTAGAAGGCCGCCACTTCCTTGAGAGCGTGTTCCTTGGAGACCGATTGGTGGGTGATCTCCAGGTAATTGGCCTTGGACAGGTAGCAGGCGCTATGCTTCAGGGGTAGGGTCTCGAGGAAGGCCTGGACCTCCGCAATGACTTCCGCTTCATCGATCAAGAGCAGCTTGTGGGCGACCCGGTCTCCCTGGGTAAAAACTTCCTGGAGGTCTTTGACAATGGGGTGGTCGCCCGTGATCTGGTGCTCGATATCGGTCCACTGATTGTGGGCATTGACCAGCCAATCGGTGCCGGAATACCAGCCGATAGCGACTTGTGGGAAGTGTTCTTGAACCTGGTCTAAGATAAGCCCCAGGTCATCGCGGTCTAGGCCGTGCTCTGCGATAATCTCGTAATCCTTAGCGTCGCCCGAAAGGATGAGGGCACCGTTGTAACAGGCCAGGGGCGACCGGTCCAAGTCTAGGGCTTCCATCAAGGGGAACATACCGTGGGGCGACCGGGCAGAGGCTAGGATGAAGGGAATCTGCCGAGGCTTGAGGGCTTGGACGGCTTCCTTGAGACCGGGGTCTAAAGCCTGTTGGTCGGTCAGGATGGTGCCGTCAATATCGGTCAGGATGAGTTGGATATAAGGTGTTGGCATACTAGGCTCCTTCCTATTGGCTAATAATCACTTGGACTTGGGCATCTTTGGGCAGGTCAGGCGCTTGGTCCGTGATCAGATAGTCGAATTGGTCGATCGAACCGGCTGAATAAGGCGCGGTTCTTTGACATTTAGAGGCTTCTGCGAGCAGGATCTTGGTCTTGGCCTGCTTGAGGATGATTTCCTTCAGATAAGCGTCCTCCGCATCGTCATAGGTCACTTCGCCGTCCTGGAGGCCCGCTGCCCCAATGAAGGCCAGGTCGAAGTGGATCTTGGCCAGGACTTGGGCAGTGTCCAATCCATAGTAGAAACGATTCTTAGGGAAAAATTGTCCGCCCAGCAAGTGAAGCTCGTAGGGCTCCTCGCCGCTCAACATAATGGCGTTGTCCAGGGAATGGGTATAAACCGTCACGCCAGTCTCTAATTGCTGGGCCAGCTGGAGGACCAGGGTAGACACGTCGAAGAAACAAAGCTGGCCTTCCTCCAAGAAAGCCGCCGCCTCCTGGGCAATGGCCGCCTTGACCTGGCTAAATGCCTGCAAACGGTCGTTAAAGCCTGGAATGGTCGGCTGAGACTGCCGGGGCACAATCCCGCCATGGGTCCGCCGCACCAGCCCCTGGTCCTCTAACTTAGTAAAATCGCGCCGAATTGTGTCCCGGGACACATCAAAATAAGCCATCATCTCTTGGTTAGATAGCTGCTTTCGGCTTTCAAGCAAACGCATCATCTCCGCCAAACGCTGCTCTTGGTACATGGAACCGCCTCCTTTTTACTTATAATTTAGCAGATTATATCTAAAAATACAAGCGTTTATAAGTGTTAATAAGGGAATATAAGTAATTAGCAATATGAAAACCCGCCTCAAAGCAGTCATTCAAACTGAATTGAGACGGGTTATTCTTATTTTTGTAATACTATTTATTTAATTATCAGCTTTGGAAACTGATAGTATGACATAATTTTTTAGCTATTCACTTTTGAGCAGGAGTGAAGTGTTGAAGTTGGCCCTTAGCCATGTCCAAGAAAGCGATGTGAATTAGGGATAGTTGGCGGTAAGCCTTACTAGCCCTTTGAAGCTCGCTAGGC
>NZ_KV786060.1:0-55070 GCF_001806805.1 Aerococcus sp. HMSC23C02 | reverse complement strand
CTTTTTAAAAAGAGGCCGGAACTTTTGTCCCAGCTTCTTTTTTTCTGTCCTAAATTGGGGACTTGTGTATAAAGATGTGGGAAAGTTATACACAGACCTGTGTATAAACAGGTCAAAAACAGTGGAAAACCCTCCATTATGGGGATATACTTGTGAATTGTATTGTGTAGAAAAAATGAAAATATAACAGCTAAAGAGGCTAGGATGATTCAGAATGGGGAGAAATTAGGCTTTTGCCTTGTGGAATTGTTGATAAGCTTGTTGATAAGTTGGTCTGCTCCAAGGAACTGTTATAATAAAAACAAAAACACCTGCAGGAACTGCTTAAGCAGAGACTGCAGGTGTAGAGGATAGTCAAGAAAAGTTTTTAAAGCTTCTCTAAGTAGTCGATTTGTTCGAAGCGGTCGCGATTGACGACAGCGACGACTAAGTCATCGGGACCGAAGTGGTAATCAGGATCGAACTTGGTATTCAGGGTTTCTTTGACCTGTTTACGCAAACCGATGATATTGATATCATAGTGGCGGCGGGGGTCGAGCTCATCGACCGTATGTCCCAACCACTTTTGTGGGACTCGGAATTCAACAATGGCTGTTTCGCTGTCGAGCTTGACCATGTCTTCTAGGGAATTGCGGCTCAAGACATCGGCGATATGCTCGCCGGATTCAATCTCAGGAAGGACCACCCGGTTGACCTTCAGGGCATCGAGGACCTTAGCGGCGGATTGGTTTTTGGCCTTACAGATGATGGTTTCAATGCCGAGTTCACGGGCGTTGATCACACCGAGAACACAGGATTCTAAATCGCTCCCTGTGGCAATGACAATCACATCGCAATTGCCAAAGCCGCTTTCGCGCATAAAGTCTAAGTCGGTAAAGTCGCCAATTGAAGCGATGGCCAGGTCATTTTCCAGGGCATTAACAATTTTTTCATCTCGGTCACAGGCAATAATATCAATGCCATTGTGGGAGAGAGACTTGGCAAGGGCTGAGCCGAAAAGACCCAGGCCTAGGATGCCGACAACACGATTTTTTTTACTCATTCTATTCACCTATCCTATAATAATATTGGTTTTTGCGTACTGAATATCTATTTTCTGACGTTTGCGTCCTAGTAAGACTAAGAAGAGGGTCATCGGGCCAATTCGTCCGATATACATTAAGAGCATGAGGGTGCCCTGGCTGGCCATGGACAGACTGGGGGTCAGGTTACAGGAGACCCCGACTGTCGCTAGGGCCGAAATGGCTTCAAAAAGCAGGTGGAGATAGGGCACTTGGGGGTCAAAAGTTAAGAGTAAGGCGCTTCCTGTAAAGAGGAGGGCCGCATACATTAAGGCAATGGCAAAGGCCTTGCGCACAGTCGAATCTGGAATGGTATGGTGGTCGAAGCTAGCATACTTAGACTGGCGAATTTCTTTCAAAGCGAGCATGAGGGTTAAGGCGAAGGTAGTGACCTTCAAACCACCAGCTGTCCCGCCAGCACCACCCCCGATAAACATGGTCAGGACAAAGATAAGCAAGCTGACCGGATGGGTTTGGCTGTAGTCTACGCTAGCGAAGCCCGCCGTCCGCATGGTTACCGTTTGAAAGCAGGAAACTAAGAGCTTGTCCAAGGGATTTAAGGGGCCCAGGGTATTAGGATTGGACCACTCAACCAGAAGGAAGAGGAGGGTGCCAAGGACGATCAGGAGGACAGTCAGGCCCAGCACTAATTTCGTGTGGGGACGGAGGTGCTTGATGAAGTAGGAGAACTTAATGCGCTTCTTCTCATGGTAGAAGCGTCGGAACTGTTGGCTGATATCGAACCAGACGCTAAAGCCGATGCCACCTAGGATGATTAGAGCCATAATGGTCAGATTCAAGATGGGGGCGGTTTGATAGTCGAGCAGGCTGTTATTCCCCATCAGGTCGAAGCCAGCATTACAGAAGGCCGAAACAGCTGTGAAGAGACTGTGGAAGAGCCCCCTAGCTAGGCCAAAGCGGGGAACGAAGAAGGTCGTGAGCAAAAGAGCTCCGATGCCTTCGATGACGAGGCTGTACTTGAGAATCCGACTCAGGAAGGTGGAAAGATCATCCAGTTCCGAGTGGTTGAGGGCATCACCCGTCGCCATCTGGTTGCGGATGTCTAAGCGTTGGCCGAGGCGGTGGTAGACGATACTGATGAGGGTCATGAGCCCCAGTCCCCCTGTTTGAATGAGACCCATCATGACGATTTGTCCGAGTAGATTGTAGGAATCATGGATGGATTGGGTCCAGAGTCCCGTTACACAAACGGCTGAAACCGAAATAAAGAGGTTGTCCCAATAAGTCGCTTGGGAACTCGCTGTTTGGCAGATCGGCAGGCTCAACAAGACCGAACCAATAAGGATCACCACTAAGAAGCTCAAAGCAATTTTTTGCGAACTGCCGAGCTTATTTAAGAATTGAAGCATAAGATATGTTACTCCTTTTAAGCATTGAGAATAGCCAAAAGCTTGGCGGAAATGATATTATATTAGCGGCTTTAGACAGAAAAATAAAGTAAAGTTTAGCTAAAAGATAAAAATGACCTATTCACTGACTGATTTTGCATAGAATGGATGGATTAGCATGCAAGTAAAATTGATTGTTGTTGGTAAATTAAAGGAAAAATACCTCAAGCAGGGGATTGCGGAATATGCCAAACGTCTCCAAGCTTATTGTAAGTTCGAAGTGATCGAAGTTAAGGATGAAGCGACTCCGGAAGAAGGCTCGGAGGCAGAGCTCGACCTAGTCCGCGATAAGGAAGGAGAGCGCATCCTAGCTAAGATCAAAGCCGATGACTATGTGGTCCACCTGGCTCTCGACGGCGACTTATTGGATTCAGAAGGCTTGGCAAAGAAATTACAGAATGCCATGACCCATGGCAAGAGCAGCTTTGTCTATGTGATTGGAGGCTCAGTTGGGACTAGCCAAGCCGTCCGTCGTCGGGCCGATTTAAACCTCAGCTTCGGCCGTTTAACCCTCCCCCACCAACTCATGCGCTTGGTCTTGGTGGAACAAATTTACCGCAGCTTCCGCATCCAAAACCACCAGCCTTACCATAAATAAAGCTCATTACAAGAAAAGCTCGCCTCTCAAAAAGAGAAACGAGCTTTTAGTGTTTGATTAATTTTGTTGGTCAGCACTTGCTGGGGCTTCTTCCGAATTAGAGAAGAAGCTCTTAACAAAGGCAACAATCTGGTCCCAGATACTTTGAGCATCCTGGGCTAATTGTTCCTTATCCGCATTATCCCAAGCAGACTTGGCATTTTGGATAATTTGGTCCCCGTTCTTCAAGAGGTCCTGGCCAAATTGATTAATGGCATCCTTTTGTTCCTGGGTCAGTTCAATCTGGCTAAATTGTTGCATCAGGTTAATGATGGACTGCTTATTCTCTTCCGAAATGACCTCATTCAAATTATAGTTGTTGATAATGTTGTTGACGATCACTTGGATTTGTTGGCTGTCAATTTGGCCATTGTTTTCATCTTTAGCCTTTTGGATCTCGGTTTTGATTTCGGCAATGGCAGCATTCATAGCCTCGTCAGAGAAGCCTTCCTTGCCTTGGTTTTCTTCGTTGATCTTGGAAGTGGTGGTTAACTCATCTTGGGCGACGCTGACAGCTTGGTCGTTTAATTGGTAACCAGCGTCCTGGAAGGCCTTGTAAACACCAGCTAGGGCACCTGAACCATCAACGGGAACAGCAGAAGCGACCTTAATGTCCACATCAACGGCTCCGGCTGTTAGGGCCGCATTCTCATACTGGAGTGGAGTAATGGCCGTAATGGTTTTTGGGGTGACAATTTCGACGGTAACATCCCCATTGTTCTTGGCTGGAGTGATATAAGCCGAAGAGTAAACCTGGCGATAAGGGTAGTTGTCTTGTAGGAGACCGTTCAATTCATTAATATTCACTTGAATTTCTTTAGCCCCATCTTGGACACCCAGGGCCTGCTTAGTTTCTTGGTATTGGCTCTGGTTTAAGCTCTCTCCATAGGTAAACATGGGATTGATTTGGATCTTATCAGCAAGTACAGTGGGCACCAAGTTCAAGCTAAGCACAGCCAGGCTGGCGCCGAGGGCCACTTTCTTCAATAATGCTTTCATTTGTATAACCTACTTTCACAATTTTGACTACATTATAGCACGTTTAGCGGTGGGGGCTTTTAGCTTTTGCTTAAATTCTTCCTAAAAAAGTCTAAAGGCCTAAGTCCTTCATCTCTTCTGGACGGGCAATCTCATTAGGGTCAACGATTTGATAGCCTTGGTCCTTCAAACCCTGAATGATAGCAGGCAGGGCTTCAGCTGTCCATTGGGTATCGTGCATGAGGATATTAGCGCCCGGCTGTAAGAATTCTGATTCTAAGGTTTGCTTGGTGAGGGCCTCAGCGTCCTGGTAGTCGGCCACCCAGTCATAGCCAAAGGACCAGTTCATCGCTAGCATGCCGAATTCTTCCATAAGGCCGTCTAAAGCTGCGTTAGTGGATCCAAAAGGTGGACGGAAGAAGTAAACTTTGTCCCCGGTGACCCCTTCAACAGCCTCGTTGGTCGCTTGGATCTCTTCACGGGTCTGTTCTGCCGTCAGGTCGTTGAGGTTAGCATGGGTTTGGGTATGGTTACCGATCACATGGCCCTTGTCAGCAATCGCTTTAATTGCGTCCCGGCCTTCCTGATCTTCCAGGTACATGCCGTTAGCGAAGAAGAGACCTTTGACGCCGGCATCTTCCAAGTGCTTAGCAATGGTCGGTGCATTACTGGTCGGAAGGGGGCGGGGCACATCGTCAAAGGTCAAGAGGACGACATTAGGATTAGCATCACCGATCGGCCGCACGCTATAAGTGGCGGGGTCGATATAGTATTTAGGGGCTTGCCTTTCCGTTTGGGCCTCGTTCTTAGCATAGGGTTGGTCCGTTTCCGCTTCGCTTTCCTGCTTGCAGCCAAAGAGGCAGAGGGCTAGGAGAGCCAGCAGGGCCAAAAAGTTTCGTTTTTTCATAAATTTTCTCCTCCAGAGCATATTCCAACTTGATTCGAGTAAAAGCCGGATCAAAGTGTGGTAAAATGTAGGTATCCAATAAGAGATGGCCCAAATGACCATCCAAATTGTAAGTCTATCATACCATAAAGGAGGAAGTCTGCACATGGATCACAAGAAGCAATACCGTCTTCTTCGTTACATTGAAGACGATGCCCATATTTCTCATAAGGCACTCGCCAATGCGTTGGAAGAAGATGTGGAAACTGTATCAGCTACCATTGCGGAATTAGAAGAGTTAGGTATTATTTCTGGCTATAAGACCATGATTAACTGGGATGCCACAGAAAGTGACTATGTTTCAGCGATGATTGAAGTTTCGGTTAATTTACACAAGGGAGCCTCTTATGAAGAAGTGGCGGAAATGATGTACCGCTTCAAGGAAGTGGAAGCCCTCTACTTAACCAGCGGGGCCTACGATTATATGCTCTTAACCAAGCGGGCACCTATGCAACAAATTTCACGCTTTGTTAATAAGTTGGCCTCAATCGATGAGGTTTCCGGTACGGCGACCCATATCGTGATGAACCGCTACAAGGACCATGGCACCATCTTTGAGAGTAAGTTAAAAGATGGGGAACGGTTGGTGATCTCTCAATGACAAAAAGCCTCAACCAAACCGTCCTTGATATGGCACCTTCTGGTATTCGTCGCTTCTTCAATGTCGCGAATGAAGTGCCAGGGGTCATTTCACTAGGTGTTGGGGAGCCAGACTTCGATACGCCTTGGACGGTCCGCCAAGCGGCCATTAAGAGCCTGCGCCAAGGTCGGACCTTCTATACGGCTAATGCAGGTCTGATCGAACTGCGCAAAGAAATTGCCAAATACATTGACCGCCACTACGGCCTCCACTATGATCCAGAAGAGGAACAGATCGTCACGATTGGTGGGAGTGAAGCCATTGACTTGGCCTGCCGGGTTCTGATTAATCCAGGTGACGAGGTTATCGTCATGGATCCTAGCTATGTCTCCTATCTGCCTTCTGTCCAACTGGCTGGTGGGGTGCCTGTGCCTGTTCGCTTGAAGGCAGAGGACAAGTTCGTTATGCAAGCCGAGCAACTTGAAGCAGCCATTACGGATAAGACCAAGGCCATTATCTTAAACTATCCGAACAACCCAACTGGGGCGGTCTGCTTAAGAGAGGACATTGAAGCCCTGGCTCAAGTGATTAAGGATCACGATCTCTATTGCATTACTGATGAAATCTATTCTGAGATTTGGTATGCCGATGAGCCTTATACCTCGATCGCCTCGATTCCGGGTATGAAGGAGCGGACTGTTTATATCAATGGCTTTGCTAAGGCCTTCTCTATGACGGGTTGGCGCTTGGGCTATGTCTGCGCTCCTAAAGAAATCACGGAACAGATGCTCAAGGTCCACCAATACACCATCATGGCAGCACCAACCACTTCGCAATATGCGGGGATTACCGCTCTCAAGGAGTGCGATGATGAGGTTGCCGATATGCGGGATGATTACTTGGAACGGCGTAACTTCCTTATGAGTCGCTATCGTGAAATAGGCCTACCTTGCTTCGTACCAGAAGGGGCCTTCTACACCTTCCCAGACATTCGCGAATTCGGCATGACCAGTGAAGAATTTGCCCTAGAACTCTTGGATCGAGAGAAAGTCGCAGTGGTTCCTGGTTCTGCCTTCGGTGAATCAGGCGACGGCTTCTTACGGATTTCCTATGCTTATTCCATTAAAGAGCTCGAACGGGCGATGGATAAGATTGAAAACTTTGTTAAAGAATTGCGCGCTGAAAAAGCATAATACAACTAGTTTTTTACCACATTGTGCTGACGAGCATCCGTTTCGCTTTTGAATTTGATCGTTAAAGAGCCATGGCACCGGTTCGAGCCAAGGTCTCTCACCTAGCGAGCTTCAAAGGGCTAGTAACGGCTTACGCCGACTATCCCTAATTCACATCGCTTGCTGTTTCATGGCTAACGATCAAATTCAAAGCTCCACTCCTGCTCACAAGTAACTAGTATAAAAAGTGTTTACTAATTACTAGTCACCAACAAAAAAGCATAGAGCCAATAAAAATAATTACCATGCCAAGTGAGGCAAATCCATATCTAGTCGAGATCTGGAGCCTTGTCTTGGCATGTTTTTTTTTAGTTCAGAGGCAAGGGTTAAAGAAAAATTTTAGTTTTGATGGTATCTGAGTGTGAGCGCCTCGTGTCTTGCCCGGCCCGTGCTATAATAGAGCCAAGCTTTAAGGAGGTGTCTGAATGCGTTTAGTGGATTATATTGCGGCCTATAGTGACCAGACTTTCGATGACATGCCCCTCAATGAAGTTGATATTGCAGCTCTAACGGAATTGTCTAACTTAGAGATGGATGACTTGGTGCCAGCTGATCTGACGGGCGAAAGCTGGGTGACCCTAGCCCAGGTTCAAGTTTGGGTCGCTAAGACCTACCAGGCGAATGTGCGAGATATCTGGAGCTATATTAGTCAGGGGCGCCATGACGTCCTCGACGCCTTGGTGGAGACCGAACGCTTTCGCCAAGTCCGCCTCTATGGCTTTCGAAGTCTCTTAGACCAAGAAAAGGGCGTGCAGTTTGCGGCTCTAATGGTTGAGCTTCCGGGCTATAAGAAATTAGTCATCTTTCGTGGGACGGATAATCATATCGTCGGCTGGCAGGAGAATTTCATGCTGGCTTACCGCAAGACCATGCCCTCCCAAAAGGCAGCTGGCCGCTATTTGGCGGAAGTTCTGGACCAGGATGATCAAGATCAGGTCATCATCGCCGGACATTCCAAAGGTGGCAACCTAGCCTTGGCGGCGGCTATCCAACAATCAGCTACAGACCAGGAATTGATTGAAGGAATCTATGTCCTAGACTCGCCTGGTTTCTACGAGGAAACTTTTGAGCAAGTAGGCTTTAGACGGATTCAGTCTAAGGTCTATGAGTACCTGCCGGAAGATTCCTTGATTGGGATTATTCTCCACACAGCGACTGCACCAATGATTATTAAGAGTGGTGGAATCTCTCTCCTCCAACATTTTATCCAACTGTGGGAGATCGAAGGCAAACAGTTTAAACGGGTAGAATCGACCACTGTGACCAGTCAGCTGAGCCAAGAAACCCTTAATATTTGGATGAAATGGCACGGGCCAGAGGAAATTGAATTATTGCTGACGCTTTTATTCGATGCACTCTATAATACGGGGGTCCTCCGCCTCACCGATATTTCGGAACACTTCCGCACCTTTATCAACCGCCTCTATTCAGAGGCTCGAAAGTTAGAGCCCGAGGAACGCCGCTTTATGGTGAAGGCTATCAATGATTTGTTACTCATTTGGGAGGACCTCCACCAGGACCGGCTCTACCAAGTCCAAAGCCGCCACAAACCCCTGTCGCTTTCAGCTGAGGTCTACTTACGGCTCAACCGACTCAATAGGGACCAGTCTTTGGCTAGTGTTTTGATTGGCTGTGTTTTAATAATGATGGGCGTCTTTCTCTTTTTAGAACCGGATAAGGACCTGCATATCTTTGCTGTAGCCTTTCTCTTAGGAACGGCCCTATCAGGCATTTGGGACCTTCGCCATTTCTATCAGGCAGGCCGCAAGCACCTCCACTACGGCAACCTACTGACAGGCTGTTTTTCTATCTTGACCTGTATCTGGGGGATCTATGACTATAGCCAGGGCAGCCAGCAAATCTTTCCCTATGTCCTAGGGGGCTGGATGCTCGGGATGGGCTTGGTTCGTGCCTATCAATTCTTCCGCCTCCGCTACGAAGATTCGCCGGTTCCAATCTGGGGGAGCCTTTTATCTCTGGCGGGAATTCTTTTGGGCGTACTCCTCGTCGGCCACCCTGATTTTAGCCTTTATCTTCCTGACCTCCTCGCTTTGGCCTTTATCGTTCAGGGCATCCAGATGATTGTCAGCTACTTAATCTATCGTAAGGAGAGTGACCTCTACCGCTTCATTGACCAAGCCAAGCATGAGCATATGGATTGAGTCGACCTGGGATTCATGATAGCTTAGAGCTAAAATGATGGGAGGGCTTATGATGTGTACAGGGATTCAGATGACTTATGACCAAGGGGTGGTGGTCGGCCGGACTATGGATGTGGAAGGGCCAGTGCCTTGGAATATTATCTACCAGCCAGCTGACTATCCTGCCGCCGATGACCTCTACCAGGGAGGGACTTACTGTGGTCCTTACCGTCGTTTGGGGATTGGCTTTAGGGACTTGGACCCTCTCAAAGAAGGCGTCAATGACCAGGGGCTCATCGGTATCACCAATGAATTTGTCGGCCCCAAGGCGCGCTTCGCTAAAGCTCCCCAGCCGGGCAAGAAGAACCTGTCGAGCTATCACTTCTTGACTTATGCCCTGGCCAACTATGCCTCCCTTGCGGAAATCCTTGATGACCTGGATCAGCTCTGCCTAGCCAACCATGATCGTGAGGGACAGGCGGTCATCTGCCCCGACTTCCATTATATGTTCACAGATGCCAGCCAGGCTTGCCTGGTCCTAGAGCCTGACCGCGGCCGTTTAATTGCCACTCTCAATCCTTACGGGGTGATGACCAACTCACCCGATATTGATAAGCATTTTAAGTCCTTAGAAAAGACTCTAGCAGGGGATGACTTGCGAGCTTTCAATGCTGCCAAGAACCTACCAGGGGGCTATGATCCCAAGTCACGTTTTATTAAGGCCTATTATCTGAAGGCAATGACGCCTCCAATCCAGGAAGAGGGCCAGGCACAAGCAGCTGCCTTTGACGTCCTGTCTGCCTTGACCCTTCCCCGTGGTTTTATCCGACCGGGTGCTCGGAGCGAGGGAACCTTTACCCGCTATAGTTCTGTCTATGCCAGCCAGAGCCAGACCCTAACCGTTCGTTCCGGGACCAATCCCTTGCCTTACCAGCTGAGTCTCAAGGAGCTCGCCCAAGCAAGCGACCGCCGCGCCTTCTTCCTCCCCGACCACTTCCAGGCTTCTTCTTTAGAAATCTAGAAACTAAAAAAGCCAACTCCTATTTTACGGAGAGTTGGCTTTCGTTTTCTTCAAGCTGTTCAAGGGAAGGATCGGCCAGGCGGTTGAGTTCGTCTTGGAGGGCCTGGGCCATCAATTCCCGCTCCTTGCGAAATTTCATCCGACCAGTGAAGCGTAGGGGGCGGCCAATTTCAAATTCTTGTTTGTGCTTATTGGCGACTAGAGGGATGAATTGGATACGCTGACCATACTTTTTAAAGTAGAGCTGGTCGATGGTTAGGAAACCCTCATAGAGTTCCCCGATGCTTTGGTCGCTATTTTGATAGTCGATGTCGGGGAAGATCGCGATGGGCTGGCCAGCTTGGAGACTGGCCACGGATTCTCTGAAAGTCAGGCGGATCTTCTTACTTTGGCGGTAGACAGGGATGGACCGGGCGCTCTTGAGGAAGAAGACACTGATCCAGGCGGCTGGCCAGGCCACGCATTTGGCTAGGACTTGGGGCAGGCCAAAACGTTTGTAGAAGGTGTAGGAGCTGAAGTGCTTGTAACAGCTTTTGAATTGGGTCAGTTTGGCGAAGACCCAAGGCCGCATGAAAACGGGCGTCCAGATCATCAGACGCAAGGGGCCCTTGAGGTTCTCGTGGTGGGAAACGAAGATGGTCGGCTGATCAAGGTTCGGTAAATCTTCGCCATTAAACTGATACTTAGGCAGGAAGAGGCGGACGACACGCCTCAAAATGCGGAGGCTCCAACCAAAATGTGCTGCCATGAAATCAACTCCTTAACCTAGCTATTGGTCAACTACCAGGAAATCTGGCTATCTCTTAAATAATCGTTAAGACTATTCTATCATAAGCATAGCCTAGAACCACGTATAAGCCCTTATAAGCTGGCGAAAAATCTTGCACCCAGGCTTTTAATATGCTTAACTGGAAGAAAATATGGGTTATTTATTTCAAAATTTTGCTGAGCATACGTTTCGCTTTTTGAATTTGATTCTTAAAAAGCCATGGCACCGGCTCGAGCCAAGGGCTCTCGCCTAGCGAGCTTCAAAGGGCTAGTAAGGCTAAAGCCAACTATCCCTAATTCACATCGCTTGCTTAATCATGGCTAAGAATCAACTTCAAAGCTCCACTCCTGCTCAAGTATACTGATTTTTATAATAAGCCATCCAATTATTTATAAAAAATAAACTATAAATTTAAAATCGCAAAGAAGGTGGTTGTTGATGACTAAGAAAAATTATCCGACTGAACAACTGGAAGTGGAAGTCAAAGCCCTTGATGACAAGGGAATGGGGCTGGCGACTTATCGCTTTCCCGATACAGACCAGGGTAAGGGACGGAAGTTGAAGCTCCGCATCCCTAAGGCCTTACCTGGGGACCGGCTCTTGATTACAGTTCCCAATGCTCGGGGACGGCGCCGGGCTTGCTTAACTTATGACCGGATCCTGGAAGCTGCGCCGAGCCGGATCGGCGGCTATGAACTCGACCAGGCCCAAGTGGGTGGAGCACCGCTCGAATTTATGGCCTATGAGGACCAACTAGCCTTTAAGCAGGCCATGGCCCAGACCTATCTAGCGGACCAAGGCTTTGACCCAGACCTCGTGGGGGAAGTCTGGGGGATGGAGGATCCCTACCATTACCGCAATAAGATTGAACTCAGCTTCTCCAAGGAGGGGGCTTTGGGCTTCTTTGCCCAGGGCGACCAGTATCAGATTGTGGACTGGCAGGACAACCTCCTAGCTCCTGAGATCTTCATGAAGCTTAAAGAAGAAATCCAAGCCTGGCAAGAGCACTGGGGTCTGGCTGGCTATGATAAGAAAACCAAGCAAGGCCTCCTGCGTCAATTGCTCCTCCGTCAAGGCCAGAAGACTGGGGAAGTGATGCTGGCCTTATTCGCCAAGGAAGACAGCAGCCAGTTCCCCGAAGCCGTTGCGGACCTAATCTGGCGGATGGGCGCCTATACCGAGGTGAAGAGCTTGATGTGGATTAAGAACACGGAGATTGCTGATAAGATGGGTGCGGACCAAGTAACCGTCTTAGCGGGCCGTGACTATATCCGCGATGAACTGGCTGGCTTCCACTACCGCCTCTACTTCGATACCTTCTTCCAGCCTAACCCTAGCCAGGCCCAGCGAATGATTGACCTCGTCCTGGACTGGGCGGACCTGACTGACCAGAGCCTGGTCATCGACCTCTTCTGTGGGGTCGGCACCTTCAGCCTGCCCCTAGCCCAGCAGGCCAAGGCCCTTGCTGGGATCGAAATCGTCGACCAGTCCATTGAATCCGCCAAGCGTAACGCCCGGGAGAACGGGCTCGACAATACTCACTTTATGGCCCGTGATGCCCGACGCGGCTTGACTGAGATTGAAGACGACTGGGGTCAAGCAGACCTCTTGCTCCTCGATCCACCCCGCAATGGAGCAGGGGGCAAGGTCATGCGCCGGATCGGACGCTTGGGCACCAATAAGATCATCTATGTCTCCTGCAATCCCAAGACCCTGGCCACTGACATGGCTTGGCTCAGAGACTACGGCTACCAGCTCAGCAAAATCCAACTCGTCGATCAGTTTCCCCATACCCAGCATGTGGAGGCCGTGGCTTTGTTGGAGAAAGAAAGGCTATAAATAAGATAACAGCGAGTTCCCCTGGAGTTGCGGCTTCTAGGGGAGCTCGCTTTTTGGTTATTAGAGGAGAAATGAGCTGGACTCTGCTAGAATGAGGGTAGGCGTATTGGGAAACTGGTCGACGATTTTGGGAAGAATGTACAAACTAGGTTTCAATAAATTTCCACTTTTTTCGTAAGTTGAAAGTGATAATTAACCTAGATTTAAAGCAGGGGAGTAATGACTATGAGAAAAAAGAAGATTGCAATTGTGTCTAATCTTTTATTGCTTATATGGTTTTCACTGGATATGTTTGGGGTGAAAGTCGGTGATAAGTATTTAGTTGAGGGAGCTTTGAAGGAAGATGGCATGTTTATGCTCATTTCTATCATTGTATTCTTTGTATTTTTGTTTACTGATAAGATAGGTAAATATATTCAATTAGGTTGGTTAGCTGGCTGGTTTATATTACAATTCCTTGCCCACGAATGGTATACGATTTTCGGAAAAGGCTTGATGGGTAGTGTTGAAGGTAAAATTGCTTATTTTGAAGATTGTATCCAACTCATAAGCATACCGGGAAGATATGTACCTGACTTATGGCACATTGTTCTGCATGTTTTAATTATTATCGCATTCATCGCTACACTCAGAGTGCCTAATGAAAACGAAAAAATCAATTTGCGAAGGTCATCAGAAAACGAAAAAAGATAGTTTTGCCAATTTAATGGCTAGCGATGATGAGAGGAGCTCCTGAGATGTTTTTTTCTATTAGAGAGGGAAGCAGCATGGTAAAGCTGTAACTATAAAAATATAACAATAAAGTATCATATTCCCTTTACCTTCCAGCTGTTATACAATGGATTTATCCACCTCATCGCTGCAGAGAATTGTGTGGTAAATCTTAAATTGAAAAAGGACTGATGGCATGTTTATTGTTCGAGCATTGATCGAAGGCTTTCTAGTCGCTGTGATTTTTATTGCCTTACTAGGGATCTTGGCTGGGATCGTTTATAAGAAGCTGAAGGCTAAGTCTCCGACTAAAGAAGTGATGACCAAGGAAGTTAGACAAGTGGTAATTGATACACATGATTTGAAAGAAGACCAAGCAAGCTCCCTGATATCCGGGGACGCAGGCGACTTATATTATACTTTCCTAGCTAAATTAGAAGACTTAGTGGATGATCCACAGATCGAGCGGGTATACCTAGACGTTGATCAGATGGATTTAACTTTAGCTCAAATTGAAGAGCTTCTTCCTCTGTTCGAAAAGATGGCGAAGCATAAGGAAGTCATTGCTTATGGCACAGATTTCAACCAACAGAATTATCGTATGGCCTTACTAGCATCCAAGATTTATATGCTAGATACCAATAATGCTAGCTTATGCTTGCGAGGTTATGCTTATTACGATCTCTACCTCAAAGATTTCTTGGCTAAGTTTGGTGTGAAGATGCATGTCTTATCAATTGGAGACTATAAGGTAGCAGGTGAAGCTTACCACCATAATCAGATGAGCCCTGCTAGGCGAGAATCCCTGCAAGTAATGGGGGATGAGGCCTTGGCGTATTTCACCAATTTAGTGAAGCAAAAGCGTGGAGTAGATATTGAGGGGGCAGTCCTGTCAGGAGAACTTGTTTTAGCTGATCGCCAGCAAGCCTTAGACTTAGGCTTGATTGATGGCTGCTTAGGCTATAAGGAATTAGCTATTCATGACTTAGAGCGCACGGTTTCCTTTGATACTTATAAGTGTTTATCGGATAAGGGAGATTCATTTGGCCTAAAGTCGATGAAAAATCCTTTTAGTCGATCAAGCGACCAAGATGAGATCGCACTGGTCTGTCTTTCAGGGACGATTCAATCCAAACCTGGCCAAAAAACGCATATTTCTTATGAGAATGTCAAGAATAAGGTCGAACAGCTCAAGCAGATGGACCATGTGCGTGGTCTAGTTATTCGAATTGATAGCCCGGGTGGGGAAGCCTTTGAAGCAGAGAAGATCTATCAACTATTCAAGCATTTAGACTTACCGATCTATATTTCGATGGGAGATTATTGTGCCAGTGGAGGCTATTATATTGCCTGTGCAGGGGACCGGCTATTCGCTAATCGAAACAGCTTAACGGGATCGATTGGAGTGGTTGCCATGGTTCCAGAATTTACTGGTGCTGTGGAGAAGCTAGATCTCCATCTAGAGAGCGTCAGCAAGGGAGAAGCCACAGATTTCTTGAACCCATTCGAGCCCCTGTCTGATGAATCGAAGGACCGTCTCACCCGTAATATGGAGGCCGTCTACGCTGAGTTTAAGGATCGGGTATCGCTCGCGAGAAAGATAGCGGAAGACGACTTAGAGCCCTTAGCTGGTGGCCGGGTTTATCTGGGGCAAGCTGCCCTCCAAAAAGGTCTAGTCGATAATATCGGGTCTCTGAATGATTGCGTGGAAGCTTTAGCTGATCATCTAGAACTTGAAGATCCAGCCCTTGTCTATATCCAAGAGAAAGTCGATAGCCGTGACTTGCTCAAACAAGTAGGCGGGCCTCTGACTTTAAACACAGTAGAAGACCTCTTGAAGGGACACTTGCTTGAAAAGAATCCCCTTCAGTTCTATGAGGCGGTTCGTCGGAGAATTTAGCAGAGATTGAAAATAGCTAAAACTTTGAACTGTTCTTGTTAAGCTGATAGTTAAATAAATCTTTTACCATGTGTGATTTTGTCATGCATGGTTTTTATTTGGACTTCCAAGGAGCATTTCCTCACAATCTTTCAAGGGATTAAGGATGATTTTTTTGAATTCTGATATTTTCCTGAATATTTCTTTCTATAATCTAATTGTTCTCAAGTTCAAATATTTGAAATCTAAAGAGAATAAAGCATAAGACGAGGTGAATTAGATGCATACTATAGAAATTAGACAAGTGACAAAGACCATTCATAAAACAGCAATTCTTGAAAATATTAGTTTTACAGCTGAAGAAGGTAAAATTACTGCCTTTTTAGGTCCAAATGGCGCCGGTAAGAGCTCAACCTTACGTATTTTGCTAGGATTAGACCAAGCTGATTCAGGAACAGCTCTGATTGGCGGAAAAAGATATAAGAATATACTTTATCCACTTTTAACAGTAGGTGCTTCATTTGATGGTGTAGGCGCTCCCGATAGTAGGACTGTGACTCAACACCTCAAAATTGCTGCAGCTAGCAATGGAATACCTTTTTCTCGCATTGATGAGGTTTTGTCATTGACAGATATTACTGCAAAAGCAAATGCTAAAATTGCTAGTCTATCCTTAGGAGAAGGGCAGCGCTTAGGCATTGCAACAGCTTTGTTAGGGGACCCACAGTACTTAATTCTTGATGAACCTACTAACGGACTTGATCCGAGTGGTATTCGTTGGTTTAGAGAATTTATTCGACAACAGGCGAATAGAGGAAGAACGGTCCTCTTATCTTCTCATATATTATCTGAAGTTGAAGCGGTTACTGATTATGTTGTATTCATTAATAAGGGGCATGTTATAGCTAAGAGCTCTTTACCACTAATTATGAAAGATTGTAGTAGTTTAGAAGATGTCTTCTTCAATCTGATCGGAGACAATCATGAAAAATAGATCATTAATTAACGCAATTCAAGCAGAATTTCTGAAAATTATTTACAGTAAAAGTACTCAGCTAGCGTTAATCACTACGTGTGTATTTCAGCCACTCTTAGCCTATTTTAGCTCTAGACAAATATTGACTGTTGGCCTTGATGGAACACCTGATAGTAATCCAGAATTACTTGAAGCGATTCCACCGATTGAATACATGGGTTTTGATGCTGTTTTATTAGGAATATTAGCTATGATTATCCTAGCAAGTGTTCTAGGCAGTCTAGAATACAAGAATAATAGCCTTCGCACCAGTCTGCTATTGTACCCTAATAAGATTACATTTTTTCATATAAAAATATTAACTCACCTTTGTTTCTTTTTATTAATCTCAACGCTTTCAATCTACCTATCCATTGCAGCGAGTCAGCTTGCTCTAGGCTCTAGTGGACTTAATCCCATCTTTCTTAATGAACGAACTTGGCAATTGATTATGTTTGCTGTGATTTCATGGACTTTGCTAGCTGAATTGTCATATATCCTTGCTTTCTATGCTAAATCAGCCATACCTGTATTACTATTTTTAATCCCCCAGCTCTATAATTTAGGAAGTTTTCTAGCTGAACGATTCTTAATCGCTAGATTGCTCCCCGTTAGCTTAGCGACGAATCTCATTGCTAGCTCTCCGATTCAGCTAGCCCATACCCCAGTAATTACTGTTTTTTTCCTAACTTGTTGGGTATTGGTTATGGGATTACTAACTTATCATCAGTTCGTTAACTCAGATCTTAAGGAGATGAAATAAATGTTGAATAGTTTGCGAAGCGAATATTTGAAATTCTTCTATAATCCTTGGTTAAGTGGCACAGCCGTGACAACTATCTTACTAGTTCCAATGATGATCCTTTACTTGCACGAGAGTCCTAAAATTGTTAACGAGTCCTACGTGTGGGAGCAGTTAGCTGAGAGTTTCTATTTAGGACAAGCAGGCATTATAGTGATAAGTATTTTATATATTGGCCAGGAATATTTAAATGCTAGTCTGAGAAACTCCCTACTGGCAGTACCAAGGAGAATGAATATTCTATATAGTAAAGTTTTTGTTCTATTGTCAATTACATTTGGAATTTGGTTAATGACTGTAGCCCTGTCATTGCTTCTCGTTAGAATATATTACCAACAAGCGTTATCAAGTTCCTTATTGTCTCTCGTATGTTGCAGTGGTTTGCTCTTAGTTAGCCTTATTTTTATCTGCATTAGTTTAGTCATTATATCTAGGTCAATGTTGGTATCAACAGCTCTGCTGCTTTCTCTTTTACTAGGCTTGGGTCAGATTCTACTACAATTTAGCCCTTTCGTTAGTTATTGTCCTCTTATTGCTACTCTAAATTTATTCTTTGCCCAAGAAAATCCCTTATTTCTTCCTGTTTTTGAAGGGGTTATCGTTCAGTTTCTATGGTCTATTTTATTAATAAACGTCGCTGGTTGGATATTTTGTAATCGATCTGTTCAATAAAATACATACTAGCTAGAGAACTTTTGTGATATCATTTTACTATGAAAAATATAAAAAAATATAAAATCCTAGTTGTCGATGATGATGACCGTATTTTACGACTTATCAAAAATACTCTTGAACGTTCGGGGTATAAGGTCGTTACGAAAGCAGACCTTAAGGATATTGAGCTTTCATCTTTTATCGGATATGACCTGATCTTACTTGATATTATGATGCCAATTAACGGTCTTGAAATCTGTCGACGTATTCGAAAACAGATTAAGGTACCAATTATATTTGTTACAGCTAAGCAATTAGATAGCGATTTGCTTGCTGGCATTAATGCTGGAGCAGATGATTATATAAAAAAACCTTTTAGCATTAAAGAATTAGAGGCTCGTGTGCAAATGCACCTTCGACGCGAAGAACGAAGCCAATTTCATCAAATTCAACATGGGGATTTACTTCTTGATATTGACCAACAAGTCCTCTTTGTCAAAAATCAACCATTATCATTGACGAAACGTGAATTTACCTTGGTACACATACTTGCCAGCCAACCCAGAAAAATATTCACTGTTGAAGAGCTATTCGAGAGGCTCTATCCTGCTGAATCTGATACACAGTTTCGGTCAATTGCGGAATATATTTATCAAATTCGAAGTAAATTGAAGGTATATTCAATCAATCCCATTAGGACACAGTGGGGGGGGAGGCTATCAATGGAACGAAAACTCAACTTCCAAGGACATATAGAAAAAACAGTTTGGAGAATTATCTGGCAGTTTGGACTTTCTATTATCCTAGCTTATCTAGTTCCTCTAGTTTTTTTGAGTATAGAAATTCATAGCAATAGCTATTCTTTCAACCGAGAAGTATTGAATATTTTCTTCAATGTTTTTTCATGGATGTATGCTTGTACTATGCTTGTTATAATCATTTCGATTAACCTTACTAAACTATTAAAAATAGTCAAACAAGATATGGATATTGTCTATCATCAAAGTTTATGGTTAAATCATAACCCTCGTTCCTGGGATATTCAGATTGCTGAATTCAGCCAAACAAATCGACATATTGAAGCGATGCAAGAAAGAATTGAGCGTATGGTTCAAGCGGAAAAGAAACAAAAAAAGGATGTTCTATTTAAAGTTTCCGCAATGGCTCACGATCTTAAAACCCCGCTAACAGTGATTCAGGGTAATGCAGAATTGCTGCAGTTTAGCATACAATCAAATCAAAACTATCAATGCCTTAAAGATATCGAAAAAGCCAGCCAACAATTAGATGATTATTTCAATCAATTAATTAGCTATGCTAAAATGTCTTATACAAAGCCTATTTACTTTTCTGACTATTCAGTCGAAAATTTGGCTAAAGTTATAAAAGATGAATGTGCCTATCTTATAGGAAAGACAATTACTTATCATCTTTCAGAAGACTTGAAGGAAGGGTATACAGTTCATGTTGATATGGATTTAATTATTCGTTCGGTGGATAATATTATTAACAATGCAATAAGTTATGGGTCCAAGCCTAACCAAGAAATTAGATTGTACATTGTTGCAGATGCTAGACACTTACGAATTATAATATGGAATCGCGGTGCCGGCTTTTCAGAAGAAGTTTTAGAAAATTTTGGTAGTTTATTTTATAAAGCGGATAGCTCAAGATCTCATAAAAACCAGCATTTTGGAATTGGTCTCGCTTTCGTTAAACAAGTAATGGTACTGCACGCTGGTTATATCCAGCTCCAGAATATCAATCAGGGGGCTCGGGTTGAACTAGCTATACCTGTTTATGAAAAAGGATAGTGTTTATCAAACGCTAAGAATAGATTGTTGCTTTCCATGGCACTTGCTTTATCATAGATTTAGCAGAATCCTAGGAGGTTTAAAATGTCCAAGCAAGTCCAAGCCTGTCAAAAACTTTGGGCGCAAAATAAATATTTGGTACTGAGTAAGTCGCAGAAGCTCTACTTAGAAATTCGGGAGTATTTGAAAACAGAGGAGCCAGAATTAGATGTGGTAGAAGCCTATATCGATCAAGCCAAGGCCATGCCCGAAGACCGCGGCCAGGTTGTCAATGCCTACCAGCATGTCTGGGGCTACTTTAAAAAATTAGCGACCGACCGAGAAAAAGCTGATTTTATGGCCCTCCTGTCGGCATACCGGGAGGGCGAGGCTAATAAAGACAACTTGGCTCAGGCCGTAAGAGATTTATTGGTTCTTTATCCCAATGCTTATTTGGAGCAGTCTACTTTGTTATATGAAGTGTAGAGATGGATATTTAAATAGTTATTAGCTGATAGAAGCTCCTGAGAAGGGGCTTTTTTCTTTACTGAACTATAGGAATGAGCTTATAAGTGATTAATCGTTCTTTTAGAAAAATAAATCAAAGCAATGAAATAAAGTTCATATTATAATTTAATATTTTTTGTAAAGTGAACTATAATTCATTTATGAAACTTTAATGGGAGAGCACAATGGCTAAAGATAATAAAGAAAAGTTAATTAAAGCGACTGATCACTTGCTTAGAGATAGAAGTATTAGCTCGATTACGACTAAGGAGATTACAAAGGAGGCTGGAGTGTCTGTTGGTGTTTTTTACAACTATTTCACTAGCAAAGAAGATGTCTTTACCGAATTGATCAAGAGCTTCTTCAATTATTCACTAGCAGAAATGGAAAAACTTAAGGCAGAAATTACTGGTAACAATCTCCGGTCGGAATTAAAATTTAAAGAATTTTTGGTCAAGGGGATGGATAAGAACTGGGAAAACCGGTTCTTAAATAGTGATATCCTGATGCTGTCACGAAAGGACCAGGCCTTTAAAGAGCTGATGGTGGATTTTAATGAACAGATGGTTGCTATCATTGTTGCTATTTTAACCATTATTCAAGATGGCGGTCAGGATAAAGATCAAGTCACCAAAGCCAAATTAATCATGAACTTGATTCAAAACTCTTACCCTGTCTTTTCTAGTTTTGAAGATGACCAAGAACAAGAAGCTTATATGGAGAAAGTTGTCAAAATAATTTTTGATCTGAGCTTTAATGAATAGAGGACGAGACTATGGAGAATATTTTAACCGTCAAAGACCTATCGAAAACCTATAAAAATGGACGGAAAGCCTTAGATCGCCTGAATTTTCAGGTGGAAAAGGGTGAAATCCTGGGATTCTTAGGCCCCAATGGTGCTGGGAAAAGTACCACCATTAATATTTTATCTACGCTTTTAAAGGCGGATGAAGGCAAGCTGACCTACTTTGGTGATGAAGGACTGTCCTTGAAGAGAATCAAACAAAGCCTCGGTATTGTACCGCAAGAACTCGCTATTTATGAAGAAATTTCGGCCTACCAGAATGTTAAATTCTTTGCCTCCCTCTATGGCGTCAAGAAAGCTGAAATGAAGGACAAGGTTGACAATGCGCTTAGAAAGGTGGGACTAGAAGAGCGAAAACATGATAAAGCTGCCACTTTTTCAGGTGGGATGAAGCGGCGCTTAAACATCGCCTGTGCCATAGCCCATGATCCCCAATTAATTATTTTTGATGAGCCCACGGTGGGAATTGACCCTCAATCTCGAAACCACATCCTCGACTCCATCAAGTCTTTGCGAGCTGAAGGGGCCACGATTATCTACACTACCCATTACATGGAGGAAGTCCAGCAAATTTGTGACCGAGTTATCATCATGGACGGGGGAGTGGTTTTGTTAAATGATCGCTTGGATAATATTTTGGATGATTACAGTGATGCCAGCTATCAAATTAGCCTCAACCAGCCCATGTCCAAAGATTTATTGGACAAGATCCGTCAGCTCCCTCATGTGTTGACGGCTGATCAAGACAGCGATTTGCATTTGAATCTCACTATGAAGAAAACAGGCACTTCCCTAAATGCAGTCTTGTCGCTTTTGTTGCAATCTCATATTGCTATTAGTGGTATCCAAACCAAGAAGAAGAACCTAGAAGATGTCTTCTTAAGCTTAACTGGGAAGAGATTAAGAGACTAAGGGGGATGCTTATGTTAACCATCATGAAACAAGATCTGGTGAATCTCTTTAAAAATAAACCGATTATGACCTATCTTTTACTCTATCCGCTGCTCTTAATTAGAGTGACAGGCTTTGTTTTTTCTCCGCTTTTTAGTGATGATTTACTTACGGCCTATGACTATTATGGCGTCACCATGATGATCTATTTATCCATGGCCACGGTGATTATCTTGCCCGAGCTCTTGTTTGGTCACCAGGTCAAGTATGCCAATTATCGGATTGTCTATTCGCCCATAGCCAGGTATAAGGTTTACCTTTCTAAATTAATCGTGGCTATTGCAGTCTCCTATGTCATCCTCGCCAGCTATATCTTGATTTTTAATACGAGCGGATGGGTTAACTATGGGGGACGGCATGTGTTTGATATCTTATTACTTGATTTAAGTTTGGTGACTTTCTCAGTCACCTATGGGGGAGCCTTTTGCCTCTTACTAAAAAGTGAAGATCTAGCCACAAAAATTCTAAACTTAGTGATTAACCTTTTTGCGATGCTGTCGGGGTTATTCTTTCCCATGTCTATCTTTGGCAAGCGGATTAGTCAAATAGCCAATCTGTCACCGATCGGACAGGTGATGGAGAGCTTTTTTGAAATCATTTATGATAACAATAATCATTCTCTTTCAACGACCATGATGATCTTATTATTAGCGTCACTAATTTTTTTATTCATTATTCATTTAAAGTATCACCCTGAAGATTTTGGAGAGTAAAAATGAAATTTATTATTCTAAATAATAATTTAAAGCGACTATTTCAAGTTCAATCTTATCTCTGGTTGTCAATTTTGATTGTTTTTGTAACGGTTGCCGCTAGTGCCTTTGTCATTACTATGGATCTTCCTAAGCCTATAATAGGAGTCGATTCAAGTGCCAGTGACTTGTTAGCCTTGGATAATGATGCTTTAACTGTTGAAGCACTGTCAGGAGACAAGCAGGACTTTACTCCGTTAATCACTGGTCAATATGACGCCTACATCAGTAAGGGTGAAGGTAAATACCATGTGACCACGGTAAGAAATTCAGCTTTAGGGGGAGGCTTAAGTCAATGGCTCAATGAGGGGAAAATTCCCAGTCAACCGGCATCAAGCGAGGATCATTTCAAAGTGCTGCTCAGTGTTTTAGCCATGACTTCGATGATCCTCTCCTTAATCCTCTATCGTTTTTATTTTGATGACCGACAAGGGATTGTTAAGCGGATTTATTCTAGTGGGCTTTCGACTTTTTCTTATCTTTCCCAGCAAGTACTTTTCACTTTCTTACTTTTATTTATTATTAATGCTTTAGCTTGCGCTACCTTATTGCCTATGTTTGACCTGGCTCTATCTGGACACCTTTTCTTATACCTATTCTTAATCGAATTATTTGCGGCCAATTTTGGTATGTTCTTATCAACCCTAACCAAGAAAAACCAAGGGGCACTCCTAGTCGGTACTATGCTATCTGTTTTGACCATGCTTCTTTCGGGGGCTTTGTTACCTGTAAAAGGAGACACTCTACAAGAGCTTATCCAGCCATTTTTCCCGCAATACTATATCTCAAAATTCGGAGATGATTTGGACGGGCAATCGCTGGCATTAGGTCAATCGTTAGGGCCTATTCTAATATATATTTTAGCCTTTTTCTTGCTAGGATACCTCATTCAAAAGCGAAGAATTGAAGATTGATGGCGTCAAGAACTAATCAGGAAATGAGTGATGCCACAGCTCGTAAGCTATTAAGAGCTGTGGTTGATAAAGAAGTTCTTTGTTGGCACGGAAATTCAAAGCGAGATCCAGACAATATTACACTTTAATAAATGAATAAAAATATTGAAGAGTAGTTCGGAGTAGTTCGGAGCGACTTACAGTAAATTTCAACACTTTCAGCTAATTAGAGTACTTTTTATAGGTTTAGAGTAAGTTGAAAGGGTTCAGAGTAGCATGACTTTATTGAGAGTAGTTTCTTAGTAATAACTCTACTATGTAGCGTTTTTTATCATTTTCTTCCCCATCTATTCACCCATAATTAGGGTGTTATGTATTTCAATGCAAAAGATAATAGCGGTTTTCTGACAAGTTTTAATTGTTTAAGAATTCCGCTTTTTTGTTTTTTTATAAATCGAGAGATTATCTGATAGAATGGGAGTGAAAGAATAAAATGATATGGAAGGATGGCTATCATTTAAGGAGGAGATGAACGATGAATTCACTACTTCTAGTTGAAGATGACCCCGTGATTGGCCAAGAGATTGTCGACTTTTTGACCAAGCATGGCTTTGATGTAGAGCTGGCGAAAAATTTTGCTGAAGGGCAAGCGGCGTCGAACCAAGCTTATGATCTGGCTATTCTGGATTTAAATTTGCCGGATGGGAATGGTTTTGATCTTTTGGCACTCTTTTTAGAGAATCATATCAAAGTGATCATTACTACTGTGGTGGCTGATGTGGATTTTATTGCGGAAGCTCTCGATGCGGGAGCGTCGGACTATCTCACCAAACCCTTTAACCTGAATATCCTGCGGGCTCGGATTGCGGCTTGCTTGAGAGACTTTGGGCCTATGGAAGTGGACAGCGATCTAGTCCTTAAAGAAGACCAGGGAATAATTTGTTACCAGGGGCAGGTGGTTGCTTTGACGGCTTTGGAATATCGTCTTTTGGCCCACTTTATCAGACACCGGGGCCAGCTTCTGACTCGGGACCAATTGCTGGATCGCTTCTGGGATGCTCGGCAGGCCTATGTGAATGACAATACTCTGACCGCCACGATTAAGCGGATCCGCGACAAGACCTCCAAGGATCTGATTGAAACCGTCCGCGGTATCGGCTACCGGTTGAAGCTATGATTTATATATTGTGGCTTCTAAGCATACTTGGTGTATTTTGCTGGTTGAAGTTCCGCCAGCGCCGGCGGATTCAAGAGCTGACAGATCTGATTGACCAACTCTACCAGAAAGATTATCAGATTCCCATGAAGCAGGATGATTTCTCCCAGTTGGAAGACCAGATCTATAAGTTATTTATTGAGCTCGTTGAAGAAAAGGAAAAGGTTCAGCAACTTTCCCAAGATCAGAGTCAGAATATCGAAGACATTGCCCACCAGATTAAGACGCCGATTACGGGCATGCTCTTTGCCTTGGAAAATGATAAGACGGATCCGGCGACTCTCTCCCAGCAATTAAACCGGCTCAACGACTTGTCCAATGCGCTCTTGAAGTTGGCCAGTCTGGATAATAATCTTGAGAGTTTCAAATTGTCGCCAGTTCACTTGAGGGAAGTGGTAGACTATGCTCTGGATATCTTAAGTGACGAGATTGAGGACCATGGAATTGTCGTTGATATTAATATAGGGGAGGCGGTTATGCTCGGGCACTTTAACTGGTTGAGCGAGGCTGTCATTAATATCCTAAAGAATGCCATTAACCAGGAAGGCACACGTCGAATCTGGCTAAGGGCTCGGGAGAACCCCATTTATTTGGAATTGTCTATCCAAGATGATGGGGGAGGAATTGCTGAAGGCAAGCAAAAGAAGATTTTCCAGCGTTTCTATAAAGATCCTGATTCTAAGGGCTTTGGGATTGGCCTCGCTATGGCCAAGCGCATTGTTGAAAAACACCAGGGGCAAATTAGCTGCCGAAATACCGACCAAGGGGCAGAATTTATCCTGCAATTTTATAAGTGAGAGGGAAGATGTTATAAAAATCGATTAGACATAAATCGGCTAAAGTCGTTCTTATTCTTATTTGCTCCAATCATCCAAGCCTAAGCGCCAAGTCTCACGCCCTTAGTCGGGTTCAGTCTGGCAGCTTTCGTGTCACTTCACAAGTCTCCGCCGCAGTCTATGAGACTGCTCTGGCGACTTGCTCCAGTGAACGAAAGCTAACCGCCAGCCTTCACACCCTGTGTAGTCGGGTTCGCAAGAGCAGCTTTGGAGTGCTTTCGCAAGTCGGAAATGTGCAAGCCTAGCTTGCCCTTATCCCGACTTACTCCAAGCATCCAAAGCTAACCGCTCTTACTCACACCCTTTATTTTGTCACCTTCTTGTCACCTTCGTCCGCTATAGTCAAACTAGGAGGAGATCTTATGGAAATACTTCGCGTTGACAATTTGACTAAGATTTATGGCGAGGGAGAAAAGCAAGTCCGGGCTGTCGATGGAGTGAATCTGTCCGTCAACCGGGGAGAGCTTATCGCCATTGTCGGACCGAGTGGGTCGGGGAAGTCTACTCTACTCCATATGCTTGGTGGGGTGGACCGGCCTAATGAGGGGAAGATACTCATTGAAGGGTCCGATATTGCCAGCTATTCGTCTAAGGAAATGGCCTTGTTCCGGCGGCGCAAGGTGGGGCTGATCTACCAGTTCTACAATCTCATCCCCAATCTGACCGTGGCACATAATATTAAACTGCCCTTGAAGTTAGACGGCCGCCAGGTGGATGACGCCTTCTTTAATGACTTGGTGACTAAGCTGGGCTTATCCGATAAGTTGCAGGCCTTTCCGAGTGAGCTATCGGGAGGCCAGGAGCAGCGCGTGGCCGTGGCCCGCAGCCTGATCTACCGGCCTTCGATCATCTTAGCGGATGAACCGACCGGGAACTTGGACAGGAAGAACTCTCAGGAGATCATTGACCTCTTGAAGTACTTCAACCAGACCCTCAAGCAGACGATCCTGATCATCACCCACGATGAAAACCTGGCCCTTCAGACCCAGCGGATTATCACCATGGTCGACGGGGCTATCGTAGGAGATGAGCCCAATGAATAAGAAGAATTTACCGATTTTCATTTCACTTCTGATTGTTAGCCTCTTTTTCACGGTGATTTTTTACTATGGCTATACCAATATTTCGTCAAGTAACCGCCAGCTGAAGGCAACGAATTTCTACGATGCCCACTTGTCAGAAGACCTGTCCCAGGAGGAGATCGCTAAACTCAACCAAGTGGAAGCCATTGAGCTAGCGGGCGGGACTTCTGCCAGAGCCCACAGTGCTAAATACAAGGACCAACTCATTTCTATGGTGGGACAGGATGTTCAGGTTAAGCAGATGCGAGAAGAGTCTTATTTGTTGGCTGGACGCTTTCCTGAGTCGGCGGATGAAATTGTCCTGAATGAATCTCTAGTTAAGCAGGAAGGCCTCTCCCTAGGCGATGAGCTAGCCATCGAGCTTGGGGACCGTCAGGTGGACGGGAAGACGATCGATGCCCGGTCGACCTATACCGCTGAAGAAAGCTTTGAGACCACAGAAAGCCGCCACTATACCCTGGTTGGTGTCTACAAAGATTTCTATAATGAGAACTTAAAAATCAATTACGGCATGCCTCTGGTGGATGATGACGAAGCATTGATCCCTTTGATCAATTTTCATGACTTCAAGACAGCCTATGCCCAGAGCGAGGCTATCCAAGACGAGATTCAAGATCTACTAGGAAAAGAAGTGGAATTGGACTTTAATGACTCCCTGGTCCGCTACTACGGTCTGGATGTCAGTCAGAGTAAAAATTTGATGACTAAGCTGGTTAATGCCCTTTCCCTCCTCTTATGTATGGGAATCTTTGTCTTCTTTATCAAAAATATTTTCTGGGTTTGGGGTCTGCAGAAGATTCGCGAGCTCTCCATGTATAAATCCATCGGGTCGACGGACTTTCAAATTTATCTCTTGCTGGTGAAAGGGGCACTCACAATCTCCGTCCTGCCTGTTTTAATCGGTCATGCCCTGGGCTTCTTCCTTATTCGTTATCTCTTTGAAGTCGCCAATAGTGGCAAAGCCGAAGTGGTCTTCTTTAACCAGGTTCATTTTAACTGGATCTTGTCTCTGGTCATTATCCTGGTGGCCCTAGCGGTTGTCCTAGTCGCGGTCATCTATCCGGCGCGCAAGATCGCGAAGATCGATATTATTGAAGGACTCAAGGGGAATTTTAGCCTGTCTAAGAAGAAGGGCAAGAAGCGGAGTCCCAAGCTTTGGAAAGAACTTCGACTGAACAATATGGCCAGTATCAAGTCCCAACGCTACATCTCAGCTATTGGCATTCTGATTGTGGCCATCTTCTGTATCGTTTATGCCATTGCCGACTACAACCGGGACTTCTATGCCTTTGATGATGGCTATGATCTCACGGTCCACTACTACAATGACACCGGTGAATTACCCCCTATTCTGCCCGAAATTCTTGCTGACTATGAGGGGGAGGGCTATATTTCTAAGGAAAAGAACCTAGCTATTGAACCTAACCTGGAGCTATCCCAAACCGCCCAATCACTGGGCCTGGATGAGCAATTGGAGCAAATGATAGCTGACACCAAGCCCCAATACATCAGGGGAATTCTGGTCGCCCTCGAAAATGACGACCTCCAAAAACTGGGCGGCAGGCCAGGGAAATTTACCCTCTACAACCAGGTCCAAGCAGATCCCAACGAGCCCCTTGCCCAAGCTGAGAAAGTGCCCTACTTTGATCATCCTGATCAATTAGACCTTAGTATTAATGAGAAGCAGCGCAGCCTTCCCATTGCGCAGACCATTGATGATCTTGGCCCCTACCAGACTCGGATCCTGCCCTTTAATGTTATGGTCTATACGGATTTTGAGACTTATCAAGAGCTGATGGAAGAGGTGCAAGACGATAAAAATTACAATTATCCTTTTGAATTGAAGCTGAAACTTCCCGAAGGACAAGCTGGCCGGACCAAGGAGGAAATCACTAGCCGCATCGAAAATACCATAACTTATAATGAAAGTTTCAAGGTCTTCACAGATGAGGAGATCCAGGCCGAACAGTTTACAGATATTCAAAGCTTCAAGCTGATCATCTATGGGATTGCGGCCATCATCTTCCTGATGAATATCACCAACGGCTATTCCTCCATCAACCTCAGCCTGATGAACCGGCGCAAAGAAATCGGGACCCTCTATTCGATTGGTATGGATATCCAGTCCTTGAGAAGCCACTTCAGTCGCGAATTTCTCTTCGAACAAGGGAAGTCCTTCCTCTTGTCTGTCTTGATTACTTTAGGGATTATGCTAGGGATAGCTGGTCTATTCAAGAGTGTTGATATGAAGTCCCTAATCTTATACTTCCCTTATCTGGTCTTCCTAGGATTTGCGGTTCTAGTCTATGGCTTGAACTTGCTCATTTACTGGACAGGTCTCAGTGCTATTCTAAACCATGAGCCGATTGACCTAATCCGAGGCGTATAGAAGTTAAATTGATGGATAAAAACACTTTAAGCGGTCAAAAGTACTCTTACTTTGCCCGCTTATTTTTTCGTGCTATATTAAATATAAATAAGAAAGATTTTGTATCTAGCAGAGGAGATGATCAAGGATGAAGACACTAGAAGAAGTGAAGGAAGCGCGTCAAGCAGCCCAAGAAGTTTTGTCGGGCTTGGATAAAGCCATTAAATCCCTGCAAGATGCCTCTAGCTGGGGTGTAATGGACTTATTAGGTGGGGGATTCGTCTCGTCAATGATGAAACGCGATCATATGAAAAGGTCTAATCAAGAGCTTGAAGACCTCAAACGCGGCCTAGATAAATTAGATCATGAATTGGCTGATCTCGGTCTATCTCTCCCAGATGAACTTAGTGATAGCTGGGGCGATAATTTCGTGGATGTCTGGCTAGATAATATCTTCATTGACGCCAAGGTCCAATACGAAATCAAAGACCAGCTCAAGGCCCTCCAGAAGCTCCGCCAGTCGATTGTTGAACTGGAGGAGGACTTGGCTGAGAAGATGGATCAATTGAAGTAGAATGATCCAATTTTTCTCTTGGGATAAAACTTGCTTAAAGATGGCCTGGCCATTATAATTAGATAATAAATATCTAATAAGGAAAAACCTAGACAAGCAAGTCAAAGCGAGGGCGTGTGAGTGAGAGACGCTTACTTGTACTAGGGGCTGGGCCTTAGGGTGTTTTTTAACACCGGATAGTAGTTCATTTGTTTGAGCTGCCGCGTCAGACGCGTTATCATGGATGGCAAGTTTTTTGAAGGCTTGTTAAAGAGAGTCAGCAGGAAGCTGGCTAATAGAGGTGGCACCGCAGGTTAAGCACTTGTCCTTTATTCACATTGTGGAATAAAGGACAAGTGCTTATTTATTATGGGAGGTAGAGAAATGGTAGATGATTTGTTTACTTTATACACATTAAAAGTTGAGGTTCTGGCAACTGACCGACCCTTTGTCTGTAGTCACCAGGAGGGAGATTATTTTATTGTGGAAGGTGAAAATTTAATTTTTCCACAGTCGCAATCTTTCTCTATGTACGCTTTGGCTGCGCTGCTTCCCTTGTTACCAGCCAAACAAAGACTTTTACAAGAGAATGATTGGATGCGGTCTGATGCTATCATTGCATGTCCAGACCCTAATTGTGGGGCTGTTTTTAAGATAACGAGACAGCAAAAGAAACAGTTTAGCCATGCTGAAACAACTGTAGTTCCGATTAGTCAAGGAGATGATGATCCATGTTAGAGAGAATTGAATTAAGCCCTGGTTACAGTATAGCTCGTGTTCTTAATGGTTTGTGGCAGTTATCGCCGGGCCATACCTTAAGAGGGCAGCTTGATTTAGAAGAAATTAATCAAAGTTTTCATCAATTAGGAGAACTAGGATTTACAACTTTTGATCTGGCTGATATTTATACGGGAGCAGAAGAGGCTTTAGGACGATATCTGAAAGAATTAGGCCATCACTCTCATTTAACTGCCCATGATATCCAAATTCACGAGAAATATGTGCCCGACATTGATGTCTTGGAGACTGTGAGCTTTAAAGATACGGAGGCGATTATTGATCGGTCTTTGAAAAAATTAGGACGTGACTATATCGACCTCATGCAATTCCACTGGTGGGATTATAGTATCGATCGTTACATTGAAGTAGCTGAACACTTGGTTAAGCTACAGAAGAAAGGTAAGATTCGCTATATTGGGGTAACAAATTTCGACACGGCTCATCTTAAAGAATTAGTTGATGCGGGTATTCCTATCATTTCTTGTCAGTCCCAATATTCGCTCTTTGATCGTCGACCAGAGAAGGAGCTGTTAGCATATTCGATTGACCATGGCATCCAACAATTATGTTTTGGAACCTTATCAGGGGGCTTGTTATCGGATAAATATCTCGAGCAGACAAATATTAAATTAGAGACGCGGTCCCAGGTTAAATACCAACAAGTCATTGACCAAAGTCTGGGTCAGATTGGTTACCAGGAACTCTTGCATTTATTGGATGAGATTGCCCATAAACACCAGGTATCTATTTCTAACGTGGCGACTCGCTATATTCTTCAACAAGAAGGGGTAGCAGGAAGTATTATTGGGATTCGAAATCGTCGACATATCCAAGATAACTTAGCTATCTTTGATTTTACTTTGGATCAGGAAGATCTTGACTCTATCCGATCCTTCTTAGATCAATATCCACGTTTACCTGGAGATTGTTATGAACTGGAGAGAGATCCTAACTCAATCTTTTCATCAATTATCCGGCGGCACGAGAATGCGAATGGTTAAGGAGGTTAAGTCAATGAAAGCTAAACAAACGCTAACTTTCAGAGGGGGCTATTTAATGGCCTACCTGCCCTTGGTAATTTTCTTGGTCTTCTGTATTCTTTTCTTTGTGATTTTAAAAGCCTTTGAAATGCATGCCTTAGCCATGGGAGCTATTTTAGGCTTACTGGCTGGCTCAATCTTTGTTAAACCCAAACAGGCATCAGACTATTGGGAGGCTGTCTATGAAGGGGCTAGGGAAGCTGTACCAGTAGTTATTTTACTGATGACGATTGGCATTTTTTCACAGATGATTAAGACAGCGAATCTGTCAGCTGGTTTTGTCTATCTCGCCCAAGTCATGGGAATTAAGGGAGGTCTCTATACAGCAATGACCTTTCTCTTCGTTTCAATCATTGCCACAGCAACAGGCTCTTCGATCGGCTCCTTCTTTACCTGCTTTCCTATTTTTTATCCAGCAGGAATCTTACTAGGGGCTCATCCGGCTGCCTTGGCTGGGGCTATTCTTTCTGGTGGTGTCTTTGGTGATAACTTAGCACCTATTTCAGATACAACTATTATTTCTGCAGGGACCCAGCACTATCGGTATTCCAAGCAGACTTGTGATGTTGGGGGTGTGGTTCGGACTCGCTTACCTTACGCTTTAATTGCGGGTGGACTATCTTTCATTCTTTTCTTCTTATTTGGTGGTGGGGGTCCTGTACAGGCTGGATCAGCAGGTCTGGGTTCGGAAAACCTGAATCCACTATTTATGCTGATTCCAGTATTTTTGATGATAATCATTTCAATTCGCAAACGTAATCTTTATTTAGCTATTTTAGTAGGTTTGCTTTCTGGTTGTGTAGTGGGCTTACTAACGGGAGTACTCCAACTTTCTGATATCCTGTCAAGTGAGGATGGTGGCTTGACTGGTTTTCTAACCGAAGGCATTGAAGGGATGATGGGAACCTGTCTTTTAGTTTTATCTGTTTACGGTATTATGGGTGTCTTAAATGCTTCAGGTGCCTTGCAGCGTTTGACGGATCAGATTAGTCAATCTAAACTCTGCCAGACAGTTCGCGGAACCGAGCTCGCTATGATGCTAGGCATTACCCTAACAACTATTTTATTTGGTGGGGTTTCTTCAGCTTCAATGACAACTTTTGGAAAGGTACAGAATGAGTTGGGCCAAGCCTGTCAGCTCCATCCCTACCGAAGAGCTAACTTATTAGATGGTTTTGCGAATGGTTTAGGTGTGGCTGTCCCCTTCCTTTCTGTATTTATCTTTGTTGGTTCTCAATTGACACAAGGTTATGATTTCGCTGCTCCCTTATCTGTTACTCAAATCGCTCCCTATCTCTTCCACAGTTACAATCTCTTTTTAGTTTTTATAGTTTCAATCTTAACTGGGTGGGGACGACGTTTTGAAGGACCAAAAGGGGAGGAAGTTTTAGCGGCAGACTTAAATAAGGAAGTAAAAGTTCTTGATTAAAATCGATAAAAAGTCATTTTTGTTCTGAAATGACTTTTTTTAATCGTTTTTATTGAATTTCCTGCTAACTTTTGACCGGATTTGATTGTTTTTGATTATGAAAGCGATTTAATTTGCAAAAAGGACTGTGAAAAATTTAATTAGTAGGGTATAATGAACTCGGTAAAAATTTTAGGAGGTATTTTTGATGGCTTTTTTAGTGAATGGTAACGAGATTTTACAACACGCTCGCGACAACCAATATGCAGTGGGTGCATACAACACAAACAACTTGGAATGGACACGTGCATTAATTCGTGGGGCGAAAGAAACTCGTACACCATTATTAATTCAAGTGTCTACTGGTGCTGCTAAATATATGGGTGGCTACAAAGTGGTTCGTGACTTAGTCCTGAATGAAATGGATGCTATGGAAGCTGACATTCCAGTTATCTTAAACTTAGACCACGGGGACTTCGCAGCTGCTAAGGAATGTATCGACTTAGGTTACTCCTCAGTTATGTATGATGGCCATGATCTTCCCCTTGAAGAAAACTTGAAAAACACCAAAGAAATCGTTCGTTTAGCTCATGAACGCGGGATTTCTGTAGAAGCTGAAATCGGTAAAATTGGTGAAAACCAAGGTGTCGGTGAATTAGCTTCTGTAGATGAAGTTGTGATGTTTGCTGAAGCAGGCGTTGACAAATTAGCTTGCGGTATTGGTAACATCCACGGGGTTTACCCAGAAGGCTGGGAAGGCTTAAACTTCGAACGCTTGAAAGAAATCGCTGATGCAGTGGATAATCCATTGGTATTGCACGGTGGTTCAGGTATTCCTCAAGACCAAATTCAAAAAGCGATCTCACTGGGTATTGCTAAGATCAACATCAACACTGAATTCCAATTAGCTTTCCAAAAAGCAACCCGTGAATACATCTTAGCTGACAAAGATATCGACAAAGCGAACAAGGGTTATGACCCACGTAAACTCCTACGTGCTGGGACTGACGCCATTACTGAATCTATGAAAGAAATGATCGGCTGGATGGGTACTCGTCCAATCGACAACAAAGACTCTAAAGTTGTCTTTGATGAAGCTTCATTAAACGAAGAATAATCAAGTCTATCACTCAAAAAAAGCCAGGCTTTTACTGCCTGGCTTTTTAATATTAATGGCTTATTTAAAATGGAAGAAGTAGGTCTTGGCTTTTCCTGATCCGTCTGGGAGGTCGTCGACTTCTTCGCCACCGAGCTTGGATTCAAGGACCATATCTTCGGCATCGCCATCTAGGACGATATCAAATTGGTAAGTCGGCAGGTCTGTGCCTTCTACTTTCTTAGCAATCAAAGTCTTAGCCTCTTCTTCGGAGACTTGTTGGATGAAGTGGTCATCTTGGCTTTCGTCTTCGAAGTAGATCCGGGTATAGAGAGGATAGGAGACCCCACTGGCATGGACAAAGGCGAGAATATGAGGAGATTGGGAGAATTCGGGATAGTCGTTTTCTAGGATAGCTCCAGGTTTAAAGGTTCTGAAGCTATAGGCCCCTCTTTCATCGGTAATGGTTCGCCCAAAGCCTACAAAGCTAGGATCATAGCCTTCCCGGTCCTTGAAGGCAGGGTGGTTGAAGACCCCCTCGGAATTGGCCTGCCAAATTTCAACAAGGACGTTAAATAGAGGCTTACCGTCTGAGCCAAAGAGATTCCCCTGGAGGATAATTTCTTGGCCTTGGCCACCGTCTTCGACGAGATCGTTAGTAATATGGTCATTGGCTTCATCTGCCACCAGTCCTAGACTGGCATAGGGCCCCACTGTTTGTTGGGGCGTTCGAATGGGGTCGAGGTGTTCTTGGTCTAGCTTAGTCATCGATTAAGTCCACTCCTTTATCTTTAAGGTCTTGGCGTTCTTCGTCACTGAGTTGGTGGCGGTTAGGCATGGTTGGGGAAGCACTTGAACCGCGGAGCACCATGTCGAATTGGGAGCCTAGGGCCCAGTCAGGTTCGGTGAAGTCGTGGTTGTAAGTTGCCACAACGCGCTTGCGCTCGTCTTCATCGAGATCGAGGTAAATCCCTTCGTCATAGTCTAGGAGAGGGTCCCCTTCGAAGTAGAGTTGGGTCACTAAACGGTCGGCGAGGGCAGGGCCCATCACAGAGAAGTGGATATGGGCCGGTCGCCATTGGTTGATATCGGGTTTCCAGGCATAGTTACCTGGTTTGATGGTGGTAAATTCGTAGTTGCCCTCTTCATCTGTGTAGGTCCAACCGCTCCCGATGAAGTTTGGATCGAGGGGCGCATCCCAAGAATCGAGCTTATGGATATAGCGGCCCGCTGCATTGGCTTGCCAAATTTCGATAAAGGCTTTAGGGACAGGGTTTCCATTCTCATCGAGGACGCGGCCTTTGACAATAATGCGTTGGCCAATAGCTTCATCGCCAGTGCCGGCATTTTTGGTGAGGTCATCATTTTTACCATACTTATCAACGAGGGCAGGGCCAGGACCCGGCTCAAAGAGGGGGAAGAAGGATTTGAATTCTGTTTCATCCATTTCGTGGCCGTGTTTTTTAATGTGTTCCCAGGCTTGGGCGTTCTTCAGGCTTTTGTTAGTCATCTAAGACGTCCTTTCTTTTGTGGGCTTTAAAATTAAATTAAAGGGTTGCCTGTATCCTAGCACAGCTAAAAATAAACATGCAAATAATAACAATCATGCAAATATCGTTAATTATCTTCTGATGATAGAGGAAAGTTAGTTTTTAAGCAAAAAGTCCTTTAAACTAGGATTTATAGTCTGGACTGATTATCAGTCGAAGCTTGCTTCAACGATTTCTGCAAACAATATTGTATTAGAAGAGATGGCCGGGTGGACAAGGGGGAGGTCATCAGGCATAATGGATCTTGATTGAAGGAGGCGTTTGCTATGAAGATTATCTTATCCCCAGCCAAAGAGCAGGATCTTTCTCATCTTCTAGCCGAGGATTGGGACCTGTCCGCTAAGAGTCAACAAATCGTTGACCAACTGCAAAGCCTGGAAGAAGGCGAGCTCCAAAAAGCGCTTAAACTGTCGGACAAGCAAGTCGGTCCGGTTCAGGAAATGATAGCAGCTTTTGACCAGAAGGCGACTTATCCAGCCATCCAGCTCTATCATGGACTAGCTTTTCGGCAATTTGACTTGGAGGATTTGACCGCCAGCCAGAAGGATTATCTCGCAGACCATGTCGTGATTCTGTCCGCTTTGTATGGTCCTATCAGCGCTTTTACTCCGATCAAGGCCTATCGTTTAGACTTTACCATGCCCTTGCGGATCGATGGTCAGTCCCTACGCCAATATTGGAAGGGAACTTTCGACCAGGTTTTCCATCCAGGCGAAGTGGTGGTTAATCTCGCAAGTCAAGAATATGCCAGCATGCTCCAAACTGATCGCTATGACTGGCTTGAGGTCGAATTCTGCCAATACCGCCAGGGCAAATTGAAGAAGGCCCCCTCAGCTACTGCCAAGAAATTACGGGGCAAGATGGCCAATGCTTTGGTCCACGACCAGGCAGAAAGCATCGAAGCGCTTAAAGCTTTTCAAGCAGAGGGCTTTACTTATGCCCCGTCAGCTTCTAAAGAAGGGTTTTTAGTCTTTATCCATGACGAGGAGGACCAGTCCTGATGAACTACCAGAATCCCTACCGGAAGAAAGTCAAGAACAGCCATCTCTTGCTAGTTTCCTGCCAGGTCTGCAAGGCAGATTTAGCGATTTACTATAAGGTGGGGCGGGGCAACCTGATCAAACTCCAGGTCCACCGCATCCACTCGGCTAACTTCCCCCTCCAGCCTTTAGCTAAGGCCTTGAATTGTCCGGAATGTGGGCAACAAGTCGCTTCCTTAGCAGATTACAAGGGGAAGCCCTGCTACTTTCTCTTCCGGTCTTTAACCACTAGCCGCCGTATCTCCAGCCACGACCTGGCTTAAGTATTCTTAATTACTCAGAATAGATTAAAAAGGACTGAGCAATTTGTCTCAGTCCTTTTTATTTGTGATTGAATTTTCAAATTGTTTTTCTTTTATTAAGTCCTCCACAAAAATACTGACAAATCTAACTTTTCGTCCGTCAAATCTTTCCCAAAAAGTGAAAATAATGGTAGATATGAATAGGGTATCAGGCATAAAATAGTTAAGTGATGAACATGTAACTGAGAATTAGAATCAATGAGAGGCGCTTATGTATTTAGCCATGTTAACAAAAGGAGAGACAGGAACGATCGCTCGTCTAGTCGGTTCCAAGCAAATTGTGAAACGTTTAACGGACCTGGGCTTCGTTCCCGGAGCTGAAATTACGGTACGAAACGAACTAGCGGGGGATTTGATTGTGGACTTGAAAGGGACCCGCCTGGCCTTGAATCGCTCCATGGCCATGCATATCCTGCTTCGCTAAAAGGAGAGAAAGTTAGAGATGAAGACCTTAGACCAAGTGACATTGGGAGAAAGCGTTCGGGTGAAGGGCGTACACGCTGAAGGGATCTTAAGGCGACGCCTACGGGATATGGGGCTGACCAAGGGGGCCCAAGTGACCCTGCGGAAGTTGGCTCCCCTTGGCGACCCTATGGAATTGACCGTTCGAGGTTATGAGTTGAGTTTGCGGAAGAAAGATGCCGCATGTGTTGAAGTGGAATAAGGAGTGAATGATGACGGTTAAATTGGCATTGGCCGGTAATCCGAATACCGGTAAGACAACCCTTTTTAATGCATTGACAGGATCGAATCAGAGAGTGGGCAACTGGCCGGGGGTAACGGTCGAGAAGAAAGGCGGAGCGCTCAAGGCCGATAGCTCGGTCTGGTTAGAGGATTTGCCGGGGATTTACTCCCTGTCTCCCTATACTTCGGAAGAGTTAATTTCTAGAAATTATATCTTGGAGGAAGACCCTGATCTAATCTTAAATATTGTGGATGCCTCCAGTCTGGAACGCAACCTCTACCTCACCACCCAATTGACAGAAGTAGGGATTCCGGTTGTCGTGGCCCTCAACATGATGGATATCGCGGAGAAACGCGGCATCCAAATCGATAGTCAAGGTCTCAGTGAGGCTCTGGGCTGTCCGGTAGCCCCTATTTCGGCCCTTAAATGGACCGGGGTCGCTAAATTGACGGAAGCAGCAATTGTCCGCGCTGAAGAAAACCTTCCTTACCAGCCCCCTAAAAAATACCCCCACCGGGTCGAAAAGGTGATTGGTGAGATTGCTGAGATTATAGACGGACAGGTGCCGGCTGACCGTTTGCGCTGGTATGCGATCAAGACTTTTGAACGCGATACAGAAGTGGTCGAAGGACTTGAACTATCCGAGGACCAAGCTAAGTCAATCGAGGCACTTATCGACCAGTTGGAGAATGCCTATGATGACGATTCAGAAGGGATTATGGCAACGAGCCGCTATGAATGGATTAGCCAGATGATTGCCGACTGTGTCCAGGAAGAAAGCCAAGAGGAGTTGAGCTTGACTGACCGGGTGGATGCCATCGTCACCAACCGCTTCCTGGCCTTGCCTATTTTTGCGGGCGTGATGTACTTAGTTTATTATCTGGCTGTTTCAACGATCGGTAAGCAAGGTACAGACTGGGTCAATGACCAGGTCTTTGGTGAATTTGTTCCTGAACACCTGGGCGGGCTCTTGGCGAATCTAGGCGTGTCGGATTGGTTGCAAGCCTTGATTATGGACGGGATTGTGGCTGGTGTGGGGGCTGTCCTAGGCTTCTTACCGCAAATGATGGTGCTCTTTATCTGCCTAGCCTTCTTGGAAGACTGCGGTTATATGGCCCGGATTGCCTTTGTCCTCGACCGGATCTTCCGTAAGTTCGGCTTATCCGGGAAGTCTTTCATTCCTATTTTAGTTTCGACCGGCTGCGGGGTCCCAGGCATCATGGCGGCGCGGACCATTGAAAATGACAATGACCGCCGCTTGACCATTATGACGACGACCTTTATCCCTTGTGGGGCTAAGTTGCCGATTATTGCTCTGATTACGGGGGCCTTCTTCCCCCATGCCGACTGGGTGGCCCTATCGACTTACTTTATGGGCATTGGCGCCATCGTTCTCTCAGGGATTATGCTCAAAAAGACCCGCTGGTTTGCGGGGGATCCGGCACCCTTTGTCATTGAACTGCCCAGCTACCACCTACCGAGCTTAAGCGGGGTCTTGCGGACAGTTTTTGAACGGACCAAGGCCTTCGTCAAAAAAGCCGGCACTATTGTCCTCTTGTCAACTGTGATGATTTGGGCCCTGCAAAGTTTCGACTGGCAGCTGAACTTGGTGGAAACCGGAGACTCTATCCTGGCGAGCCTGGGACGTGTCTTGGCCCCTCTCTTTGCGCCCTTAGGCTGGGGTGACTGGCGGGCTGCTGTGGCTTCAGTAACTGGTCTTTTAGCCAAAGAAAACTTGGTAGGGACTTTCGGCATCCTCTTTGGTTATGCGGAAGCTGCCGAAGATGGGGCTGAGTTCTGGCCTCAACTGTCCCAGGCCTTTACCCCGATTGCAGGCTATTCCCTGATGACCTTCAACTTGCTCTGCGTGCCTTGTATGGCAGCTGTGGGGGCCCTGCGCCGGGAGATGATGGACGATAAAATGACTCTTTTTGCGGTTATTTACCAGTGCCTCTTAGCCTACGGTGTCTCGTTGATGATCTACCAGTTCGGGACTTGGTGGACAACCGGTCACTTTGACGCTTGGACAGCCATTGCCTGCCTGACTTTAGCAGGTATGGTGTACATGGTCTTCTTCAAGCGCCCATACCAAGCCAAGCCTGCCTTGGCTCATCTAAGGAGGGTTTAAGATGGGGGATATTTTAGTGTTGCTGATCCTTATTCCGATCATATTTTATGCTGGTCGGGCCGTCTATCAAGAATTCCACGGCCAAGGCCCCTGTGCTGCCTGCGCCTTCAAGCAAGAAGGCTGTGCCGGCTCCTGTAAGCCGATCAAAAAGGCCAAAACTAGCGGTCAGACCTCTTACTATTGCAAGTTAAAATAGCTGAAGCTACAGACCCAAAATAAGTGAAGGAAGTACTTATATCCATCTATGAGCTGTATAGTTACAGAAGCATAAAAAATGCCAAGTCATTTAATCGACTTGGCATTTTTGTTTTTTAGATAGTTATCTATAGTTAAGTAGTAGTGGCTAATAATTAAAGTATTTTTTTCATTTAATAGTGAGCAGTAGTGGACTTTGAATTTGATCGTTAGCCATGAATAAGCAAGCAATGTGAATTACGGATAGTCGGCGCAAGCCGTTACTAGCCGTTTGAAGCTCGCTAGGTGAGAGACCTTGGCTCGAGCCGGTGCCATGGCTCTTTAACGATCAAATTCAAAAGCGCAACGGATGCTCACCAATACAATGTAAAAAAACATTTAATTAAGCTGGCTTTGGCGACCTTGCCAATAGGCGTAGAGCGTGCAGGCTGCTGCACAGAGTAGGGAAGGCAAGAACCATTCCAAACCATATTGGCTAAGGGGAAGCTGGCTGATAAAGTTTAAGACTGGCTCTAGCTTCAAGGCTTCGAAGTAACGGCCTAAGATGGCTAGGGCTTGGACTAAACCAATCAAGCCTGCACCGATGACCGCTCCGGTATAAGTGGTATTGTATTTAATATGACGGTCGAAGAGGGAGAAGATGATCAGGACCATCACGATCGGATAGATCAGGGTCAATACAAAGCTGGCGAAGTCAATAATCCGTGTTGTTCCTACTAAGGAAATCACGAATTCAATGGCCACACAGGTCAGTGTCACTGCCTGGTAGGTCCAGCGCCCCTTGGATTGACCCACGAAGAAGCTGGCACAGGCGGAGGTGATCCCTACGGCCGTAGTTAAGCAGGCCAGGGTCACGCAGATCCCCATGATGAGATTGCCATAGGGGCCGAGAATTTGCGCTACAGTGCCGGTGAAGACGACGGTCCGGTCATCCGCTATGGTAAAGAGGCTAGAGACCGTTGATCCCGCATAAGTGAGCGACAAGTAGACGACCGCTAAGAGGGCAAAGGCCACGATCCCAACTAGGACACCGGCCTTCATTTGAGTCTTCTTATCTGTATAGCCCCGTTGCTTCAGTTCAGACATGACCACGCTGGCAAGAATCGAAGCGGCTAGAGCATCCATGGTCTGGTAACCCTCCCTAAAGCCATAAGCGAAGGTATGGTCGATTTGACTAGCTTGGGGGGTACCCACGGGATTAATAATCGCTGAGATGACGAGAACCGTTAGAATGATAATAATAGCTGGTGTCAGGTACTTCCCAATATTGTTGATCACCTTACTTGGATTGAGGGCTAAATAGGCCGTCAAGGAGAAGAAGATCAAGGAAGTGATCCAAATTGGGGCGTCGGGCCAAAGCGATTGGACGAAGACCTCATGCGTTGTGGCCCCGGTCCGCGGTACGGAGAAGAGGGGGCCAATCAGAACGACTGAGATCCCGGCGAGGATAATTCCAAATTTAGGATGGACTCGCCGTCCTAAATCATCCGCCCGCCCCCCCAGGGCTATGGTCACGAGGACCCCGAGGATGGGGAAGAGAGGGTCTGACATCAGAAAACCAAAGGCAGCATTTACCCAATTCTCGCCGCCCAGAACTCCTAGATATGGCGGGAAGATCAAATTTCCAGCGCCAAAGAAGATGGCAAAGAGGGCGAAACCAATAATAATAATGTCTTTTGTTTTTATATTCATTATAACAATCTTTCTATTTTATGATGGTACCTATGATAACACAAAAAATAAACGAATGAGAGAGTTTTACCAAATTTATTTAGAAAATTTCCACAAATGATCAGTTTTGCTTATTTATTGTTTCAATTGTCCTTACAAATCGACAGTGATTGCTTTGGTGTTTGACTGGACGAGCTGTGGAAAAATGCGAACAAAATATGAGCCCTGAAGGCCTAAAGGGATCTGTGATTAGATCTTTCAGGAGTTTCAGGGCTTTAGGATGTTATGAGGGACTTACAAGAGGCTTTCAACATGTCGACGGAGTTTTTTTAGCGAGTGGCTAGGTTCGTAGCGGGCGACAACTTGGCCATTACGGTCAACCAGGAATTTGGTGAAATTCCACTTGATATCAGGATTCTGCTGGTAGTTTTTATCCTGAACTTTGAGCATAGCGGCGAGGGCCAAACCCTTAGCTGACTTACCGAAACCGTGGAAAGCTTGCTGGCTCTTAAGATAGCGATAGAGGTCTAATTGGTCGGGGCCATTGACCTTAGCCTTCTTCATTTGAGGAAATTCGGTTTGGTAGTTTAACTGGCAGAATGCTTGGATATCTTGGTCAGAACCTGGCGCCTGGTCTTTAAATTGATTGCAGGGGATATCAATAATCTCTAGTCCCTGGTCGTGATAGCTGTCGTAGAGCGCTTGAAGGTCCTTATACTGACTAGTAAAGCCACAGCGGGTAGCTGTATTGACGATTAAGAGGACCTTGCCTTTGAGATCTGCTAGGTCTAAGGTGCTCCCATCTGGACGCTCGACAGAATAATCATAAATGGTCATAGCTGTAATTCCTCCTCACTTATATTATAGAGCACTTGCTGGCTTTATAAAATGATCCGCTCATAATTTTAAAAACCGAATTTTTCATCTTCTTTGCGCAGAATTTCTTGGTAGGTCTCAGCAAGGACCATGGTTTCATCCACTAGGTCCTTGATGCGGAAGAGGACGTCATCATTGTGGATCTCGTCGATACCAAAGTCGCGGTCGTTGAGATAGACATAGCGAGGAGTCACATTAGCCTTCATATAATTGAGGATGGGCTTCAATTGAAGCTCTGGAATGAGGTAATGGCGGTTAGAGCCAGAAGAGGCGATGATGCCTACTGTTTTATGTTCCAAGCCTTTTTGGGGGAGGAGGTCAAAGACATTCTTCAGGCTGGCAGGGATGGAGGCTTGGAAGATGGGAGTGCCGATGAAGAGCACATCAGCATCCATGACGGAACGGGCAACCGTTTCGGTATCGCCCTTGTAGTCTAGAAAATTACGGCCATCCGCAAAGACCATGTCCAGGTCCTTGAGATTGAGATAGTTTAAGTCGTGGTCACTGTAATGGTCTTGGAGTTCTTGGTAGAGGGCTTTAGTGGCAATTTCTGTTTTGCGGCCCACATTGGAGCCGGAGAGTACGAGTATATTCATGCTTTATCCTTCCTTTTCACGGGTATATTTCTTGACGGTAGGGATGACTTTCTCACCTAGGAGGTCGATCATGCGGCGGATGTCGTCCATGGGAATGCCGCCAAAGTCGATTTGAGCGGTATAGCGTTGGTTGTTGAAGAGCTCATGCTGGTAGAGGATTTTATCGATGATAAGCTGGGGGTCGCCCACATTGAGGGAATCCCGGTAGTCCTTACCCTGGGCAAAGAGCCGCTTGTCAAAGCCAGTGCCATTAGCCTTGCGCATGCCTTCGTCCAAGTGTTTGTAGTAGTTCTTGAAGGCAGTGTCCTGGTCTTCGTGGATGTACATGAGGCCAGAAGTGGTCACGGGTATGGTTGCTTCGTCAAAGCCTTTCTCATGGAGGACGGACCGGTAAATATCAATGGAATGTTTGAAGTATTCGGAGGATCCGCCTAGGGTCGTAATATACATAGGGACGCCTTTAAGGCCGGCTTTGATAGCAGAATCTGCGGGGCCACCAACTGCCCGCCAGATGGGGAGGCCTTCTTTAGACCGGGGGAGGGCCCGGGCTTTATCCAGGCTAGGGCGGAATTGTCCTGACCAGGTGACCTCTTCTTCTTCGTTAATCTGGAGAAGGAGGTCTAATTTCTCTTCGTAGAGGGCTTCATAATCTTTGAAGTCATAGCCCAAAAGTTCAAACAGCCCGATGCGTGAGGCCCGGCCCGCAACAATTTCCATCCGCCCACCGGACAGTAAATCAATGGTCGCCGCATTCTCGTAGACGCGGACGGGGTCTGAGGTGGAAATAATGGTCGCCGCGGAGGCAATGCCAATCGTATTCGTTGCTTGGGCGATGGCAGAGAGGATGATCATATGAGCTTGGGAGATGAAGTATTCTTGGTGGGATTCTCCTAAGTGGAAGATATCCACCCCAGCATCTTCAGCTAACTGGGCCATCTCGATGAATTGTTGGAGCCGGTCTTCGGGACTGACCCAGTCTCCTGTATGGGGATTGGGCATATAGTCACCTAGGCTGTAGAGGCCGAATTCAAGGCCCTGGCTGCGGTCAATTTGTGGGATGATATGAGGATTGTTTGTCATTTTTATGCTCCTTTTTGTGTGTATTTCTTCACAACGGGTAGGACCTGCTCAGCGAAGAGGTCCAGGGTTTGTTTGATACTGTCCATACTTTGGCCGCCAAAGTCAATTTCACCATTGAAACGTTGCTGGCCAAAGAGCTCGTATTGCATGAGTAATTTATCGATAATGAGCTGGGGCTCACCGACCGTCGTGATGCTCTTAACCGACTGGCCCTGAGCAAAGGCCCGCTTGGAGAAGGGCTGGCCGTTGGTTTTCTTGAAGCCTGCTTTCAGGTGGGGCCAGAAGTCGCGGTAGGCCTGGTCTGTGCTTTCGCGCAGGAAGAGAAAGCCGCCCGTTTGCACGGGGAGTGTGCTCAGGTCATGGCCGTATTCTTCGGCGGCATCACGGAAGACCTGAATCCGCCGCGCATAGGTCTGGGCTGCCCCAGCTAGATGGGCTTGGTAGATGGGCATGCCCAGCTTGCCAGCTTCATAGGCCGAGGCATCCGAATTGCCGATGCCCCGGTAGATGGGTAGGCTGTCCGCTGCGAAAGTTTCCGGCAGGATGGCTTGGTCCTTAAGCTCAGGTCGGAAGTCGCCAGACCAAGTGATCCGATCCTTATGCCTCAATTCCCAGAGCAGGCGGATCTTCTCTTCGAAGAGGGCGTCGTAGTCCTTGTAGTCATAGCCAAAAAGGTCGAATGACCCCACGCGAGAGGCGCGGCCAGCGACAATTTCCATCCGTCCCTTAGAGATTAGGTCAATAGTCGCCGCATCTTCGTAGACCCGGACGGGATCGAGGACCGAGAGGGTAGTGACGGCTGAGCCAATCTTGATGGACTTTGTTTCCCTAGCAATGGCTGATAAGATAATGAGATTGGATTGGGAGACGAAATAATCTTGGTGGGATTCTCCGACCTGGAAGGCATCGAAGCCTGCATCTTCGGCTAATTTGGCGAGTTGAATGATTTCTTCAAGCCGTTCAGCTGCGCTTAGCTTCTTTCCACTATTTGGATGAGGCAGGTGGTCGCCCAGACTATAGAGGCCCAATTCGAGGCCAGCTTGTTTGGTCATCTGTATGCTCCTTTCGCTAAATGTTCACTCCCATTATAGGGGAATTTATTTCGAAAGTGAAACGAATAGTTTTGGCCGGAATGATTAGGGAATTGGCAAAGCTTTTGCTATAATAAAGAAAACGCTTAAAGGAGTGGTAAATAATGGATGCAACAGAAATTCTAAGAATACTCGAGGAGGATATGGGCGTTGGGATCTTCGCCACCGTCGATGCTGAGGGGAAACCGCATGCACGTCCCATCCATATTGGCTTAGCTAATGACAAGGGGATCTTCTTCATGACTAGTCCCAAGACGAAGTTTTACGAGCAGTTATCGGCTAATCCCAACCTAGCCATCGCGGCCTTCCAGACCGATGATTACTTAGTTCAAAGTATCCGCATTGAAGGCAAGGCCCGAGAAATTGGTCGCGATAAATTGGCAGAGATCTTATCTAATAACCCTTTCGTTGACCAGGTTTATCCTGATCAAACCGACCGCGACGATATCCAGGTCTTCCAGGTCTACGAAGGCCAAGGCTTCTATCATAGCCTGAGCCAAGGACACAAGTATGTCTTTGAACTTCCTGGCGATGGACCTGCCAGAGACCTCTAGGAGGTGGGGACGATGACCTCTTCCAACAAAAAGGGCTTGCAGGCCTGGCAGAGCTGGGCCATCATCTTGGCAGTCAGCGCAGGGATTTACTTCTTTCCCTGGCGACCTGGTGATTTAAGGCCGGAAGCCCTGCATATGCTGGCTATCTTTGTAGGGACTATCTTGGGGATCATCCTCAAGCCCCTACCCATGGGGGCAGTAGCTATGATTGGCTTGGCAGCAAGTCTTGTGACAGACACGGTGCCGAGTTCAGAGGCTTTTTCCGGTTTTTCATCTAAGAGTGTCTGGTTGGTGGTGATGGCCTTCTTTATCTCTAAGGCCATCATTAAGTCAGGGCTGGGCCAGCGGATGGCTTACCGCTTTATTCAAGTTTTTGGGAAAACAACCCTGGGCTTGACCTATGCTCTCTTAGGCGTAGACTTAGTGCTCGGTTCAGCCACACCGTCCTCTACGGCGCGAGCAGGAGGTGTCATGGCACCGATTGCCCAAGCATTGGCCCGGTCTTATGACTCTTATCCCCATGAGGCTTCCCGCAAGCGAATTGGGGCCTATCTAATGAATTGCCTCTACCACGGTGATTCGATTGTAGCCATCTTCTTTCTGACGGCAGGCGCGACCAAACCACTGGCCCAGGCCATTGCGGCTGATTTTGGGATTGAAATTACTTGGATGAACTGGTTCTTGGGGGCTCTGGTCCCCGGCGCTATCTCGCTTCTAATAGTTCCCTTAGCTTTTTTGCTCCTATCGCCACCGGAGCTCCGGGCCACTCCCCAGGCTGCACAGATGGCCCAGGAGGAATTGGAAGCCCAGGGGCCCTTATCCAGGGATGAGAAGTGGACAGGAGCGATTTTTGTCCTGGCTTTAGTGCTTTGGATAACGGGATCCTGGCACTTCCTGGATGCGACTTCAACGGCTGTATTAGCTGTGGCCTTCTTACTCCTTACAGGGGTCCTATCCTGGCAGGACATCTTAGGGGAGACGGGAGCTTGGAATACCTTGTCCTGGTTTGCGGTTCTGATGATGATGGCTGAGCAGTTGAACAGTCAAGGCTTTATTCCTTGGTTTAGTGAGCGTGTGGCAGGAGCTCTTGCTGGCTATTCCTGGCAGTGGGTCTTTGTGGCCCTCTGTCTCTTGTACTTCTACAGCCACTACTTCTTTGCCAGTCTGATTGCCCATGTGACCGCCATGTATCCGGCTTTCTTAGCCGTGGCCTTGGCTGCCGGAGCCCCTCCCCTCTATGCTGCCTTGATGCTAGCCTATGTCACGAATATTTGTGCCTCGACCACCCACTATGCCAGTGGGCCGGCTTCGATCATCTTTGCTACCGGTTATGTGACCCAGGGCGAGTGGTGGCGCAACGGAGCCGTGATGGGGGTTATTTACCTCCTCATTTGGCTTGGTATTGGGAGCCTATGCTTTAGCCTGATGGGGTGGCTTTAGTAAGTTGAAGCTTGAATGATTTAATAAGGAGGATACTGATGACACTTGACGACTATAAATTAACGGGGCAAGAGATTCATTTGGCCGATTATCCTTGCCATGTTTTATCAAAAGAAGATGATGAGAAGCTTAAGGACAGTCTTTATGAGGACCTGGTGCCTGATCTTGTGGACTGGCACAACCGGCTGACGGCAGAAGGGACGCGCGGCGTTTTGATCGTCCTCCAAGCCCTGGATGCAGCAGGCAAGGATGAGATAATCCGTTATATCTTCTCCACTTTACAGCCCCAGGCCCTTAAGGTGACTTCCTTTCAGAAGCCATCTGATAACGAGAAAGCCCATGACTATCTCTGGCGGATGCATGAGGGCTTGCCTGCGCGGGGAGAGATTGCCATTCTCAACCGGTCCTATTACGAAGATATTATTGCCCCTCAGATCCACCAGTCCTTAGATTCCGAGGAGCAACCGGAAGAAATTAAGGCTGACCCTGAACTGATCGAGAAGCGCTATGAACAAATCAAGGGCTTTGAGGACTATCTGACAGCTAATGGCTTTCCTGTTCTAAAACTCTTCTTCAATATGTCCAAGGATACCCAACGCGACCGCTTATTGGAGCGAATTGAGAATCCTAAGAAGAATTATGAATTTTCGCTCTCCGATATTGAAGACCGTAAGCAGTGGGACCACTACCAGGAAGTCTTTGAAGGCATGCTCAACCATACAGCAACGGCAACGGCCCCTTGGTATGTGCTGCCGGCTGACAACCCCTGGCTCTCGCGCCAGATAGCCACCCAGGCCCTGATCGAGATCTTAGCCCAATTGGATCCTCAATATCCAGAATTTTCGGAGGAGGAGCGAGCAGAAATCAAGAAAGTGGCGGACCAACTCCGCCGAGGCGAAATCTAATATAAGTACAATCATTGTATTTTTCAGGAAGAAAATTATGGAAACTGTTACATTTACTTTTACTTAGGCATAAGGCCTGGTAAAAGTTAAGAAAATTTAAACGTAATTGATTTTTAAAATCTATGAAAAGCCAATAATAAGGCCCTCATCTTTGAAATGGGGGTCTTATTTTGTTAGGGTGGAATTATGACTGTTACTAGAAAAACCAAAAACAGGGAGGAGAACGAATGAGTTCAGTAAAAATTCGCAATCTCACAAAAATATATGGAACGCGCGGCCAAATCGACCGGGCGAAAAAGATGCTTAATGAAGGAAAAACTAAGGAAGAAATTGTTAAAGCAACCGGTGCAACGGTTGGGGTCGACAATGCTTCCATGGATATCCATGAGGGGGAAACCTTCGTTATCATGGGGCTTTCTGGTTCAGGGAAGTCCACTCTCTTACGGATGATCAACCGTTTGATCGAACCAACTTCAGGTTCCGTTGAAATCGATGGGGACGATTTGACAAAAATTTCAGCAGAAGAATTGCGCGAAGTGCGTCGTAAGAAGGTCAGCATGGTCTTCCAAAACTTCGCCCTCTTCCCTCATATGACCCTCCAAGAAAATACTGAATACGGCTTGGCCGTCCAAGGTGTCGACAAGGAAGAACGTCGTAAGGTTGCTGAAAAAGCCCTTGCCAATGCGGGCTTAGCGGAATACAAGGACCAGTATCCTGACCAATTATCTGGTGGGATGCAGCAGCGGGTTGGTTTAGCTCGGGCCTTGGCCAATGACCCTGAAATTCTCTTGATGGATGAGGCCTTCTCAGCCTTGGACCCGCTCATTCGTCGCGATATGCAAGATGAACTCGTTGATCTCCAAGAACGGGTGAATAAGACCATTATCTTCATCACCCACGACTTGGATGAAGCCCTCCGTATCGGTGACCGGATCGCCTTAATGCGGAATGGTGAAGTCGTTCAAGTCGGAACCGGTGAAGAAATCTTAACGAATCCAGCCAACGACTATGTGGAACGCTTCGTTGAGAGTGTGGATCGTTCCAAGGTTATTACTGCTGAGAATGCCATGAAACGCCCTGAGTTCGTGATTAATATGGACCGCGAAGGCTTGCGTGTGGCCCTCAGACGGATGCAAGAGGAAGATATCTCACAAATTATGGTTCGGGACGATTCCCAACGCTTACGCGGTTACATCCACGATGGGGAAGCCTTAGCTTATATCCGCAAGCAAAACCAAGCAGGCAAAGACCTGAACCTAGAAGACATCCTGCATACCGACGTGCCTGTCATTGCGCCGGATGCCACCATCAATGAAACCTTCGATGCCTTACAAGGGGCGTCGCTACCGGTATCGGTTGTCGATGAGAATGGCCGTTGGTTAGGGATTATTAACCGCCGGATGATTATCGATATTCTCTCATCAAGTGACTATGAAGGAGGTCCAGTAGATGAATAAACTTGCCTTATTTCCCTTAGACCAACTCCCAGTGGCCGATTGGGTGGAAGGAGCGACTGAATGGATTACGAATACCTTTAGTGGTCTCTTCGATGTCCTCCAATCCCTCGGTTCTACTGTGATGGACGGCTTAACCGGCCTTTTGATGATGATTCCACCAGCTATCTTCATCATTGCCCTAGCTGTTCTAGCTTACTTTATTTCCCATAAGAGCTGGTCACTGCCAAGCTTTGTCCTGATTGGCTTAGGTTACATCCTCAACCAAGGACTCTGGTCTGACTTAATGAATACAGTTACCCTGGTCCTTGTATCCAGTCTGGTTTCAGTGGTGATTGGGGTACCTCTGGGGATCCTTGCGTCCAAGTATGATCCTGTACAAAAGGTTCTCAAACCTATCCTTGACTTCATGCAGACCATGCCGGCCTTCGTTTACCTCATCCCAGCTGTTGCCTTCTTCGGGATTGGGACTGTGCCAGGCGTCTTCGCCTCAGTAATCTTCGCCCTCCCACCAACCGTGCGGATGACTAATTTAGGGATCCGTCAAGTCCCTGAAGACCTGGATGAAGCAGCTGAAGCTTTCGGTTCGACCCCATCACAAAAGCTTTTCCAAGTGGAATTACCGATTGCTAAATCAACCATTATGGCAGGGGTTAACCAAACTGTAATGCTAGCCCTCTCCATGGTGGTAACGGGTTCCATGATCGGGGCACCTGGTCTCGGCCGGATCGTCCTATCTTCCTTACAGAGAGCCCAAGTGGGGACAGGCTTCGTGGCCGGTCTCGGGATTGTTATCCTGGCGATCATTATCGACCGCTTGACCCTCTTTGCAACTGAAGACAAGCGTAAATAAGAATAGGAGGCAGATACGATTATGAAGAAAATTATACTTGGCATCGTGGCTGTCCTAGGTCTTGTACTTAGCTTGGGCAGTCCAGGCGCCTTCCGTTCCTCACTCTTCTCTGGGGGCGGCTCTTCCAATGGCGAATCCATTACCCTCTCCTATGTCGAGTGGGATACAGAAGTGGCTTCAACTAATGTGATTGCTGAAGTCCTCCGCCGGGAAGGTTATGATGTGACCATTACCCCCCTAGACAATGCCATTATGTGGAGTGCTGTGGCAACTGGTGAAGCTGATGGGATGGTTGGGGCATGGCTCCCACAAACCCACGGCCCACAGTTCGACCAGTATGGCGACCAAATGGAAGACCTCGGTCCTAACCTTGAAGGGGCTAAGATCGGGATGGTTGTTCCTGAATATATGGATGTTAATAGCATTGAAGACCTTTCAAGCGAAGCTGATTCTGTCATTACCGGGATCGAGCCTGGTGCTGGGGTGGTTGCGGCGACAGAAGATGCTGTGGCCCAATACCCTAACCTATCCGATTGGACTGTTGAGACCTCTTCTTCCGGTGCCATGACCACTGCTTTAGGTCAAGCTATTTCGAACGAAGAAGAAATTGTCGTAACGGGTTGGTCCCCTCACTGGAAATTCCAAGCCTATGACTTGAAATATCTTGAAGATCCTAAGGGCGTCTATGGGGGCGAAGAAACGATCAATACCATGGTTCGCCAAGGTTTCAAGGGAGACCACCCACGGGCCTATCAAATTCTCGACCAATTCAATTGGAGCTTGGATGATATGGAAAGCGTCATGTTAGAAATCTCTAACGGAAAAGACCCACAACAAGCAGCGATTGAGTGGATCGACGCCAATCCAGATAAAGTGGAAGAATGGTTAGCAGAATAGAAAGCTTTAGCTATTCTATTAATTGTTTTTTACCGCTTAAGACTAACTGTCTCAAGACCTCTTAGCCTTTAAGAAGGAGTTAAAAAACAAGTCATGATGAAAAAAATACTATTAGCTTTAACCGCCTTGGTCGGCTTAGTCTTCACTTTGGGGAGTGAGGGGGCCTATGAGTCCTCGCTACTTAATGGTAATTTCTTTTCCGACAAAGAAGAATTAGAATTGGTCTATGTCCAATGGGATACGGAGATTGCTTCGACCCATGTCATCGCCAATGTCTTAGAAGAAGCAGGCTACCAAGTCAAGATGACCTCAGCTGATGTGCCTGTGATGTGGGCCTCTCTAGCTTCGGGTGATGTAGACGGCATGGTAGCTGCCTGGCTGCCGCAAACCCATGGCTCTTACTTTGAGGAGTTTGGCGACCAGATGGAAGATTTGGGCCCCAATCTCAGAGGAGCCAAGATTGGCTTAGTCGTTCCTGCTTATATGCCAGTCTCTAGCATTGCTGACTTAAGTTCTGAAGCTGGTTCAACCATTACCGGGATTGAACCAGGGACAGGAGCCGTAATGGCCGCAGAGCGAGCCTTGGAGACCTATCCTAATCTCAGCCAGTGGCAGATGGAAACGGCCTCAACAGGGGCGATGACGACAGCTCTTGGCCAGGCTATTGACCGGGAAGAGGAAATTGTCGTTACCGGTTGGTCGCCCCACTGGAAGTTCCAAAGCTATGACCTAAAATACTTGGAAGATCCAGAAGGGGTCTTCGGTGGTGAAGAGACCATCAATACTATGGTCCGCTTTGGCTTGGAAGAAGACCACCCGCGTGCCTATCAGATTCTGGATCGTTTCGAATGGGATCTGGAAGATATGGAGACCGTGATGCTGGATATTGCAGATGGGACAGACCCTAAGCAAGCAGCTAAGAAGTGGGTTGACGCTAACCGCGACAAGGTGGATGCTTGGTTAGCTGAATAAAGATGGGATTGTTGAGTATAGCTTATGCTCCTGCTCAGCTAAATTGCTTGACCAGTCTTATGGTGTCAGCAATCTAAAAAAATAAATAGATTAATGCAGCTACTAAAAAAATGCCTCAAGCGAAGGGAGTCCTTCGGCTTGAGGCATTTTTAATTTGATACTAATAAACTGCAATCGGTCCTGCTTCGCTTTCAATGACGCGGATGTTGGCGTCAAATATATCTTGGAGCTTCTGGGTCTGCATGACATCGCGGGGGGAGCCGAAGCTTGCGATCTGCCCCTTCTTCATAGCGCAGATGAAATCAGCGTAGCGAGCGGCGATATTGATGTCATGGAGGACAGTGATGATGGTCCGGTCCAGCTGGTTAACCACCTGGCGGAGGTGCATCATCATCTGGATAGAGCTCGCAATATCCAGGTTATTCAGGGGTTCGTCGAGGAGGACATAGGGGGTCTCTTGGGCTAGAACCATAGCTACATAGGCCCGCTGGCGTTGGCCACCAGACAGTTGGTCGAGATAGCGGTCGGCTAGCTTTTCTAGGCTGAGAAAGTGGATATAGTTATCCACAATTTCTAAGTCTTTCTCAGTGAGCCGTCCCTTGCTGTAGGGGAAGCGGCCAAAAGCCACCAATTGCTTGACTGTTAACCGAGTCATGAAGTGGTTTTCCTGGCGGAGGACGGCAATCTTTTTGGCCAAGTCCTGGCTTTTGCTTTCATCCATGGCTTGGCCTTCCAGGTAGACCCGGCCGCTATCCGCTTGGAGTAAGCGGCCAATCATCATCAGGCAGGTCGATTTGCCTGCACCATTGGGACCAACGAGGGCAGTAAAACTACCTTTAGGAATTTCGAGATCGAGGGGGCCGATTTTGACTTCATCGTTATAGGCTTTAGAGAGCCCTTCGAGTCGGATCATAGGGATTCTCCTTTCTTATTTCTGAGGAGGACGGTGAGGAAGCTGAGACCACCGAAGACCTCAATGATCACACCCACCACGCCCTGGGCATTGAAGACATGGTACATGAAGAAATAGGCACCTGTTAAGACAGCAAAGGCGACAACGATAGCCATCAGGAAGAGATAGCGGTGGTCGTAGGTCGGAACCAGCTGATAGCAGATATTGGCTACCAGGAAGCCAAAGAAGGACAGGGGACCAATCAAGGCAGTAGAAATGGCCATCAGGATAGCGACAAGGCTTAAAACAATGATAGCAATCTGCTTGGGATTGAGGCCGAGGTTCTTGGCAACATCCGTTCCTAGGGACATGATATCGAGCTTGGAGCTGAGAGCCAAAAGACCGGCGATAGCTAAGAGGCAGAGTGGAACGGCCAGGATGAATTGCTCGGCTTCCGCATGGTTAACGGAAGCGAAGAGCCGAGCCTGGAGGATATCGAACTCTGAGGGTGCTAGCATCCGGCGCATGAAAGTTGCCAGGGAGTTGAGCCCTGTGCCCAGCATCATCCCCACTAAGAGCATAATCTGCATATCCGCGTACTTACCTGTCAGCAACCAGCGGTAGAGGAGCAGGCTAGCTGACACCATGAGGACTAATTGGATGCAGAAGGCCGTTAGACCTGAGAATTGGACTAGGGATTGGACCCCGAGGAAGAAGACAATCGCGGTTTGAAGAGCTACATAAAGGGCTTCAAAACCAAGCAGGGAAGGGGTAATGATCCGGTTTTGGGTCAAAGACTGGAAGGCGACAGTCGCTGTGCCCTGGCAGAGGGCCACGATGATCATGGCGATGAGAGCGGTCAGCCGCCTTTGGATGACTGGGAAGAAAGAGGGGGAATCGATAGGAACAGGGTTATTGTAGAAGATGAGCCCCCCGCTGAAAGCGAGGCCCAGGCAGAAGATGACCCCAAAGAGGATCCAATAGCGGCGGCGGTCAGCTTCCTTGGTAAAGGCTGGAAAATAGAGAGGCTTTAATTTCATGCTTGATGCCTCCTTTGGTAGAGTAATAGGCTAATGAAGACGAAAGAACCCAGGGTCCCCAAGATCACAGAGACGGGCAGCTCGAAGGGAGCGATCAGCCAACGGGAGAGGATGTCACAGGCCATGATCAGGGCCATGCCCAAGAGGCTGACCCAGATTAGGTTGGACCGGACATCATCACCGCGAAATAGGGAAATGGTATTGGGAACGATGAGCCCAAGAAAGGGAAGGTAGCCGACGACGCTAGCGACAATGCCGACAGCTAGGGCGACGAGGGCAGTTCCTAGCAGGCTCACCTTTTGGTAGTCGACGCCGAGATTGGTTGCTACGTCGCGACCGAGGCCGGCAATGGTCAAACGGTCAGCAAGGAAGTAGATAGCTAGGGTAACCAGGATAATCAACCAGAGATACTCATAGCGTCCTTGCTGGATCGAGGCAAAAGACCCTGTAAACCAAATTTCTAGGGACTGGGTCATATTGAAGGCTAGACCAATAAAGGTTGAAATAGCGGAAACAACTGCTCCCAGCATGATCCCAATGAGGGGGACCAAAAGACCTGACTTCAAGCGGATGTTGCGCATAAAATAGAAAAAGACAAGAGTTCCTACAAAGGCTGCCATAATGGCAAAGCCCATCCGCAAGAAGAGGCTCGGTGAGGGAAAGAGCAAATAACAAAGGATCAGGCCAAGCCCCGCCCATTCAATGGTTCCAGTCGTCGTGGGTTCAACAAAGCGGTTTTGGCTCAAGAGCTGCATGACCAAACCGGACATGGACATGGCCGTTCCTGAAAGCATTAAGGCCAATGTTCTCGGAAAGCGCGTGATCCAGAGCATCTGCCAGCCCTCTTCATGGGCCTGGATATCATAAGCGCCAGTCCTAAGGGAGAGATAGGCGAGAAAGACGACTAGAAGGCCGAGGCCCAATAAGCCCCAGCGCCCCCTTAAGGCTTGCTGTAATTTCATTTTATAGGATGTTTTTGGCATGGGCTTGTCTCCTTTAGGCGGGGAAATACTAAAATTTGCTGCTTAGGCAATAAAAACTTAAATAACGAAAGAAACCGGCGACCAATTCAACGGAATGATCGTCGGTTTGTCA
>NZ_KV786059.1:73895-82799 GCF_001806805.1 Aerococcus sp. HMSC23C02 | reverse complement strand
CGGACCAAACTCGGGCCATTTCGGGACGGGTATATCGTGGAATCATGCGGATGCTCCTCTTTTTATGAATTTCAATGTTATTATAGCATGATTTATTTTAAGCTTTGCGAGGAATTTATAAGGCAAGCTATTTAGACGGGCCTAAGGGATTTTTTGAAGAGGCCTTGAATCTTTAGCGGGTCTCTGCTATGCTAGGGGAGAAATAAGAATAAACCTTGTTAGGTGAGGTTACTGTATTAGAGAGACGCCACTGCCCAGAAACATCCAAAGATGCCAACGGGTCAGCAGAAATTCTCGAATTAAGGGATTTTCTAATGTGGCTGGAGCTACTCCTATGCTAATAAGTGCTAAAACTATGCGATGAGGTGTTTGCCGACTACTCCTGGACGATTCACGCTCACGCTCTTGTTGAGCGTTTTTTTAATCTGAAGCAATCTCCAAACTTCCTTATAATGACTACTTAGCCCTCTATGCGGTGACCTTTCCCCGAGGTATGGAAAGGTGATTATTATGGCAATCAAATTAAACCGACTCAACCGGAAAGACTACTACCAAGCCATCTACAAGAGCATCCAAGACAACCGGCGCGATGACTTCCGCGACCTCTTCTTGAAGCTCCATGAAAAAGACCAGGTCGCTGTCTTCCATAAGCTCTACCCAGAAAAAAAGAATAAAATTGTCGACCTCCTCCAAGCCAGTGAATTCGCTGAACTCTTTGAACACTTAGACTACAAGGGACGCCGGCAAGCTATTGAAGACCTGCCCGCTGACTATATGACCGAGGTCTTCACCTATGTGGCCGACGACGAGGTCACAGCCTTCATTCATGAACTTCCCCAAGCAGACCGCCAACATGTCCTGGAAAGTATGCGGCCCAGCGACCGGGAAACGATTGAAACAATCCTAGAACATGACTTCGAAACAGCTGGGGCCATCATGACAACCGAGGTGCTCACGGTCTACGCCCAGGATAGTGCCGACCAAGTGATTACGGGCATTCGCCAAGCGGCTTCCGCCGTTGAAACCATCTATTATGTTTATGTAGTGGATGAAGCCCGCCATTTACTCGGCGTCCTCTCCCTACGTGAACTCTTGCGCGCCCCTGGGGACTGCCCAGTCCAAGATATTATGAATAGCCAATTAGTCCAAGCTGATATTGGTATGGACCAAGAAGAAGTTGCCCGTATCATCAAGGAATACGACCTACTCGCCCTCCCTGTCGTGGATGGCCAAGGTAAGTTGGTCGGGATCGTGACCGTCGACGATGTGATGGATGTTATGGATATCGAAACCACCGAGGACTTCCACCGTTTTGCTGGGATCAGTGGGTCGCCAGATAATGAAAGTGATCGCGAAAGCATCTTCGAAACGGTGAAGAACCGCCTACCCTGGATCATTATCCTGATCTTCCTCGGACTGGTTTCAGCCAACCTGATTAATATGTTCGAAGCCACCCTATCCCGGGTAGTTATCCTGGCTGTCTTCATGCCCATCATTATGGACTCGGCCGGTAATGTGGGCACCCAGTCTCTAGCTGTCTCTGTCCGCCGGCTAACCCTGGGCGATAACACCGAAAGTTTCTGGGTCTTAGTTTGGAAAGAATTAATATCTGGGATCATTATCGGCCTAGCAGCTGGCATCACCATCTGTGGTGTGGCCTACTTCCTCTTTGGAAACCCGGTCCTCTCCTTCATCATCGGGATTTCCCTAGCCGCTACCCTGTCCGTATCAACAGTCATCGGCTACCTAGTCCCAACCCTCTTCAGCAAGATCCACATCGACCCCGCCGTCGCCTCCGGTCCCTTCATCACCACCATCACCGACGCCACCGGCCTCTTAATCTACTTCAGCCTCGCCACCTACCTCATGCATTTGTTGTAAAAAAGGGTGTGAGCAAGAGCGCTTAGCTTTGGATGCTTGGAGTAAGTCGGGATAAGGGCAAGCAAGGCTTGCACATTTCCGACTTGCGAAAGCACTCCAAAGCTGCTCTTGCGAACCCAACTAGGAGGGTGTGAGGCTTGGCGCTTAGACTTGAATGATTGGAGACTCATCGAAAAAGGCTGACATCAGTCAGGCGTTTCGATGAGTTGAAATCACTTCAAGTCTGCTCTTGCGAACCCGACTAGACAGGGTGTGAGAGCTGGCGTTTAGCTTTCCTTCACTGGAGCAAGTCACCAGAGCAGTCTGAAAGACTGCGGCGAAGACTTGTGAAGTGACAGGAAAGCTGCCAGCTCGAGCCCAACTACAGGGTGTGAGACTTGGCGCTTAGGCTGTGAACACAGGTCAATAGCTTTTGATAAATGGTCAACACCCAAGCAAAGACTCTGTGTGTGGCTTGATAGCTTCCGACACACAAATAAAGAGTCTAAGTGGGGATTGATAACAACTAACACCCAAACAAAAACTTTGAGTGTGGGTTAAAAAGATCTAACACTCAATCAGAGTCTCTGAGTGTGGATTAAAAAGGTACAATATCCAATTAACCCCTCTAAGTGTGGCTTATAAACCGAGCCCGTTAGGCAATAAATACACAAGTAAAAAAGCACTTCCACTTCCCCTTCAAGAGGGGAAATTTGGAAGTGCTTTTTTGCTAGCGTATCGTCTTTGTAGCATATTGATCAATAGAGAATGGCGACCGCTAGGAGAGGATTAATCGGCCTCGACTGGGACAATCCAACCCTCAGGTGCTTCAATGTCACCGAATTGAATGCCCAGTAATTCATGGTAAAGTTTTTCTGTGATTTCACCGACTTCTTGGCCTGTTCCGAAGTTGTGGCGGTGGCCTTTATGGGTGATGGAGCCGATTGGGGTAATGATAGCTGCTGTCCCCATGGCACCGGCTTCTTCAAAGCGGTCCAAGTCATCGATGTAGCAATCCCCTTGCTCCACTTCTAAGCCCAAACGTTCTTCAGCTAAATGAAGGAGGGAGAACTTGGTAATTGAAGGCAAGATAGATGGGGATTTTGGCGTCACGAACTTATGCGTTCCACGCTCGATTCCGTAGAAGTTAGAAGAGCCAATTTCTTCAATCTTAGTGTGGGTCTTCGGATCCAGGTAAATCACATCGGCATAGTCTTCATCATGGGCACTGGCCCCTGGTTGCAAGCTGGAAGCATAGTTCCCACCAACCTTCACGCCACCGGTACCCATGGGGGCTGCCCGGTCGTATTCTGAAGTGACGAAGTGTTGAGGGGCAAGGCCACCCTTGAAGTAAGGTCCGACTGGCATCACGAAGACCGTGAAGATGTATTCCGTTGCTGGGTGGACCCCAATATTGTCGCCAACCCCGATTAAGAGGGGACGGATATAGAGGGTCGCTCCACTTTCATAAGGAGGGACATAGTCAATATTGGCCTTAACCGCTTCTTTCACCGCATGAACAAAGTCTTCAACGGGAACTTTAGGCATCATCATCCGTTCAGCCGACACTTGGAAACGCTTGGCATTTTGGTCGGGACGGAAGAGTTGGACCTTGCCTTCCTTAGTCCGGTAAGCCTTCATTCCTTCAAAGGCTTGTTGGCCATAGTGTAAGGCTGGGGAGCCTTCAGAAATGTGGAGCTGGTTGTCTGTCTCCAGGCCTTGCTTGTACCATTCCCCATCCTTGTAGTATGCCCGCCAACGATAAGGCAAGTTCATATAACTGAAACCTAGGTTTTTCCAATCGATATCTACTGTCATTAGTGGTCCTCCTTCATAATCTTACTAACACATATATTCTACAGCTTGGGTGTGAGTGAGTCCAACCATATCAGCTAGGGCCTGGTTGCTCGGAAATTCCGCGACACTTACAACCTGGTCGTCAATCAAAATAATGGGGAGGATTTCCTCTCCATATGCCTTAAGCTTACGCATGACAACCTCTGTATGGGTGAACATAAAACCATCGCTTGCTGGATCGTGGATGGTGACGAAATAGCCTTCTTCATTCTTGAGCGCATTAAAGAAAGCCTCCACCCGGTTCAATTCTTTGACATTGGCTTCTGTATTAATGATTGAATTGTCTGTCAATGAACATTCTTCAGAACCCCCGCAGCAGCCCAATGATTCCCCCAATGGTTGGAATAATTGCACTTTTTTCATTTTCACACCTCTTTTTTTGTGTTTTCTAATTATTATACACCAAAGATGAGAGCTATGACAAGGGCTGTCTCATTATTTTATCATCAAAATAGGAAAAGTCTGCCTCTAAAGTTCGGAAAAACTTTGTTATAATAGGCCTAAAACTGATGCCTGCAGAAAGGAAGATTCCATGGACTATTTCAAAAGCTATAGCGATGATGCAACGGCCCTAGCTGGTCAAATCCGCCAGGGACAAACTAGCAGCCAGGACCTGGTCCGCCAAGCGATCGACAGGGCCAAGGCCATTAACCCCAAGCTCAATGCGGTCACCCGGCTCTTTGAGGACTATGCCCAAGACTTGGCCCAAGAAGACCACAGCCAGACCCTCTTCGCCGGGATCCCTACCCTCATGAAGGACCTGGGCCACAATATTAAGGGAGTGCCAGCGACTTCTGGGGCTCGCCTGCTCAAGGATCAGATTGCTCCCGTAACCAGCAACTTCTCGCGGTCTGTCATGGCAACCGGGCTCATTCCTATTGGCCAGTCCAATGTCCCCGAATTCGGCCTGAAATTCATCAGCGATTCCGACTACTACGGGCCCGTCCACAATCCGGTCGATCCTGACTATAATGCCGGAGGGTCAAGTGGTGGCGCAGCAGCTGCTGTTCAAGCAGGGATCGTGCCTGTAGCGACAGCTTCTGATGGCGGAGGCTCCATTCGAATTCCAGCTTCCTTCTCTGGGCTGGTGGGTCTCAAGCCAAGCCGGGTACGGACAGCGACTGGCCCGCGCAAGTGGCGGAGCTGGGGCGGGGCACCGGTAGGCTTCATGATGACCAAGTCCATCCGCGACACTGCCCAATTGCTCTTGGCCCTCCAGAGCAATCTCAAACCCATACCCTTCCAAACCCTGCCCATCCCTAAGGCCCACATCGACCATGCCATCCGAGCCGTCAAAAACCTGCGCATCGCTTACTCGACCAAGTCTCCAGCTGGTACCGAAGTTTCTGACGAAGCCATCCAAGCCGTAGAAAATACCGTCCGCTTCCTCCGCGACCAGGGCTTCCAGGTCGAAGCTGCCGACCCTAAGATTAATGGTCAAGAACTTGTTCGCGGCTATTATGAAATGAACGGGGCAGAAATGGCAGCCAGCTTCCTAGGCATCGAACAACAACTCCAACGTAAAATCCAACGCGAGGATGTCGAAATCCAAACCTGGACCATGGCCCAGTACGGCAAGACCATCCCCGCCTACCGTTACAGCCAAATTTTTGACACCTGGGACCAGGCAGCTGAAATCATGGACGACTTCCACCAGACCTATGACATCCTGATCCAACCAAGTACCGCCCAAGCTGCCCCCCGCGTCGACGATAAACTCTATAGTCAAAGTGATTACGAGGCCATGTTGCGTTCAGAAGAGCTCCCCGCTCCCGACTTGGCTGAACTCGTTTACCAAGTCTTCAAGAAGGGCTTACTTGCCTCGCCATTCGCTATGATTTATAATCTAACCGGCCAACCCGCCATCAGCCTGCCCCTCCATACCTGCCAAAACGGCCTACCTTTAGGGGTCCAACTGATCGCTAACAAGGGCGAAGAAGCCCTCTTGATCGGCCTATCTGCCTATTTAGAAAGAGAAGACCGCTTCCACTACTACCCAGATCTCATTTAGGAGGTACTTATGCACGACCAACAATTCGAAATCTATAAAAAATGGCGCCAGCAAATGCTGGTCCTCGACGAAGCCTGGGACGATGACAGCTTCGGCCAAGCCGACACCTGGTCCGCCAGCAACCCCCTCGCCCGAGAAGACTTCAACGAAACCCTAGCCATCCACAGCCTCGACCACGTCTCCCAAGAAGAAATGCAAGCCTTAGAAGACGACTACGACGCTGGAATGATCTAAAGGGTGTGAGGGCTGGCGTTTAGCTTTCCTTCACTGGAGCAAGTCACCAGAGCAGTCTGAAAGACTGCGGCGAAGACTTGTGAAGTGACAGGAAGGCTGCCAGACCGAACCCGACTACAAAGGGTGTGAGAGGATGCGGGAGAAAGGGACCTCTGGAGTAAAAGGCCAGAGAAGGCTGAAGGCCTTCGACGGACTTTTATGAAGAGGAGCCCTTTCTGCATCCTCGAACCCGACTAGAAAATGGCTATTTGCATTCAGGGTCTCTGAGCACAAATAGATAGCTTCAAGCACCATCTAATACAGATACAGCTCATTAAGCAAAAAGCTGGCAAGGTACAATCATCCTTGCCAGCTTCTTTTCATTGTTAAAGCCCCAAAACAAAAAGGCCAGGCCATTTCTCACACTTAGAATCTGAGAAAGTCTTGCCTTTTTAAAGGTGTTTCTGTTTTTTTAATTGGGCCTTGTAATGGTGGTTGACCAGGGCATTATATTCCTTATTGGCGCTCTCCAATTCCTTAGCTGCCATCCAATCGTAAACCAAGCGCCCATAACGAAGGACCTGCCGCTCGGACATCCGATCTTCCTGGGTCTTTGCTTCCTGGTAGGCGAGCAGGTAGTCTTTGATCTGAGCCATGGCCAGGTCAAAGCGGCGGTAGATCACTGTAGCAATAACATGATGGACCTTATCGCTCGGCAGGGGACTAGCCGCCTGTCTCTCCATGAAATAACCTAAAAGAATGCCCACTAAGATATAAATCTCTAGGCTCTTGGGCGTGTCTGTCCGCGTTCCCATGAGCACATTAATCAGGTGGTCAACTTCCTTTTGCAGGCCCGAAAGCTGGCTGATCTCTTCTTCTGAGAGGGCAAATTCCTCGCGAATCCGTCGCTCATGAGCGTGGACAAAGTCAGGAAAGTGTTGGCGGAAGCTCGGATCCTTGAAGGGCAAGTCCGCTTGGCTAGTGACCATTTCGACCTTTTCCAATGAATCATTGTAGACAAAGTGCTTGCCGTAGTAGGCTGAAAATTGAAAATCCGCCCCTTGTGGATAATGGTAGATACCAGAAATAGCTGGTTCGATCTGGGCCACCCGGTTGATGTCCACATAAACCATACTCTTCTCATCCATCAGGCTCACTTGGTTATCCCGTTCAGACAAAAAGCGCCAGCCACTGTCTCCGTCGAAACGCCCTGCCTCACGCCAAGCCCATAACAAAGCTCCCTGCTTCTTCAAGAGGGTACGCGATGCGGCACACTGGCCACCATTTGGAATCCATTGCTTCATCTTCAATCTCCTATCACTGAAAGGCTTTTAATCATTTTAACATAAAATTTTACCGGGCAACAGACGAGGCAAAAGGGATTCATTTTCCTTTTTGGGATTATTAGCGTATAATTAATTTGTTAGAGAAATATTAATAAGGAGGAATGTATTATGAGTCTCGTTGATGAGCTGTATAAGCGCTTAGATGAGAAAGAAGATCAAATGATCGAAATTCGTCGTCACTTCCATGAGAATCCAGAAGTATCATTTGAGGAAAAGGAAACGGCCCAATATATTGCCGATTTCTATAAGGACCTTGACTGTGATGTACGGACCAATGTCGGTAATGGTTATGGTCTGGTGGTTACCATCGATACAGGCAAAGAAGGTAAAACACTTGCCCTCCGCGCTGACTTCGATGCGCTTCCTTTAACAGAAGATACCGGCCTCGACTTCTCATCCAAAAAAGAAGGTGCCATGCACGCTTGTGGTCATGATGCCCATACTGCCTACCTAATGGTTCTTGCCCAAACCTTAATTGAAATGAAGGACCAACTCAGCGGTAAATTCGTTATCATCCACCAAAATGCGGAAGAAGTTGCACCAGGTGGCGCTAAATCAATGATTGAAGATGGTGCCTTAGACGGGGTTGACAATATCATTGCCCTCCACGTAATGACCAATATGCCAACTGGGGGCGTCTTCTACCATGAAGGCAATGCCCACACTGGACGTTCCAACTTCAAGGTGAAGATCCACGGTAAGGGTGGCCATGCCTCATCCCCTCACCAAGCCAACGACGCCATTGTCGCTGCTTCTTACTTCGTCACTGAAATCCAAAGTGTAGTTAGCCGCCGCTTGAACCCATTCGATGTCGGGTCGATCACCATCGGTAACTTCGACGCAGCAGGTGCCAACAACGCTATCCAAGGCGAAGTGACACTAGGTGGGGACGTGCGTGCTATGTCACAAGAAGTCCGTGACATCATCGAACATGAAGTCAAAGCCAAACTTGAAGGCCTCAAGAACTCCTTCGGCATCACTTATGACCTTCACTACGAAAACGACTACCCAGTCGCTTACAACGATCCAAAAGTCACAGAATTCGCTATCAAAGCCATCAAGGACCACCCATTCGACCAACTCACAGAAGGGGTGGACACCGAACAACCTCAACCCCCATCGGATGACATCGCCTACTTCCTTCAAGAAGTTCCAGGCCTCTACCTCTGGGTCGGCGCCGCACCAAAAGACGGCGAAGCCTACCCACACCACCATCCAAAATTCGTCATGGACGAAGACGCCATGCTCATCGCAGCCAAAAGCGTCGCAGCCTTCATCGGCGAATACGTAGAAAATGGTGGAGTAGAATAACAGGGTGTGAGGGATGGCGCTTAGCTTTCCTTCACTGGAGCAAGTCGCCAGAGCAGTCTGCAAGACTGCGGCGGAGACTTGTGAAGTGACACGAAAGCTGCCAGCCCGAACCCGACTACACAGGGTGTGAGAGAGCGCGGTTAGAAATGGACCTCTGGAGCAAAAGACCGAAGAAGTCTGAAAGACTTCGCAGGGACTTTGTGAAGAGGAGCCACTTCTGCGCGACCGAACCCAACTACACAGGGTGTGAGAGGATGCGGGTAGAAAGGGAGCTCTGGAGCAAAAGGGATAAGAACGGCTCCAGCC
>NZ_KV786059.1:51840-73875 GCF_001806805.1 Aerococcus sp. HMSC23C02 | reverse complement strand
TGTGAAGAGGAGCCCTTTCTGCATCCTCGAACCCCACTAGGAAGGGTGTGACTGCCCTTCAATAACTAAAGAAAAAGCTCCGCTAGAGGATTAGTCAACTAATCCAAGCTAGCGGAGCTTTTTTACTACAATAAACGATCCATAACTAGGGCAGCTCTCTACGCCACAATGCATCCCAAAGCCAAAAAGAACACCAGCCAGAAAAATAGCCGATGTTCGATACGGATCACTTTCGCCAGTTGCGAATTTTCTTCTCTAGTTCACGCTGGCGGCGCAGGATATCGATAACCGTATCTGCGGTGAAGACTGCCAGAGCAATGGCTAGGGCCGTAAACATGGTGGTCGCAAGTTCACTTAGACCACGCGAATAGTCGGATTGAATGAGATAAAGAGCCGTCCGATACATGCCGCCCCCAGGCACTAGGGTATAAAATCCCGGAATGAAGAAGACCGTCACAGGTTGGTGGTAGCGCCGAGAGAACCATTGAGACATGCCTGCAATGGCTAAACTTGCAATATAGGTCGCCCCGCCCACTTCTAAAGTCAGAAAATCCAAACAAATCAAATAGACCAGCCAGCCTGTTGCTGCAATAATTGACGCCCGGTAAATTTGACGTGGGGGCGTTTGAACACAGATCGAACAAGTATAGCCCACAAAGTAAGCTGCAATAATCTGTAAGATAAAGTTAATCATCCTCTAAGCCTCCCTATAATAATTAAGGCTACCAAGGACCCCAATGCAATCATTAGGGCCTGGAAGAAGGCTTCCATGGCTCGGGCACCTCCTGCGAGATAATCTTCATGGAAGATATCCCGTAAGGAATTGGTAATAGCCGTCCCGGGCACCAGGGGCATCAAGGTCGAAACAATCACAATCCCCAAGGAAACATTAGGGAAATACCAAGCCTGCATGGCATAGGCAAATAGCGTGATCATCATGGTACAGAATACATTCTCGACCGGACTAGATATCTCATAACGCGCCGTCATGTACATCAGACCCGATAAGAAGACGGCATCAAAGGTCGTCACGATAAACTCATCTACGCCCCCGCCAAAGAGGACAGCAAAACACATCCCCAGACCAATCACGCCAACAAAGCGCATATGGATCGGGTAGGGATTGCTTTCTGAATCAATCTTTAACAGCTTCAGATAAGCTACGGCCAAGGTGATTTCTCCATTGGTCAATTGTCGAGATACTGTATTCACCTTGGATACCTTATGCAAGACACTCCCCCGCGTTTGGATCCGTTTAATCCCCACTAAACGATTATTGGCCTCATTCAAGTCATCGAGTGAGGCATAAAGGCCCGTTGCATAGGATATAGCAACTGTCGAGTAGAGGTTCGAATAACTTAAGATTCGCTCCATAGTATCTTCCACGCGGTAAGTTTCAGAGTTACTCTCCGTCATAATCTTTCCAGCTAACAGGGCCGTCTCTAAGAGTAATTTCTTAGGAACTTGTTTCTCATTTACGGCCATTCCCGTCACTCCCTCCACTGTACATATTATAATTACTATTTATTTTATCATACTGTTCCTTTATTATTATATGAAAAGTCAAAATATGAGATATTTCTCTCATTTTAGGGGCAAATAATGAACAAAAAATGTAGTCTTCATAGATATTATCAAATAAATATATAAAGGGCTTACATATTTTACTTGTGAAATTTTTAATTTAATGATACTATAATCTTGACGATGAAAAGTCAGAAAAAAATTATGGAGGTATAGCATATGTCAAGAGATGTTGTATTTGATTATATCGATAAGGAATTTGAACGCCAGCAAAATGGGATTGAGTTAATCGCGAGTGAAAACTGGGTATCCCCAGCTGTTCGTGAGGCTCAAGGTTCTGTACTCACTAACAAATACGCTGAAGGTTATCCTGGCCGTCGCTACTATGGTGGGTGCGAATTCGTTGATGAAATCGAAACCCTAGCCATTGACCGCTTAAAAGAACTCTTCGGTGCTGAATACGCCAACGTTCAACCTCACTCAGGTGCTCAAGCAAATATGGCTGTTTACTCTGCCCTCTTACAGCCAGGTGATAAAGTTCTTGGCATGAACTTAACAGATGGTGGTCACTTGACACACGGCTCTAAAGTTAACTCAAGTGGTAAACTCTATGATTTCGCTGACTACGGTGTAGACAAAGAAACTGAACGTATCGATTATGACAAGCTCGAAGAAACCGCTAAAGAAGTCCAACCAAAATTAATCGTTGCTGGGGCTTCTGCTTATGCACGCGAAATTGACTTCAAACGTATCGGTGAAATTGCTAAAGCAATTGACGCTTACTTCATGGTTGATATGGCTCACATCGCTGGTTTAGTTGCTGTTGGCCTCCACCAAAACCCAGTTCCTTATGCTGATGTTGTTACTTCAACAACTCATAAGACTTTGCGTGGTCCACGTGGCGGGGTTATCTTATCCAATAACCAAGACCTCTTTAAGAAATTAAACTCTGCTGTCTTCCCAGGCATGCAAGGTGGTCCATTAGAACACGTTATCGCTGGTAAAGCAGTTGCTTTCGGTGAAGCTCTTGAAGATTCCTTCAAAGACTACCAAAACCAAGTCGTTAAGAATGCTCAAGCCATGGCCAAAGTATTTAGCGACTCTGGTCTCCACATGGTATCTGGTGGGACTGACAACCACTTAATCTTGCTCAAGGTTATCGACCGCGACTTAACAGGTCAAGAAGTTGAAGCAGCCTTAGACGAAGTAGGTATCACTGTTAACAAGAACACCATCCCATTCGAAACCTTAAGCCCAACTAAAGCATCTGGTATCCGCTTAGGTACGCCTGCTGTTACGACTCGTGGCTTCAAGGAAGAAGAAGCAGCTAAAGTTGCGGAATGGATTGTTCGCATCATTGAAAATATCAATGACGACAAGGTGAAAGAAGAAGTTAAACAAGAAGTTCAAGACTTAGTGAAGAAATTCCCTCTTAAATAAAACCATAAATAAACCAAGCTGTCCTTAATAAAAGGCATTGGATTCAACTTTTAGCAGTTGATCCAATGCCTTTTTTATTTTCGAGGCTTAGCTTACTAGAAAAAAGGAGTCTGGCCAGTGACCAAACTCTTATCCAAGGCTTAATCCTCAATAATATCTTGACTAGTATAAATCCTGTAATGACGGAAGAAATAACTCGCAAAGAAACCGACAAAGGCTCCGATAAGCAAGCTAATAGCGCCCGCAAACAATACCTGAAGCGGTGGGTTATCCGCTAAGGGAGCTAATATACCTGGAATAATAGAAGCTGTACCCGGCGTATTATTAACCAAATCAGTCGTTGCAATATACATACCAGCCAAAGCCCCCGTCAAGGCACTGGTTGAATACACCGGTAGCGGATTAGCTGTTACCAAGTGGGCTTGGGTAAGCGGTTCTAAGGCCACACTCAGGCTCTCCTCCCTAGTTCCAATCTTCAAGCGAGTGAAGAGTAGATAGTTAGCAGTTGCCGAGGAGAAAATAGCTAAGCCTGCCACTGCCATAGCTTTTCCTGTTAATCCCATCATAGCGGTCAAGGCCATGGAACTCAGTGGCGCTGTTGATACAACAGTGAAAACCGCTCCTAGAATAGCTCCCATTAACAGTGGACTTGAATGTGAAGCTGCCTCAATAATGGTCCCAATCTGAATGAGGGCGGCATCAATAACCGGTGAAATTAGGGCTGCAACCGCATAGGCAATAGGCAAGGCCGTTGCTGCCACAACAAAAACATCCAAGCCCCCTTTAACATGGTCTTGAATATAGCGCACTAAGAAGGAAACAAGGTAAGCGCCAATAAAACCTGGTAAGACACCAAACTGCATCATAGCCAGAGCCACAAGTAAAGAATTCACCGGACTAGACCCCAAACGGAGAAGAACCATCCCAGCCGCAGCTACCCCAGCTAAGGAACCGTTCGCTTCCGCAATTCCATTCAAGAAGGGCACGTCTAAGATCGTTCCGAAAAGGGCCCCATAAACAGCTTCAACCAAGAAACTAGCAACTGCTGCATCGGCTAAGGCACTCATGGTCTTGGCCCCGTAAGGCGCTTTAAAACTAAAGAGTGTAAAGAAGGATAAAATCAAAGCTAAGTAAAACAAACCTAATAAGACATCCATAATTCGACTCCCATTCCTCTCATTTAAGAAATGGAAACTCCTTTCTTTGGTCAGAAATTTCTAGCTTACTAACAACATTTTCTGGCTCCTCATCTAAAATCTTGTCTAATTCACCTTTACACTTCGAATTATAACATAATTATGAGAGTTTTATTATAATTTATGTCTAATTGATGAGAAAATATAGTTTTTCCTTATTTATTAGTATGAAATAGTTATTTTGCTTAAGCGATATAGCGAATCAATTCTAATTGAACCTTTCCATCAACAAAGGAATAAGTTGCTTCATCGATCATGGCGGCAATAATTTCCGTATTTAAGAGGTCTTCACGAATTCCCAAGAGGTCTTCATAATACTCTTCAACCTCATACTGGCGCGGTTTCTGCAATTGGTCCATGACTTCTTCAATATCCGCTGGCTCCTCAGCCATTGAACCGATCAAATCGATAACTAAACGATCAGCTTCAAAACTAACCGCCAGCTTGAGGTCTTTAACCCGGTAGTTGAAGAAATAATCCATCATCTCAGCCGCAATTAATTTAGCCTTCCGATATTCTTGAGCGTTCAGCACGGTCTCGCCTCCATTCTGTTATCGTCTCGAGTACAGGTGCCATCGTCGCAGCGACAAAGCCCCCTGAAAAACCATTATTGTACAAATTTAAGCCTGCGTGGACGCCCCCTACATTGTTCACCAGGGTCGCATGCAAGGCCCCCGCTAAGAAACCCGCTAGTGGTCCGTAATGGCCAGCGATTGGAGCCAGAGTCGTCCCAAACAAGGCCGCTAGAATAGCGGAAGTCATATCGGGATCATGGGTCAGCATGAAATACTGCATTAAGAAGATGCCTAAGACCACTGGGGCGACATTGCGAGGGTGCTTCCCAAAGGCCGCAAAACCCATGACCGTCAAGATACCTCCCATGACGGGACCATTCAAAACCCCATCCAATAGCCAAACATAGCCTGTCGCTAAAAGGCCCAAAATACCAACATTAGCCAGGGTCAAGGCTGACCCATGCAACAAGACAAAGTCCGTCACCGAGGTCCCGGCCTCCCGGGTCAAGTCCCGGTAGCCCTTGAAGCTAAATCGATTGGCACTCCAGCCCATCAAGATTAGGAAGAGACAGAGCAAGATGACAAAGCCAAAGACCGGCCCATAGTTCATCGTCACCTGAATATTCTCCACGTCAACAGCCAACTTAAAAGACCGCATGACGCTAGCCACTACCATAGCCAGAACTCCACTGGTAAAGCCCAAATTATAAAGGTTAAAACCCAGGTGGAAGCGGAGGAAGGAAGAAGCAATGGGACTCACCACAAAGCCAATAAAAATACCCAAAGCATAGCCCAGAGGAATTCCCCAAGCCAAGGGCAGGCCCTGGCCGAAACTCACCAGACTCACAACAGGACTCAAAGCCGTTGAAAAGAGGGCTGTCAGCAGGACTTTTTTAAAAGGAATAGATAAAAACTTTGTATAAAGCCAAGCCCCCATCATAAAGGGAATGGTATTGAATAAATTTTTGCCAAAAAAAGCAAAACCTGTTACAGTAAAGAGTGCCGCAAAAAGTGGCCCTGTCATCCATTTGGCATGGCGGCTCACCATAAAAGCATTCAGTAACATAAGGATCCCGGCATTAACAAAGGTTGCCCCGTAGCCTCCGACAGCAAAATAGTCCGTCAATAAATTCGAAGGCGCGATGAGAATCTGCCAATAGCCCTGCAAAAGTTCAGGCAGGGGCTGGATTAAAAGACCACAAACAATAAAAAATAGGGCCAAAAGGTATAAAAAGTTGCTAGAAATGAGATTCTTCTTTAAAAAATAGGCATCGAGATGTTCGAGTACAGTGCCTAACAAATGGATCCCCCCTTAAGCTTTACTTATTTTGTCAAAAATTTTTTAACCGCATCCACCCTTTCTCGCGATAGAGCCCATTCGACGAAAAGCGCAACTGCCGCTCCTACTAAGGTATCCACTAAGCGCCAGAAAACATAGAGAATCCGTTCCTGGTCGGGAATGGAATAGAGGACGATCGTATAAATCGCAATGGAACCTACAATCGCTTGCGAGGAATTAAAAGCATTGCCTAAGATAATGGTGAGCATAACCCCCAAAGCAGGAAAGAGATAAGAAAAAATCTGCCAATCAGGGAAGAGGGTCATCAAAGAGACACAGAGAAGGGCCATCAAGCCCCCAATAAAATTCCCAAAAATCCGGTGGCGGCCATATTTATTGGTCGACTGGAAATCCGTTCGCTGGCTAAATCCAGCAGACAAGGCAGCAATCTGGGGAGAATGGGTGCTAAAGAGATCATATAGCAAGGCGATTAAAAAGAAACTGAGGCCTGTCTTAAAAGTCCGCATTCCTAAGTGAAATCTTGTCTGTCCCATCCCAAGGGCTCCTTTCATCCTGACAAAAACTTTATAAGTAACATAATAGCGGTCAAGTTAGTAATTAACAAGTCTAAATTTAAAGAAAATCTAAATAAAAGCATTTTGGAAAAGAAAATAGGAGGAGACGTATTGGAAAATTCATCCCTAACACCAAGTGAACGTGAACAAGTTGCCGACATCATTGTCAATGCCTTCGAAGACAAAATCCACTATGTTTGGATTATGACTAGCGACAAGGCCAAAGCTAAACGCCTGATCGCTAAACATTTTAACGAAGACCAATTAATCGTCGTCCGCGACCAAGGCAAGATCCAAGGCATCCTCTCCTATGAAAGCCGGGACCAACCCAACTTCCTCCCCATCCCCTGGCAGAGCTTCCGCCAAGAATTCGGCTTCTTCCCCTCCCTGATCCGCAGCCTAGGCTACTACATCTACAAGCACAGCCAAAGTAAGGCCCAAGCAAGAGACTGGCACATCGACCTCCTCGCCGTCCACTCCCAAGCCAGGGGCCAAGGCATCGGTAGCCAACTCCTCCAAAAAGCCAGCCAAGCCGCCAAGGCCGACCACAAACAACAAGTCATCCTAGAAGTCGTCAACAGCAACCCCCGCGGCAAAAAATTCTACGAACAAAACGGCTTCAAAACCAGCGACCACCAAACCATCCCCCGCCTCTTCCAACCCTTCACCAAAGCCGCCAACTTCAGCAGCTTCTATATCATGAAAAAAAGGGTGTGAGCAAGAGCGGTTAGACTTGAATGATTGGAGCCCAAACGGAAAAGAGCGGCTTTAGCCGATCGTTCCGATTGGGTGAAATCACTTCAAGTCTGCTCTTGCGAACCCGACTAAAGGGTGTGAAAAGACAGGGTGTGAGAGGATGCGGGAGAAAGGGACCTCTGGAGTAAAAGACCAGAGAAGGCTGGAGGCCTTCGATGGGCATTTGCGAAGAGGAGCCCTTTCTGCATCCTCGAACTCGACTACAGGGTGTGAGGGAGCGCGGGTAAAAATAGACCTCTGGAGTAAAGAGCCAGAGAATATACTGACCCCAAGCAAGATAGCAGTCCAAACTAAAAGGCAGCTAAGCGAGAAAACCAATCATTTCTCGCTTAGCTGCCTTTTTATCTTCTTAGCTATGCCAAATATCATTCAAAATATTAGTTTGTTGACGGTCAGGGCCGACAGAGAAGGTAGAAATTCTAACCCCCACTAATTCACTGACACGTTCCACATAACGGCGGGCATTGTCAGGTAGGTCATCAAGTCTCTTGCAAGCTGTGATATCTTCTGACCAGCCAGGTAGCGTTTCATAAATGGGCGTACAATCAGCCAATTCCTTAAGGCTAGCAGGGTAGTAATCAATCCGACTGCCATCTGATTTCTCATAGGCTACGCAGATTTTCACTTCTCCCAGACCAGATAGGACATCGACACAGTTCAAGCTGAGATCGGTTAAGCCAGAGATACGTTTAGAGTGGCGCATCACCACAGCGTCAAACCAACCTACCCGGCGTGGCCGACCCGTTGTCGTTCCATACTCATGACCAACTTCACGAATGCGGTCGCCCACCTCATCAAAGAGCTCAGTTGGGAAGGCCCCTTCACCCACACGTGAGGTATAGGCCTTGCAGACCCCAACAACCTTATCAATCTGGGTCGCACCGATCCCGGTTCCAACGGTGGCGCCCCCAGCTACAGGATTTGAAGAGGTGACAAAAGGATAGGTCCCTTGGTCAATATCCAGCATATTTCCTTGGGCTCCTTCAAAGAGGACACGCTGCCCTTGGTCCATCAACTGACCAATCAAATAAGAAGAGTCTGCCACATAGTCTTTGACTTCTTGGCCATAAGCATAGTAACTTTCAAAAATAGAGTCAAAATCTAAAGCTTGTCCCTGGTAAATCTTCTCAATCACTTGATTGTGATAAGCCAAATTCGCCTTTAATTTTTCCGCAAAGGTATCCTTTTCCAGTAAATCACAGAAACGAATCCCGATCCGAGCCGCCTTATCGGTATAAGCAGGGCCGATCCCTTTAATGGTCGTTCCAATCTTTTGGTCGCCCTTAGCTTCTTCTTGGAGTCGGTCTAATTCAATGTGGTAGGGCAGGATGACATGGGCCCGGTTGGAAATCCGTAAACCGCTCGTGTCTACACCATTCTCCTTAAGATAGTTCAATTCTTTGACTAAGGCTTGGGGATTGACGACAACCCCGTTGCCAATAATGGATAACTTATCTGGCGAGAAGATACCAGAAGGGATTAAGTGGAGGGCAAATTTCTTCCCATCAAATTGGATGGTATGACCGGCGTTATCGCCGCCCTGGTAGCGGACAATGGCGCTGGCCTCCTTAGCTAGGAAGTCCGTAATCTTTCCTTTCCCTTCGTCTCCCCACTGTGTTCCAACAACAACAATTCCAGACATAATTCCAAGTCCTTTCTCGATTGGCTTATCCATAGATTGGATAGTATTTTTGACGCTACAACCGTCTTTACTCCCCTACATCTCCGCTTCATCGCGGAAACTTACCGAGGAGAATTTATTGAATTCCTTAGTGAAGATTAATTTCACTGTCCCGCGGGCCCCACTCCGGTTCTTCTCAATAATCACTTCAATAATGTTATTATCAGCATCCGGATTCTCTTCCTCTTCGCTGCCCTCTCTTTGATAATAATCCTCACGGTAAAGGAAGGCAACAATATCCGCATCCTGCTCGATCGAACCGGATTCCCGGATATCACTGAGGACAGGCCGCTTATCCTGCCGCTGTTCCACACTCCGAGAAAGTTGGGACAGGGCAATGACCGGCACACTCAGTTCTTTAGCTAATTTCTTTAATTGCCGAGAAATCTCAGACACTTCCTGCTGGCGGTTCTCGCTCCGCCGGCTCCCTTCGATCAACTGCAAGTAGTCAATCACAATCAGGTCCAAGTCTCCCTTTTCTTGTTTGAGTCGGCGCGACTTAGCCCGAATATCTGTCACCCGGATCCCCGGCGTGTCATCGATGTAAATCTCAGACTCCCCCAGGGCCCCCATGGCAACGACTAGGTCAGACCACTCTTGCGGCTCTAAACGTCCCGTCCGCAGACGGTTAGCATCGATACTGCCTTCTGCACAGAGCATCCGGTTGACTAAGGACTCGGCCCCCATTTCCAGACTGAAGATGGCTACTCGACCATTCTGCTTGGTCGAAATGTTCTGGGCAATATTCAGAACGAAAGCCGTCTTCCCTACCCCAGGCCGGGCTGCAAGGATAATCAATTCATCCGGATGCAGGCCCGTGGTCATCTTATCAAGATCAGGGTAACCCGTTGCAATCCCCGTGACCGCCTCATGCTGCTTGGACAATTCTTCAATATGTCCAATCGATTCCTGGAGCACCTGGGAGATATGGATAAAACCATTCCGATTGCGATTCTCACTCACCGCTAGGATTTGCCGCTCGGCTCCATCCAGGATGGTCGTCAAGTCATGTTCCTCACCGTAAGATTCCTTCTGAATCGTATTGGTCGCATGGATCAGCTTTCTAAGGATCGACTTCTCTTCGACAATCTTGGCATAATACTCCGCATTCGCTGCCGTCGGTGTCTTCTCAGCAATTTCAAAAATATAGTCAGCCCCACCGATATTCTCCAGCATGCCCCGGCTCTGTAGATCTTCCTGGATCGTCAAGGCATCAATCGCCTCGTCCCGGTCATTGAGTCGCTGCATAGAGCTAAAAATCAAGCGGTGGCTTCTTTTATAAAAATCTTCTTCACTGACAAATTCATTGACAGTTGTAAAAATATCCGGCTCAAGTAAAATTGAACCCAATACTGCCTGCTCAGCTTCAATATTCTGAGGAGGAATACGTTCTATTAAGTCACTATCAGCCATGATTTCCCCCTTCGTCATAAATCAAGTCCTTTAGGCGTTAATAATTATACTAAAAACTTCAGCTCATGAAAATAAGCCAGGGCAAAAAAAGCCCTAGCCCATTCAATTCTCATTTTTTAATTTTCTATTCCTCAACAACATGTACCCGGATCGTCGCTTCAACATCCGGATGTAATTTCACAGGCACATTCCGATAGCCAAAAGCACGGATTGGGTTGGGTAATTCAATCTTCCGTTTATCGATCTTAATCCCATATTGGTCCTTCAAGGCTGTCGCAATCTGCTTAGATGGCACAGAACCAAAGAGACGGCCATCTTCGCCACCCTTAGCCTTAACTTCAGCAACCGTTTTCTCATCTTCTAGAAGGGCCTTTAATTTTTCAGCTTCTGCCTTTTCTTCAGCGGCTTCTTTGGCTTCTGCCTTCTGTTTGCCTTTGAGGGCAGAGATGGCACTATTAGTTGCTTCTTTAGCTAGGCCTTTTTTAATCAGGTAGTTTTGCGCATAGCCGGTAGAAACTTCCTTAATTTCACCTTTTTTACCTTGTTTTTTAACATCTTGTAAGAATATGACTTTCATCCTTATTCCTCCTTATCTTTTGCTAAAACTGCTTTCAACTGGTCGACCGCTTCACTCACCGTGACATCGGAAATCTGTGTGGCAGCATTGGATAAGTGGCCGCCACCACCTAGTTCTTCCATAATCGTTTGCACGTTGACATTCCCCATACTCCGAGCCGAGATGCCGACCCGACCATCATTGCGTTGGAAGACAACGAAGGAAGCAGCTATCCCATTCATAGACAAGAGGGTGTCCGCTGCTTGGGCGGCAATCACAGTGGAATACACTTGACCGTCCGGCCCCTGGGCAATCCCCATATTGGGCTCAACATACTGAACGCTCTCGATCAATTGGCTGCGGTCGATATAATCATTGAGGTCCTCCTTCAAGAACTCTTGGATGAGAATGGAATCGGCCCCATTGGACTTCAGATAAGAAGCTGCATCAAAGGTCCGTGAGCCCGTACGCAAAGAGAAGTTTCGCGAGTCAACAGTAATCCCTGCCAACATGATCGTCGCTTCCAAGCGATTAACTGGACTGCCTTCTGGATTCTGGTATTCAAAGAATTCCGTAATCAATTCGCAGGCCGAGGAAGCATAGGGCTCAATGTATTCTAAGAGAATATTGTTGGCCACTTCTTCGCCTTTCCGGTGGTGGTCAATAACCACAATCCCATTAACAGCTTCAATTAATTCAGGGGCTACCGTAATAGAAGGCCGGTGAACATCCACCAAGAAGACAAGAGAGTCTGGTTGGACCATCTCTTCGGCCTGGCTTGGCGAAATAATAGCCTCTGCATTATCAGGATCTTGACGTAATTCCTCAATTACCCGCTTAATATCCTGGTTGATCCGATCTTCATTCACCACGATATAGCAGTGGCTATTATTCATTTGAGCAATACGCCGAATTCCCACACATGCACCAATAGCATCCATATCGGGATAATCGTGCCCCATAACAAAGATGGTTTGGTTTTCCTGCATCATCTTAGCAATCGTATTGGCAATTTGCCGCGACCGCACATGGGTCCGCTTAACCATTGGATTGGTTTTTCCCCCATAGTAACGGGCCTTTTGGTTCTTAACTTTGATGACAACTTGGTCACCCCCACGGCTCAAGGCCAGGTCCACATTGGCTTGGGCTTGGTCCCCGATTTCGCTAATACTCAGCGGGTCATCCATCTCACGATAAGAAATCCCAATTGAAAGGGTCAGTGGGAAGTTCCACTTAGAAGTGGCTTCCCGGATGGTATCGATAATCTGGAATTTATCCTCTTCCATCTCTTGCAAGGCCCCGTAAGTCCCGATGAGAAGGAAGCGGTCATCATCCAATTCTTTAACAAAACTATTATACTTTCGACCCCAAGTCGACAATTGCTTGGTCATGTAGTTATCGATCGTTGACTTGCGGCGGTCATTCAAGGCCGACATGATTTCATCATAATTATCCACCAAAATATGGCCGATAATCATACGGTTATTGCTGGCAGCCTGGCTAATTTCACCATACTTAGTCACATCCATGAAATACATAGCCCGCTGGTCGCGCAAAAGCCCCACATCAAAGAATCGATCCTGCCATTGAATCCGATCCGTTGATTGGCCCTCTTCCTCATATAAGCGATGGAAAACCTCGGCCAAATCTTCATCAATTTCTTCGAGTTCGTGGCCAATCAAATCATTACGGTCAAAATACTTCAATAAATAAGGATTCACCCAGTCGATCAAATTATCATTCGGATTAAACAAGATAATACCAATCGGCATCTGCAATAAAATCTCATTCTGAACCGATTGCAAACGATTTTCGAGCCGCTCCATTTGCTTGGCAAACTCATATTCCAGGGCATTCCAAGCATAAAGTAAAACTAAAGCTACTAAGATAACTAATACGAGGATGAGAGCCCCTAATTTCACACTAGAGATAAAGGCTAGGATGGCACAAGCCAAGAGTAAGAGTGCAGCAATCCCAATCGCAAGAGAAATGCGACCATCTTTTAATTCAGGATGCTGCTTAGACTGCTTGTAATTTTTTTGCATGATCTACTCCTTCATTTCATATAAGGATATTTTAACACACTTAGCTTATTTTTAAATTAATTTCAATCATCTCTATTATACCGTGAAACAGGCAAAAAGAAAAGGATAAAAGAACATGTGTTCCCTATATAAATGTTACACGTGAAACATTTTTTTAGTCAAACTTTATGTTTTCTCTTTATTTTTACTATTAATTTTAATAAAGTGTTTCACGTGAAACAAAATAAAATCACTTTTTTGGTGAAACAAATTAATAAAGTAAGCTTCACATAGAGTAAAAGAAGTAAAACTCAAACTATTGTCTTTATATGTTAAATAAACACTTTATTATCACTTGCTATCAATCATTGAGAAATATTTTTGCTCAGTTATAAAAAATAAATTTTACTATTTCTATTTTTTTTATAAATGTTCCACGTGAAACACTAATACTGATTCCAATTTATTAAGCATCCAATTTTAAAATGTTTCACGTGAAACATAGCTGGAAAAAGTTAATAGGAAAGATATTAATCATTACGATAAAGAAAACTAAGCATTTATCTTACAAAAGCAATTAACTCTGGGCAACAAGCTTCATAGTGAATTAAAGTCGATTTTGATATTTTCATTTCAAGCAATCGAAACTTGCCAATAAAAAAAGAAGAACTAGAGGATAAAGTATTAGATATCAAAGTGGAACTCTTCCTTTAACTGGACAGACCTCCCTATCTAAAATCATTTTTTCTTAAAGCCAACTACAAATTAAAATTCATCCATCAACCAAGCTAAAGATTTCCCCATAATTTTTCACCATGTACGAGTTGTCATGGGATACGGATATTAGGATGTGGTACTAGGCTAGTTAGCTGATTCAAAACTAACTAATCAACAGTAAGCATTTACAATCCACTCTTCCTTGTCTAAATAAAAGCTATCGCTTCCTCCCAATTTTAAGGATTGAACTTATAATATAGATTTACCAGTCACAGATAGCAACTATACATGATTAACAATTACAGTATATAATAAATAAGCAAGAGACAAATATCTACAATCATTGTTTCACGTGAAACACAAATAGGAAGGATCACACTTTCATTCAGTATTAATGATTCTCCACTGGCCTCCTCCGCTTGGATAAATTAATTTAATATTGCTAGTTTTTAAACTAAATGATATGGAGAATTATAGAATTAGGATGATACTAGTTAGACCTTTCGTTAACCTGAAATCATTTCAAGTCTAATTTTGCGAAGCCAACTCAACAACTATACCAAGAGTGTGAGTGTAAGGCTTTGTCCGCTTAACTTTTGTTCACTGGAGTAAGCCATAAGAATTAGAATAAGTCTGCAATACTTGACTATGTGACGGAGACTTGTGAAGTCACATGAAAGTTGGAAAATGAATCCAATTACTAACTATGTCCAATCCTTTACCAACACTTTCCCATAGTTCACAGATAGTTGCTATAGCTGATCGAAAGCTAGCGAATTACAGATATATACGTTAAGCCGAATTCAGGACTAATCTACTTTTGTCACACGCTCATATAGAATTAAAATTAATCTATTTATCCTACATATCACATTCATTATCCTTTTTTAAAGAAGACATTTTTTTGGGGAAAGTAATTAGTTATAGTCAACAATACTTTTCATTAACTAACTTGAAATTTAGCGCTAGTTTATAGATGTCTGCCATATTTAGTAAAAAGGCTTCTGTGGGCACACAAAGTCAATTGTTCCACGTGAAACATAGAACTGAATTAAATAAAGCTAGCAATATATTCAACATTTATTTACTAATTTTAGGAAAGCACTATTTCTTTAACTTACGGCTTATTAACATCACTAGCAAACTATAAAAAAGAGAGATGATACTTCCTGCATGCTTGCAGAAAAATCATCTCTCTTTTATTTATTACACACTCTGGTGATTCAATAATACGTATTCTTGCTTAGGAAAGTATTATATTAAGATTATTTTGGTCAAAGTTATCCTAAATCTGCTAGGAAGTTAGATCTTTTCATTAACTCAAGACTAATTCACTATTTTTTATTGGGCTATGTATTCTCAAAAACTCATCGATGGGGAATGAGCCACATTCTTTATTATAGACTTGTTAGTTTTAATTTCTTAGCTTTGACAAGTTAAAGATAATAACTTTTACGCTAACATATTGCCCTTAATAGCCATTAAAAAATTCATTTTGTTCCACGTGGCACATTAAAAGATCTAGTCACATCGCTAATCACTTTTTAGCTAGAAGAACTTATACACAGTTTTATAAAAGGAAAATTTTCACTTATCCACACTAGGGTACAGCAATATTATTTTCTTATTTTTATCCACAATCCAAGGATATCCACATTAGGCTTAGAATTTTCCATATGTAAGTACTTTTTTATCTAATCATCAATAGTAATTGTCGTTAAAGAGAACATACGTTCCTATCAATGGACAAAAACTCCTGTTTTCAAACATCTTATCCACAATTCAACAGACTTATCCACTTATAAACAGCATTGTGGATAGAATTTGTGGATAAGTGCTGGGCTGTTTCACGTGGAACAATCCACAGTTATTCTCATAAATATCCACAACTGTGCATAAAAAGAATTAACATGTGGAAAACTCTTGTTTTAGGAACATATGTTTATACACAGGCATAAAAAAAGCACCCGGTTAATACCCGGTGCTCTCTTCTATTAGTCCTGAACGGTAAATGGTAATAGGGCCATTACACGTGAACGTTTAATAGCAGTTGCTAAAGCACGTTGGTGTTTTGCACATGTACCAGTTACACGGCGAGGTAAGATTTTACCTTTTTCAGAAATATAACGTTGTAATAAATCTGTATCTTTAAAATCAATGTGATCTACATGGTTAGCGCAGAAGAAACATACTTTTCTACGTCTACGGCCACCACGACGACGATTTTGTGCCATGTTCATTATCCTCCTTTATTCCATTTTTAGAATGGCAGGTCATCATCGGCAATATTAATCGAAGACCCATCATTGTTAGATGATTGGTTCTGGTCGTTGTTACCAGAAGCAAATGGGTTATCATTGCCAAATCCGCCTGCACTAAACGGAGAAGAATTATCATTAGAGGCAAAAGGATCTTGATTTGCTTGGGAAGCAAATGGATCTTGGTTTTGGTTTGATGAACCAAAGTTATTGCCTTGGTAAGCATTGTTACCATATGAATTGTTGTTAGATTGTGGACGACTTTCAGTAACTGATTTTGGTTCTAGTAAGCTGAAATTATTAGCTAAAACTTCTGTTACGTAAACACGTTGCCCTTGTTGGTTTTCGTAGTTACGCGTTTGAATGCTCCCTTCAATTCCGACGAGGGAACCTTTCCGGGTAAACTTAGCAAAATTTTCGGCTGACTTACGCCACATCACACAGGAAATGAAGTCTGTCTCAGTTTCACCCTGTGAATTACGAAAGTTGCGATCACAAGCTACTGTAAAGTTAGCAACAGCGATGCCGCTTTGCGTATAACGTAAATCGACTTCTCGAGTTAATCGGCCAACTAATACGACATTGTTAATCATATGATAATCCCTCTCTCGTAATCTTAGTCTTCATTAAGCTTCAATTTTAGTGATCATGTGACGTAAAATGCCGTCGTTGATCTTAGCGAGACGGTCAAATTCGTTGATGCCTTCAGCATCTTCAGCTTCACATTCTACGATATGGTAGATTCCTTCGCGGAAATCTTCAATTTCGTATGCGAAACGACGTTTTTGCCAGTCTTTTGATTCAATGATTGAAGTCCCGTTTGAAGTTAAGATATTGTCAAAGTTTTCAACTAAGGCTGATTTTGACGCATCATCTAAATCTGGACGGATAATGTATAAAACTTCATATTTAGTCATTGGCTTTCGCACCTCCTTTTGGTCTTGTGGCTCTCCTCATTAGAAAAGAGCAAGGAGAGTATATTCATACTCACAATATTATATTTTAACAGACTGGGAAAAATGACGCAAGTAATTGCTCAGTATTTTTCCATAATTATTTTTCTGCTGGCATCTGGATCCACCTAGCATTTTAGGGGCATTCCACCAAGCGATGGGCTATAATGGAGATAAGAGCTTTTATTGAAAGGGGTTTTTCCATGCAATTCTTTAACTATCTCCACCAGGGACAAGCTGGCTTGGGTGCTTACATAAACGACAAGCACTACGCCCTCAGTGACTGGATCTTTGACCATGAAAATTTAATGATCCGCTCGATTGATGACCTCCTGCAGGCTGACCAGGCCAAGGCCTTAATCGACCGGCTCAGAGCTTTAACTCCACAAGACCTACTTCCTTTAGAAGGGGACTTTGACTTTCTGCCCGCTGTGTTAGCGCCGGAGAAAATTCTCTGCGTCGGGCTCAACTACCAGGACCATATTGATGAAGTGGACCGGTCGGATGCTCGGGAAGAGCCGACGATCTTCTCTAAGTTTAATAATGCCTTGGCAGCGGCTGGGCAAAAGATTCCTTTCCCAAGTTATGGCAGCCAGCTCGACTATGAGGCTGAGCTTGTCGCTATCGTGGGGGAAGAAATCAAAGACATCCAAGCAAAAGATTTCCGACCGGATATGATCTTTGCCTATACGGCAGGTAATGATCTCTCCTTGAGGGACCGGCAATTCGCCAGTAGTCAGTGGTTGGTCGGGAAGACAGGAGATGGTTTTGCGCCAGTCGGTCCCTATGTCAGCTTATCAGACCAGCTTGATCCTCAGCAGCTCGCCATTAGCTGCCAGGTGAACGGTCAGACGGTCCAGGCCGCTTCGACCCAACAAATGATCTTCAGCATTCCTGAAATTGTGAGCTACCTGTCCCGTCATATGACACTTAAGCCGGGTGATCTCATCTTCACCGGGACGCCGGATGGGGTAATTGCCGGTAAAAAAGCTGAAGACCAAGTCTGGCTGCAGCCGGGAGACCAGGTCTGTGTGACAATTGAAGGGATCGGCAGTCTGGAGAATACTATTGCTTAAGCGAGCCTTTCATTTGCGCTAATTTGACAAAGACTGTCAGGTAGATGAAGGCTGCCACAATAAGTAATAAATAGGCCGGTAAGTGGAAGAAATAAACAATAACTAAAATAAAGGCTAGAACCGTTCCAGCAAATAGGAGGCTAACTCCCAATCCCTGGGCAAGTAGGTGGTTGTGGTCGGCCTGGTTTTGGTCAAGACTGTAAAAAGCGATCTGGTCCTGCTTCAGTGCCCAAAAACCAAGTCCTAGGGTCACCACAGCCAGGATAAGAAAGATAAGATAAAGCATCATGAGCCCTCCTTTCTTAGGCTTAGCTATATTCTACCGGATTTATTCTCTTAGCTGCAAATAGGAGGGCTGAGTTCTTTTATTCGCTTGCTGGCCTGGCTTGTGATAAAGTGGAGGGTACGCATTTATGATCAATAGTGATTGTTTGATTAGATTGGAGGCACTCGATTGTGCAAGTATTTGCTTACCTAAGAGCTTACCGTTGGCGAATCTTACTCGTTATTTTACTGACCTTCGGAAATGCTCTGGGTGAACTTTTTCTACCCAAATTAATGTCTACGGTGGTTGACCAAGGGGTGGCTAATGGGGATACCCAGCTGATTCTTAAGATCGGGGGCGTCATGTTGCTTGTTGTTCTCGTGACCGTCCTCTGCCGGGGCTCAGCTGCCTACCACTCGGCTAAGGCAACTATGGGCTTCTCCAGGGACGTCCGCCACCAGATGTATACCAAGGTCAACCACATGACCTTCGATGAGACCGAAGACTTCGGAATTTCCTCTTTAATTACCCGGACAACGGATGATGTCAATCAAATTGAACAAATGGCCTTGATGGGCATGCGGCCCTGGGTCCGGGGACTGTTAATGTTTGTGGGCGGGCTGATTATGGCCCTAACCACTAATCTCCGCTTGTCTTTTGTTATTTTTCTCAGTTTACCCTTAATTCTTATCGGGACCTATATTGTCTTTCGAGTGGCTTTGCCTTATTTTCCTAAGTTGCAAGCCTATCTCGACCGCATCAACCTGCTTTTCCGCCAGCGTCTGACGGGGCTGCGGGTTATTCGAGCCTTTTCTCGTAACCGTTATGAAGAAGAGATCTTCAGTGAAGCCAATGAGGACTACTACCAGACTGCCCTCAAGGTGAACCGTATTATGATTACCGTTATGCCTCTTTTGACCATTATCTTGAACTTCTCCCTAGTTGGTGTGGCTTATTTTGGTTCTCACCTGATCGACCAGGGGGACTTGCAGATTGGAGATATGATGGCTTATCTCCAGTATATTACCCAGGTACTTTCGGCTTTGATCATGATCTCTCACCTCTTAACCATGCTGCCGCGAACCTTTACCTCGGCCCAGCGGGTGAATGAACTCTTGACCTATCCAACGCGTGAAATTGGGGGACAGATCTCCCTCCAAGAGCCGATTCAACGGATTGAAGCCCGTGACTTGACCTTCTATTACCCAGGCGCCAATCTGCCGGCCTTAAAGGAGATTAACTTTAGGGTCGAACGTGGGCAGACCCTGGGCATTATTGGAGGAACAGGATCGGGGAAGTCGACCCTGCTCAAACTCCTGCTCCAATTCTATGATCCAAGTGCCGGCCACTTACTCATTAACGACCAGGATATTGAAGACTTAGAAGCCGCTAGTGTACGCGACCAGATGAGCTATGTGCCCCAGCAAAACTTCTTCTTCACCAAGTCCATCCGTGACAACTTATCCTATAGTAATGAAGCCGTCAGTGACGACCGCTTGCTGAATAACCTAGAGATCGCCCAGGCCAGAGACTTCCTGCCTGAAGAAAGCCCACTCGATGAAGCCATGATCCGGGGAGGAAATAACTTCTCAGGCGGCCAACGCCAACGTCTAGCCATCGCCCGGGCCTTGAGTCGGCAGGTCCCTGTCTATATCTTCGACGACTCCTTCTCTGCCTTAGATTATCAGACGGACTACGAACTCCGCCAGGCCCTTCAGGAAGCCCTGGACCAGGCCATCTTAATTATTGTCGCTCAGCGTGTGGCTACCATTCGCCATGCCGATAAAATTCTTGTCCTCGATAATGGCCAAGTCAAAGGTTTCGGCAGCCATGAGGACTTGCTAGAAAATAACCAAATTTACCGTGAAATTGCCCTAAGTCAAGGAGAGGAGGCGGTTGACCATGCCTAAGCAAAAACAAAAAACCTTACCCCGGCTCCTCGCCTACCTGGGCCAATACAAGTTCTTCTTAGCTCTCAGTGTCTTAGCCACCTTGGTCATCGCTGCCTGTGATATCATTGCCCCTCGCATGATGGGGGACTTAACCAGTCAACTCTTCCACGATATCCAATCCGGCCAGGCCATTAACTTCCAGGCAGTAGGCCGACTCTGCCTTATCCTAGTCGGTCTCTACTTGGCCCTAGCTGTCTTTAATTTCATCCAGGGGCAACTTCTCACCTATATTTCCCAGAACTTTATCTTAAGACTCAGGGAAGAAGTATCTCATAAGGTCAAGCATATTCCCTTAGCCTACTTCGACCAAGCACGAACGGGCGACCTTTTGAGCCGGATGACCAGCGATGTAGAGGTACTCGGGAAGAATATCCAGCAAACCATCAGCCAGGTCTTCTACGGGATTATCCTCCTCCTAGGAATTATCGTGATGATGCTCCGCATTTCTGCTGTGATGACCGCTATCTTCTTCGTCACCATCCCCCTGAGTTTCTTTGCTACCCGCTTTATTACCAGCCGGTCGCAGAAATACTTCCGTGCCAAGGCAAAGGGTCTGGGGGCTATGGTCGCCTACGTTGAAGAAAGCTTTACTGGGACAGACCTGATCAAGGCTTATAACTATGAAGACCGGGCCGACAAAGAATTCCGTAGCTACAATGACAAGCTCTATGACGTGTCTTACAAGGCCAGCTTTATGGCGGGGGTCCTCCTACCTGTGATGACCTTTGTCAGCAACATGGGCTATGTCGCTATTGCCATCGTCGGCGGCCTCCTCGTCCTCAACCAACAGATCCTCGTCGGGGACGTCTTGGCCTTTATCCAGTACAGTCAGAAGATGACTCGCCCCATCAATACCATGGCAGAGATGGCCAACCTCCTCCAAGAGACCATGGCATCAGCCGACCGGGTCTTCGAATTCTTAGATGCCCCTGAAGAAGTGGAATGCGATGAAGCGCGAATTGACTCACCTATCGAAAGCATCAGCTTCGACCATGTGGGCTTTGCCTATGAAGCCGGCCATCCTATTATCAAAGACCTGAGTTTAGAAGTGGACCAGGGGCAAACAATTGCCATTGTGGGGCCAACGGGAGCCGGTAAGACCACCCTGATCAACCTCCTCTTGCGCTTCTACGATGTCAGCAAGGGCGCGATCCGGATCAACGGAACGGACATTCGCCAGGTACCGCGCGATAACCTGCGCCAACATTTTGGCATGGTCCTCCAAGACACTTGGCTCCTCCAAGCCAGTATCGAAGAAAATATCCGCTATGGTAAGTCCGGAGCTAGCCAAGAAGAAGTGATTCAGGCGGCCAAACAAGCCCACTGCTACCACTTCATTGAGAGCCTACCAGATGGCTTCGACACCCTACTCAACGAAGAAGCCTCCAACATCTCCCAAGGCCAACGCCAGCTCCTCACCATTGCCCGGGCCTTCATCTCGGACCCTGACATCCTCATCCTGGACGAAGCTACCTCCTCCGTCGACACCCGGACAGAAGGCCTCATCCAAGAAGCCATGGCCAATCTCATGACTGGGCGGACCAACTTCGTCATCGCCCACCGCCTCTCCACCATCGTCGACGCCGACCGCATCCTCGTCCTCGACCAGGGGGACATCGTTGAACAGGGTAGCCACCAAGAACTCCTCGCCCTCAACGGCACCTACGCCAAACTCTACCAAAGCCAATTCGCTGAATAAAAGGGTGTGAGGGCGCGCGGGTAGCTTTCGTTCGCTGGAGCAAGTCACCAGAGCAGTCTGTAAGACTGCGGCGGAGACTTGTGAAGTGACACGAAAGCTAAGCGACCGAACCCGACTAGATCAGGGTGTGAGAGGATGCGGGAAAAAGGGACCTCT
>NZ_KV786059.1:17767-51820 GCF_001806805.1 Aerococcus sp. HMSC23C02 | reverse complement strand
AGGAGCCCTTTCTGCATCCTCGAACCCGACTAGGGTGTAAGGGAGCGCGCCCATAATGAGCCAATCCACAATCAAAGGGGCCGAGTGTGGTTTGACATCGCTCACCCCACACTCAGAGCTTCAATTTGTGGCTTCATAATGAACAAGCCACAATCAAGTTCTTCCATTGTGGGTTGAAGATTGGGAAGCCACACTCGAGATTCCGAAGTGTGGCTTGGCACCGTTCAATCTACGCTAGCAAGCTCCAATTGTGGGTTAACAATATTCGACTACAAAAGCTCTTCCAAATCAGTGCTTTTGATATGATGAATGTACAAACTAGCTAAACCCTCTAGCCAAGCTGAATCAAGCCTGGCTAGAGTTTTTTTATTGGGAGTGAAATTTTAATGAAAGTCAACTTGCTAACGAGACTTGTATTCAAAAATCAGCACCGTCCAACTTTTAGGTCAATAAAGTCTTGCCAGCATGACCAAATCTTAGCTCCTTAATCTAAGCCGCTCCACCTATACCTAGAATCTATGATTCACAGCGATAATTTTTTATTAAAAAGTAAGCGTTTTATTTTTGAATTTAAGGCTTTTATGTTAATTTAGAAGTGTAAAGAAAGTGTTTTCATTAAGCTTTCATTATTCACAGAAAAGGAGAAAAATTATGTCAGCCGAATACAAAGCACCTTCTGAGGTGAAAGACTTAACCATTTATAATACTATTGAACTTGAAGACTTAGCAAAAGAAGTCATGCCTAAAGGCGGTTTTGACTACCTAGCAGGCGGTTCAGGTGAAGAATTTACCTTAAAACGTAATGTGCAATGCTTCAAATCGCAAGGTATCCTGCCAAGGGTTTTGGCCGATGTCGAGTTCCCAGAAACGGAAACAGAAATTTTTGGTCAAAAACTGAAAGTGCCTTTCATCATGGCGCCAATCGCAGCCCATGGTCTAGCCCACGAAACTAAGGAAGCTGGAACAGCTAAGGGGATTTCTGAATTTGGAGGCACCATTATGTCGATTTCAGCATATTCAGGAGCTACCTTCGAAGAAATTGATGAAGGCCTCCAAGGTAATCCGCGCTGGTTCCAAATCTATATGGCCAAGGATGATGAACTTAATATTAACATCCTGAACGAAGCCAAGGCCGATGGGGCATCCGCTATTATTCTAACGGCCGATGCGACCATCTCAGGTAACCGCGACCGGGATGACAAGAATGAATTTGTTTACCCCTTCGGTATGCCAATTGTTTCCCGCTACCTGACAGGGACTGGGGAAAATATGTCCCTCAACAATATCTATGGCCAATCCAAGCAAAAGATTACCCCGCGTGATGTCGAATTCATCAAGAAACATACTGACCTCCCTGTCTTTGTTAAAGGGCTGCAGACAGCGGAAGATGCCAATGTGGCCATCGGAGCAGGGGCTGATGGTGTTTGGGTATCCACACACGGTGGCCGCCAATTAGACGAAGCACCAGGCTCCTTTGAATGCTTAGCTGAAGTTGCTGATGCGGTTGCTGGCCGGGTGCCAATTGTCTTCGACTCAGGTGTCCGCCGCGGTGAACACATCTTCAAGGCCCTAGCCCAAGGTGCCGACCTGGTTGCTCTGGGACGTCCTGTCCTCTTTGGCTTAGCCCTAGGTGGCTGGAAGGGTGTGCGGTCCGTCTTTGAATACTTCGAAACCGACCTCAAACGCGTGATGCAATTGGCTGGGACGCAAAACATTGACCAAGTCAAAGCAGCCCGCTTAAAAGCTTTAGATAACTGGAACTAAGACCAAATTCACTGGCTTCCTCCTTTTTGGGGAAGCCAGTTTTTTTTTCTAAAATAAATCATATGAGTGAGCATACCTTCTGCTCACAATTCGACTTGTAAGCCGCGATTGTTTAGTTAATCACTGCTAACACACAAATATTTTCCCCAGAAGATCTAGTCTTTGATTTATGTCTTTTGCCGCACATGATATACTAGGGTTAAATTAATTTTAAGAAAAAATAAAGGAGTGAGGGAAATGCTTGAAGCTAAGCACCTAACCAAGACTTTCGGGCAGAATGTCGCGGTTGATGATGTCTCCTTCCAGTTGGAGAACGGGAAGATTCTTGGCATGATTGGCCGTAATGGGTCTGGAAAAACGACCATCTTCCGGATGATCTTGGACTTTTTGACACCAGAAGGCGAGGGCAGTGTGACCTGGAATGGCAAGGCCATGAACACCCAAATCTATAATATTATCGGCTACCTGCCAGAGGAGCGGGGGCTCTACGAGAAGATGTCCATCGAAGAGCAGATTGTTTACTTCGCTGAATTGCGGGGGATGAAGCGCCAGGATGTCTTGGCCCGGATTGATGAGTGGATGGACCGTTTCCAGGTTAAGGGCAAGCGCCAGGACAAGATCAAGACCCTGTCTAAGGGGAACCAGCAGAAAGTCCAACTGATCGCCACTCTCATCCATGAACCTGAATTTGTGATCCTAGATGAGCCTTTTTCTGGCTTGGATCCGGTCAACGCTGACTTGCTCAAGAATGGCATCCTCTATCTGAGAGACCAGGGGAGTTCTATCATCTTCTCCAGCCATAATATGGATAATGTCGAGCGGCTCTGTGATGAACTGATTATGATCCATGATGGCAAGCGCGTGCTCTATGGCCCCATCGACCAAGTCCGTGAAAGCTTCGGCAACACCCGGCTCTACCTGGAAACAGACAAGTGGACAGCGGAACAATTGGCCGGATTAGAGGGTGTGGACAAGGTTGAAAGCGACCGTCCTGGCGTTTACCAATTGGAGCTCCAGGATGAAAGTTATGGTCCGCAGATCTTCGACCAGGTGACCCAGGGCCATTATATTAAAGCCTTCAGCCAGCAACCGCCCACACTCGAAGCAATCTTTAAAATGAAAGCAGGTGGCTCCAATGAGTAAATTATGGACTGTCGCAAAAAGCGTATACCGCAAGAATGTCTTTTCCTGGTCCTTCGTCTGGATGGTCGCTTCGCCCCTAGTCATGGTCGCTGTCTTTGGTCTCATCGGCTACTTCATTGGTCAGAGCGAGGCCACTAAGTCGGGGGATATCGCCTTGGTCCAGGCTTCTCCCGAAGTCCAAGAGATTGTAGAGGCGAATAAGGGCCACAACCAGATTATCTTGGACCTCAACCAAGAAGAGGCCCAGGCCGCCTTGCGCGACGACAAGATTGATGGTTACCTTGAAGTCGGCGAGGACAAGGGCCAAATTAAGGCCAATTTCTTCCACAAAACCACTTCTAGCGATGTTAATTTAGACGATATTGAAAAAGGGCTCCAGGATTTACAAGTCCGGCGCCTGGCTCAAAGTCTGGGGCTCAGCCAAGAGGACCTGGCCAAGCTCCAAAGTCAATCGGTAGCAATCAATGTCAATAACCTGAATTTTGGGGAGGATGGCAAGCTCTCCCAAGAAGAAGGGAATTCGATCAAGTATATCATTCGCTCATTTATGGCCTATTTTACTTGCTTTATTGTTTTCTTCTTTATTATTTCCTATGTCAACATCATTGCCCAAGAGATTGCAGCAGAGAAAGGCTCGCGGATTATGGAAATTATCCTCTCCAGTATCCCGGCCCGAACCCATTTCTTCGGCAAGATGATTGGGGTGGGGCTCATGATTCTGACTCAGATTGGCTGCTACCTAATCCTCTATCTCCTAGGAGCGGCTGCCTTCGCCAGCTCCCTAGTCAGCCTGCCGATTCCAGATAAGCTCTTAGACAACTTACAACTAGGCAGTCTGATCCAAGAAGCCCTGCCGATCTTTGCCTTGGGCCTGGTCTTCGCCCTTATCGGTATCCTGATCTACACCAGTTTTGCGGGCTTCCTGGGCTCCCTCGTTTCCAAGACCGAAGATGTCCAAAAAACCATCATGCCTGTTGTTTTCTTGGGGGTGGCTGGCTTCTATATCGGCCTCTTCGCCTTCGCTTCCTCAGCCAACAATGCCTTGGTGCGGATCAGCTCACAGATTCCTTTCTTCACGCCTTTCGTGATGCCCTTCCGTATCGCTGGAGAAAGTGTCTCAGGCTTCGAAATTGGCCTCTCTGTCGTGCTCAGCCTGATCACGATGGTAGCCATCTTCTACCTCTCAGCGGCCTTCTACAAGAGCAATGTCCTCACCTACAGTGACAAGGGCATGCTGGACACCCTGAAGCGGTCATGGACCCTCTGGCGCAGCGAGAAAGAGGCTTAGCTAGCCGTTCAAAAATTCCATAAGAAAAAGCCAGCTTTCGGGCTGGCTTTTTACTTAGTTTTATTCCTATTCTTGGTCGTCGTCTTCTTCATCCAAGAGTTCATTGGTGAAATGGTGCAGGTTTTCTTGGATTTGGTCATCCGACAGGCGAGCTTGAGGAATATCCTGGTCATCGTAAACCGATTCATCACTATCTTCGGTTTCTTCGTTGACCTTTTCAGCAATGGCTGAGAAGTCTTCCTCGCCCTCTGCTTGTTGGGCCGCGCCTGCAGAAGCAACTTCTTCCTCTTCTTCAGCTTCCACCTTGGCCATAGTTGAAACCTTGGCGTCATCATTCAAGCGCATGAGGCGGACACCCTGGGTCACCCGACCTGTTTGGGAAATATCAGCCGCATGGAAGCGGATGACTACGCCTTCATCGGTCATCAGCATGATATCTTCAGTTAGGTCGACGGTTGTCATCCCCACCAGCTTCCCGTTCCGCTGGCTGGCATTGATGGTTTTAACCCCTTTACCGCCGCGCTTGCGGATGGCATATTCGCTGGCTGGGGTCCGCTTCCCATAACCATTCTCGGTGACGACAAGGACATCCGCATCGTCAGCTAGGACGGCGGCTCCAATCACATAGTCACCAGGCTCCAAACGGATGGCCCGAACACCGGTAGCTGTCCGCCCCATCGACCGGGCGTCTTGTTCATTGAAGCTGACCGCATAGCCATCGTGGGAAGCCACGATCAGATTGCGCTGGCCATTGGTAAAGAGCACATCGACGAGCTCATCATCCTCCTTGAGATTGAGGGCGATCAGGCCGTTGTTACGGATATTGAAGTAGTCGCGAACAGGAGTCCGTTTAATGACACCCTGGCGCGTAATAAAGGCCAGATAGCCGTCAGAATCGCCGTCATAGTCCACCGGGGTCACATTGATGGCATCACGCACCTTCTCGTCCTCTTCCAAGTTCAGGAGGTTAACGATCGGAATCCCCTTGGCTTGCCGGCCGTATTCTGGAATCTCATAGCCCTTCATCTGGTAGACTTTGCCCTTGTCCGTAAAGAACAGGATAATGTCATGGGTAGAAGTTGAGAACATGGTTTCGATATAGTCCCCATCGTTCATGCTCATGCCTTTGACGCCGAGACCGCCGCGGTTTTGGACGCGGAATTCATCATCGGCAACCCGCTTAATATAGCCGTTCCGGGTCAGGGTAACGAGCACATTCTCTTCTTCGATCAAGTCCTCATCTTCCAGGCTGGTGATTTCACCCACCCGCAGTTCGGTCCGGCGGTCGTCGCCATAGCGAGCCTGGATTTCTAATAATTCTTGGTAAATAATTTCATAACGTTTCTCTTCGCTGGCTAGGATTTCCGTCAAGCGGGCAATTTCAGCCATCAGTTCGGCATGTTCCTTGTCAATCTTTTCCCGTTCCAAGCCAGTTAAGCGGACCAGACGCATATCGAGAATGGCTTGGGCTTGCTTATCCGAGAGTTTGTACTGGGTCATAAAGATTTCCTTGGCTTCGTCACCAGAACGTGATGAGCGCAGGATATTGACGATTTCATCAATATGGTCCAGGGCCACCTGTAAACCTTCCAGGATATGGGCCCGGGCTTCGGCCTTTTTCTTCTCAAAGATCGACCGACGACGGATAATCTCTTCTTGGTGGTCCAAGTAATAGGTCAGGATTTCCTTGAGACTCAGGGTCTTAGGCACACCGTTGACGATGGCCAACATATTAAAGTTGAAGTTGGCTTGGAGCTGGGTCAGCTTGTAGAGGTTGTTGACGATCACACTGGCACTGGCGTCCTTGCGGCATTCCACCACAATCCGCATGCCATCCCGGCCGGATTCATCCCGGACTGCCGTGATGCCTTCAATCACCTTGTCACGAGCTAAATCCGCAATCCGTTCCACTAACTTAGCCTTGTTGACCATATAAGGAATCTCATGGATGACAATCCGTTCGCGACCACTGGACATCTGGTCGATATCCAACTTACCGCGGACAATGATGCGTCCTTGGCCTGTTTCATAAGCCTTGCGGATCCCCGACTTGCCGATCACAATCCCCCCGGTCGGAAAGTCCGGTCCAGGGATGGCTTCCATCAGCTCAGCCGTCGTTGCTTCTGGATTCTTCATCAGGGTGTGGATACCTGAGATTACCTCATTTAAGTTATGGGGTGGGATATTAGTAGTCATCCCGACCGCAATCCCGGTCGCCCCGTTAACTAAGAGGTTAGGGAAGCGGGAAGGGAGAACTTCTGGTTCACGCTCTTCGCCGTCGTAGTTGGCGATAAAGTCCACCGTGTCCTTGTTGATATCCCGCAACATTTCAGTAGCAATCTTACTCATCCGCGCTTCGGTATACCGCATGGCGGCAGCCTGGTCCCCATCGATGGAGCCGAAGTTCCCGTGGCCGTCTACCAGCATATAGCGGTAGGAGAAGTCCTGGGCCATCCGCACCATAGATTCATAGATGGCGAAGTCCCCATGGGGGTGGTACTTACCCATGACATCTCCGACAATCCGCGCTGACTTCTTATAAGGTTTATCTGGGGTAACCCCCAATTCATTCATCCCGTAGAGAATTCGCCGGTGGACAGGTTTCATCCCATCCCGAACATCCGGCAGTGCCCGTGCCACGATAACACTCATGGCATAGTCGAGGAAGGATGTCCGCATTTCATGGGAGATTTCTCGACGTTCTAATCTATTGTCTAAAGCCAAAATACTAGCCTCCTATTCTAGCTTGCCTAGTCGTCCAATTGGTCATGACTAAAGGTCGATGGTCGCATAAGTGGCGTTCTCTTCGATAAAGTTCCGCCGCGGTGCCACATGGTCGCCCATTAACATGGAGATCATTTGGTCGGCTTCCACACCGTCTTCAACGCTGACTTGAAGCATGCGACGCGTACTTGGGTCCATGGTCGTATCCCAGAGCTGTTCGGCATCCATCTCGCCCAGCCCCTTATAGCGTTGGACAACGGGCTTAGGACGCTCAGGAAGACTGGCCATATATGCCTCTAATTCGGCATCCGATTCAATATACTGGATCTTCTTCCCTTGGCGTACCTGGTAGAGGGGAGGAACCGCAATATACACATAACCCGCATCCAAGAGGGGACGCATGTAACGATAGATCAGAGTCAATAAGAGGGTCCGGATGTGGGCCCCATCGACATCGGCATCGGTCATGATAACGAGCTTATGGTAGCGGGCCTTGGAGACATCGAAGTCATTGCCCCAGCCCGTCCCCATCGCTGTAAAGAGGGAACGAATCTCTTCATTGGCTAAGATCCGGTCCATAGACGCTTTTTCAACATTCAAGATCTTACCACGGATAGGCAAGATGGCTTGGAAGTGGCGGTCCCGGCCGTTCTTAGCGGAGCCCCCAGCGGAATTCCCTTCGACGATGAAGAGTTCGCATTCCTCGGGCACCCGGCTGGAACAATCGGCCAATTTACCCGGTAGGTTGGAGATTTCTAGCCCAGACTTCTTCCGGGTCATTTCCCGGGCCCGTTTGGCTGCCTTCCGTGCCTTAGAAGCAACCAAGCCCTTGTCGACAATTTGCCGGCCGATATTGGGATTCTCTAAGAGGAAGGTCGAAAAGTGCTGGCCGAAAAGTCGGTCGGTAATCGTTCGTACTTCCGAATTTCCGAGTTTCATCTTAGTTTGCCCTTCGAATTGAGGGTCGGGGTGGCGTACTGAAACGATCAGGGTCAGGCCTTCACGCACATCTTCCCCAGTCAGGTTCTCATCATTATCCTTGAGAATATTGACATTCCGGGCATAGTCGTTGATAGTCCGGGTGAGGGCGGTCTTAACCCCAGATTCATGGGTCCCCCCTTCAAAAGTATGGATATTGTTAGCAAAACTCATAAAGTTCACATGGAAGTCGTCCGTATACTGGAGAGCAACTTCGACCTCAATATCATCCTGTTCCCCTTCTAGGTAGATAGGTTCAGGGAAAAGCGGGGTCTTATTCTGGTTGAGGAAGTCGATATATTCCTTGATCCCACCTTCGAAGTGGTAGCTGTATTCAACCGTTTCTTCTTCCCGCTTGTCGGTCAGTGAAATCCGCAAGCCCTTGTTCAAGAAGGCGAGCTCCCGGGTCCGTTTATTCAGTATTTCCCGGTTATAAACCGTTGTTTCTCGGAAAATCTCGCTATCGGCTTTGAAGGTGACAACCGTTCCTTGCTGGTCGGTTTCTCCTGTCACTTCGAGCTCGGTCATGATCTTCCCCCGGCTGTATTCTTGGTGGTAGATCTTGCCATTCTTGTAGACATCGACGTGGAGCCATTCAGAGAGGGCATTCACCACTGAGGCCCCCACCCCGTGCAAGCCGCCGGAGACCTTGTAAGAGCCACCCCCGAATTTACCCCCAGCGTGGAGAACATTAAAGACAGTCTCTACTGCTGGCCGGCCGGTTTTTTGTTGGATATCGACAGGAATCCCCCGGCCATCGTCCGTAATCCGAATCACATTATCTTCCAAGATTTCAATTTGAATATGCTTGGCAAAACCAGCTAAGGCCTCATCGATTGAGTTATCGACAATCTCCCAAACTAGGTGGTGGAGGCCGGTCTCACTGGTCGACCCAATATACATCCCAGGCCGTTTCCGGACCGCCTCGAGCCCCTCTAGGACTTGAATTTGGCTGGCATCATAGCTCTCCGCCAGATGGGCCAGTTCCTCCTGTTCCTCCTTGCTTGGTTCCTGGCTTTCTTCCTGTGCTTGGTCTTCAAAGTGTTTCTCATCTGCCATCGCTTTCCATCACTCCTTCTAGTCATCCAATCGTTGGACTTGTCCCTGCGCAATTTCAAATAGCGCCGGCTCATCAATCTGTTCTTCCTGGACCCCATCGAGACTGGTTGTCGTCAAAAAGGTCTGAACTTTCTTTTCAATGGTTTTGAGCAAGTGGGTCTGCCGGTCATCATCCAGCTCACTCAAGACATCATCCAATAAGAGAATGGGGTATTCCCCCGTCATCTCCTGCATACACTCAATTTCTGCTAATTTCATACTTAAGACTGTGGTCCGCTGCTGGCCTTGTGAGCCAAATTTCTGGACATCCTGGCCGTTAATCAAGAATTGAAGGTCATCCCGGTGGGGGCCAGCTAAGCTCACCCCGCGGTCCAGTTCACGCGACTCGACTTCTTCAAACTTAGCCAAGAGGGCCTCATAGACATTCTCCTCAGAGGGGGCCTGGGGTAGGTCGACCGCACTCCGATAGCGCAGGCTGAGCGCTTCCTTGCCCTGGGAGATATGGTGGTGGAGCTCGCTCGCCCAGGCCTCTAACTTATCGAGGAAGGCCAAGCGCTGGCAAATAATCCGGGCGCCCGCAGCAGCCACTTGCTCCGTCAAGATCTCCAAGTAAAGCTTGTCTTGGGCCTGCTGACTGAGTAGCTGCTTTAGGTAGGCATTGCGCTGCTTTAAGATCTGCTGGTAGTCAACCGAAGTGTGCAGATAAACGGGACTCATCTGGCTGAGCTCCATATCAATAAATTTTCGCCGTAATTGTGGGGCCCCCTTGACCAGGTCCAAATCTTCGGGAGCAAAGAGCACCACATTCAAGCGGCCAATATAGTCGCTCAAGCGGCGCTGCTCGAGGTGGTTAACCTTAACCAGCTTGCCGCTTTTGGTCAGCTTGACACTTAAGGGCAGCTTGCCGAAACGGTTGCTGACCCGGCCTTCAACCAGGGCTTCCTGACTCTCCCAGCGCAAGAGCTCGCGGTCATGGTTGGTCCGGTGGCTGCGGGCTAGGGAGAGGATATAGATTGCCTCTAGGAGACTGGTCTTCCCCTGGGCATTGTCCCCAATAAAGACATTGATTCCCGGTGAAAAAGTCACCTCAGCAGACTCATAATTTCTGAAATTGAGCAGGCGGATCTCATCGAGGATCATGGGCATCATCCAAAGCCGCGCCAGAAGCACTGACAAGCTGGAAAATGGCTTCCTCAGCAGGCACTTCAACTACTGACCCTGGATAAATCTTTCGTCCTCGACGCTGGTCCTGCTCACCATCAATATAAACCGCAAATTCAGACAGGTACCATTTCGCCTGGCCACCCGTTGCAATAATGCCTGTTTCCTTCAACAATTGGGTCAAAGTCATAAAGTCACCCGTTATCTCAATGGTCTCAGTCATTGCGTCACTTCCTTTCCATCTTCCTTAGCTTCCGCTAAATAAAAAATCGCAATCCCTGCTCGAACCGGCAGAGATTTGCGATTTAGCCAAATACGAGCCAAAGCGGTCGTCGCAAATTAAAAAATCTATAGCTCATTTAGATCTATACTGTCACCTCTTATTATACCCCAAAAACCGCTTTTTTGCAAAGAGAGGGGGCTATTGGCTTGTTTTTTATTGGGAGGGAAATTCGTCTCTAAAGATTGAAAAGCCTTCTCAGGACAAAATAAGGCCGCTCTAAGAAAAAACTTGTCTTATTTTTGTGAAAGCCGAGTATTCAATCAAAAGAAGCAATCAAATAAGATAAATGAAACTTATTTCAAGCGATCGAAAGTTCTGATTGACAAAAAACGGACAAACTGCCTATAATCAAGACACAGGAAATGAATGTCTTCCTTGGGCCTAGCCCTAAACCGCTATTGATGATTCAAAAGCTGATGACTTCTGCTGTAAAGGGCAGGAGTATCAGCTTTTTTTGCTCTTTACTTAATCAAATAATCAAAGGAGTGGTCTTATGTTACTAATGAGCTTTGCTTATATCTTTATCTTTGGGCTCTTGATCGACCGGGTCTGTAAGCAGATCAAGGTCCCGAGTCTGATCGGTTTTCTCTTTCTAGGGATTGTTCTCGGTCCCCATGTCTTGAAGCTTCTCGACGGGGGAATCCTTGACCTGTCGGCTGACCTCCGCCAAGTCGCCCTCATTATTATTCTCAGCCGGGCAGGCCTGTCACTGGACATCAAGGGCTTATTGAAGGTCGGGCGACCTGCCTTACTCATGTGCTTTGTCCCAGCGACTTTCGAAATCCTAGGAACGGCCCTACTCGCCCCCAGCATTCTAGGCATTTCCCGGATCGACGCCCTGCTTTTGGGGACGGTACTGGGCGCGGTCTCGCCTGCTGTGGTGGTTCCAAAGATGATTAAATTGATGGACGAAGGCTATGGGATGGACAAGCAGATTCCCCAAATTATTCTCGCTGGATCCTCGGCCGATGACATCTACGTGCTCGTCCTCTTCTCCTCCTTCCTCGGTCTAGCCCAGGGCGGAGACTTCCAGGCCACCCAGCTCTTAAATATTCCAATTTCCATTATCCTCGGCATCCTGGTAGGCGGACTAGTCGGTGCAGGACTCAATGCCTTCTTCAAACGCTTTGATTGGCCTACTGTTAGCCAAGTGATCTTCCTTTTAGGCTTCTCTTTTGTCTTTGTTTCCCTAGAGAAGGCCTTCCCACAAGTTCCCTTCTCCGGCATCCTAGCCGTTATGAGCATGGGGATCCTGATCAACCGTTTGGACGGCAAACGCGCCCAGGACCTCTCCCGCTACTACAATGCGCTGTGGATCCCTGGTGAAATCCTGCTCTTTGTCCTGGTAGGGGCTTCCGTCAACCTGCCCTACGCCTTCCAAGCCGGCTGGCTGCCTATCCTCTTGATTGCCCTTGTCCTATGCTTCCGCGCAGTGGGCGTCCTGGTCAGCCTCAGCCATACCAATCTCAGCCTCCGAGAACGCGCCTTCAGCGTCATCGCCTACCTCCCTAAGGCCACCGTCCAAGCTGCCATTGGCGGTATCCCTCTCGCCATGGGACTCCCTTCCGGCGAAATCATCCTCACCGTCTCCGTCGTCGCCATCCTCCTCACCGCCCCCCTAGGCGCATTCGGCATCGACCTCAGCTACAAAAAATTCCTTTCAAAGGAATAATTATCCACATGTGAATAAAATCAAAGGCCTTCCCTTGAGCATGGGGAAGGCCTTTTAATGTCTTATTTTTTCATTTGTTTAACTAATAGATAAGCTATATAGGCAAGTAAGACCAAAAAGAGGGCTAGACGACGCTGGGAAGCTTCTGGGAACACTTGGATAATTAAGTTGACCAGGAGTAAAATAACTCCCATTTGCACCAGGGCCCGGACTAAGTTGCTAGGCCACTTATCAAAACCATGCTCTTCGCAAGCCTTCTTAAAATAAATTGTTGTCCAACAGGTATAGAGAGCCAAATTCTCAACAAGACGGCTAACACCTACAAAAGCCAGCGCAACATATGCCAACAAAGTCAACCAAAAAAGCACATCGGCTACTTTTCTCATAGTTTCTTCTGCCATTATGGACCACCTCTCTCTAAAACCGGTTACCTTTCTTACACTTATTATAAAATAAACAGACAAAAATATAAAATCCAAAGAAAAGACAGGTGGTCACTAGCACCATTTAAAAACATAAGAAAAGCACCCCCAGACCGGCCTCAGCTCAACAGCTAAAGCCAGATCAGGGGCGCTTTTATTTTTGTTTTTTATACAACCTAATTCCCCGGTGTCCGGATAGGCGTAATCAATTGGACAAAATTGAAGTTATCCTGGGCATTGGCTGGCAGGAGAATAAATTGGTGAGAAGGCGATTGGAAGCGCAGGGCAATCTCTTGGGCGCCAAAAGTTCTCAGGGCTTGGCGCATGTAGTCCGGGTTGAAAGAAATCGCTAGGCTTTCCCCATCAGCAGAGGAAATATTTAATTCTTCTTCCACCTCACCAACTTCGGCTGACTGACCGGATAGAACAACTTGGTCACTATCAATACTTAGTTTAACCACATTGTTACGGCCTTCGTGGCTCAGGATCAGAGCCCGTTCGATAGCGCTCAAAAGGTCTGGTGCATCAATCTGGATCCGAGTTTGATAGTCTTCAGGCAAGAGGCGGTCCGTATCAGGGTACTTACCTTCTAAGAGCCGGGAATAGAGGTAGATGTTATCGGTCTTAAAGAGAACCTGCTTATCTGCCACCATCATTTCAATGTTATCGCTATCTTCAGCAATCCGAGTCAGTTCACTCAGACTGCGACCAGGAATATTCAGGGCAAATTCTTGATCGGCTAGGCTTTCAGGAACTTCCAAGGGCACAATCCGTTGACTGAGCCGGTGGGAGTCTGTGGAAACTGCCTTGAGATGGTTATTTGCAATGACAAAATGGATCCCTGTAAAAATCGGCCGGATTTCCTGGTTGGAGACAGAGATAATGGTGTGGTTGATCACTTGGCGGAAGATATTGGCTGGAATGGTAAAGCTGGTATCGGAATCAATTTCCGGTAGCTTAGGGTATTCACTGCCTGCGGTCCCATTGAGGGTGAAGGCAGCTTGGCCAGCCGTAATATCGGTCTGTAGGTTGTCTTTAACTTCCAAGTGCATGATTTCATTGGGTAGCTTCTTAACAATTTCGCCAAAGAAACGTGAAGGTAAGACAATGGAACCTGCTTTTTCCACTTGCAATTGGTTGTCTTCATTATTGGCATCAATAAAAGCTTCGATCGAGATAGTGGAATCACTCCCGGTAAGGAGGATGCCGTTATCAGTTGCTAGAATTTTGACTCCTGTAAGGACAGGAATGGTAGTTCGTGAACTGATCGCACGTTGGACATTGCTGAGATTTTCAACGAAGACAGCACGGTTCACTGAGAATTTCATTTGAGCACTCCTTTATTTATATATATTAATATAAAGATAATAATAGTAATAGGGCCTGTTAAATCTGTGGATAAGTGGCTAATCCTTATCAGACACCTGCTTTTCCACATGTGGAAAGCCTGTTTATAAACTGGGGACTTCTTTCATAATTATCCACAGGTCCTTTTTTATTATTTTAACATAGTGAGCTTGTGGATACATTGATTAGCTATTTTTGAGTAGCTTTTCGATGTTTTCGACATCGCGTTTGACATCGGTTGATTCGTCGATTTCGCCAAGAATTTTCTCATGGGCGTGGAGGACGGTGGTGTGGTCCTTGCCGCCGAATTCTTGACCAATCTTGGGAAGGGAAGCTTCGGTAATTTCCCGGGAGAGGTACATAGCGATCTGGCGGGGGACAACGATTTCCCGCTTGCGCTTCTTGCCTTTGAGGTCTTCAACGGTGAGGTCGAAGTACTGGGCCACCGTCTCTTGGATTTCGGCAATCGAAGGCAGGGCCTGGGCCGAAGTATCCTTATAGTTGCGGAGGGCCTTGGCTGCCATGCTAGGGGTAATCTCTTCTTGGTGCATGACGGCATAGGCTTGGACGCTAGTCAGAGCTCCCTCTAATTCACGGATATTGGTATCAATCTGTCCAGCAATATAGGTTAGGGTGCTGTCCTCGATATCAATATGGTTGACCTGGGCCTTGTTGCGCAGGATAGCGATCCGCGTTTCTAGGTCAGGTGGGGTAATATCGGTCGATAAGCCCTGCTTGAAGCGGGAAACCAGCCGGTCTTCTAATTCTGGAATCTGGCTAGCGTCTCGGTCAGAGGTCAGCACAATGTGTTTGTTCTTATTATAGAGGGCATTGAAAGTATGGAAAAATTCCTCCTGGGTAGACTGCTTGTTGCCAATGAATTGGATATCATCCACGAGTAGGATATCAACCGTCCGGTACTCTTCGTGGAATTCAGAGGTTGAGTTAGTCCGAATCGCTTCAATGAAGTCATTGGTAAAGGTCTCACTGGTGACATATTTAACCCGGGCTTCGGGATTGGTTCGTAAAACTTCATGGCCGATTGCCTGCATCAAGTGGGTCTTTCCTAGCCCCACACCCCCGAAGAAGAAGAGGGGGTTGTAGTCCCGACCCGGTCCCTCAGCTACCGCTAGAGCTGCGGCATGGGCCATCTTATTACCTTCCCCAACGATGAAATTATCGAAGGTGTATTTAGGATTCAACATGGTGCTGCGGTCGTGGTAGCGGTTGGGTTTCTCTTCTTCCTGGGGACGCTGGCCGTTGAGGGTGAAGTTGGTCGCCGGTTGGCTAGCCAGATGGACGACCACATCGATGTCATAGCCTAGGTAGTTAAAGGCCACCTGGCGGATTTGGACCAGGTAGTGGTTTTCAATATGTTTCTTGTGTAGTTCAGAGCCCGCCACAAGATAGAGGGTATTATTCTCTAAACGCTCCGGACGTAACTCTGAAAACCAGGTTTCGTGACTGGCTTTTGAGAGTTCTTCTTTAAAATAATTGTCAATATACTCCCAAAGTTTCATCATTTCTTCCATGCGTATATCTCCTTAATAAACAAATTTGTATATCGTTCCTATCGTGGATAACTTATGATAAGCAGCAAGGAAAAGATCATTTCAATAAAAAAAGCTAAGTTATCCCCAAATTAATGGTAATAAAAGGATAACATGAAAAAAAGTCTTTTTCCACAGATAATTAAGCTGTGAATAGAAATTATCCCAAGTTGTGATTAAATTTATCCACAAACTGTGGAAACTTACTGGTATAAATGGGGATAATTTGCTCTTGTGGATAGTTTCAAGTATTAAAAAGCTCTTTTATCAACACTTTCCAAGACTTATTCACAGCTGTGGATAACAATTAACATTCTGTTGATATGTCCACAAGCCTGTGAAGAAGGCTGGGAAAACTTACCCACAAGTCGCTTTATCCACCTCCTTGTTTAAAAGAAATCCACAATTGTGAAGAAAAAAATAGAAATTTATCCGAAAAAGGGCTTGAGTCAATCGCTTGTGTTATGGTAAAATAACCCTTGTGTTGACATTCAACTTTTCAATAGCAAGTCGACAGGTTGAAATCAAATGATAAAAACATTCAATCATCATAGGAGGTGTAGTCATGAAGAGAACCTACCAACCAAATAAACGTTCACGCCAAAAGAAACATGGTTTCCGTAAACGTATGAGTACTAAAAACGGACGTCGCGTATTAGCAGCTCGCCGTCGTAAAGGAAGAAAAGTTATTTCTGCTTAAGACCACAAAAGCTGTGGTCTTATTTTTTTTAGGGGGGATTTAAATGCGTAAGGCCTATCGGGTGAAATCTGAAGCAGACTTTGGTCGGGTCTTCCACCAAGGTAAAAGTACTGCAAACCGTCAGTTTGTTGTTTATACTATAGATAAGGAACAAGCGCATTTTCGCCTGGGGATCTCCGTCGGTAAGAAGATTGGCAATGCGGTGACTCGTAACTATGTCAAGCGCCGGATCCGCCAGTCCGTTTATGAACTGCGAGATGCCATTCGCCCTAACCAAGACTTTATTGTAATTGCCCGTAAACCCACGGCCCAGATGTCCATGGCTGAAATTAAGAAGAGCCTCGAGCACGTCTTCAACTTAGCTGGCATCTTTAAATCCTAGGCCAGGCAGTCGGGCTGGACGACAGATATTTGGGAGGAGTCAATTGAAATCAAAATTTTGGACCAAAAAAAAGCTAAGCCTTAGCTTAGTCTTAATGGCCTTGCCCCTCTTCTTGGGGGCTTGTGCAACGGCACGTGAACCCATCACAGCGGAATCTACCGGTTTTTGGGACCGCTATATTGTCTATAGTTTCTCGCGTTTGATTATCTGGCTATCAGACCTCTTCGGAGGGAATTACGGCCTAGGGATTATTATCTTTACCTTAATCATTCGCCTAGTCCTGGTGCCTCTCTACCATTATCAGATTAAGAGCACAGAAAAGATGCAGGTAGTCCAACCTGAAATGCAGGCCCTGCGTGAAAAATATGCCTCAAAGGACCCAGAAACCCAGCAAAAGCTGGAAGAGGAAATGGCCAAGCTTAATGAGAAGTATGACTATAATCCCCTCTCAGGCTGTCTGCCTATGCTGATCCAATTGCCTATTCTTATGGGTCTCTACCAGGCGATCAGCCGGACCGAAGTGCTCAGCAATGGTCACTTCTTATGGATGGAACTCGGTCAACCAGACCCTTACTTTATCTTACCTGTCCTAGCTGCCGCTTTAACCTGGTACAATACCCGCCTGATGACGATCGGCAACCCGCAAAGTAACCAGAGCATGGCTGCCATGCAGTGGATGATGCCTGCCATGATTCTCTTTATGGGGGCGACGCTGCCAAGTGCTATCGCTCTCTACTGGGTGGCATCGAATGCCTTCACCATTGGTCAGACGCTCATTTTGAATAACCCTTATAAGAAGCGGGAAGCCCGCTTAGAGAAGGAAAAGGCGGAGCGCGACCTCGAGAAACGTTTGGAAAAAGCTAAACGCCACCCACGGACGACCAAAAAGAAGCGCTAAGCAATGAAAGAGTCAATGAGTGAAAGGAGTTTGAAGCAAGCATGCAAGCCAAAATATTTCAAGCCGACTCTGTGGAAGCCGCCATCAAGGCTGGTTTAAAAGAATTAGGAGTCGCCCAAGAAGAAGTTGAAGTGGAAGTGCTGCAGGAAGCACGCAAGGGTTTCCTAGGCATTGGGGCCCGTGATGCCATTGTTAAATTATTTGTCAAGGCAGCTGATCACTCAGAAGAAGGCCAAACAGAAGCTACAGAGGATGCTGACGATCCAGATGACCCCGTTAGCAAGTCGGTCGCTGATCCGACCAATGAGGCGAGTACGTCCTCTGTCTATGTCGCAGACGATAAGCAAGCCCGGAGCCAACAAGGGCATGATCCCGCTAGCGATTCTGTCGAAGAAGTCCAAGCGATTTCAGCTGAAGAAGCGCCTGTCCTCGCGAAGGATGAGGCCCAGGAAGACGGCCGTCCCCTAGCTGACCCTGTCCAAGAATCCGTTTCTGAAGAAGAAACAGGCGTTGAGACGAGCAAGCAAGAAGAAGCAGTCCAAGACGTGGACACCGAAGAAGTAGCAGCTGCAGAAGAGGTGGAAGCTAGTACTCAAGCTTCAGAACAGGCCGATCAAGCGGGACGCCAAGAGGAGGAAGAAGACACATCGGTTGAAGAGGAAAATGACAAAGTTTTCTACGATGTCGACTTCCCCGCCCGTTATATTATTGATGTCTGCGAAGCTTATGGGGTTGACGTTACAGTAGATGTGGAGGATCATGATCGCGAGATTATCTACCACATTAATACCGATAAGCCAGGCCTCGTCATCGGCAAACACGGTAAGATCTTGAATTCCCTAGAAGCCCTAGCCAAGGTACTCGTCCACCGGCATGTCCGTAACCGCGTCAATGTTGTAGTTAATGTCGGCGACTACCGGGAACGCCGCTTGAAGACCTTGGAACGCTTGGCGGAACGCACAGCAGATGAAGTGACGGTCAAACAATCCTCCGTCCAACTCTCCCCCTTGCCCGCCAACGAGCGAAAGATCGTCCATCAAGCCCTCTCCAAGTATGACCACATCGAAACCCGGTCCGAGGGTCGCGAGCCCCACCGGTATTTGATTGTTGACTATCGCCACTAGGGTGTGAGAGGGTGCGGGAGAAAGGGACCTCTGGAGTAAAATGCCAGAGAAGGCTGCAAGCCTTCGACGGCAATTTGCGAAGAGGAGCCCTTTCTGCATCCTCGAACCCGACTTGAAGGGTGCGAGACTTGGCGCTTAGGCTTGGATGATTGGAGCAAAACAGAATAAGAGCGAAGCATTCGCTCGTTTCTGTTTTGTGAAATCACTCCAAGTCTGCCAAGTCGAACCCGACTAAAAAGGGTGAGAGCAGTTGCGTCCAGACTTGAATGACTGGAGCCCAAACGGAAAAGAGCGGCTTTAGCCGATCGTTCCGATTGGGTGAAGTCACTTCAAGTCTGCAACTGCGAACCCGACTAAAGGCCGCGAGCAAGCACCCTAAAATTTAAACAAAGAAAAAGATGAAGGACTCTCAGTATCCTTCATCTTTTTTTCTTATCTTAGTCGATTAAGTAGGCAACTAGGTCTTCGAAGCGGTCAAAGACTTGGTCGGCTCCTGCGTCTAGCATCTTTTGGCGGATTTTTTCTTTTAATTGGTCTTGGTCAGTGGCTGATAGGGCCTCGAATTCTTCCTGGCTTAGGGCCATTTCAGAAGAGCCTTCGATAACGGCACAGGATAGGACGCCAGCGTGTCGACCTTCTTTGATATCTGTTAGGGTATCCCCAATTTTTACGACCTCATCAACACTTTCAATCTCAAAGTGCGCCATGTTAGCGAAAATCATGTAGGGGTAGGGACGTCCGAGATGCCCAACTTGTTCTGACGTGACGGAGTAGTCTGGAGCATAGCCTTGGTCAGCAGCAGCTGGTTCAACGAGTTCCATCATTTCAGCGGTGTAGCCGGTGCTAGCCCCGATAGAGATGCCAGCTTGCCGTAATCTGTCTATACCTTCGACAACACCAGGCTTGGGTTGGGCGTATTCAGGAGCCTTTAGGGTGTCTAGGATGGCTTCGTTAAAGTTGCTGTAGAGGGATTCGACATCCTCTTCATTGGGGGCCTTGCTGTAGGTATCCGTCCAGGCTGCTTCAATGCGCGGCATTTGGAGCATGGTGCGGATATGGTCTTTTTTGCCCATGCCCATGGGTTGGCGTAATTCCTCATCACTTACCGAGATATCAGCCTTTTCGAAGGCTAATTTTAGGGCTTGGATGGGAGCGAAACAGCCATAGTCGACAGTCGTTCCAGCCCAGTCACAGATCAATAATTTAGTTTTTGTCATTGTTATTTTCCTCCATATAAGCTTTAAAAATGTCTAAGACGCGTTCGATATCTTCAGGGTAAATCTCACCGATATTACCGATGCGGAAGGTATCGACATCGGTGAGTTTACCGGGATAGATCACATAACCCCGTTCTTTGATGTAGTGGTACATATCTTGGAAATCCCAGGTTTGCCCTTCTGGATAGAGGAAGGTCGTGATGATTGGTCCTTGATTTTCTTTAGGGACATAGGCTGTAAAACCGAGGGCTTCCATCCCTTCCTGTAAGAGTTCTTGGTTCTTCTGATAGCGGGCGTGCTGGGCTTCTACCCCGCCGCGCTCCTTAAATTCCTTGAGGGCTTCATTGAAGGCCATGACCACATGGGTAGGGGAGGTATACCGCCATTTCCCGTCTTTAGCCATCTCTTGGTATTGGTCGAAGAGGTCTAAAGAGAGAGTAGAAGAATTCCCCTTGCTGGCTTCAATCAAGTCCTTGCGTACAATCACAATGGCGAAGCCAGGAACGCCTTGGATGCACTTATTGGCGCTGGTGATGAGGGCATCGATAGGGGTCATATCAATGGGGACCCCACCGAAGCTGGACATGGCGTCGACAAAGAAGAAGCAATCGTGGGCCTTGGCAACCTGGGCGATGTCAGCAATCGGATTGAGAATGCCTGAAGTCGTCTCAGAGTGGACCATCATGACATGGCTAATGTCAGGATTATTGTCGAGTAGGCAGTCCAAGACTTGGGGATCGTGGACTTCATCATAGCCAACCTTGTAAGTCTCATAGTCTAAGTGCTGGTAGTCAGCCATCTGGAGCATCCGTTCACCGTACTTACCATTAGATAGGATCAGGAACTTAGAACCGGGATAGCTGAAGGTCGACAAACAGGCCTCGACAGCATAGGACCCACTGCCCTGGAGGAGAATGCTTGTGTAGCGCTCAGGATCCACTCCAGCAATCTGGAGCAAGTCGTGGCGGATCTTTTGGGTGACGGCTTTATAATCCTCGTCCCAGGTACAATAATCGAAGTCCATGGCTTGGCGGACACGGTCTGTCACTGTGAGGGGGCCGGGCGTGAGTAATTTATAGGGAGTCAAAATAAACACTTCTTTCTAAACAAAAATTATTGTTGGGCTTGTTCCTTGGCTTTTTGAGAAATTTCTTGGTGTTTGGCCAATAATTCAGCAGTCAAGGCTTCGTCGAATTGTTTAGGCTTGGCGGATTGTTTGCTGGCGTCGGTTTCTTCACCTTCATAGAGGGCAACAGGATAGAATTCTTGAACCTTAGGGCGGCCCTTCTTGATAATAGCTTCACTCATTTTTTGGGCGAGTTCAGCCTTTTCACTGTCTTCTTTGTCGATAACAGCAACTGATTCGGTGAGGGAGAAGTTCCCTTCTGCTGGGTCAATAAGAGAAATAGGTGCCCCTTCATTTTGTTTAACAGCAACTTGGTGGCGTAAACCAAAGCCGAATGGAACTTCCCCGCTGACAACCTTATTCAATGGGCCAGAACCGGAAGATTCGATATGGTTGCTGGCATTCTTGTAGATCCCGGCAAGGATATCTTGGGCTTCAGCTTCACCGTATTCAGCGATTAGGGCTTGGACCATTAACCAAGCAGTGGATGAGGAATCAATGTCGACTACAGCAACTTTGCCTTCATATTTAGGATCTGCCAAGTCTTTGATGGACTGTGGCAAGTCTAAGTTTTCAGATTTAACCATTTCATCATTAACGATGATGGCTCCTTCTTGGACAGTTAGAGGAGCGGCGTAGCTCGGAAATTCTTGTTGGGTATTGACGTCCCAAGCGAGGTCTTGGAACATTTGATGTTGGTTTTGGGCAGATTCTAGGTAGAAGGTTGACATGGTGACCATATCAGCTTCGATGTCTTTGCCTTCAGCGAGGAGTTTGCCTCCTAATTCAGAGGTGCCGAAGGTTTGGATCTCGTATTGGCCTTCATAGCCTTCTTCATTTAGGCTGCTTTCAATGGCTGCAATAGCTTCGTCATCCGCATTGGAGTAGATAATGACCTTGTCGGAAGAGGATGAACAAGCGCTCAGAGGTAAGGCGATTAAGCAGACCAGGGCGAGTAAAGAGAGTAGCGATTTTTTGAATCGTTTCATTTTAATGAGCCTCCATTTTCTTTTGATTGCGTTGGCTGAGATAGTTAAAGACGGCACGTACGATTAAATTCGTGAGGAAAAGCATGATAGATAGGATGAAGACCTCGTTGAATTTATTGTAGTACTGGAGTTCTTGGATCTTGGTTGTCATGAGGATGGTCCGTGTTGAATATAGGAAAACGACAGCGGAGATGGTTACCATGGAATTGGTAAAGTAATAACTCATGACTTCGAGAAGGGCAGTGACCGCATTGGGAGTCAGGATCCGCCAAACGGTTTGGAAGAAGTTATCTCCCATGAGGGCGGCCGTGGTTTCCCAAGATTTAGAGAGCTTGTCGAGACTGCTCTTCAGGGTGAGGTAGGGGGTAGAGAAGTAGTGGATAATATTAGCAATAATGATGATCGTGAAGGTTGATTTAAGTGGAGTTCCATTGATCACCAAGAGGAAGGCTAGCCCCAGCACCATACCCGGAATCGTATTGGAGATGGTAGCCATGAGGTCGATAGCTTTTTGGATGATCGGGCGCTGCTTGCTCCGAGTTGTGAGAATGGCAGCAAAGTAAGCCAGCCCCGTACCGATGACAGCAACTAAGAGACTGATGAAGAGCGAGTTGGTGAAGGCCTTGGTAATGGTTGAATCCTTGAAGGCTGACACCAAGTGCTTGCTGGTCCAGGACAGGTTGTAAGGCCAAGACTCTGTGAAAGGTACAATGAAGATCGGGATGAAGATAATAATGATCAAGGCGATCACTAATAGAGATAAGATCGCAAAGCAGAGGTCGCGGCCCTTGTTCTCCTTGGCCCTAAAATCAGAGAAATTGTCGTATTCAATGGATTTTTTGTCCAAGTAGTGGAGGATGGCCATGGAGATTACGGATGGTAGGAGCATGAGTAGAGAAATCACGGCCCCATGATTGAAATTAGGAATGGTTCCTAGCATTTGGTTGTAGAGGGAGGTCGCAATGACTTCATAGCTCCCACCGATATAGGAAGGGATCCCATAATCAGTAAAGGCCATAAAGAAGGCTTGGATAACAGCAGCTCCTAGTGACGGAAGGAGGGGCACCAGGATGGTCGTCCAGACCCGCTTGAGATAAGTGTCTCCCATCAAGCGCGACACAAGAGTGAAACGCTTATCAATAAAGGTCATCCCGTTATTGATCATCAGGAAGGTCACGGGCAGGGTATAGATGGTATAGCCGAGCAAGAGCCCTTTGAAACCATAAAAATCAGGAGCTTCCATATTTAAGAGCCGGGTAAAGAGTCCCTGGTTACCGATGGAATAGATGATGGTAAAGCCATAAGTAATTGTCGGTAGCAGCATGGGGATCATAATCAACAAGCTCAGAGCCCGCTTGAGACCTGGGGACATGTTGGTAAAATTAACCCCAAAGGCCATTAAGAAGGCAATCACTACTGAGAGGAGCGCCGAGCTGAGGGCAATCACCAAACTGTTCTTAAACACTTGCCCAATATTGCCGGCTTGGAAGACATTTTGGAAGTGCTGGAGGGTAAAGTGTCCATCTTCTAGGAAAGCAACCATAAAGGAATTAATTAAAGGATAGACCAGGGCCAAGAGGAAGAAAGCAATGATGATCCAGCTGAGGATAGTACTTGTCTTTGACTCTCTCATCCTAGACCCTCTCCTTTACCGGTTCTTCCTGGAAGAGGCCGACAATATTGTCGCGTTTGATTCGCAACTGGTTCAGAATGAATTGGTCCACGAAATCAGTCGCTGGTTGGCTAACAATCTTTTGGCTGGCTGAATATTGTTCCACATGGCCTTGGTTTAAGATGATGACTTTATCGGATAGGGTCAGTGCTTCTTCAGGATCGTGGGTTACCATGATGGTCGTCAATTGGTATTTCTTAGCGATGGTATGGATGCGCTCCTTAATCTGTTCTTTGATGACCCCATCCAGTGCACTGAGGGGTTCATCGAGGAGGAGGATCTTAGGTTTCATCACCAGGGTTCGTGCCAGAGCGACCCGCTGCTTCTGACCACCCGATAATTGACGGATAGATTTCTCCAGGTGCTTCTCCAAGTTGAGCAATTGGATGAGGTCTTGGACCTCTGCTTGACTCGAAATCTCGGGATTATTCTTTAGGCCGTAGGTGATGTTGTCATAGACATTAAGGTTAGGGAAGAGGGCATAGTCTTGGAAGACAATATTAAAGCCACGTTTTTCCATGGGGGTATCGGTAATATCTTTGCCCTGGTAGAGAATTTGACCAGAACTTGCTGGAATCAGGCCGAGGATGAGGTTCAAGAGGGTGGTCTTGCCGCATCCAGATGGACCGAGGATGGAGACGATGTCGCTATCTTCAATCGTGAGATTGATATCGTGGAGGACTTGGGTGTCGCCATAGCTCTTGGTGATATTGATTAACTCAAGCAAGATAAGGACTCCTTTCAATAGACATATTTTTACATTGATTAACATTAGTTCGAACTAACTCAAGTATACACAGCTAATGTAAACTTGATGTAAAAATGCCGTTAATTATCAGTAAATTATTCCCGGTATTTGACCCTCCAAAGCATTCAAAATTGACAATTTATGTTAAGATTTGTAAAGAAGAAAGTAAAATAGAGGAAAGGAAGGGGTTGGGATGCTCCAAGCTGAACGCCACAAAAAGATTCTTGAACTATTGGCTAGCCAGCAGGTGGTCAAAACTTCTGAATTGAGTGATTACTTTAATTTATCTAGACAAACCATCCATAATGATATTGACGTGATGGAAAGCAAGGGACTCTTGCAGAAGGTTCACGGTGGAGCAGTCTCCAACAAGGTTGCCATCGAACCGGAAGCCCACCAGCGTAAGCAACACTTTCCTAAAGAAAAGGATGCTATCGCTCGTCAAGCTGCCCAATTCGTGAAGGAAGGGGAGACCCTTTTTATTGATATGGGGACCACCACTGCCGCCATGGTTCCTTATCTTTCAGCCTTCAACCAATTAACCATTATCACCAATAATGTCCAAGTTGCTATCGATTTAAGGGAGAAGGCTGCCTTTACTGTGATCCTACTGGGCGGTAATTTAAGGGTCAAGGAAATGTCGACTTCCGGTCCAGACACTGTCCTGGCCTTAAAGAAGTATTATGCAGACCGGTGTTTCTTGGGGGCGAGCGGCGTCTCAGCTGACCAGGGTTTTACCGACTACCATCTCGATGAGAACCAGGTCCGCCGGCAGATGATTGCCAATGCGGAACATAATTACGTCCTCTGCGACCATTCCAAGTTAAACCAGCATACCCTCGAACAGTTCGCCCCTCTGTCAGCGATTGAGACCCTGATTGTAGACGCTTGCCCAGATGCTAATTTGAAGAAGGTTCTTCTCGACCAAGGCCTAAATCTTATTGAAACTAGCCCAGAGGTCAGCCCTTAAGCTGCCCAGGCTGGTGCTTTTCAAGACTGGTCCAGCATGCTATAATGCCAGAGAGTGCGTTCGGAAGATATGGAGGTTCGTTATGACAGTTAAATTACTTGCTATTGATATGGATGAGACCCTCTTGCGGTCGGATAAGACCTATGATGCGGCAGCCTTCTTGGAAATTGTCCAAGACTTACAAAAACGCGGTGTGGTCGTCTGCATCGCCAGTGGCAATAGCCTATCCAAGTTGGAATACTACCTGTCCGGGTCTCTGCAAGACTTAGTTTACTTGGCCGGTGAGAATGGCAATGTCATCGAAAAGGACGGCCAGCGGATTGAAGAGAAGGTGATTGCCCTCGATGACTTACTAGCCCTGGACCGAGAAGTCCACGCCAACCCTTACTATAGTTCCCTGGTCAGTGCCGGTGACCGCTTCTATTCCACCCGCCTATTGGAAGAGAATGAGGCCAATATCCGCATCTACTGTCCAGACATTATCTCCTTGTCTTCCTATGCTGAACTTGAAGATTTGGGCCACCATCCGGTCAAATTAGCTGTGAATTCTTTTGAAGGACTAGCTGCCAATAAGGAATTTGTGACTCAAATGAACGCCAAATTCCCTCGTATCACAGGGGTAACTTCCGCGACCATGTGGATGGACTTTATCAATGCGGATGGCGGCAAGGGGTCGGCTGTGCGCTACTTGCAAGATAAGTATCAGATTCAACCAGAAGAGACTATGGCCTTCGGGGATAGCCTGAATGATGCTTCTATGATGGGAGAAGTGGGCTATTCGGTTGCCATGTCCAACGCCGACCCCGACCTCAAGTCCCTCTGCCGCTACGAAATCGGCAGCAATAACGAAGGGGCTGTGCTCCAAGTCCTCAACCGCTATTTGGAAGCAGGGAATTTGGACTTTATGGAAGAATTTGTGCGGTCAGCTGACTAGAAAAAATCCAGCGCAAGTAGTTTACAAATACCAAAAGAATCGGTATAATATGGTCGACTTTATATTTAACATTAAGCAACGACAGTCAAAGTGTCCGTCTGCTGCCTAGTTTCTAGGGGGCAGACTAGGCACTTTTTTTATTAGAAAAATTAAAAATAACGACTAGCTGACTTAGACACTAAGAATGATAAGGAAAGGGAGCGTGGGTTTATGTTTACGGAAGCTTTTGATACGATTGCTGCGATTTCGACGGCGCCTGGTGAAGGGGCGATTGGGATTGTGCGCCTGTCAGGGACGGAAGCGGTTGAGATTGCGGATAAGATTTATCGGATGGGGAAGAAGCACTTGGTGGACCAAGATAGTCACACCATCCACTACGGGCATATTGTGGACCCCAAAACGGACGAGGAAATTGATGAAGTTATGGTGAGCGTGATGCGGTCGCCGCGGACCTTTACCCGGGAAGATATTGTGGAGATTAACTGCCATGGGGGAATGCTGGCGACCCAGCGGATCTTGGAATTGGCCCTGCGCGAGGGCTGCACCATGGCGGAACCGGGGGAATTCACCAAGCGGGCCTTCCTGAACGGGCGGATTGACTTGACCCAGGCGGAAGCCGTGATGGATGTGATCCGGGCTAAGACTGACCGGTCCATGCAGCAGGCGGTCAACCACTTGGACGGCCACTTGTCTTCCATTATCAAGGACCTGCGCCAGGACATCCTCAATACCCTGGCCCAGGTCGAGGTGAACATTGATTACCCGGAATATGATGATGTGGAAGAGATGACCCTCTCCTTGCTCGCTGAGAAGACAGCCCAAGTTAAGGAAGGCATCCAGTCCCTACTAGCCACCTCCAAGCAAGGGAAGATCCTGCGTGATGGTCTGAATACCGCTATTATCGGCCGCCCTAATGTGGGCAAGTCCAGCTTGCTCAATACCTTGCTTAGAGAAGACAAGGCCATCGTGACCGATATCGAAGGGACCACCCGCGACACCATTGAAGAATATGTCAATGTCCGCGGCGTGCCCTTGAAACTGATCGATACGGCCGGGATCCGGGAAACCGATGACCAGGTGGAAAAAATCGGCGTGGAACGGTCCCGCCAAGCCTTAGAACAAGCGGACCTGGTCCTTCTTTTGCTCAACCAGAGCGAGCCTTTGACCGATATGGACCGGGAATTATTGGAACTAACGTCAGGGAGCCAGCGGATTATCATCTTCAATAAGACCGACCTCCCCCAAAAACTTGATCGGACCGAATTAGCGACCTACTTAGGCGATGATCCCGTGATCGAAACGTCGATGGTCGAACGGAGTGGCTTGGATCGCCTAGAAGAAGACATTGCAGACCTCTTCTTTAGCGGGCAGACGGGCGAACGGGATGCCACTTATGTGACTAATTCCCGCCACATCGACCTCTTGCAGAAGGCCGACCAAGCCCTGGATGATGTGGAAGCGGGAATTGCAGCCGGCATGCCGGTAGACCTCATCCAGATCGACTTTACCCGGGCTTGGGACTTGCTGGGTGAAATTACCGGCGAGAGCGCTCCTGATGAACTGATTACCCAACTCTTTACCCAATTCTGTTTGGGCAAGTAATGGACATAAAGAAAGGATGAAAGAATGGTAGAACAATTTGCAGCTGGAGACTATGATGTCATTGTTGTTGGTGCTGGCCATGCAGGCTGTGAGGCGGCGCTAGCGACATCTCGGATGGGACAAAAGACCCTCCTTATCACGATTTCTATCGATATGGTGGCCTTCATGCCTTGTAACCCCTCGATCGGTGGGCCGGCTAAGGGAGTTGTCGTCCGCGAAATCGATGCCCTCGGTGGTGAAATGGGGGTCAATATCGATAAGACCTACATCCAAATGCGGATGCTCAATGTGGGCAAGGGGCCGGCTGTGCGTGCCCTTCGCGCCCAAGCCGACAAGGAAGCCTATGCCCGGACCATGCGCCAAACCGTCGAAGCCCAAGAAAACTTAGACTTGCGCCAAGGCATTGTCAGTGACTTAGTTGTTGAAGAAGGCCAGTGTCGGGGCGTCATCACGGAAACTGGAGCGGTCTTCCGTAGCCAGGCCGTTATTCTAACCGTTGGGACAGCTGCCCGGGGTGAAATTATTATCGGCGACCTGAAATATTCTTCTGGTCCCAATAACTCCCAGGCAGCCACTGAACTGACCAAGAACCTAGCTGAGAAATATGGCTTTGACATTGTCCGCTTTAAGACCGGGACTCCACCCCGTGTGGCCAAGGATAGTGTCGACTATGACCAAACCAGCATCCAACCTGGGGACGAAACGCCCCACCACTTCAGCTTCCTCTCTGATGACGAAGACTACCTACCCGCTGACGAGCAGATTCCATGCTGGTTGACCTATACCAATGAAGGTACCCATGAGATTATCCGCGAAAATTTAGACCGGGCGCCTATGTTCACGGGGATTGTGGACGGGGTCGGTGCTCGTTATTGCCCATCCATTGAAGACAAGATTGTGCGCTTTGCCGACAAGGACAAGCACCAACTCTTCTTGGAACCGGAAGGCCGCTATACCAATGAAATCTATGTTCAAGGCCTGTCCACCTCCATGCCTGAAGAAGTCCAAGAAGCTATGATCCACTCCATCAAGGGCTTGGAAAAGGCCCGCATTATGCGTGATGGCTACGCTATCGAATATGATGTGGTTCGACCTAACCAATTGAAGATGACTTTTGAAACCAAGCATATTGACAACCTCTATACAGCTGGCCAGACTAATGGGACCTCGGGCTATGAAGAAGCAGCTGGCCAAGGTCTCTATGCAGGGATTAATGCGGCCTTGAAGATCCAGGGCAAGGACCCCTTCATTATTGGTCGTGACGAAGCTTATATCGGCGTCATGGTGGATGACCTGGTCACCAAGGGGACGACGGAACCCTACCGCCTCCTCACTTCCCGGGCCGAATACCGGCTCCTCCTCCGCCACGACAATGCCGACCTGCGCCTGACCGAATACGGCCGCCAGCTCGGCCTGGTAACGGACGAGCGCTACCAACGCTATCTCTTCGAACAAAATGCCGTCATGTCCGAGCTCAACCGCCTACAAACGACCCGGCTCAAGCCAACTGCTGAGCTCCAAGCTTACCTAGAGGACAAGGGGTCTTCCCGCTTGAAGGACGGCATCCTGGCCGCTGACCTCCTCAAACGCCCCGAACTCAAGATTACTGATATCTTGAAATTCGCCCCATCCGACACCGACTACCCCCACGAAGTCTGGGACCAAGTCGAAATCCAAGTCAAATACGCCGGCTACATCGAAAAAGCCCAGCGCAACGTTGACAAACTCCACCGGATGGAATCCAAGGTCATCCCTGAAGACATCGATTGGGATGCTATTGAAGGTATCGCCACCGAAGCCCGCCAACGCCTCGCCGAAATCGGCCCTCGCACCCTGGCCCAAGCCAGCCGCGTCTCCGGCGTCAACCCCGCCGACATCTCTATCCTTGCTGTCTACTTACAATCAGGGAAAGTTAAGAGGAGGGTGTAGAATATAAATTGTGCTAGTGAGCATCCGTTATGCTTTTGAATTTGATCCTTAAATATTCAGAGGATCAACACTGGCTAAAGCCGTCTTGTACTTTATCCGTAAGTCGCTATCGCTCCAACGGCTAAAGCATAGCACCGGTTCGAGCCATGGTCTCTCACCTAGCGAGATTCAAACGGTTCGTACGGCTAGAGCCTACGATCCGTAATTCTCTTCGCTTGCTTTTTCATGGCTAAGGATCAAATTCAAAGCTCCACTCTTGCTCATAAGGACCTGGTTAAGTAATTTTGATTCAATTCTTAGTATGCAGTATCACTAAAAATCAAAGAGTGTCTATCTTACTGTATTCTGAAATTCGATCTTCTCTACCTCTAATCAACCTTCAAACAAAAGCCTGGATTGTGGGTTGGCTGCTGTCAACACACAATCGAGACTTTCGAGTGGGGATTGCTGGGTTTCAAGACACAGTCGGGGTCTTCGAATGGGGCTTGCTAGATTCCAACACCCACTCAAGCCCTTCGAGTGAGGCTTACTGGGGGCTAACACACACTCAAGTGTCTCGAGTGTGGTCTGGCCTTATCAAGAATCGCTAAAAAATAAGGAAAACCAAGCCTACAAGGATGAAGGACCTTGTAGGCTTGGTTTTTCTGCTTGTGCTAAGTAAGGCCCAGGCCTTAAGTCAGCGCTATTCCAATCCAATAAATAAAATCGACCAGCAGCTCCGAGCCTTCAGAAGCTTGCTGGTCGTATACAATATGATTTATTTTTCCTTTGACTTCCGAGCCCGTTGATCCTTCACTGCTAGAAGGAGGAAGAGGGCGGTGGATAGGCTGAGTAAGAAATATTGGATGCTTTGATCTGCATGGACAAAAGCTATCAGGTTGAAAAATAGAAAAAGATAGATTAATGAATTAGAATGTTTCATACATTTAAAAGTAAGTCGGCCTTACCTTTGCTTCACCTCCTATCACTGACGATCTTTCTTGCCTTCTTCATAGAAATACTTGGCCAAGCGGGTCAGTGGCCAACACATAATGGCTATAGAGATGACAAAAATGAAGAGGCGGAAGAAGTAGTTCTCCCAAGAGTCAAAGTCGCGGAAAATACTGAGGACAGAATAGACAATAAAAATCCGAGTCGAATAGCCGATCAATTGATTTTTATACTGCTTAAAGAAATCCATGAAATCCCTCTATTTCTTAGTCTTCGGTCTGCGAAAGACCATACCTAAAATACCAGCAAGGATGAAAAAGGAAAGAGAGAGGAGCATCCGATGGCTAGGTGAGGAGAAGTGCTCGATCAGCAAGATGTAATTACTAATGAGCAGACCAGCTATAATGAGCAATTTGATTAATTCCGGTGTGCGGTATAAGAATTGGTGAACTCTATCCATAAAACGCCTCTCCTTTCGCTGTCTGTCTTTCATTTACACTTTTATTTTAACAAGAATAAGAAGCGCTTTCAAAGAGCTTGCCTTCTATTCGCTATTTATGAAGCAATTCTTATATGGTTCATTGTTCCTTAATCGAAATGACCGTTCCGTCAAGAGAATTGCTTACTCAGTTTCTATATTCACTAGGTGCTTTAGCGGCAAGTTCAATTCCCAGCAACTAGTCCATCCCTTTTCTCATGAATCTTTTAGGGGGCTAAGCTTGACTTTTCGATCAAAGATTGCCAAAATGATCGAATACAATGATATTGGTGAAGCTTTTAGAGTGGAGGTAGAATATGACGAGAAGTTTACGGGGAAATGACCAAGCCATGCCCTGGCCGGTGATTCTCCTGATGAGTGTGATTACATTATTAGCGATTATTTCTGAACTGCTGCCTGCGGGTTTGTTGCGGGAGATGGGTGAGAGCCTGTCAGCGGATTATTCCATGGTGGGTCAGTTCGTGGGGGCCTATGCCTTGACAGCCGCCTTGGGAGCGATTCCCGTGACCCGGCTAGTGACCAAGGTCAACCGCCGTCCCCTCTTGATCGCGGTAGTCTTAGGCTTTGGCCTGGGAAATTTACTGACGGCCATCTCGCCTTACTTCTGGTTGGTTATGGGGGCCCGCTTGATCGGTGGGGTCTGTGCCGGCTTGATGTGGTCCATGTTGGCGGCCTACACCCTGCAGATGGTGCCGGCTGCCCATGCTGGTCGGGCGGTAACCCTGGTCTTCTCAGGTTCAACGATTGGCCTGAGCCTGGGCGTGCCCTTGATGACTTACATCGGCCAGGCCATGCACTGGCGGCTGGCCTTTGGGATGGTGGCGCTAGGTTTCTTCATCGTCGCCGCTCTGGGTTATAAGCTCCTGCCCTCAGTCCCTGGCCAATCCAGCGCTCACTTGATCAGCCCCAAGGATATGGTGAAGAACCGCAATGTGATGATGGTCGTTGTCCTCACCTTCCTCTTCGTCTGCGCCCACTACACCAGCTATGTCTACATTCAAATGATTGCTGAACGCTTGGGCATGGGCCTTCAAGCCATGCAGATTGTCTTTGGACTCGGAGCTATCTGTGCGGTGGTTGCGGTGGCCCGTCTCATCGACGACCATCTCAAGTCCATTATGCTGACGGTTTTTATCATCGGAATTATCGCTATGGCCATCTTCATCTGGGGCGCTTCCTCGCTCTGGTTGGGCTTCATCGGTATGTTCCTCTGGGGGCTCAGCTTCGGTCCGATTTCGACTTTGATGCAGACAGCCACCACCCGGCAAACCTCAGAAGGCCAAGACATTGCCATCTCTCTGCAGACGACTAGTTTCGACCTGTCGATTATGATTGCTAGTGGGGTGGGGGCCTTCCTCTTGAAGTCATTTGGCCTGTCCGCGACCCTGCTCTTTGCCATCTTTATGTTCGTCCTGGGCCTTGCCCTAGTGGTGACCCATCCTAAGAATTTTGAATAAAGTTATTCTTTACGAAACGAGCGGTGCTCGTGAGCATCCGTTGCGCTCCTGTTTATAGTGCTTGGTAAATAAAATACTAATTATTGAAGTGATGAAATTGAATCGTTCTATATTAGTTAGTATTGGTGACCAGTGGCTAAAGTGTTATAAACTTACTAGCTAAATCCTCCTAGGCACGGACTTGGGAGGATTTTTTTGTGGAAGGAAGTATGCTATACTGACAGTGATAATAGACGAGAAGGAGTCGATCGGAATGAAACGTGTGGTATTCCATGTCCATGAAATGAAAGCATGGCCAACCTTATTTACGTATTTAGAAAAAGCCTATGAAGTAAGCCCTGACCTTAAAGCGGTAGTTGTTGCCAATGGGGCAGCTGTCCGTCTGGCTGACCGTGAGGAGCTCCTCGACCAGGCCAAGCCTTGGTTAGACCGCGGAGTGACCTTCGAACTCTCCAAACCCAGCCTAGAGCGGGAGGGCATTGACGAAGACCGAGTGGCCCAAGTCGGCCTAGCTGTCGCTCTGGATGGGGTAGCAGCCCTGATTGACTACCAACACGACCGCTATGCCTACATTAGAGTCTAGGAGGCGCCATGAATCCCGAACAATTCCAAAAACAAGTCCAAGACGCAGGTCTCTCACTGACCGACCAACAAATGGCCCAATTCGCCCGTTACTATGAACTCTTGGTCGAATGGAACGAGAAGATGAATCTCACTGCCATTACCGACCGCGATGAGGTCTACCTCAAGCACTTCTACGATTCCCTGACCCTGGCCTTCCACGTTGACCTCAGCCGTCCGCTGACCCTAGTGGACGTCGGAGCAGGCGCAGGCTTCCCAAGTATCCCGCTCAAGATTGCCTTCCCAGAGCTCCAGGTCACGATCGTGGACAGCCTCAAAAAACGGATTGGCTTCCTGGATACGGTCATTGACGAACTCGGCTTAGACCAGGTTCAAGCCATCCACGACCGGGCCGAAACATTCGGTCAGAACAAGGCCCACCGTGCCCACTATGACCTAGCCACCGCCCGCGCCGTGGCTCGGCTCTCTGTCCTCGCCGAATTCTGCCTCCCCCTAGTCAAAAAAGACGGCCTCTTCGTTGCCATGAAGGGGGCCCAGGCAGAAGACGAACTCGCGGACGCCAAGAAAGCCATCGCCACCCTCGGCGGAAAATTCCTAGAAGACATCGCCTTCGAACTCCCCGAAAACGCCGGCGAACGCCACATCATCCGCATCGCCAAGAAAAAAGAAAGCCCCAACAAATACCCCAGAAAACCCGGCACCCCAGCCAAAAAACCAATTCAGTAAACACAGGGTGTGAGGGCTAGCGGGAGAAATAGCCCTCTGGAGCCAAGAGCCAGAGAAGACTGCAAGTCTTCGGCGGATCTTTGTGAAGAGGAGCTATTTCTGCTAGCCTGAACCCGACTAGGAAAGGGTGAGAGCAAGAGCGATTAGCTTTGGATGCTTGGAGTAAGTCGGAATAAG
>NZ_KV786059.1:10915-17747 GCF_001806805.1 Aerococcus sp. HMSC23C02 | reverse complement strand
AGCACTCCAAAGCTGCTCTTGCGAACCCGACTAGGGTGAGAGCAAGAGCGCACAATTCCTACACAAAAGCTTCGAATGCGGCCTGTAAGCACAAAATTCATTAGAATACAGCAATACTATTTTCTAAAATCATCTTCAACAAGCTAGCAAGCTCTTAGCTAGCTTGTTTTCATTATGTTGGGGCAAGCTAGCTTGTCTAGCCGCTGCCCAACTTTCAAATAGATATGGACTTTGAAAGTAGAGGAGGTCGAACTTTTAAATGGAAGCGGAGTTTGAGAGTAGCACGGACCCAACTCTTAAATGGACGAGGAGTTTGAAAGTAGCGTGGACCCAACTTTCAAATGGACAAGGAGTTTGAGAGTAGCGGAGGTCGAACTTTCAAATCGAACTGGTATTTGAAAGTTGCCACCATCTTACTCACTAATAAATGCCTATCAAGACAGTTTAATTCAAAATAAAAAGGAAGCAGCAGATTTTTCAACCATCTACTGCTTCTTTTTTGCTTATCTCTGTTTTAGTGTCAGTGACTAATGATTTAAAAAATTTATTACAATTGTTTTGAGCAGGAGCGGACTTTGAATTTGATCGTTAGCCATGAAAAAGCAAGCGATGTGAATTACGGATAGTCGGCGTAAGCCGTTACTAGCCGTTTGAAGCTCGCTAGGTGAGAGACCTTGGCTCGAGCCGGTGCCATGGCTCTTCAACGATCAAATTCAATAGCGGAACGGATGCTCTCCAATACCATGCATCAAAGCTTCCTTATTTTTTTCAAATTCAGGCCAAGCACATATAAAATCAGGATCAAAAATTGAAGGGCAAAAGGAATCGTCACAGAGAATATGCTTTCGATGAGGGCCAGGACTAAGAAGATAAAGAGAGCATGCAAAGAAGTGATTATGAAAGACCGTAAAATTTCTCGCGACATAAGCATTCCTCCTCAAAATTAATTCAATGCTTTCATTAAAGTCAGACTAACACATTAAAGCGCTTCAGCCAAATGAAAAAAACAGGCCAAGACTTATTGCTTCGATTCAGAAATAAAACATGCTAGACTGGTTACTGAATGTAAGTGAAGACGGAAAAATAAAACAAAGGAGCAATTATTTTATGACAAGACAGGTGACTGAATCAGCGACTAAAGTAAGGACGCGAGCGGTGGCGATCAATGCCCTGGACCCCAAGATTTTAGCGAATTTCTACCAAGAAACAATTGGTCTCAGCCAAATTGAGGTCAAGGATGAGGTGTATTACTTAGGGACAGCGGATGGTCAGGTCCTTCTCGAGATCTATCCGACTGATGAGCGTAAGAAGGACTATACGGGTCTCTACCATATGGCCTTCCTCCTGCCCAGCCGCAAGGACCTAGCCAATAACTTCAAGCACCTCCTCCAGGTCAAAGCGCCCCTGGATGGTGCTTCCAACCACGGCTACAGCGAGGCCCTCTACCTCCAGGACCCTGAGGATAATGGAATTGAAATCTATGCTGACAAGGACCGATCTGAATGGGATATCAATGAATCAGGGGCTATCGCTGGGATCGTTGAGCCTATAGCGGCAGAGGAAGTCCTCGCCCTGGCTGAAGCAGGCGACTACCAGGGCATGCCGAACGGAACCATCATGGGCCACATCCATCTCCACGTCCATGATATCGAAGAAACCCTTAACTTCTACTATGACGTGATGGGCCTCGGCGTCAAATTCCTCATGGGCAAGTCCGCCCTCTTCATGGCGACCGGTGACTACCACCACCACCTTGGGGCCAATGTTTGGCGCAAGGACATCGACCCACAGGCAGACTACACCAGCCAGGGTCTCCGCGAAAGCATCTGGCAGGGGAGCCAAGACGACCTGGACTGGGTGGAAGACCAACTCCAAGCCAAGGCGATCGACTATGACAAAGACGGCTCCAGCCTCATCTTCCACGACCCCGCCCAAACCCAAATTCGCTTAGTGTTAGCATAATTAAAAAGCCGTTCAAGCAAGACTGAGCTGTCTTGTTTGAACGGCGTTTCTATTTTTTGTTTTAATTTTTATTTTAAAGACTAGTAATTAAATAACACGTTTAGACAATTTATTTATGAGCAGTAGTGAAGCTTTGAAGTTGGTCGTTAGCCATGAAAAGCAAGCATTATGAATTACGGATAGTTGGCGCAAGCCTTACTAGCCGTTTGAAGAATGCTAGGTGAGGGACCTTGGCCCGAACCGGTGCCATGGCTTTTTAACGACCAAATTCAAAAGCGAAACGAATGCTCATTCATGCTATTAACATATTACGTATTTCTATTTAATTTCTTAGTCTTCCTCCTTCCGACCCTCCCACCAGTAGTAGAGGACGATGAGGAAGGCGATATTTCCAGGTATGGAGCTAAAGGCCTCCAAGAGGGCGGGTGACCAAAAGTATTCCAAGATACCGTTTAAGAGTGTATCGATGATAAGACACCAAAAAACAATTTTTAAACTGGAGCGTGGCATATCGGTTCCTCCTTGCTTAGGGGGCTGAGCTCGCTTTTTCAATAGGCGAGCAAGTGATGGTTGGCAAGTCAATACAAATAAATGTTTACGCTTACATGATAACATGCTAGGCTTTTGGCGTGAAATGATAGGCTCCTAACTTGTAGAAGTCTTCTAAAGATAAAATTATGAGCACAGGGGGCTTTTTTTTGATACAATAAAGTAGACAGATTAGAATATGTGCGAAGAATGTCAGACTCGAGCTGGGATTCGGAAGAAATGCGAGGGGGAAGGAGCGCATTTCCTTCCTTTTTTCTTTCTTGGCTTGTGACTGCGCGGCAAGCGACTAAGGAGGTAATTAAAATATGGGAAAGGTAATTGCGGTTGCCAATCAGAAAGGTGGCGTTGGTAAGACCACCACGACAGTGAACCTGGCGGCCTGCCTGGCTTACAATGATAAGAAGGTTCTCTTGATCGATAGCGATGCCCAAGGGAATGCCAGCAGCGGCCTAGGGATCAACAAGGCAGAGGTCGAAGAGGATATCTACGATGTGCTCATTAATGGCAAGGACTTGGCAGATGTGACCCTGCCTTCTTCCCGGGAGAATGTGGATGTTGTCCCAGCGACCCTGCAATTGGCGGGGGCTGAGGTGGAATTGACCAATGTCCCCCACCGCGAGCAGCGGATGAAGGAGGCTATTGCAGCGGTTCGCGACCAGTATGACTATATCTTTATCGATTGCCCGCCTTCCCTGGGCCATCTGACCCTCAATGCCTTCACCGCAGCGGATTCCGTCCTCATTCCTGTACAGAGTGAGTACTATGCCTTGGAGGGGCTGAGCCAGTTGCTTAACACTATTCAACTGGTTCAGAAACACTTCAATCCGCACTTGAAGCTGGAAGGGGTCTTGATGACCATGTATGACGCGCGGACCAATCTCAGCAATGAAGTGGTCCAAGAGGTGCGCAAGTACTTCGGCGACAAGGTCTATGACACTCTGATTCCGCGCAATGTCCGTTTATCCGAAGCCCCTTCTTATGGCCTAGCCATTATCGACTATGACAAGCGATCGCGGGGTGCGGAAGTCTATCTTGAATTAGCAAAGGAAGTGCTGGCAAATGACGACTAAGAACCGTGGTTTAGGTAAAGGGATCGGCGCTTTCTTCTCCGATGAAAGCAATCCTTTTGAAAAAGATTATATCGGAAGCGACAGCCAGGGTCCTGCCCAGGCGCCGCTTGATCCTGATCATGAGCAGGTGGTAGAGGTTGCCCTTGATGAGATCCGCCCCAACCCTTACCAGCCGCGGCTCAATTTCTCAGAGAAGGCCCTGCAAGAGTTGGCGGATTCCATTGCGGAGCAGGGGCTCCTCCAGCCTATTATCCTCCGCAAGTCGGCTATTAAGGGTTATGAGATTATTGCAGGGGAGCGCCGTTACCGGGCGACCAAGCTGAATGGGGCAGAGACCATTCCCGCCATTGTGCGCGAGATGACCGATGCCCAAATGATCGAAACTGCGATCATTGAGAACTTGCAGCGGGAAGACCTAACGCCCCTAGAAGAGGCCCAGGCCTATCAGAATTTAATTGATAGCTTGTCTCTGACCCAGGCTGAAGCGGCCAAGCGTTTGGGTAAGAGCCGGTCTTATATTGCCAACTACCTCCGCCTTTTGGATCTGACACCGGAAGTGAAGGAATTGGTCCAAGACGGCGACTTGTCCATGGGCCAGGCCCGGACGCTTTTGGCCTTGAAGAACCCTAAAGACCAGACCCGACTAGCCAAGAAGGTGGTCAATGAGGGGATGACGGTCCGCCAATTGGAGAAGATGGTCCAGAGCCTGAATGAACCCGTCGAAGCTCAGAAGAGTCAGAAGGTCCAAGCGCCGCAGAAACCGACCTATATCCGTGAGAGTGAAGACCTCTTGATGGACAAGTTCGGGACCAATGTGCAGATCCAGAGCAAGGGGGACCACGGCAAGATCGAGATTGAATACTTGTCCGAGGAAGACCTGACCCGGATCTTAGATTTATTGAATATTCGCCTAGATGATTAAGGAGGGGATAGGATGGTAGACAAGAATTATGCGCTCCATGACGTGGTCGAGATGAAGAAGCCCCACCCTTGTAAGACCAATGCCTGGAAGATTATCCGCATGGGGATGGATATCCGGATGAAGTGCCAGGGATGTGGCCAGTCTGTGATGATGCCACGGCGCGAATTTGAAAAGAAAATGAAAAAAGTCCTTGAAAAAGCAGAAAATGAATAGGAAAGCGAGTGAACGATAAGCAATGGCTTTAACAGCAGGAATTGTCGGCTTGCCTAATGTGGGTAAGTCAACCTTATTTAACGCAATTACTAAGTCGCAGGTGGAGGCAGCCAACTATCCATTTGCGACGATTGACCCTAATGTGGGCGTGGTGGAAGTCCCTGACGACCGCCTCTGGAAGATTACCGAAGTGGTGGACCCTAAGAAGACGGTCCCTACGACCTTTGAATTTACCGATATTGCGGGGATTGTGAAGGGTGCCTCCAAGGGGGAAGGCCTGGGAAATAAGTTCCTGGCCAATATCCGTGAAGTGGACGCTATCTGCCACGTAGTCCGCTGTTTCGACGATGAAAATATTACCCACGTGAGCGGTGGTATCGATCCTAAAGACGATATCGAAACCATCAACCTGGAACTGGTCCTCGCCGACTTAGAAAGCGTCAGCAAGCGCTATGAAAAAGCAGCTAAAATGGCTAAGTCCAAGCAGCATGAAGCCGTTGTCGAAGCCAATGTCTTGGGCCGGATTAAGGAAGCCCTGGAAGCCGGCACGCCTGCCCGGGCCTTAGACTTCAACGAAGAAGAGATGGGCTTTGTTAAACAGCTCTTCCTTTTGACCATGAAACCCGTCCTCTATGTCGCCAATGTGGAAGAAGAGGATGCCGCATCTGGCGACAACGAACACGTCCAAGCAGTTCGTGAAATTGCCGATGCCGAAGGGGCCCAAGTGGTTGTTGTCTGCGCCAAATTGGAAGAAGACCTGGCAACCATGGAAGAAGACGACCGGGCCATGTTCCTGGAAGATCTCGGCATGGAACAATCTGGTTTGGATGTCTTGATCCAGCGGTCCTACACCCTGCTTGGCCTGGCCACTTACTTTACCGCAGGGGAACAAGAAGTTCGCGCTTGGACCTTCAAGAAGGGCATGAAGGCCCCTCAAGCTGCTGGGATCATCCACTCCGACTTCGAGCGTGGCTTCATCCGGGCAGAAACCGTCCACTACGATGATTTAATGACTTACGGCAGCATGCAGGCTTGCAAGGAGCACGGCAAGTACCGGTCGGAAGGTAAGGATTATGTCGTTCAAGATGGCGACATCATGCTCTTCCGCTTCAATGTTTAGGAGGTTTTCTGATGACACAAGACCAAGCTGTTAAAGACCAGGAAGTGAGCCTGGCTGACCTCCAAGAAGAAAACCAGAAACTCTATCCCGAACTGACCAAGCGCAACCAAGACTTCATCTTCCAATTCAATAAGGAAATGAAGGCCCAGGGCGCTGAAGAAGCTGCCATCCGCCACGAAAACACTATGATTAAAGAAATGTTGGACAAGCAGGGCCAGGGCATCACGGCCAACCATCTCTACGGCACGCCGACCCAATATGCCCAGCAAGTCCTCTACGGTCCTAGTGAAGTCGAAGTGAAGCCTGCGACCTTCCAACAAATCTGGTTGGACAGCTCCCTATTTATCGGGGGCATGTTCGCGGCCTTGGCAGGGATTGGCGCCCTCAGCAGTAACCAGGCCAACAATAACCAATCTTTCGGTGTGATTTCTTTAATCATTAACTTCGTCCTCGGTGGCCTAGCCATGGCGATCCTGACCTACTACCAACAAAACATGGACCGGGACGCCAAGCACCCCATCCTCCGCTACATCGGCGTCGGAGCCGCCGTGGTCATCATCTGGATCGGCGTCGTCAGCCTCAGCACCGCCCTCATCCCAGCCAACATCAACATCGTCCTCCCCTCCTTCCTCTACTTCGCCATTGCCGTCATCGCCTTCGTCGGCAGATGGTGGTATAAGAAAACCTATAACATCCAGACAAACACAATGTTTTAATAAGGGTGTGAGCAAGAGCGTTTAGCTTTGGATGCTTGGAGTAAGTCGGGATAAGGGCAGGCCTTGCTTGCACGTTCCCGACTTGCGAAAGCACTCCAAAGCTGCTCTTGCGAACCCGACTACGAAGGGTGTGAGCAGTTGCGTCCAGACTTGAATGACTGGAGCCCAAACGGAAAAGAGCGGCTTTAGCCGATCGTTCCGATTGGGTGAAGTCACTTCAAGTTTGCAACTGCGAACCCGACTATAAAAGGGTGTGAGAGGATGCGGGAGAAAGGGACCT